>NZ_AYKG01000025.1 GCF_003788585.1 Salinisphaera japonica YTM-1 | reverse complement strand
GGGCTACGCCTCGTCTTGCCGCAAAACAGCGCTTGGCGCGGACTCGTATGAAACCTCAACAGACCCTAGGCTTTGCCGAGCATTTCATCCGCCCGGCGCCGGGGCGGGTCAGCGGGCACTTTGGCGCACAGCGTATTTATAACGGCACACCCGGATCGGCCCATAGCGGCATGGATATCGCTGCCGGTGCCGGCACGCCGGTCGTCGCCCCGGCGGCCGGGCGCGTGGTCTTCGCCGAGCCGGATCTTTATCTTACCGGTGGTACGGTACTTATCGATCACGGGCACGGCATCGGCTCGAACTTCTTGCACTTGTCGCGTATCGACGTGGCCGTGGGGGAAACGATTGATCAGGGACAGCGGCTTGGCGCGGTTGGCGCCTCCGGCCGCGCGACCGGGGCGCACCTGCATTGGGGGATGACGTGGTATGACGTGCGTATCGATCCGGAACAGGTATTAGCGCGATGAGAATGAGCAGCACGCGCGTGTTTTCCGCGATGGTCGCGATCCTGGCGGGCCTGGTCGTGACGAACACGGCATGGGCATTGAGCGCGGGCGGCGCCAAGGCGGCCGAGGGCTGTGAGCGTGCCTTTATGTTCGACGGCGCACCGGTGAGCGCCCAGGTCATCGCGGCGTTCGAGCCGTTCATCAGTGATCGCTCGCCGTCCATCGTCACGGAGATCAACCTCTCCGCGGCCCGGCACAGCAACGAATACGCCGCCAAGACCCAGCTTGGCCCGCGCGGGCAAGTCGTGGCTGATATGCCCGACACGCACTATGCCTATCACGTGGTGGGCTGTGCCCACGACACCTTCGTGCTGGAGACCGAGCGCGCGCCGACCGGCGGCTCGGCCGTGTTCAAATCCGTCCTGTTCGTACGCCTGGACACGCGCCAGGCTTACGGCGCGGCCGGGCGCCACCTCTCGCGCCAGACGTTTGTTTCCGTCACCCGGCGGATTCCCATGGGCGATCGGGATACCGCTGCGGTCACCCTGCAGGGCGATAAACTGCGTATCGGCAGCTCGCGCTACCGCGACGGGCCGCTCGTCATGCGTGTTGCAGGAGAGACCGAATGAGCCAGATCGTGACCACCGAGGCCGGCTTTCTCGAGCAACTCAAGGTCTTTGAAGGCTTTGCCCGGCATATGTACCTGGACACGCGCGCCAACGTGACCATCGGCACCGGCCTGCTACTGGCCAGTGCCGATGCGGCCGTGGCAGCCGGTCTGGGGTTCACGCAGCGCCAGACCGGCGCGCCGGCCACCGATGCCGCAGTGCGCGATGATTACGACCGCGTGGCAGGCGCACCGCCCGCACGCTATCCACCCAGCGAATACCTGCCCTATACCGATCTGGTGGCCTCGCTGGCGGCCTTGAACGATGAACTGGCCGCGCGGGTCGATACCGCCCGCGATGACGCCCGCGCCTACGACACCCGCTTTGATGATTACCCGGCCAGCGTGCGCTATGGCCTGCTGGATCTGGCCTTCAACCTCGGGCGGCCCGGCCTGCTTGAATATCGCCGCCTGCGCGCGGCCCTGCACGAGCGCGATTGGGCAAGTGCCGCCGAAGAATCCTATCGCTACGGGGTACAGGACACGCGCAATCAAGCCGTCGCCCGCTGGATTCGCGCCGCCACCGGCTGACTTGCAACCCGGGGCAGTTGGCGTGCGTAATTACCAGTGGCCTACGACTAACGAATGACGGGTTGTAGACTAGGGTTTTCGGGCGCAGGTTTAGATAAAGATCTGGAACCGGTTCCGGTGCGTCGCGGACGCAACCGGCGCGGCCCCCCGGGCACACGTTAACGATCAGGACAACGACGATGCAGCTCAGAGAAAGCAATATCGAGAAACTCGCCGAAGGTGAGGTGTACGACACCCTGATCGTGGGCGGTGGCATCAACGGGGCCGTATCGGCCGCCGCCCTGTCGGGCAAGGGCGTGAAGACCGCGCTCATCGACCAGGGCGACTTCGCCGGCATGACCAGCATGTGGTCATCCAACCTCATCTGGGGCGGCATCAAGTACATGGAGTCCTACGACTTCAAACTGGTGCGCGAGCTATGTGTCTCGCGCAACCACCTGATCCGGCATTACCCCTCCACGGTGCAGGAAATTCGGTTTCTGACCACCATCACCAAGGGTTTCCGCTGGCATCCGCTGATGCTATGGGCCGGCACGTGGATCTACTGGCTGTTCGGCAACTGCTTCACGCGACTCCCGCGGTTGCCCTCGCTCAAACAGGTCAATAAAGAAGAGCCGGTCATCGATACGAAGCAGGCCACCGGCAGCTTCGAGTATTCCGATGCCTTCCTGCACGACAACGACGCGCGTTTCGTGTGGAACTTCGTGCGCCTGGCCATGAACAGCGGCTGCTCGGCGGTCAACTATGTGAAATCCACCGGGGCCGAGCGCCGCGACGGCCTCTGGCACGTCGAACTCACCGATCAGATGACCGGGCGCAGCTTCACCGTCAAGACCAAGACACTGGTCAACGCCTGTGGCCCGCTGGCCGATCAATACAACAAGCTCACCGAGGAAAAAACCGAGCACAGCCACGTGCTGTCCAAGGGTATCCATCTCATCGTTGACCAGCTCACGCCGAACAAGCGCGTGCTGGCCTTCTTCGACGAGGACGGGCGCCTGTTCTTCTCGATCCCCATGGGCAACCGCACCTGCGTGGGCACTACCGATACCCGCACCGAAGATCCGCATGCCGCCATCACCGACGACGACATCGACTTCGTGCTCGACAACATCAACGCCCGGCTCACGCTCGACAAGCCGCTGGATCGTGACGACATCATCGCCACCCGCTGCGGTGTACGCCCGCTGGCCGTGGAGAACACCGGCGGCAAGGATCGTGACTTCCTGCAGCTGTCGCGCAAGCACGAGATCGATTCCGATATCGATCAGGGCTTCATCAGCATCTTCGGCGGCAAGCTCACCGACTGCGTCAACGTCGGCGACGAAATCACCGATCTCGTCAAGGAAATGAGCATCAACATCCGCTTCCCGCGGTATCGCTGGTACGGCGAGCCTTCCGACACCGTGCGCGACGAGTTCTTCCATCAGGCCCGCCTGATGAGCCTCGACGACTACACCGACGCCACCGCCTCCGAGCCGTTATCCACACGGCTCTGGCGCCGTTACGCCGGCCATGCCATCGGTATCCTGGAAAACATCCGCGAAGACCCGCGCCAGGCCGAAATCCTCATCGAAGGCACCGAATATATCCGTGCCGAAGTCCGCCAGGCCGCCCGCCGCGAGATGATCACCAAGCTCGAAGACTTCCTGCGCCGGCGCTCCAAGATTAGCCTCGTTTCGCGCCAGGAAACCATCCAGAAATCCGACGGCCTCATGGAAGCCTGCGAAATCCTGTTCGGTGAAGACGCCAAAATGCGCTTCGAGGAATACTTCCGCGAACACCCCGTCGTCAACGGCATCGCCAAAGACCCCGCCGCCGGCGTCATCGACGCCGACGACGCCGCCAACGGCGTGGCCCTGGACGAATCGAGCCAGAACAAGAAGGTTGAGGGTGGGTTTGAGACGTTGAACTGGTAACGATCGAGTTGCCAATTCATGTACATTTTCTGACCAAGAATTGTTAAAAGCCGCCTAGCGATTCTGGCTCTTGTCGGAAATATCCATGTCTAACCAATTACAGCGAGACAAGCTCCTCAAACTGCTTCTGGCGCACAAGCCGTTTTTGATGCGGGAATTTGATGTGCGCGATCTGGCTTGTTTCGGCTCGACCGCGCGCAACGAGGCAAAAGCCGGTAGCGACGTTGACGTTCTCGTATCGTTCGACGGGCCTGCCACGTCGAAACGATATTTTGGCGTGCAGTTCTATCTCGAAGACTTGCTTGGCTGCCGGGTCGATCTTGTAACCGACAAGGCGTTACGACCAGAGCTGAAGCCTTTGATCGAAAACGAAGCGATCCGTGTCGAGTAACCACCGCGAATGGCGATTCTATGTGAGCGACATGATCGGCTTTGCCGAAAGAGCCGGTACTTATACCACTGGCTTAAGCCAAGAAACGTTCATTGCGAACAATCTTGTGTACGACGCGACGCTACGCAATCTCGAGTTGATTGGCGAAGCCGCAACACATGTACCGGCGGATGTCCGAACACAGTATCCAGACGTGCCGTGGCGGCTGATCATCGCAACACGTAATCAACTGATTCACGGCTATCTTGGCATCGACAACGATACGATCTGGAGTATTGTGCAGACGGATTTGCCCCAGTTAATTGAAGCGCTCAAGCAAATCGAGTGAGCCGGCCGCGCGGTCGCCCGCCAGGCCGCCAATCGAATCGTGGCCCGGTCGACCAGCCAGAGCAATACGCTAATTTTCAGCCGTAAGTCAGCGCCACACAGACACCGGAAAATTGCCTGATCTAGCGGCTGCCGACCGGGCAATTTCGCTATACGTGCTCTTTAATTTATAAAATACTCAACCGGCATTACCGCGCGTCCAACACGCGCAGTCAGCGCGTCGATGTTTGGCTCTAGCGCCGACTGGCTCCTCGCTGCATAAACCCGCTTCAACGATTCACGCGAACGATTTAATCTTGCGATCATCTTGGCTTCGAGTGCATCTTGGTTCTGGTATTTGTCGAGGCGAGTAGCCCCGTACCATGCGACCGCCTCTGTGCTTGCGAAAATGACAATGGCACACGGGATGGCCGCTGGCCCGCATCCGGGGCTGACTGCTAAGCGAGGCGCCCGTTTAGCTGCAAAGCGCCCAATCGCCGGCGCATATTTTTTGAGTTTCAAGGCGGCTCCGGGCAGCGATTTGATACTGCTGCCGGCCGCTTTAATTCCGTCTTTGGTCAGCAGTGTTTTTGTGGCGGTTCCCCAGCTCTTGGCGTTGGACCACAAACTTTTACTTGCCTGTTTCCCCGAAGCAAGCATTTTTGACCAAGCGGTTTTCATCGAAAACTTGTTCTTGGGTTTTACTTTTTTGACTGCTTTCTTGCCATTGTTGGGGGGCGTTTTTTCAGCGGCTACTTTCCGACGAGAAATAACTGAGCCGCCTGTCACTGCCACTGCAAAACCTGAAGAGACGGCGAACTCTGTCAATGCGCGGGTTCTGCCCAGCAAATCGTCGATCTGGCTTTTCGCGACGATGGTCTCTGGGCTAAACGGCTGCACGGGCCGCGAGTTATTACGAAGCGCGTGGGATTCGAAACGCTCCAGAGATTGTCGTAGGTTGCGCGACCAGTTGCTGGCCTGCGCGAATCGTTCAAAATCAAGCTGATTGACGTAGCCCTGCTCGATTGATTGGAGCTGTGCATCGAGACCTACGGTTGGGAAAAGTATCGATTCAGCTGTTTTCGCACTCACCTGCGGAAGGGCCGATGCGACAGCCGTAAACTTTCCAGACATAGAAAAGTGCTGATCCGCATACTCCGGCACACGCTTGATTGCTGCGTCGAAAACGTCGTCGATACGCTGATTTGTTTGATCGGTCAGTTCTCCGAGAGCACGATTTTGGGTGATAGTGGTTTTAGCCTGCGCCATCGCCAAGGAGGCTTCGAGATCCTTGGGCGATAGTTGATAGACCTTTCCCGACATCGAGAACGTTATCGTCTGACCGGTCATCCAACCCCATGGGTTAGCGACGGCCTGATCCCAAATGAATCCGAACATCAAGGCGGCGGCTACCAGGCAGCTAGCCGCATTGATCAGATGTTGTGACACGCTAGCCCGCGCATCGCTCTTGTGATCTCGAGACGTCGCACGTTGCGTCGCCCAAACGCTGGCTGCTTGAATCAAAAGCAGGGCAGATATGACGAACGCCAGCATTTTGAAGAGCAAAACTATCCAGGCGCCGAGCGTCAGACCTAGGTTGTCTTGCACCAGCGACATCGTTTGAGCGATCCAAATACAAACATAATCCAGGCCGTTGGATAGGCCAGCCAGGAAGCGTATCCACTCAAACTGCCCGATTGCTTGAGACTGGCCGAAAACGAAAGCCTCGCGTGCGGTCAAATTCGTAAGATCCGGGTGTGGCTCAAAAAAGCCGACTAGCAGCAATCCAAGACTTACGGCACCGACGACAGTCCAGTACGTGAGGCGCTTGGCAAAGTATGGCGCTGCATAGACTTTGGTATTTCGTTCTACGACGCGCGTGGTGGTGGGTTCGATGAATACCCATAAGAGGACCGCAAGAACCAGTGCCACACGGTTCGACAGGCTTACTCCTTGGCTCGCAAAAACGAAGAGCGCTAAAGCCGCCGCGGCCGAGAATATCGCTGACAAAGCAAGCGGTAAGAACCGGCCGCGCAATCGGTTTTTTACCGGCGAGCCTTCTTTCAGGACATGCCATCGTATTATTCGCCTCGAAATGGCGCGCCAATACAAAAAGTACGTCATCGGGAGCCAAAGCGCAGTAAGAACGGCGCCGACAACGAACCGATTTCCAATCGCACCGATATAAGCAGTCACGTGCAGGGCTAGTAGCGCCAGGGCCAACCAGAAAAGATAGACGCCGATGCGCGGGCCTTTCTGTACCCATGTGGCGGTGCGCTCACATACGCGATCCTCGTCCGTTCCATCGTTGGAAACGCTTAATGGCGTCTGCGGCGGCTTTTCTTGCGCCCCCGTTTGTATATCGGTGCTCATGTCCCCCCCTGTGTCTAACAATCAGCCTCGCGTCAACATCAAAATAATGTCGACACGCGTTGGCCTGACCAAGCCGCCCCGCTTGAAGTCATGCCGTTCCAGACCGGCCTGGCGAGTTTGTCACAGAATGCGCTGATACTTTGTCATCGCGTGTTCGAGTTTCGCAAAACGGATCGAGACTTTCTCTGCATCCGCACCGCAGTAAACGCGGCGACCGCCGATATAGCCGTGTTCTGCCCGTTAAGCCAAGCGATCAACCAATAAATCCGATATGCGAATGGCGGTGATTAAGCGCTCGTGCGTCTACTTCCCGGGCCAACGCGTCAATCAGTGTGTCGCGGTTGAGTTCGCCACCGGTGATCCATACGTGTCGAAGTGCGGCCGCATAATCGCCGCCGGTGACCTCCTGCAGGCCGTCAATTCGTGCCGCGGCGCGCTTCGACAGATTCGTGTCGCACTTATTTCCTGACAGCACGACACGCAACATTCGGCGGCGCTGGTCGGCGCGCATTGGTTTGAGCGCGGTTTTTACATCAAAGCGTCGCAACGCCGCCGGATCGAGCGTTTCAAACGCATTGGTTGCAAAGATAACGATTGAGCGGGCGTCTTCGAGGCATTTGAGCAATTCATTCACGTGGCTGGTTTCCCAGGACTGTGTGCCCAGCTGCCGATCGCGCAGGAAGGTGTCGGCCTCGTCAATCAGCAGTACGCGGCGCTGACGTGCGGCTTCGTTAAAGCTTTGCCGAATGCGTTGCTCGGTCTGGCCTACCCATGGGCTCAACCAGTCGGAGGCCTGTACGGTGACCAGCTCGCGATCCAGCCGGTAGGCGATGTGGCGGGCCAGGGCGGTCTTGCCGGTGCCCGGCGGGCCGTGAAAACACAGCCGCGCCTCGTCGAGCCGCCGCAACGAGTCAAGCAGCTGCGATAGATCGAGCTCGCAGTTGATGCAGTCGATGTCGAAAGCAGGCAAGCGATAGCCGGGGCGCGGATCAAGCGCTTGGCGGGCCACGCCACGGCTGCCGTTGGCCAGCACGAGCGCGGCGTCTTCCGCCGGTTGTGCCTGGTCGCCAAGCGCATACAACGCATCTCGTGTTCGGGCAAGCTCTGCCGGCGTGATCGACGGCTGTTCGGCCACCCGGTCTAAAAATGTATCGCACAACGAAAACGGGCCGAGTGCGTCCGCGGCTATGCGCCGCCGTGCTGTGCATGGCGGCACGGTCACGTCGATCACCAAATCAAAACGGCGCAGATACGCGGCATCAACGCTGCCGATACCGTTGGCGATCCAGATACACGGCAGCCGCGCGCGCTCCAGAAACTCGTTGAGCCAGCCTTTCTGGCGTTTTTCCGGCTCTGTCAGCGACGGGGCCGGGGTTAAGACCGCTTCAGCTTCATCGAAAACAAGCAGCGCACGGGCATGGTCGGCCAGTGCACTGTGCGCGATTTTCGCCGCCCGCAGGCGATCAGCTCTTTCATACGGCTCGCCTTTCAGGTTGCCGTCCGCAATGGCGAAGGCGTCTGCGCCGACGGCGGCGGCCAACACGCGCGCAAGCTCGGACTTGCCGGTGCCGGTCATGCCGTGCAATAGCAACTGCGGTGGCCGAATGCCGGCGCAACCGGTGCCGGCCAGAAGCCGCCGCGCCAGATCGATGACCCCGCCGAGCCAATCGTAATCGTGCAGCGTAAGCCGGCTTGAGGGTGCCTTGTTGAAAAACGGCGCAAAAACCCGCTCGAAGTCGAAGCGTGGTGTCAGAAGCGCGCTGGCCAGATCCATCGACAGATTCAGGTCGTCGAGCTCTTTCGGATCATCGCGCGGGTTGATCAGCCCGCTATAGACCAGCTGGCCGCGGGGGTAGATCAGCGCTTGTACCTCGCTCAAGTCGCACCCAAGCAGCCGCTCGAGAAGATGCTGAAAATCCAGGGCACTCTTTTCCAGGCCGTGCTGAATAAAGGGCGATCGAATCTTGAGCAACATCTCATCGCTGCCACTTCGAATGCCGATATCCAGCAGATCAAGCGCGGGCGGCGTGAGCGATAACAAGCGGCCCAGTTCGGCCAGGTTGGCCGAAAGCGCATCGTGCGGTATTGGCTCGCCCAGACGCTGCGAGGCTGCAAAATCACCGAGCGCATTTCGAAAGACACGCCGCTGCCACCCCGCCAGTGCAACGCCGCCTTGTCGAAACGCATGCCGATCGTCTGGCGACATATCGCCCGTCAGCGCATCAACCAACGCGCCGTGGCGGGCAGTGCCCAGCAGCATGGCCACCGGCTCATCGTCATCCAGGACACGTCGGTACGGCAGCTGGCCGAGCGCGGCCGTTGTGTCCAGAAGCCGCACCGCCAGCGCCTGGTTCCGCTGAAGGCTGAGCACGGGGCGATCACTCGGAACATGCGCAATTGCAGACATGGCGGTCTCCACAGGGCAGGGAGACGTACTAGACACCGCCAATGCGACACATCGTGTCGTTGTTATGCAATGGCCCGCGCTACTGGCCAAGGGGCGGCCTGGCGTGTGCGCGCGGGATAGTCAACGCTGAACTAATGCGAAGAAGTGCCGCCTCGAATTATCGTCGAACAGAACTATTGGCTACTTATTCCCGATCGGGAATATTGATGCTTGTCGCAGGCGCGGGCAGCTTCGGCTGTCTTGTTCGGCAAGCCAGGCAGGACGCCGGTTTGCCCCAGGCCCGGCTGGCCAACCGGAGCACGCGGGCCCTATCGGATTTGGACGTAACGGGGTCAGTGACCATGCCACACCAGTCGAACCCCGCGGACGCTGCTGATAACTGAAAGCGTAATGCACAGGGCACCGGTTTGTTTCAATGGCCGTCTGATCGAGCATTTCGAAAAATTGGCCGATCAAGGCTGGCTTCGTTCTATATCCGTGCCAAAGTCTGCCGGTGGGGTTGAGCGGTTGAACTGATGGTCAACCTACCGGTGCAGTCGGTGGCCCGAGCCCCTGGGCCATCATGCCTCTAAAGCAAAGTCGATAACGCCTTCTCGGTCTTTATAGTCGACCACGTTCGCTTCGATATCCGTCAGCAAGCCGCGCGCCTCCTCGAACGCTTTGGCGCGTTTGTCGTTACCGGAAGGACCGTCGATAGCGAATAGAAAACGACCATCAAACAGCCCACGTTTACGCAAGCCAGCTATACGAAACTTCCATCTGTCGGCGTGTTCGAGAATAGCGATCGGCGTTGTTTGATCCAGGCTGAGCGGTTTTACAGCCTTGACCGCTTTGCCGTTCCGCTGCTCAACGAATGGAAGCTTCGGCGTTTCGAATTCTTCGTTGCCCAGACGAGCCGGCGTGAAGCGTTCGCTGATATTGACGTCTCTCAGCCACTGGCCGATGCCGCGCGCCAGTGCGGTTTCGCGATGTTCGGGGGTCACAAAACTTCGGCGTACGTAATAGCGATGCAACGTGTTCAGTTGTTGTGCGGGGTCTTCGGCCAGCACCACGCCAGGTTGGCTAAAGCGCACGATACTTTCGCGCGCTCGGATGAGCTCATCGAACAGTGCTTGGGCGTCCACCCGATCAGAAGCAGACGTGTTTTTCTGGCGTGCGATCAGCGTCTGAATTCGTTCAAGCTCGAGTCCGAGTTCTCTGACGGTCTGGCGATATAAACGACTGTCCATATCGTCAAAGAAATTCGTTACGCGCTTGTAGCGCTGGGTCTCGATCTCGAACCCGAAATAAGATTGATCCGCCGCCAGCAGGATAATACCCACGTTCGCAAACTCGCCCGTCTCAAGAAACGGCGCGAAACGCACGATCGCGTATTGGCAAAGAGTGCGGCTCATCGGATCGCCCAGAAACCCTCGGTTCGAAAAGCGCTCAAAAGCGTTTTCATCGCGACCCAATCGAATGCGACGGAGTCGAGTTCATCAGCGTCATGATAGCGCCATTGCGCGGGTATGGCCGCAGTCGCTGCGTCCAATTGCATTATCGCTGATTCTAGACGTGCAGTGTACTCGGCGCGCATGGCCAAGTCATTGAACACTGTTTCTGCTTCATCGCGGAATACGTGGTCAGCTAGAAACTCATCGCGCATGAGTGTGTCATCCAGCGCCACGTTGTGATCAATGATCACCAACTCTTTACTGTCGGGGGCCCAGAAAAGATTGGGATTGCCACCTCTTTCAGTGAGAGAACGATCGCCGTTCTTGACCCACCAATCGAAAACAAGCACGTCGCGTCTTAACGCCGGCGGGATTTCCGCGGCGGACTGCAGCGTGAGCTCACTTACGCGGCGTTCGCGCGAAGCGAATACCGGCCCGTCGCCAAGATCGTCTAGCTCAAGGCTGGCGGGCCCCGCTATGAGCTCCCCCGGCACCCATGCGATATCGAACGATGCGATGGGCAAGCCAAGCGTTCGACCAAGACAGCCGCAGATCCATTCGCGGATCAAAGCGGCCTTGCCCGCATCTCGTCCCTTGACGAAATAAACCGCGCCGTCATCGCCGCGACAAATGAATGGCCGGGTCATGCCGTGTTCCGAGCGCCGCCTGACCTCGGTGATCTCAAGCGTCACGGAACAGATAGCTCTGGATATCGAAGAAGGCCCCGCGTATGTCCTGGGCTGAACCAAGCCGGCGCTTGGCATCCTGCATACCGCCGTAGCGGATCTGCAGGAAATTACCGATCCGTGCCGGTGCCAGTTCGTCGACGCCGCGTGCCTCGTACGCCTGCAGTATGTAATCGAGAAATTCACGCATCTCTGGTTCGTAGCCGGCCAGGCCGGTTTCACGCGCGTGCTGAGCGCGTTCGCGGCGGGCCAGCGGCGCGAGCGTGAAACGCACGTACGCCAGTACGTCGAAGATATCGCTGTCCGGCGCGTCGATCAGCCGCCGCATGTCGGCCAGGCGCTCGTGGTCGTAATCCATTTCGGCCAGCCGGTCGATGAAGGCCGTGCGCTGCTCCGGATCGCTCCAGATCGCGCGCAGCTGCTCTTCGGAATCGACCAGGCCGGACAAGTCGCCAAACAACTGCGCCATGAACTGCTCGGCGGTGATCGGCGTGCCGTCGTGCGACCAGTAGCTGGTGGTCGTCAGGTACTGGATACGCCGCGCCTTGCCGTCGGCCAGTATCACGATGATTTTTTCCGGCGGTTTGTCATCATCATCGCCCGGCAGGTGGTCGCCATCTCTCACGCCATCCCCGCTAGGTTCCGGCGCGTCGGGATAAGGCGCGGGCTTTGGCGCTGGCACTTCAGGCGGCTCCGGCTCGCCGTCCCATTCCGGGTCGCGGAAGTGTTCGTGGGCCTTTACGAAGTCGTAGACCGTAAAGAAATACTTGCCGTCGAAGACCCGCGTACCGCGCCCGATGATCTGCTTGAACTCGATCATCGAGCGGATCGGGCGCATCAGCACGATGTTGCGTACGTTGAGCGCGTCCACGCCGGTCGAGAGCTTCTGCGACGTGGTCAGAATCGTCGGCAGCGTCTTTTCGTTGTCCTGAAACTGGCGCAGAAACTGCTCGCCGCGGGCCCCGTCGGCGGCCGTCACCCGTACGCAATAGTCTGTGGCGGTGCTGGTTTTCACCTGATTGATGAAATCCCGCACCCGTGCGGCATGGGCCTGGGTGGCACAGAACACCAGTGTCTTCTGGCGCTGGTCGATCTCGGCCATGAAGCGTTCCACGCGGCTCCTCTCGCGGTCCTCGATCTCGATCTTCGTATTGAAGTCGCTCTCGGTATACAGCCGGTCGTAATCGATCTCGCCGGCCAGCACCTCGTCCTCGCCCGAGAACGAATAAGTATCCAGCGTGCTTGCCAACTGGCGCACCTTGAACGGCGTGAGATAGCCATCGTTGATGCCGTCCTTGAGCGCGTAGGTATACAGCGGCTCGCCGAAGTAGGCATAGGTATCGGCGTTGGCATCGCGCTTGGGCGTGGCCGTCAGGCCCAGCTGTACGGCCGGGGCGAAGTGCTTGAGGATCTCGCGCCAGGCGCTTTCATCCCGCGCGCCGCCCCGGTGGCACTCGTCGATGATGATGAAATCGAAGAAATCCGCCGGGTAGCCCTCAAACGTGAACTCACGCTCGCCCGGTGTCTTCCCTTCTGTCATGAAGGTCTGAAAGATCGTGAAGAACACGCTCGCGTTCTTCGGCAACTTGCCCTGCTTGCGAATCTCTGCCGGATTGATACGACACAGCGCATCCGCATCGAAGGCCGAAAACGCGTTGAATGCCTGATCGGCCAGAAAATTGCGATCTGCCAGAAACAGAATCCGCGGCCGCCGCGTGGGCTGGCCCGACAGATTCCAGCTTGCCTGAAACAACGTCCATGCGATTTGGAAGGCGATGCCCGTCTTACCCGTGCCGGTGGCCAACGTCAGCAACATGCGGTCACGGCCTTGGGCGATCGCCTCCAGCACGGCCGTGATCGCGTTGTGCTGGTAATAACGCGGCTGCCACTTGCCGCCCGCGGTATGAAACGGCACCGCGCCAAAGCGCTCGCGCCAGTCGTTGTCTTGGGTAAAACACCGGTTCCAGAGCGCAGTAGGCGAGGGAAACGGCAAGCCGATATCGCCCTCCGCGCCGGTCACCATATCCACGCCGTACCAGCGATGGCCGTTGGTGGCATAGGCAAACCGCGCCTTGAGCCGTCGTGCGTATTCCTTGGCCTGCGCCAGTCCGTCCGTATACCCCAGCCCGGCCCGCTTGGCCTCGATAACCGCCAGATGTCGGCCCTGCCGGCTCAGCACGTAATCGGCCGTCAACGTATTGATCCGCCCGGCCTGTGTGATGCGGCCCTGGGCGATGACGTATTCACGCGAAACCTGCGAACCGCCCGTGCCATCCCAACCCGCGTCACGAAGAACGGAGTCGATACGATTGGCGCGGGTGTCGGCTTCGGTTTCTTTCATCGTGTTGGCGTTATTAAAGTTCGCCTGCGAACGTTTTTTCTAACAATGTTTGCCGTAACTGATCGATCCCACGGAGATTTTGATCGTATTGTTTAGAAAGCTGTCTAGTTCGATCTGCTACTTTCGAACAAGCTGCGGCTATAAATTTCTGTCGCTCTATATTTGGAATCGTATGACTCAACTTCCGTTGGGCGGTAATTGGCACCTGATTTCTGGTCGCTTGCTTCATCACGGCCTCGTACTGTCTTCGAAATTGCGTTCCGCGCATCTCGTGTGCAAGAAACTCAGGATCTATTTGGTTCGGGTCACAACGATAGTAAGTAACTGAGGTGCCGAGAATGACCTTAGTTTCGCAAGTGCGAAGTATTGCTACCGGACCGACCGAAGCATTATGCGCAAAGATAACATCCTCATCATGCGCTACGCCTTTTCTCAGTTTTGCTGCGCGCTTTTCAGAAAGATATTTGGCACGGTTAAAGTCTATTTGGCCATCTATGATGCAGTTCGCGGAAATATATGGCACGCCGGAAGATACAAACTCGTCTTTTCGAGGGTAGTCGCTGCCGTGATTCCCGTCGAGGTGACTTTTAATTGACCCGTCGTCAAGAAGCTGCTGAAGGGTCGCTATGCGGCCTTCCGACTGATCGAGTTGCGATTCGACAAACGACTCGAGCAAAGCTGCCGAATTTCCGAGGTTTTCGAGCTCATGAGCGCGAGCGCGGTCGAGCGCGGCGAAGGCCTGATCGAGCACCGCAACGATTCGCTTCTGCTCGTCTAGCCTTGGCAACGGTAGTTGGAACGTTTTTAGATTGGTCGCTGACAGTTCTTTGAATGTCGTTCCCGTGCCGAGGTCGTTTAGCTGTTGCCGGTTAGCAAAAAGGAAGTAGTAGAGAAATCCGATATCGAGATCAGCGCTTGGCACAATACCTCGACAGCCTTGGTTGAAGGCCATCTCAACATCGTTGACAGCTAGGTGACCGATAGGTGCGCGCGTCGACAGGATCAAAGAGTTTGCTGGCACGAGCCGAGCTGACGATTTCGCCAATCCTGTCTCGGTAATGGTTCGTTCAGTCGCAGCGATATGGCGACCCGCCATGCCGCCCATTTCTTTTGGAGTAAGCCACTGAACATCGCCGCCCCAATAATCCTGAACTTTGGATTTCGGCGTTCCGCCGTTGACGACTTGGGCAACGTCGGCGAGCTGCACCTTCGGCCACTTCGCTCTTGATCCGTACAAAAGGTCAGCTTGAGAGCTCACAACATCCCCCGAATCTCTTCCAGAATCCGCGCGGTTTCGGCATCCCGCGCCAGCATGTCGTCGATGATTTCGGCCGGGCTGCGTAGCGGTGCTTCTTCGGGCACATTAGGGTTTTTGACCGATAGATCCCAGGTCGCCGGGTCAATATCGTCGACGGCGACGGTCCAGCTCTGGCTGCTATCGGCCTTGCGCGGTTGTAATTCGATGAACTCGGCCAGGTCGTTGTCGTTCAGCGGGTTGGTCTTGCCGAGCGAACGCCCGGGGTCGAGCTGGTAGTACCAGATATCGCGGGTCGGCTCGCCCTTGTCGAAGAACAGCACGACGGTTTTCACACCCGCGCCCTGGAAGGTGCCGCCGGGGCAGTCGAGCACGGTGTGCAGGTGGCAGGTTTCCAGCAGTTCCTGGCGCAGGGCGACGCTGGCGTTGTCGGTGTTCGACAGGAAGGTGTTCTTGATGACCACGGCCCCGCGCCCGCCGGCGCGTAGCTTGCGGATGAAGTGCTGCAGGAACAGATAAGCCGTTTCGCCGGTCTTGATGGGGAAGTTGTGCTGTACTTCCTTGCGCTCGCCGCCGCCAAACGGCGGGTTGGCCAGCACCACGTCGTGCCGGTCGGCCTCGCGGATTTCCAGCACGTTCTCGCCCAGCGTGTTGGCATGGCGGATAGCCGGCGTTTCGATGCCGTGCAGGATCATGTTCATGATGCCGATGACATACGCCAGCGATTTCTTCTCCTGCCCGAAAAAAGTCTTGTGCTGAAGCGTGTGCCAGTCGCCGGTCGAGAGATCGTCGCGTTTGAGATAGTCGAAGGCTTCGCATAAGAAGCCGGCCGATCCGCAGGCGCCGTCATAGACCGTCTCGCCCAGCTTGGGGTCTACTACACGGATCATGGCGCGAATAAGCGGGCGGGGCGTGTAGTACTCGCCGCCGTTGCGCCCGGCGTTGCCCATGCGACGGATACGCGTTTCGTACAGATCCGAGAGCTCGTGCTTGGCCTGCTGGCTGTTGAAGGTCAAGGTGTCGATGATCTCGATGGCATCGCGCAGGGCATAGCCCGAGCGGAACTTGCTGATGATCTCGGAAAAGATCTCGCCGATCTTGTATTCCAGCGTGTCCACGCCGGTCGCGCTGTTACGAAATGTCTGCAGGTAGGGGAACAGCTCGTCGTTGACGAAGGCAATCAGGTCTTTGCCGATGCGGCCGGTCTGATGGTCGAAGTTGCCGGCCAGATCCTTCGGCGCGGCCCAGTTTTCCCAGCGGAACTTCTTTTCCAGCACGGGGTAGTAGTCACGGCCTTCGAACAGCGCCTCGTCCTCGCGCTCGGGCTCGCGATCGGCAATGTATTTGAGAAACAGCAGCCACGACGTCTGCTCGGCATAATCCAGCTCGGTGGCCATGCCTTCGTCGTTGCGCAGGGCCTTGTCGATGTTGTTGAAGGCGTTTTCAAACATGCGTGGAGCAGCCTGGACAAGCGATAAACGAAAGCCGGCAGTCTACCGGCACGTAGCGTGACTGACGATGTGCGCGGCGCGTGATTAACGAGCTGCGGCGTGTTCGCTTATCGGTCTTTTCTATACATGTTGCAGGCGACGTGTATGGAAATGACCTGTCTGCTATACACGTTGTTCTCGCGTGCGGCGGATGGGGGCAAGCATCGTGAATGATTCAAGACCGACGTCGATTCGTATCTTTCTGGCGGACGGCACGCCGGACGGCCTGCGGTTGATCGATAAGTCCAACTGGACCGGCCGAGCGGTCGTCGTCAGCCGTTCTGAAATCGAACGGGCGTTGGCGCGCCCGGAGCTGGGGCAACCGGGCGTTTATGTACTTGTTGGCACGGCAGAAGACGGCGCGCCGATGTTGTATGTCGGCGAAGCCGATACGTTGGGCGAGCGGCTCAAGCAGCATGTGGCGGGCAAGGAGTTCTGGACGCGGGTTGTGGCGTTCACCAGCACGAACGAGGGGCTGAACAAGGCCCACGTGCGTTATCTGGAGGCGCGACTGCTGCAACTCGCGCGCCAGGCGAATCAGTGGCTGCTGGAGAACGGCAACAAGCCGACGCCGCCGCCGCTATCGGAACCGGACCGCGCGGACGCGGAATGGTTCTTGGATGAAATGCGGCTGATCTTTCCATTGCTGGGCATTGATGCGTTTGCGGCGGCATCTGGCCAGGCCAGAGCGCACGCCGCCGCCGACACAAGCCGCGACGAGCCGCCCATGTTGTATCTGGCCGAGCGTGGCGGTGAAGGTCGAGGGCGGGAAGTCGCAGACGGCTTTGTTGTGCTCGAAGGGGCGCTCGCCCGGGCGGCAGAAGTCGATTCGATCCATGACCATATGCGGGATATGCGACAACAACTGGTCGATCGCGGCGTGCTTGTCACGGATGAACACGCGCTGCGCTTCACGCAGGATTTCCGGTTCAGTTCCCCGTCGCTGGCGGCCGGCGTACTGGTGGGCGGGAGTGCGAACGGGCGGATCTGCTGGAAAGACCGGGCCGGTCGTACTTTGAAGTCGCTCCAGGATGCGCGCGCCGGTGTGGCGTGATTCTCGAGTGTGGCCAATCGATCTATCACCGATTCTTCGGGCACGGCGTTGTGCGAGGCATCACACGAACGCGTGACCCCGGCTACGATCTGGATCGTCATCACGTTGAGTTTGCAGACGGGACGTATCGCGATGTGATCGGCACGCGGGCGTTCTGTTCGCCCGAAGAGGGGGCGCATCTGTATCCGGAATTCGAGCCGGGAGACAGCGTTCATCATCCGAAGTTTGGCTATGGCACGGTCGTGGCAACCAATTTGTCGCCGGAGCCGGGCGCGCGGCTCGAGCATATGATCGATTTCGATCGCGGCATGGGGCGGCGCCTCATCGTGGCGTTGCCGGGCGGGTTGCGAAGTGCACGCGGGCTCGACCGGGAGCGCCGCCTGGGTGTCAGCCCTCCTGCGACAGGATCAGCGTCTCGCATGAGCCCGGCCGAGCGGCGCGAGCGCTTCGATCATCGGCATGACACGCCGGCGTATATCCAGGCAATGCAGGGCAGCGCGCGATTCGATCTGTATCGCCAGTGGCTGTATCGGCACGTTGCCAGGCCCGGCAGCGCGTTCTTTGATCGGCTGGATCCCGCCGACAGCCCGGCCGTATGGCGTTTCATGGAACGACGCTATCTCGATCGCTACGCGCTTTTGTTAAAGGTCTGTTCGGTACCAAGCTCGGCAGGCCTCTGGCCGATCGACTACCCGGGCGGCGCGCTGCGTACGGGTCGCGGGGTCAAGTTCGAGGACTACGGCATTCCCGCGTCTGTCGTTGACGCGCTGGAACAGTGGAGCTGTTTCAAGGAAGACGTGGAATTCGATCACGCCCACGACGGCGGGCCGCGGCCGGATTTCGACGCCCTGGATCGTCGCGGGTTGGCTCTGGCCGGTGAGGTGAAGCGATACGCCGGCGCGGATGTCTACGTCGAGTTTCGGTCGTTTCGTGAGGTGTTATGGGTCGATGGCGACGTTGTCGAGGCCCCGATGCCCGAGATGATCGCGCGTTGTTCATCCCAGCATGATGCGATGTCATAACGACGGGTTGTATCATCACGTCTGGACCGGCGCATCATTGATTCGTCGGCGATCCGTGGCGGCCCTCACGATCCATTCGAGGCGTTTTCCCCGGCATCGGTCGTCGGCGAGTACTGGGCAAGCGTGGTCTCCAAGGTATCGATGATTCGCCGTCGCAGGCGCTCGGGTTTGAGTACCTCGATCCCGTCGCCCAGCCCCAGTAGCCACCACATCAAGGCATCGGTATCCAGCACCGAGGCGCGAATCTCCACGCTGTTCGCCCGGCCGGTGATGGTCTGGTCGTCGCTGATCGGGCGCTCGGCCAGATGGGCGCCAGTCGCCTCGTTGGCATGTAGAACGAGCTCGACGGTGCCTTCGCCCGTCGGATAATTGAAGCCGCCCTCGGCGTGGATGTAATCGTCGAGGTTGAAATCGGCCGGGCGGTAGACCGATTTGTCCACCGGCTCGAGGGTTTTCACGCGATGCAGGGCCAGTTGCACGACGTTGTCGTATTCCCACAGCGGGCCCACGAGATAGAGCATGCCATCGCGGGAGACCAGACCCAGCGGGCTGAATTCGTACTGTTTGATACGGCCGGCGTCGTCGCTTCGCGGGGCGTAGTCGACGGTCACCCGGCGCTCGTGGAGCAGGGCGTCATACATGGTGCGCTGGATGTCGGTGTCCAGCGTCGGCGCCGCCAGCTGTGGGCCGTGGCCGATGACGCGGATCTTGTTCTGCCAGTGGGTCAGCGGTTTTTGGCTGTCGGCGTCCAGCACGTTACGGGCACGCTCGAAGTAAGGGGTAAGCAGATCGAGCGTCGCCGGCGGTAACAGACGCGATAGGTGCTGCTCGGCCAGCCGGAAGGCGAGTGCGGTGTTGGGCTCCAGGCCCGGGATCTCGACGGCGCCGAAATTTTTTGGCCAGTACCAGTGATTCGTGCGGCCTTCGGTGTCGCAGGTGTAACCGAACAACGTGGCCAGTTTGTCGAGGTCCCGCTCCACGGTGCGCGGGGTGACGCCAAAGCCCTCGTCGGCCAGGCGAGTGACGAGGGCGCTGGTCGTGACACGCTGCGGCGCGCGAGGGATATGTCGCAGCATGGTCCACTGCCGGAAAACGGTGTCCGTCATGGTTTGGATGGTCCTTTTGGTTTCGACAGCCAGCGTCGCATCGCGTGTACCGGGTTGTCGGCCGGCGGTGTCCAAAAGCACTGCGAGCGCAGTGCAAAGGCGTTGGGGCGAGGATGTGACAAGCCTCGGCGCGCGAGTCGGCGCAACGCCACGACAGCCGCGTGATGGAGATTGTCTTTTATGCGACACGATTTGTCGCATGTCACCGCAAGAGTGTCATGGTCAGCTTCGGCAGGCACGCATTTCATTCTTGAAGGGGGAACTCATGACGTTAAGACAAACAAGCCGAAACGGTTTTTATGGCGGCGTTTGTGCCGCACTTGTGGCCGGCCTGCTGGTGACGGGCTGTGGCGATGACGATAACGATGGCGATGACGCGGCCAGTGTCCCGGACACGACGGCACCGTCTGCGCCGGCCGACAACACACCGCCGGTGGCCGTGGCCGGCACCGCGCAGAACGTGAAGACCGGCGCCACGGTCACGCTCGACGGCTCGGCCAGCCGGGACGCCGACGATGACATGCTGGATTACGCCTGGACGCTGACCACGCCCGCTGATAGCCAGGCCACGCTATCTGATACGGAGGCGGCCAAACCGACATTCACGGCGGACCAGGCCGGGCGTTACGAAGCCAGGCTGGTCGTGGACGACGGCGCGGCTGAAAGCGAGGCCGATAGCGTCATCGTCACCGCCGCCACGGCCAACAGCGCGCCGGTGGCCAACGCCGGCGACGACATCAACGCGACCGCCGGCCAATCGGTGACGCTCGACGGCAGTGCCAGCAGCGATGCCGATGCGGATACGCTGACCTATGCCTGGACGTTGACGACACGCCCGGATGCGAGCACGGCGACACTGGCCGGCGCCGATACGGTGCAGCCCATGTTCACGCCCGACGTGGCCGGTACATACACGGCCGCATTGACCGTCAACGACGCCAATCTGGACAGCGAAGCCGATTCGGTGACCGTGACGGTGGCCGCGGCCAACAGTGCGCCGGTGGCCGATGCCGGCGCCGATCGGGATGTAGTGGCCGGTGAGCCGGTGGCCCTAGACGGCAGCGACAGCCGTGATGCCGACGGCGACCCGCTATCGTATGCCTGGTCGTTCGTGTCGCGTCCGGACGGGGCCGATGCCAGCCTGTCGGCCACCGACACGGTCGCGCCCGAGTTCACGCCGGATGTGGCCGGTGATTATGTCGTGCAGCTGGTCACAAGCGACGGTGAGGCCGACAGCGCGCCCGACACGGTCGCGATCACGGCGGCCCAGGCCAATGCACGCCCAACGGCTGCCGCCGGTGACGATGAACAAGTCACCGTGGGTGATGCGGTATCACTGGATGCCAGCAACAGCGACGATGCCGATGGCGACATGTTGACCTACGACTGGGTCTTTACGTCGATGCCTGACGATAGCCAGGTCGATCTGGTGGGTGGCAACAGCGTATCGCCGAACTTCACGCCGGATGCGGCCGGCGATTATGTCCTGCGCCTGGTCGTGAACGACGGCCAGGCTGATAGCGCTGCCGAGACCGTGACCGTCACCGCGGCTGAGGCCAACGTGGCACCGGTCGCGGACGCAGGGGCCGACGACAGCGTTAAAACCGGCGTGATGGTCACGCTGGACGGCTCGACCAGCTCGGACGCCAACGACGACATGCTGAGCTACGACTGGCACGTGGTCAGTATGCCGCCGGCCAGCGAGACAGCGCTGGTGAACGCAGCGATGGCTCAGGCCGCATTCACACCGGACGTTGACGGGGTCTATGTCTTTGAGCTGGTGGTCAACGACGGGGAACTGGACAGCCAGGCCGATCGCGTTCAAATCACCGCGGCGACGCCCAACAGCGCGCCGACAGCCGATGCGGGCAACGATCGCCAAGTGGTGACCGGCGAGCGCGTCAACCTGGACGGCACGGCCAGCCAGGACGCTGATAACGATGCGTTGAGCTATGAATGGTCATTCCAGTCCCGCCCGGCCGCGGCCGCGGGCTCGCTTACGGATGCAGACACGGCCAATCCGTCGTTCACGCCTGATGCCGGCGGTGATTATGTCGTACGGCTAACAGTCTCCGACGGTCAGGGCGAGGACGCCACGGATACGGTTCGTGTCACCGCCGTTACGCCGGATATTCAGTTGGCTGAAGATGATGTTTTCGACGGCTTTGAGAGTCGCAACCTGCCGTATCAGGTGAGCGGTGCAAGCGCGACTCGCACGACAGCTGCCTTTTGCGAGCTTGGCGTATATCGCCTCACGGCCACCAACGGCGACTTCACGATCCGCAACCTAGAAGCGGTTAAGACGAGTAGCACGAGTGCGGCCGGGGGCACGCCCAGCTTTGGCGGGCTGCGCGATGGCCAGACCATTCGTGCCGGGCAGAGCGTCACCTTCAGTCTGGACATCACACCCACACGGGGGCGCCAGATCGGCGTGCGTTATGCGTTTGAGATCGCCGAAACCGGGGATACTTTCGTGGCCAATTATCAGGCAGCCTGTAACTAGATAGCGGTGTTCCGCTATCCGCAAGTATAGGCCGGCTTTCATGCCGGCCTTTACTTGCGGTTTTATACGGCCAAGGCCTGTTGCCGTTTCATGGCGGCGTATCGGCCCAGGCAACGAGATCACGCCTGCTTTTAACGCGCTGCGATCGATCCAGAGATGGCGTTCGCGTTTGTATACCCGAACACAGCGATTGGCGATGACGATAGATCAGCTTTGGCAGCCTGGGCGCCTACCAAGAGAGTGTGGTGCCTGATTGGCGGGTGGCGCTTGTCGCGCAGCTCGATACGCTTTGGGAAAACGTGTACCGAGACATGTCTGCGGCGGGCTCGTCGGCGTGGATCTGGCAGATAATCGTCGCGTGCTCTGCCACGCGTCGACTGTACTGTTCGCCCACGTTGTGCTGTCGGCCGGCATGCCGCTGGAGGCAGCGTCGACGGTCGTGTCCGGTCGTTTGAGCCGTGCGATGCCGCGACCGGCCCGCGTGTTCGTGGCCTGCGCTGTGTCGTGCGTGGCCACGGTATTGGTATTTTGGAGTTTCAGTCATTGATCGGCGCGATGGACGATTTCATCGATGCGGACGATATTGAGATGATCGCGACCGATGTCACGCTTGATGAATCGGGTCCGACGACGGTTTCGGCGGTTCTCATCACGCAATCGCCTTGATGGCTGGTGCCGGCCGCAAACAATTGCCGATCATCGGCAGGCGCGATCGCTACGCGCTGTCTATCAGCGCGTCGACGGGCTCGGCGCGACGTAGGGGGCCGGCGATCGGGCTGTCGGCCGCCACGAACAGGTCCAGTCGCAGGCTGGCCCGTGTCATGCCGCAGTAGAGCACCGGCGTGGTTGTGCCGTGTGCCCAGACGGCGGCCTCCACGTCGATCAGAATCACCGCCGGCGCCTGACCGCCCTTGAAGCGCAGCACACTGTCAAAGCGCAGCGCGCCGTGGGTGTGGCGAGATATGAGTTGTGCCACATCGTTATTCCCCTTTACTACCCCACGGCCAGTCAAGCAGTGCTCGCCGGCCAAGTCCACGTTGAGCGCAAGGTCAGGTTTTACGGTGGTCCGGCGATTGGATACGACACGATTCGTCGCACCGCGATGGCTCAATCAATGTATTGAGACAAAACGGTTACTTGCATCGAGGGCGTTGTATGACCTGCCGAGATGATGTTGCCAATCTGCGTCGCTGTATCCGCGTGGCTGCGGCCGGTCGAAGTGGGGACGCGCTGTTGCAGGCGATGGGGTATCGACGCGTCACTGCCGAGCGCCGGGCACGCCTGCGTGCCGTACTGGCCGATGATCTGTTGGGCCTGGAGGCCGGTGGTTTCGATTTTCGTTACGACGCTCGTGGATTCGTGCGTGCGCTATGTGAGGCGCTGGGTATGTTGGCGTCCGATTACGAGGCCGGGCTCAGGGCGATGGAAACAACCGCGGCGCACCGGCGTACGTTCGCGCCCTATATTGCGGTGGACACGAATTTTCGACGTAGTGCGCAGCCTTTGTTCGTTCTGGCCATGCTTGAGTGCCAGCGACGGATCCATCTGCCGCGTGGTCTACGCGATCTGTCGGCCGTAGGCCAGATTCATCAAGCCCGAGACATCGTCGTCGCCCATTACCGCAGTCATGCCGGACGGCTCGAGTTCTGGGGCGATATCACGGTCTATCGATTCTTCTACGAGCCGGGGGCCTGCGTGATCTTTGATACGCACGGCGACATCGAGACCATCGGGCCGGCCTCGGGCCAACACGGTGCGATCAAGACAGCCTCGCTATCCATTGGCGGGCGGGATCTGTCGCAGGCGATCGGCTGATCGCGAACCGAATACACCATATTAGCGGTGCATTCGGTTCTTGAGATTTAGCGCCGTTCGATCTACTCGGCCGAATCGCTGACCGTGGCCTCTTCACGCAGGCCGTCGACGGTCTTGTTGCCGATGCCAGTCACGCGGGTCATATCGTTGAGCGCGGTGTAGTCGCCGTTGGCTTCGCGGTCTTCGACGATGGCGGCGGCTTTGACTTCGCCGATACCGTCGAGCTGAGCCAGTTCGTCGGCACCGGCGGTGTTGACGTTGATAGCCGCGGCGGCCGCGCCGGAGATGAGCGTCAAGGCGACGGCGAGTGCAAGCAGTAGTTTCTTCATGGGTCCCCCAATGTGTTCAGGTTGATTTCGGCCGCTCCCACGCGGCGCAGCTTCAACCTAGAAAATATTGTTTGGAGAGCGCAATAGCGCTGTGGCGGACGTTTGCCTGGGAATACCTAAACCCGGTGGCGAGACAGTAACTTGCGTGCGCGGCGCGAGAAAGTATTCGTTTTCACACCAGGTGCGCAGACGCCCGCGCTGCGCGATAAGCGGTAATCAGTCGATTCGGCCAAGGATGTCGCCTTGGGCGACCGTATCACCTGCGGCCTGGCTGCCGCAGGTGATACGCCCGGCGCGGTGGGCCGTGACTTCGGTTTCCATCTTCATGGCTTCGAGCACGGCCACGGTGTCGCCTTCGGC
Source organism: Salinisphaera japonica YTM-1 (assembly GCF_003788585.1). Lineage (GTDB taxonomy): Bacteria > Pseudomonadota > Gammaproteobacteria > Nevskiales > Salinisphaeraceae > Salinisphaera > Salinisphaera japonica. The sequence continues at coordinate 19,089 of NZ_AYKG01000025.1, read as the reverse complement.
AATATCGGTACTGTCTTCGACCTGCCATTTGACGAGCCGGCCGTTGATCGAGGCAACGATGGCGCTTGTCTCGGCCTCGTTGTCATCGGCTGAGGTTGCCGCGCCGACGCTATTGCTGTTTGCGTCATGGGCTGCCGCGAACAGGCGGGCCGGCAGGCCCAGCTGTACGGCTTTGCCGTCGAGCTCGATGGTGAAGCGTTGGCGCCTATCATCCGGTGTGGCCTGGGCCAGATACGGCGAGGCCGCTAGTGTTTGGCTGAATGCGGTCTCGATCCAGTGGGTATGGACCGCGAACGCAGACTCATCCACGAAGGCCGGTTCGTCGAGCACGGCCTGATGAAAGGGCGCGACCGTGGGCACGCCTTCGATGGCCAGCTCGGCCAGGGCGCTGCGGGCACGGCGTATGGCTTGCGCACGAGTGGCGCCGTGCACGATGAGCTTGGCGATGAGCGAGTCGAAGTGTTCGGGCACCTGCCCGCCAGAGGCGATACCGCTGTCCACGCGAATGCCGGGCCCCGTGGGGGCCTCGAAGCGTGTGATGGTGCCGGGAAACGGCAGAAAGCCGCGGGCCGGGTCTTCGGCGTTCAGCCGGAACTCGATGGCGTGGCCGGTGGCCGGCGGGTCGTGCGTGACGCTAAGCGGCAAGCCATCGGCGATACGGAGCTGTTCGGCGACGATATCGAGCCCGCTCGTCGCCTCGGTAACAGGGTGCTCGACCTGGAGGCGTGTATTGACCTCCAAGAACGAGATCAGCCCGTCGGGGGCGACGAGATATTCCACGGTGGCCGCACTGGTATAGCCGGCCTCGCGACAGATGGCCTTCGCCGAGTCGTGGATACGCTGGCGCTGGTCGTCGGTGAGAAACGGGGCCGGTGCTTCTTCGACGAGCTTTTGATTACGCCGCTGCAACGAGCAGTCGCGCGTGCCGGCTACGATGATGTGGCCGTGGGCATCGGCGAGGATCTGCGCCTCGACGTGGCGCGGGGTGTGGAGAAACCGCTCTACAAAGCATTCGCCGCGGCCGAAGGCGGCCTTGGCCTCGCGCACGGCGGAATCAAAGGCATCGGCGATATCACGTGCTTCATGCACGATCTTCATGCCGCGCCCGCCGCCGCCGTGGGCGGCCTTGATGATGATCGGCAGGCCGTGCTCTTCGGCAAATGCTTCGACGGCCGCCGCGTTTTCGACCGGTTCATGCGTGCCGGGGGCCAGCGGCGCGCCGACGCGTGTGGCGATCTCGCGCGCGGTGAGCTTGTTGCCCAGGGCTTCGATGGCCTCGGGCGACGGGCCGATCCAGGTCAGCCCGGCCGCGATGACCGCACGGGCGAAATCCGCGTTTTCAGAGAGAAAGCCGTAGCCCGGGTGCACCGCATCAGCGCCCGCGCGCTGGGCGATCGCGATGAGCTTGTCGCCGTCTAGATACGTCTCGTCGCTGGCCGTGCCGTCCAGCGCATAGGCCGTGTCGGCCAGGCGTACATGTAGCGCATCGGCATCGCTATCGGCATAAACCGCCACGCTGGCCAGCCCCATGTCGCGTACCGCGCGGATGATGCGCACGGCGATTTCGCCGCGATTGGCGATGAGCACGGTATTCATGGCGCGGCCTCGTCGTCTTCGGCGGCAGGATCAGTTGCCGGGTCAATCGCGATGAAACACAGACGATCACCCGGTGCGAGCTGGGCGGCCCGGTCGATATCAGCCCGCACGACCACGGCGATGACCGGGTAGCCACCGGTGACCGGGTGATCGCGCAGGAACAGAATGGGCGCGCCGGCGGGCGGCACCTGCAGGGCGCCGGGCACACAGCCTTCGCTGGGTAACTCGTCATCGATGGCACGTGTTAGCGGCGGGGTCGATGCGGCATTGTCGTCAGCCGGCACAAGCCGTAGGCCGACACGATCCGAGTCCGGGCTGATCTGCCAGGTGGTGTCGAGCAGACGCCGACGGCTGGCCGCGTCGAACCAGTCCTCTCGTGGGCCAAGCACGATGCCCAGCGTGGCCGGGCCATCGGCAGGGGTGAACGTCGCCGGCTCCGGTTGGCCCACGGCCTGACCTGGCCGGGGCGGCGCGATCGCCAGCCGGTCGCCGGCGGCTAGCGGAGCCGGCCCGAGCCCGGCCAGCGTGTCACGGGCCCGGCTGCCCAGAACCGGCGTGATCGCCAGCCCGCCGCGCACCGCCAGATAGGTGCGCAAGCCCGCCGCGGGCGGGGCCAGACGCAATGTCTCGCTGTCGTGCAGGGCGAATGGCTGGCCCGGCCGTGGGTAGCGGTTGCCGCGCGGGCTGTCGATCGATGGCTGGCCGGGGGCGCCGGACAGGGCGATGACCGTATCCCCGTGGGCGCGTACGGCCAGCCCGCCTTGTAATGTTTCGATCAGCGCTTTCTCGGGTGAATTGCCGACGAGCCGGTTGGCCTGTCGGGCCGCGGCCCGGTCGGCCGCGCCCGAGGCCGACACGCCGATATGGGCATGGCCGGGACGGCCCAGATCCTGAACCAACGATTGCGGGCCGGGCGAGATGATCTCCAGCGCGGTGGGCGTTCTTGATGGTGTGTTTTCGGCGGCGGCTATCTTGTCGGCGGCCGGGTCATCGACGGTCAGCGCCTCAACCGCGCGATAGCGAATCATATCGCCGGGTTGCAGCAGGGCCGGGCGCTCGCGGGCCAGATCCCACAGCCGGGCATCGGTGCGCCCGATAAGCTGCCAACCGCCGGGTGAGGCTTTGGGATAGACCGCCGAGAACATCCCCGCCAGGCCGACCGCGCCGGCCGGCACACGGGTACGCGGTGACGCGCGGCGTGGCACCCGTAGTTGCGTGTTCTCGCCGATCATGTAGAAAAAACCCGGTGCGAAGCCGCCAAACGCCGCACGCCAGCGTTGGCCGGTATGCGCGGCGATCACGGCGTCAATCGACAGCCCGGTGTGCTCGGCCACATCGGCCAGATCGGCGCCGTCGTAGACCACGTCGATCGTGATATCGCGCCCGGCATTTTGTGTGACCGGCGGTGCATCAATCTGCACGAGTGTTTCGCCGGCCTCTCGGGCATGCCCTGCGGTATCGAAAGACACCAGCAGCGTGGTCGCGGCAGGCACAAGATCGGTCTGCCCGGCTAGAGGCTGGGCCGTTAGATAAGCGTTGACGGCCAGCACGGCGTCCAGCGATTCGCAGACCAGCAGCCGGGCGTGATCGCCGGCCCAGCGTATCTCCGTGGGTGTCATGCGAACGCCGTGATCTCGACGGCCGCCTCGGCGAGTGCCGCGCGCAGGCTGCGCGCGGTGGCCACCGCGCCGGCGCTATCGCCGTGCACGCAAATGCTTTCTGCGGTAACCGACACCCGCGTGCCATCGCGGGCGATGATCTCGCCGTGGCGGGCCAGGTGGATCATGTTGGCGATGATCGTGGCGTCATCTTCGATCATGGCCCCGGCCTCACGGCGCGACACCAGCGTGCCGTCGGCGTTGTAGGCCCGGTCAGCAAAGGCCTCGGCCACGCCGCGTATGCCGTGTTTGTCGGCGTGGGCCAGCACGGCGGCACCTGGCAGGGCCAGAATCGGCAAGTCCTGTCCGAAAACCCGCATCGCCTCGACCACGGCACTGGCGTGGCCGTCGTGATCGACCATCGCGTGATACAGCGCGCCGTGGGGTTTGACATAGGCGATACGCGCGCCGGCCGCGCGGGCAAAGGCCTCCAGCGCGCCCAGCTGATAGAGCACATCATCGGCCAGCTCGCGCGGGGAGCAATCCACGAAGCGTCGCCCGAAACCCGCCAGATCGCGATAGGCGACATGCGCGCCGATCGTCACGCCGGCCGCAACGGCGGCGCGACAGGTCGCGGCAATCGTCGAGGCATCTCCGGCATGAAACCCACAGGCGATATTGGCGCTGGTGACGGATTCGAAAATGGCGGCATCGTCGCCGAGCTGCCAGCGGCCAAAGGATTCGCCGATGTCGGCGTTGAGATCGATAGTGGGCATGACGCGTTGGGGCCTCGTGATCGGATTTGAGACGAACAATCAGGTGGCGAGTCGCTATGCTTGTAATGTCGGTTTATGGCTAAAATGGCCATAAAGGACACTGACCAACGGATCGTTGTTGCCATGAACATCAGTTTTACAGATCAACAGTCCGATTACATCGCGGCACAAGTTGCCTCGGGTGATTACCGTAACGCCAGTGAAGTCGTGCGCGAAGCGCTGCGCCTGCACCGACAATATCGCCAGATGGTCATCAACGATTTACGCGCTCAAATCGAGGCCGGTTGGGACGGCGCTACCAGCGGGCGTAGCGTGCAGGATATCGCTGCTGCGCATTCGGTAGCTGACTATTAATAGTGGCCATACGTTACGAATTATCCCAGGCGGCGGATAACGATATTGAAGGGCTCATCGAGTACACGATGCAACGATTCGGTCGCGCGCAGACGCAGCGATATCTTGCACAGATTGAGCGTCAGCTCGAAGCGCTCATTGCCAATCCAAGGCTTGGGCAAGCAAGAGACGAGATTCGGCCCGCATTGAGATCACGCCTTGTTGGCCAGCATCTCTTGTTTTATCGCATCAAAGACGAGGACACCTTGCGTGTTGTGCGCGTATTGCACACCAGTCGCGATCTGCAGCGATTTGACGAGACCGGTTCGGCTTGACTCAATTGGCCGGTGCGGGCGCCAACATGTTCATCACCAGCCGAATCATCGTGTCCTTGGCGCTGGGCTCAGACTCGGCGACCAGCAGCGTGAGGGCGGCCAGGCCGACGTCGTTAATGATGGCCTCCCCGTCGGCGTTGATCAGCCGCTCGTTGCGATAAAGAAAATCCACGAACAAAAACGCGGCGCTGCGTTTGTTGCCATCAGCGAACGGGTGGTTCTTGATAACGAAATAGAGCAGATGCGCCGCTTTCGCCTCAATCGAGGGGTAGGCGGGCTCGCCGAATACGCTCTGGTCGAGATTGGCCACCAGGGCGTCGAGGCCATCGCCGCGTTCGCGGGCAAAAAGCTCGGTGGCCTCGCCGCGCTCGATCAGATCCGCTTTCAGGCCGGCCAGTGCGCTACGGGCGGCATCGAGGCTTGGTAGCTCACCGCCGGTCTGGGCATGTGGCTCGGTCAGCAGGCCTTCGTCGTAGCGTTGCAGCAGAAGAAACGTCTGAGCATAGCGGGCCGCGATATCGATCAGGCCACGGCTGGCCTGGGTATCGAGTGCCGGGCTCTGGGCGGTCTTGCGAAGCAGTGTCATGGCTGCGTCGAGCTCGTCGGCGTTGGCCTCGAAACGCTGACGAGCCAGTGTCCAGCCCTGGAGCAGATGCTCGCGCAGGATACGGGTGGCCCATTGACGAAACTGCACCGCGCGGCGCGAGTTGACGCGGTAGCCGACCGAGATGATGGCGTCGAGGTTGTAGTGTTTCAGCCGACGGCGGACCTGTCTTTGCCCCTCGGTTCGAACTACTAAGAAATTCTTAGTAGTTGCCTCCTCGTCCAGTTCCACGTCGTTGAAGACATTCTGCAGGTGCATCAGAACGTTTTCCGGCGTCGTGTCGAACACATCGGCCATCTGGCGCTGGGTCAGCCAGACGGTTTCGCTCGTCGTATCGAGCCGGACCTCAATCGTGTCGTCACCGGACTCGAAAAAAAGCAAACTTTGAGCGTTGTCTTCCAAGGTCGGTGCGGTTGCGGACGACGACATGGCTTCCCCCGATTTCAGCTCGATCTAGCCTACCGGAATGACCGTCAGCGATCGCACCCCCTGCGCCCCGCGGACCAGCACGCCCTCGATATCGGCTGTGGCCGATGGGCCGGTATGGAACACGGTGTAGGCCGCCTGCTTGTAGTCATCGCGGGCGTAGGCGCGGTGCATGTTGGTGATGATCTGGGCCGGGTCGAGTAACACGACGAGATGCTGGGCCAGATAGCCGATGGCGTTGACGATCAGCTCGCGCTCGGTGAAGCACACGCTGCCGGTTTCGGCGATGCCGAAGCGGGCCCGCAGCACGGCGGCATCGACGTCGTGCAGGGTGTGCGGGTCATCGTCGCGACGGACCCGGCGGTTGCCGGCGATTTCGGGCACGGTCGAGGCGATGATGGCGTTGTCTGGCAGGCGCTCGGCCAGCACGCGGCGCATGGTGGCGTCCAGCGTTTCATCGACCTTGGGTTCGGCCCAGGTGCCGCCCATTTTTTCCAGCACCTCGATAAAACGAGCGATCAGGCTATCGGTATCACTCGGGTAGGCGTCGTCGTAGGCGGGCACCGTGGGCGCCGCTGCCGCGAAAGCCGGCTTGTTGCGACGAATATCGGCCAGTATTTCGTTACGACCGCGCATCAGCCCTCTCCTGCGGTGTCGCTGTTGTTCAGGCGATGCTTGCGATACCAGTCGTGGAAGGTGCCCTCGGCCGGTACGTCCGGGAAATCACGCACCTGGCCCCAGGCGTTGAGCTTGTTGTAGATGGTCCAGTCGGGCAGATATTTCAGCGCGCTGTGGGCGGATTTCACGGCCGTGCGATACGCCTTGGGGCTGGCCAGCACATCGCCGGCGGCGGCCAGGCTCTTGCGCTTGGTCCAGGGGATCTGGTCGTCCTCGGCCAGTACGCGGCGCCATTCGAAGATTTGCTCGTGGATATTGATCTTGACCGGGCAGACGTTGGTACAGCTGCCGTTGAGCGTGGAGGCAAACGGCAGGTTGGAGTAACGATAGGCATCGATCGAGGGATCGAGGATGAGGCCCAGCGGGCCGGTATAGGTCGCCCCGTAAGACAGGCCGCCCGAGCGCCGAAACACCGGGCAGGTGTTCATGCAGGCCCCGCAGCGAATACATTTTAGCGACGACCAGAACTTGTCCTCGCCCAGCCGCTTCGAACGACCGTTATCGACCAGCACGATATGCATCTCGCCGCCTTCCTTGGGCGCGCGGAAATGCGAGGTGTACTGGGTGATGGGCGAGCCCAGCGCAGAGCGCGACAGCAGGCGGATGAACACGCCCATGTCTGAAAGTGTCGGCACGATTTTCTCGATGCCGATGGATGCCACGTGCAGGTTAGGCACGTTGGCCGAGAGATCCGCGTTGCCCTCGTTGGTACAGACCACGAAGCCGCCGGTTTCGGCCGCGGCGAAGTTGGCGCCCGTCATGCCCGCGTCGGCGTCCAGGATCAGCGGGCGGGTGTGTTGGCGCTGTTGTTCGGTCAGGTAATAGGCATCGTCGTTGTCGGGATCCGAGCCGATGGTTTCGGAAAAGACCTTGGCCACGTCCGAGCGCATCTTGTGCACCGAGGGCACGACCACGTGGCTGGGGTCTTCGGCATCGAGCTGCTGGATACGCTCGCCCAGATCGGTCTCGACGATATCGATGCCCACGCCTTCCATGTAATGACGGAACCCGCACTCCTCCATGAGCATGGATTTGGACTTGATCACCTTCTTGACGCCGTGATCCTTGAAGATCTCGTGGACGATACGGTTGTGATCGGCGGCGTCCCCGGCCCAGTGGACATGCACGCCGTTGGCCGCGGCGTTGTCGGCGAACTGTTCGAGGTATTCATCCAGATGGGTCAGCGCATGGGTCTTGATCTGGCTGGCCAGATCGCGCAGTTCCTCCCACTCTTCGACGCCTTCCATCGTGGCGTCGCGGCGTTGGCGCATGGCCCAGACGCGGGTGTCATGCGAGGCGGCATGTTCGGGCGACTCCAGAAACTGCTTGGCGGCCTTGCGATGATCCTGGCGCTCGCCCGGGCCGGCTTTTTCCGGGCGCGGGGCGGCCTCCTTGGCGGCCTTGGGCGTGTTCTGGCTCTTGACCGGATCAGGCGTGCTCATGCCGTATCTCCATTCAGGATTTCAGCGATATGCTTGAAGGCCACCGGCGCGCCGATGCGCTTGGCACAGCCTTGTTGATGCATCAGACAGGACGTATCGGCCGAGACGATGTACGCAGCACCCGCGCGGCCGTGATCGGCCACCTTGTCATGGCCCATTCGGCCCGAGACTTCGGGCTCGGTGACCGAAAACGTGCCGCCAAAGCCACAGCACTCGTCGGGGCGGTCCGGGGTGACGAGCTCGATACCGTCAACGGCTTCCAGCAGCGTCCGCGGCTTGGAAAAATACCCGCCGCGTAGCTCGCTGGGTTGGCCGTGGCCCAGATTACGCAGCGTGTTACAGGAGTCGTGATAGCCCACGCGGTGCGGGAACTTCGCCCAGGGAAACTCGCGTACGCCCAGCACATCGTGCAGATATTCCACCAGCTCGTAGCTGTTCTCGCGGACGTGCTTGACCGCCGGCGTCTGTTCGATTGCGGTCAGGTTGTCGCGGATCTGATGGATACAAGAGCCGCTGGGGGCCACGATCACATCGTATTTGGCGAAGTTGTCTACAAAAAGTTGCTCGGTGGCCGCGGCCTCGGGGTGGCAGCCGGCATTGACCATGGGCTGGCCGCAACAGGTCTGGTCAAACGGATAATCCACCTCACAGCCCAGCCGCTCCAGCAGCTCGAGCGTGGCGATACCCACCTTGGGATAGAACGCATCGATGAAGCAGGGAATGAACAGGCCGATGGTCATGAAAGATGCTCTAGCGAGATACGCATTGACAGGCTAGCGTCAAAAACCACTTTGACAACACGACTATAGGCGCAGCCCCGCGCTGCATCCGGGCACGCCGCCAGCGGCGTGCCCGATGACGCGTATTCACTCCGGTGCCGGGCCTTGGACCACGCGCACCAAGTCATCCGGGCGGATCCATTTCTTGACCGCGGCCTGTATCGCCTCGGCGTCCAGATTCTTGTAGACCCGGGCTGCGCGATAGGGCGTATCTAGCGGCTGGTCGAGTTCGACGCGGGACAGCAGGCCATAGCCGATTGCGCTGGCGCTGGCCTCGTTCAAGGGAATCTGGCGGATCAGGCCGGCCTGGGCACGATGCAGCTCGGTGTCGGATATGGGCGTCTTGGCCATCTGTACCAGGGCACGACGGATCAGGCGCTCGGCCTCATCGACCTTGTCCGGATCCGAGCCGTAGCGAAAGACCAGCCGGGTACGGGTGCGCGAGGTGTTGAAGCCGGAGCTGACGTAATAGACCAGGCCACGCTCCACACGAAGCTGGCGATACAGACGGCTGGCGAACGTGCCGCCGGTGAGCACCTGATTGGCCATCTTGAGCGCACGATAATCGCCGTCGGTGGTCGTCAGGCCCAGCGTTTCGGCCAGATGCACGGTGTCCTGGGTCTGGGCATCGTCGGGCACATGATGACGCGAGGACTTGTTGGGCGCCACCGGCGGCAGATCAACCTCGGCCGTGTCGTCGGGGGCGTGCCAGTCGCCAAAGCGTTTCTTCACGGCTGTTTTCACATCTGCCGGGTCGACGTTGCCCACGACCACGAGCGTGGTCATGTCCGGCCGGAACACGCGCTTGTAGTAAGCCGTGACGTCGTCATGGCTCAGACCGGTGATCGATTCGGGGGTGGCATGACGCAGGCTCGGGTCGTCCTTGGGAAACAGACCACGGGCCAGTGCCTGGCTGGATTTGAAATCAGGGCTGGCGATCAGGCCGGCCGTGGTGGCGGCCGCGCGCTGCTGGATCGGCTTGAACGCGGCTTTGGGCAGCGCCGGCAAGAGCTCGTTCTCGGCCAGGAGTGACAGGCCGGTGGCGAAATGCTCGGGCAGCACGGTCAAGCTGAAATCCGTACCGGCCGTGGCGCTGGCGCCGATGGCATCGAGCGCGGCTTGATAAGCCTTGCGGTCATGCTTGGTGGTGCCGTACTCAAGCATCTGGGCCAGTACGTCATCCACGCCGGTCTTGTTCTCGGGCTGCTGCAGGTCCGGCGTGTTGCGGATATGCCCATAGACATGCACGGCGTGTACCGAATCCGAGGGCACGGTGATCAGGCGCAGGCCGTTGTCCAGCCGGGTATCGACCGGTTTGATGGACTGCTCGGGGGCGATGATCTCGGACAGCGGTTTGGCCGCCCAGTCGGGCAGGCTCACGTCGTCGACGTTCTCGGGGCTGAACGATTCGGCCCCGCCAAAGCCACCGCCGGATTTCGGCGCGCCCGAGCCTTCGGGCGTAAGCACGGCCAGCACGCTTTGATCCGGCTGAATCACATGTTTGAGCATCGCGTTGACGTCATCGGCCGAGACGTTCTTGATCGCCGCCAGTGACTGCGCCGGGGAAGCCAGGCCGTTGACGGCCACGGCCGAGGACCAGCGCATGGCAAGACCATGGATCGAGTCGCGCTCGGCCACATCTTCGGTGATCAGCGAGCGCTTGGCGGCGGCGATCTGATCGGCCGATATGCCGTCCTTGGCGATACCTTTCAGAATGCCGCGCATCTGCTTGACCAGCCCGTCGGCATCGGCGCCTTTGGGGAACACCACATAGCTCACGCCCAGCCCGGCCTCAGCCGCGGGCAGCGTGCCGAACTGCGCGGCCAGGCTCTTGCCGGAGGCCACCATTTCGGTATAGAGCGGCCCGCGTGGGTTGTTGAGCACTTTGGCCAACACCTCGCTGGTGGCGTTGGCCGCCACCTCGCGCGTGCCCGGCGCACGAAACCCCAGAATCGCATAGCCATAGCCGGCGTCGGTGGGCATGCGGATGGTCTTGGCATCCAGTTTTTCCGGCTCGACCGGCGCACGCTTGGGCACGTCGTGCGACTGGATATCGCCGAACAGTGTCCTGGCCTTGTCGACGATGGCATCAGGTTCAACGTCGCCGGTGACAACCAGCGTGGCGTTGGACGGTGTATACCAGGTGTCATAGAACGACTGCAGACGCTTGGCCGTGGTCTTGTCGAACGACTCACGCGTGCCCAGCGCATCGTGTGAATACGGCGTATCCGTATAAAGCTGGGCGCGCATGCGCTTGATGGCCACCTGGATCGGTGACGACATGGCAGCGTTGACTTCCTGCTCGATCGCGCCGCGTTCCTGTTTCCAGTCGGCTTTGCTCGCGAGGATTCCTTTCATGCGTTCGGCGTGCAGGCGCAGGGCCACATCCGCGAACTGCGAGGGCATGGTGAAGTAATAACTCGTGGCATCGTTGGTGGTGAAGGCATTCACCTGGCCGCCCAGGGCGGCGCCGATGGCGGCGATCTGGGCGGCCGAAAGATCTTTCGTGCCACGAAACATCATGTGTTCCAGGGCATGGGCGGTGCCGGGGAAGGCCGTATCGGCCTCGCGCGAGCCGACCTTGTAGGTCAGCATCGTCGTGGCCACGGGCGCCAGATGATCCGGGACGACCACGATCTGCAACCCGTTGGCCAGGGTCTTCTTGACCACGGTGTCGCCGTTGATCGCGGCGATATCGGTGCCGTCGGCCAGCGCGGCCGGTGTCTTCGGCCCTGCGTCACGCTGCGGTGCGGCGTTGGCCTCGGGGGGCGTCTGGCTCGGCGAGGCCGCTTGGCTTGTGTCATCGGCGCCGTAAACGGCCGTTGCGGCCAGGGACAACGCGCCGATGGCCAGTACGCGGATCGTCTTTTCCATGACTTCGTCCTTCATTAAGCAGCGCATGATGTAGCACATCCGCGGCGGGCTATAACAAACGCGGCCGGTCTATTTCGGTTTGGGGCCGAGTACCTCGACGAGCTTTTTATTACGTGCCGCGCCCTGAAAAATCGTGATCTTGTCGTCGGCGTTCTTGTAGATGATGCCGGGCGTGCCGCGGATGCCCAGACGCTTCATCAGGGCACCGTTGGCCGAAATCTTTTGCCGCAGGTCTGCCGGTACATCGGTCATCGGCTTGATGCCGCCGGATTCATAGTTGTCTTCATGCGCCCGGTACGCCGCGCTCGGGTCATCGGCGGCCAGCAGAGCCGCGGCCTTGGCCGGGCTGGAGGGGCGGATCACGCCCACCGGGATATGGCGCAGCTGGACCTTGCCGGCTTTCACCCAGGGCCGGGAAGACTCGTAAAAGCGATGACAGTAGGGGCAGTTCGGGTCCGTGATGACATAGACCGTACGCGGGGCATTATCCGGCCCGTCGGCGATCCAGTCGGACTGCTTCAACTGTTGCCAAGTGTCCCTGGGCAGGCCCGGCCTGGCATCGGCGATCGACAGCAGCGGGGCGCGGCTCAGATTCTTGCTGTTTTCATCCAGTAGTGTGCCCACGATGACGTGCTTGCCGTCCGGCGTGAGATACAGGGCCACGGGCGTCTGCCCAGCCTTGGCGGCGTAGCCGGTCATGCCTTTGGGAGCATCGATCTTCTTGACCACGGTGATGCCCTGTTCGGTCAGGCTCTGGATTGGCGCGGGCCAGTCGGCGGCGTACGCCAGGCCCGGGATACACAGGCCGAACAGGCAAACGATCAATAAACAAGCGCGCATGGCAACCCTGTAAAACACGACGACAGACAGCCAGCTTGAGCCAGAGCCGCGCCGATGACCAGCGCCGGGTGACGGCGCATTTCACGATGCGCTGGCTTGATTGCCCAACACCGGTAGTATCCAGTTAAAGACTTGTCTGCGTTACCAAGGGCTCTCATGGCCGATGACTCCGATTCGAAGACTCGGGCAACCGGGTTCAAGCCACGCCTGATCGGCGCTTTGTTCGATACCCGGTTTTCTGGGTTTCTAGCCGCGGACATGGTGCCGGTGATCTATCGCTTTGGTATCGGCGTAGCCGCGCTGGCCACCGTTGCCGTCATCGTTTGGGCTGCGCTGCTGTCGTGGATCGCCGGGGCGATCTGGCTGTTCCTGCTGGGCCCGGCGATGTTTCTCACCCTGGTGGTGGGCCTGCGAGTGATGCTGGAGTTCGTGCTGGCGGTGTTTCGTATCAACGCCGAGCTGCACGCCATGGAGTCGCGCTTGGGCGAGGTGGTGCGCGAGCTGCGCGAGGCCGATCAGATCCTCGGGCGCGTGGATTACAACGTCGAATCGGTGGATCGTCGTATCGAGGCCATCCAGCAAGAGTTCCCGCGGCTGGCGTTCTGGCGCAAGGGCGGGGAGAAGAAGCCGCGTTAGCGATCCTGGCCGGGCGTGTCGGGCTGCGCCGGCCCGGGCCGGATGATCATGCGCCCGTCGATACCCAGTTCGATATGCCCGGCCGCGATCTGATCACGGCTTTTCACCAGACGGAACAACATCGGATCATTGGTTTTGCCGGTAGGGGCGACCAGCAGCCGGGCCGGGGCGATCTCCTGGCCGAGTGCGGCAAGCCGCGGCCCTTGGACCCACAGATAGCTGCCCGGCACATCCAGATCGGCCGGCAAGGCCGGCGCGCCTGTTGTTGCATCCCCCTTGAAACAGACCGTCAGGCCGGCCGCGCTCAGGCGCGCCGAAACCGGCCGGCTGTCGATGGCCGGGCCGGGCAGGACAGCACGGGTATCGATGATCACGGTGTCGCCCGCCACGCGTGCGCCGGGGGCCTCGACCGTCAATAACGCATCCAGCGGCGTATGCGCCAGGTCCAGCAGGCCGCCCACCGGCAAGCCCAGGAGATGTTCGTCGCGCACGGTCAGACGGATCAACCCGTCGTCGTCGACGCCGGCATCGGTGGTCGCACTGAAGGCCAACCAAAAGGGCGGCACGCGATGCCAGAGCCGTACGCCGCCGCTGACCTGCATGGCCCCGTCTTCGGGTATGAAATGCACGTCGTTCAGCGCGCGCGGCTCGTAGTTCAGGATGCGATCGTTGAACAGCCGGGTGAGCTGATCCGCAGACAGCCGGGCACAGCCGGCGGTGACACGTATCGAGAAAGAGCCGCCGTCTTCGAGATCAACGAGCGGATGACCGGGGCGGGGCACAAGCTCAGCGGTAAGATCGATCAGGTGCGCGCTGATCGTGTCGCTGACCAGGATATCCACGTTGTGGGCACGCACCGCAACGCGAGCATCCGCGGCGCGCTCATCGGGCCAAACCGCCGTGGCGGCCAACAGACCGAGCACGATGACAATCCCGCGTAGGCCCGGCCTCATCGGGTGGTCTCGTAGGCGCCGAGGCGGGCAATGAAGGTGGCGCGCGCGGGCTGGCGCATCAGCTCAATCGTGCCCTTGGCGAGCTGTCGTCGATAGCCGGGCAGCGATAGGGCCAGCTCGGTACCCGGGGCCGTGGCCTCGAGCTGAATCCGTGGGTCATCGGTATGCAGCGGCCCGATCGCCAGCCGGCCGCCGTGCAACAGCACATAAGAATCGGCCGGGCGGGCCGGCAAGATCTCGGGCAAGCGCTGGCCGTCGTCAAAGACCAGCCGCAGGCCGTCGGCGTCCAGATCGGCATGTTTGATGGCCAGATCAATCGTCGGGGCGGGCAGCAGGGCCGTGATATCCACGATGATTCGGTTGCCGTGCACGGTGAAGGCCGGCGTATCCAGGGTGATGATATCGGCCAGCGCCAGATGGGCGGCACGCATTAAGGCCATCGCGGATTGCCCGTCGACGCTCATTCGGCTCGGGGTGAGGGCCAGATGCGTGTCGTCGAGGCGCGTCAGATCGCCCACCAGATGAAACGGTACCCAGCCCCGGCGCCGGAACTGGCCGTCCAGCACGATCCGATCCCCGCGCTGGGACAGGCGCAGACGACGTATCGCCGCGTCGTCATTGGCAAAACGCTGTTCGACAAGCGCGGCCAGGGTGGCGGTAGCAAGCCGTACAGTGCCGGTATGCACGCGCACGACGAACTGCGACAGATCATCGAGCACAACGGGCGTGCCCGGCGTGCGCGGGATGAGAGTCGCACTCAGGTGCTCGGTATCGATCGCCACGGCCGGGGCCAGCCCGACGGTGGTGTTGTGCAGGGCCACGGCCAGGGTATCGCTGGCCGCGATACAGGACAACGCGTGGACCGGGGCCTTGGCACAATAATCGGTGGCTGGGGGCGGCGGCGGTATCTCGGCCTGGCCGGTCGTGGCGGCCGGCGGACTACTACAGCCGGCCAGTGCGATGATCGCACCGGCCAGGCCGCAGCTGATGCCCGCAGGCCAGCGCACCGATTCAGACGCCGCCGTCCACGTCGAGCAGGGCGCCCGTCGTGAATTCGGCGCGGGCCAGATACAGAATCGCCTCAGCGATGTCCTCCGGCGCGCCGATCCGGCCCAGCGGGATACCGGCCGGGGCTTCCTTGGGCTTGTCCGGCAGGCCGCCGCTGGCATGAATCTCGGTATCGACCACGCCGGGGCGAACCGCGTTCACGCGGATGCCCTCGGCGGCCACCTCACGACACAAGCCTTCGGTAAAGGTATCGATCGCCCCCTTGGAGGCACCGTAATCGACATACGTACCGGCGCCGCCGCCCCCACCGCCGTGGGCAGCAGCCGACGAGATATTCACGATATTGCCGCCGGCGCCGCCGTCCTTGGTCGACATGCGTTTGATGGCCTCACGCGCGGCAATGAACGGCCCGACCACGTTGACCGCCATCATGCGGGATACGCGCTCGGCACTCATTTCGGCCACCGGGGCCGGGTCATCCACGATGCCGGCGTTATTGACCAGACAAGTCACCGGCCCGAGCTGGTCGTCGACTGTTTTGAACAAGGCCACGACGTCGTCCTCGACGGCCATGTCGGCGGCCACGGCGATCGCCCGGCCGCCGTCTTTTTCGATCGCCGCGACCACACGATCGGCGGCCTCGCGGTTGCTGCGATAGTTCACGGCCACGGCGTAGCCGTACTTGGCCGCCATCAAGGATGTGGCGGCGCCGATACCGCGGCTGCCGCCGGTGACGATCATGACTGGATCCATACCTGACTCCTGCCAAAGAGACTATAGACCTAGCCTAAGTCAGGCGTGCAGGCCTGGCCAGCTAACCGGCCCCGCGCATGAACAGCGCCAGCGTCATGGCCGCTGCGATCACGATGATGCCGGCCCGGTGCCATTTCGGGGCGATGACGTGGCCAAGAGCCGCCCCGCCCCAGCCGCCGGTGATCGCGCCTAGCGCCATGAGCCCGGCGATCGGCCACTGTACGAGGCCGAAGGCCGCATAGGTCGATACCGATATCAACGTCAGCGTGGCCGACATCACTGCCTTCATGGCCACCGAGGTCATGAGCCGTGTCTGGCCCAGCAGCCCCAGTACCGCGATCATGATGATGCCCACGCCGCCGTTGAAATAACCGCCGTAGACACAGGTCAGATAGACCGCGGGCACCGCCACCCAGCGGCTGATGGTGATACGGGCGGTCGCTTTCTTCAGCCACGGGCCGGCCACGAACACGCCCAGGGCGACCAGCATCAGCCAGGGCACGATGGCCGAAAACAACGCATCACCCGTGGCCAGTAGCAACAACGCGCCGCTGATGCCACCCGCGGCCGCCAGGGCGATCATCACCGGCAGGGCGATACCCGCCGGCGGGGCCACATCGGCTTTCAGCCGCCACAGCGTGGCCGCGTAGCCCGGTAAGACCGCCGTGGCGCTGGTGGCATTGGCCACGGTGGGCGGCAGGCCATAGAAAATCAGCGCCGGCAGGGTGATGAAGCTGCCGCCGCCGGCCAGGGCGTTGATCGCCCCGGCGGCGAGCGCGGCCAGCATCAAGAGCAATAGATCGATCATCCGGGCCTTGGGAAAAACATTGTGTATTCGGGAATATACGGTTTTCAGGCGAGCGCGGTCAGTCCAACATCAACGCCAACGATTTAACGGTTAAGGGATTACCCCATGCCCAGCTTGTTTGACGGTGCCAGCGCGCGGATCGAGGCCGCGCTCGAGCATGTCGATATTTCCGAGGATATTGCCCAGGGTCTGGCCCAGCCGGATGCCGCGCTCAAGGTCAGTGTGCCGCTACGCCGCGACGACGGCTCGTTTGGCCTGTATGCCGGTTATCGCGTGCGTTACGACAGCACGCTTGGCCCGGCCAAGGGCGGTATTCGTTTTCATCCGGACGTCAACGTGGATGAAACCACGACGCTGGCCTTCTGGATGACCACCAAATGCGCGGTCATGGGCCTGCCCTTCGGCGGCGCCAAGGGCGGTATCTCGGTGGACCCGAAGAATCTCTCGCCGGCCGAGATGGAGCGCCTGTCGCGCGCCTATATCGATCAGGTGGCGGATTTCATCGGTCCGGATACCGATATTCCGGCCCCGGATGTGAATACCAACCCGCGGGTGATGGGCTGGATGGCCGATCAATACCGCATCATCACCCGGGCCCACCGGCCGGATGTCATCACCGGCAAGCCGGTCGAAGTGGGCGGCTCTGCCGGGCGCACCACAGCCACCGGCGGCGGGGCGTTTCATGTGTTGAAGACCATGATGGCGCGCTGGGAGCGCGAGGCCGAGGGCACGACGGTGGCTGTTCAAGGCTTTGGCAATGCCGGCGTGCGGTTTGCTCGCCTGGCCGCTGAGGCCGGTTATACCGTGGTGGCCGTCAGTGACTCCTCCGGCGGAATCCACAACGAAAACGGCCTGGATCTGGACGCGGTAGAAAAAGCCAAGACCGAGCACGGCTCGGTGACGGCCGCCGAAGGCGATCAGATCAGCAACGCCGATCTGATCACCCTCGACGTCGATATTCTGGCCCCGGCAGCGCTGGAATCGGTCATCACCGACGACAACGCCGATCAGGTGCGTGCCGGCGTGATCGTCGAAATCGCCAACGGCCCGGTGGCGGCCGAAGCCGACCGGACGCTGGCCGACAACGATGTGATCGTGCTGCCGGATATCCTGGCCAACGCCGGCGGGGTGACCGTGTCCTACTTCGAGTGGGTCCAGAACCGCCAGGCCTGGTACTGGGACGCCGATACCGTGGCCGAGCGGCTGGAAAAGCGCATGGTCGAGGCCACCAAGGCGGTCGCCGACCGGGCCGAGGCGCTTGGTGCGGCGCATCGCACCGCGGCCTATGTCATTGCCCTGGAGACAATCGACAAGGCCGCCCAGGCCCGTGGCACGAGTGCGTTCTTCCAAGGCGAGACCTGAGCGCGCGGGCAAGCCTTCGAGGCGCTGGGCTGATCCGTGAACAAGACGCCCCGGCCGTGCGTGCCGGCCGGGGCATGACCGCTAGCCGGCTTTCGAGTGGCTGCTCATGAGGCTCGCCACGGTGGTGATCACCAGAATGCCCAGGATGACGCTCAGCGACAGCCAGATGGGGATTTCCGGCACGAGCTCGACGTGTTGGCCGCCGTTGATGAAGGGCAGCTCGTTGGTATGCAGCGCGTGGATGATCAGCTTGATACCGATGAAGCCCAGAATGACGGCCAGGCCGAACGATAGATAGACCAGCCGATTCAACAGGCCGCCCAGCAGGAAGTAGAGCTGGATCAGGCCCAGCAGGGCGAAGGCGTTGGCCGTGAACACGATGAACGGTTCGCGGGTCAGGCCGTAGATCGCCGGGATCGAGTCCAGGGCAAACAGGATATCGGTGGCGCCGATGGCGATCATCACGATCAGCATGGGCGTGATCAGACGCTTGCCGTTGATCTTGGTGGTCAGCTTGTTGCCATCATATTCATCGGTGGCCGGCAGATATTTCTGGGCGGCCTTGACCAGGAAATTGGGCTCGTATTCTTCTTCCTCGTCGTGTGAGGCGCTGGCCAGGCTATACGCGGTATAGATGAGAAACAGCCCGAAGATATAGAACACCCACGAGAAGTTCTCGATTGCCGCGGCACCGAGAGCGATGAAGATCGTGCGCAGGATGAGGGCGATGACCACGCCCACCAGCAGCACTTTCTGCTGATAGGCCTTGGGCACATCGAACGAGGCCATGATGATCACGAACACGAACAGATTATCGACCGACAGGCTTTTTTCGGTGACATAGCCGGCGAAGTACTCGATGCCGTGATCATGGCCCCAGACCGCCCACAGCCCGGCGCCAAAGATCAGGGCGATGACCACATAGAAGATCGACCAGCCGCCGGCCTCTTTGAGCGAGGGCTCGTGCGGGGTGCGCACATGAGCAAAGAAATCGAAGACCAGCAGCGCCAGGATGCCGGCAATCGTCGCCCCCCAGACCCAAATCGGTACATCCATGCGTTGTCTCCCGTGTGTTGCGTATTGGCGGCCGCGCGTGACCGGCGTGATGTCGCGCCGGCACACACCCCGGCAAACCGTGGCCGTTCGGCGTTATCTTACGTGAGCCCGCTGAACGTCGGGCAAGGGGTAATGCATTGAACAAAAACGCTGTATCGACCATCGGCTGGCCGCTAGATACCATCTCGCCCGACTGAAACCAAGCGGCTCACCGAGCGATCTGAGGCTGATA
>NZ_AYKG01000024.1 GCF_003788585.1 Salinisphaera japonica YTM-1 | reverse complement strand
AGCGTTCTAGCCCACTGGCGCAGAATGACTGCGCGGCGTGGGCTACGCCTCGTCTTGCCGCCCATAGTCAATTTTATTGAGCGCTTGGCGCGGGCTCGCATGAAACGGCAACAGGCCCTAGACACGAAAAAGCCGGCACGCGGCCGGCTCAATCGTTGCACGCTTTGACGTGGATCAGCTCATCAGGTGCGCCACGGCCTCGCGCTCTTCGCGCAGCTCGTTTTCGGTGGCCTGCATGCGCTCACGGGCGAAGTCGCTGATCTCCAGGCCTTCGACGATCCTATAGCCGCCGTTTTCACAGATCACCGGGTAGGAGTACATGATGCCCGGGGCGATGTCGTAGCTGCCGTCGGAGGGAATGGCCATGGACACGATCTGGCCGTTGGAGCCGGCTACCCAATTGCGCATGTGATCAAGCGCGGCACTGGCCGCCGAGGCCGCCGACGAGGCGCCGCGGGCTTCGATGATCGCGGCACCGCGCTTCTGCACGGTCGGGATGAAGTCGTTGGCGTACCAGTCCTGGTCGACCAGATCGAGCGCGGCCTTGCCGGCCACCTTGGCATGCGACAGGTCCGGGAACTGGGTCGAGCTGTGGTTGCCCCAGATCGCCAGCCCTTCGATATCGGTGACCTGGCGATCGGTCTTCTGTGCCAGCTGCGTCATCGCGCGGTTGTGATCCAGACGGGTCATGGCGGTGAACTGGCCGTCGTCCAGATCGGGCGCGTTGTTGGCCGCGATCAGGGCGTTGGTGTTGGCCGGGTTGCCGACCACCAGTACTTTCACGTCTTTCGAGGCATGGTCGTTCAGCGCCTTGCCCTGGACCGAGAAGATATCGCCGTTGGCCTTGATCAGATCGGCGCGCTCCATGCCCTTGCCACGCGGCTTGGAGCCGACCAGCAGCGCATAGTCGACGTCCTTGAAGGCTTCTTCAGGCTTGTCCGAGCCGTGGATCTCGGTGACCAGCGGGAAGGCACAGTCATTGATCTCCATGATCACGCCCTTGAGCGCGTCCATGGCCGGCGGGATCTCCAGCAGCTGGAGGATGATCGGCTGATCGTGGCCCAGCATTTCGCCGGTGGCGATACGGAAGATCAGGGAATAGCTGATCTGACCGGCACCGCCGGTGACGGCGACGCGAACGGGATCTTTCATGACAGCTCCTCGTGAAGAACCAGATAAAGGACGACGCAGCCCATTGAGCGTCAATCGGCGACGTCCGTGTGAAAACGCGGAGCCGAGCATAGCCCAAACATAAAAACCGACACAAAGTCTTTTCCTATGGCGTGTGCAGACAACGCGACCGTGCTGCGCGTGGCAACATGGGCTGGATTTGTATTCAAACGAGTGTGCGACATGTCGCGAATCGCGATCATCGGTGGCGGCATCGCCGGGTTGGGGGCGGCCTGGCTGCTGCGTGATGCCCACGAGGTCACGCTGTTCGAGGCCGAGCCGCGCCTGGGCGGTCACGTCGTGACGATCATGGACGGCGAGCAGGCCGTGGATACCGGCTTCATCGTCCTGAACGATCGTAACTACCCGAATTTCAGCGCTTTTCTGGATGCGCTCGGTGTGCCTACCCAGGCCAGCGACATGTCCTTCGGCGTGACCATCGGCGCCGGCAAGATCGAATGGGCCGGAGATTCGTTGACCAAGCTCTTCGCCCAGCCGAAGCTGGCAGCCAGCGGGGCCCACTGGCGCATGATCGCCGATATCGCGCGCTTCAACCGTCAGGCCAAGAAGCTCATCGCGCGTGATGTCTTCGTCGACCAGACGATCGGGGCGTTTCTTGATGACAACCGCTACGGCCAAACCTTTCGCGCGCGTTATCTGTTGCCCATGGCGGCCGCGATCTGGTCCACGCCGACCGCCGGCATCCTGGATTTCCCGCTGGCCTCGTTCCTGCGGTTTTTCGATAACCACGGCCTGCTGGATATCAAGAACCGCCCGCAGTGGCGCACGGTCACCGGCGGCAGCCATACCTATGTCAACGCAGTGGCCGCGGTGCTGGGAGATCGGGTACGCGTGGCCGATCCCGTGGCCCGCGTACGGCGAGAAAACGAGGGCATCACGCTGATCACCGAGCGCGGCACCACCGAGCACTACGATCAGGTGATATTCGCCTGTCATGCCGATACCACCCGCGCGCTGCTGATCGATGCCGACGACGCTGAAACCGACGTGCTCTCGGCCTTCGACTACCAGCCCAACCGGGCCGTGCTGCATTCCGATCCGCGCTTGATGCCGCAGCGCCGCCGCGTCTGGTCATCCTGGAACTATGCCGCCGATCGCGCGGATATCAGCAATCAGCGGGTGGCGGTGACTTACTGGATGAACCGGCTACAGGCGATACCGGGCGATAAATCGTATTTCGTCAGCCTCAACCCGCTCTACGAGCCGTTGCCCGAACATGTGATCGCCGAGATCCATTATGCCCATCCGGTATTCACCCGCCGGGCGATGCACGCGCAGGGCGCGCTGGCTGATATCCAGGGCCGTGGCGGGGTTTTCTATTGCGGTGCCTGGACAGGTTACGGCTTTCATGAAGACGGGCTGAAAAGTGCGGTACGCGTGGCCGAGCGTCTGGGAGTGAGCCCGCCGTGGGCGGGTTAGACGTCGGCACCTGTCTCTATCGTGCTCGGGTGACCCATCGTCGGCCCGGGGCACCGGCCTATCGGTTTGCCTATCGCGCGTATTACCTGCTCTTCGAGCTGGATGCGATCGATACCGCCTGCGCGCGTTCATGGCTTGTCTCGCGCAACCGGTTCAATGTGTTGTCGTTTCGTGACGCGGATCATGGCCCGCACGACGGGCGCGATCTGCGCGGCTGGGTGGACGGCGTTCTCGCCGAGCACGACATCGATCTGGGTGGCGGGCAGGTATGGCTGCTCTCCATGCCGCGGGTGCTGGGCTATGGCTTCAACCCGATCAGCCTGTATTACTGTCTTGACGTACACGGCGCGTTGATGGCGGTGCTGGCCGAGGTGCACAACACCTTTGGTGAGCATCATGTCTATGTCGTGCACGAAAACGGCGGCGCCATGACCTGGCAACGGGCCATGACCAAGACCAAGCGCTTTCATGTCTCGCCGTTTTTTGATCGCTCCGGACGGTATCGCTTTCATTTTCTTGCCCCGGAGCATCGGCTGGGGCTTGGCATACGTTTATACGACGAGGCCGGGGCCTTGCGTATCGCCACGGCCCTGGCCGGCGAGCGCCGTGCACTGACCACGGTCGAGATCATCAAGGCCGTCATCGCCGTGCCTTGGATGAGTGTGAAAGTGACCGCAGCAATTCACTGGGAGGCGGTCAAACTCTGGCTGCGCGGGGCGGTGTTTCACCGCAAGCCGACACCGTCGCGGCCGAACCGGTCGTAGTATGCTAACGAATAACAGACAGGGATCATCTTTGCGGGCGATCAATTCGAGTCAGGACAGCGAGGCAAGCAGCGTGGGGGCAACGATCACAGCGGGCAGTCCCGGCGATCTGAGAACCCGGATGCTCGTGCGCCAGCTCGACCGGCTGGAATACGGGCGGGTGGTGCTGAAACTGCCGAACGCCAGCCAGGCTGTCTTTGAAGGCCCGTACGAGGGCCCGGCGGCCGAGGTGCACCTGCACAACGCGCATCTGCTCGACCGTTTGACCAAAAGCGGCGCGCTGGGCCTGGCCGAGAGTTACATGGCCGGCGAGTGGGACAGCCCGGATCCGGCCACCGCCCTGCGCCTGTTCTTGTTGAACTACGACGCGGTGGCGCCGCGGCTAACGCACCACAAGTGGGTGTTTCGCGTACTCACCAAGCTGCGCCATCGCCTGCGCGAGAACAATCGCCGGGGCGCCAAGCGCAACATCGCCTATCACTACGATCTGGGCAACAGCTTCTATGCGCTTTGGCTGGATACGACCTGGACCTACTCCTCGGCGATCTTCGCTCGCGCCGATCAGTCGCTGGCCGAGGCCCAGGGGGCCAAGTACCAGCGCCTGCTTGACCGGCTGGACGTCAAGCCCGGCGACCATATCCTGGAGATCGGCTGTGGCTGGGGCGGATTTGCCCGGCATGCGGCCACACATGCTGATGTATCGGTCACCGGTATCACACTGTCTGAAGAACAGCTGCGTTTTGCGCGCTCGATGGCAGCCGAGGCCGGCCTGGCTGACCGGGTGCACTTCGAGCTGCGCGATTATCGCGATGTGCGCCAGCAATATGATCATGTGGTCTCGATCGAGATGTACGAGGCCGTGGGCGAGGCCTACTGGCCGGATTACTTCGGTGCGATCCAGGCCTGTCTGAAACCCGGCGGCCGGGCAGCCATTCAGGCCATCACCATTGATGAATCGCGCTACGCCGCCTATCGCCAGGACGTGGATTTCATCCAGCGTTATATCTTTCCCGGCGGCATGCTGGCCTCGCCCACGGTGTTCGGCCAGCAGGCCGGCGCGGCCGGTCTGGCCGAGCGTGAGCGGGCGTTCTTTGGCAGCCACTATGCCCGTACGCTGGCGCGCTGGGACGCGCGCGTGGTCGCGCAGCAAGCCCCGATCGTGGCTGAGCGGGGCGAGCGTTTCTATCGTATGTGGCGCTATTATCTGGCCTACTGCGAGGCCGGTTTCGCCGGTGGCAATATCGATCTGATGCAGATCGTGCTCGAGCGGCCCGTTGGCTAGCCCGCGCTATCCGCTGAAACAACTCCTGCCCTATGGCGCGCTGGGCCTGCCGCTGGCCGCGCTGGGCCTGCCGTTGACGGTCTTTTTGCCGCCGTTCTATGCCGCCATGCCCGGCCTGAACACGGCCATCGTGGGCATCATGATCTTTGCAGCGCGCTTGTTCGACGTGCTGACCGATCCCGTGATTGGCACGTTGTCCGATCGCACCACGGCCCGCGCGGGCCGGCGCCGGCCTTATATCGCGCTCGGCACGCCGATCCTGATGATCGCGGCCTGGTTTCTGTTCGTGCCCGGCCCATCGGCCAGCGCGGCGTATCTGCTGCTCTGGAGCGTGGTGGCTTATCTGGGCTGGACGTTGATCTATCTGCCCTATACGACGATGGGCGCAGAGATGTCGGCCGACTACGACGAGCGCAGCCGTATCACCGCCTGGCGCGAGGGGTTTTTCGTGCTGGGCACGATGGTGGCTATTCTGGTGCCCGCTGGCGTATCGAAAATGGCCGACGGCCAGGCCGCGGGACTCGAAGCCATTGCCTGGTTTCTGATTGTGGCCTTGCCGGTGGCGGTGGCCTGGTTTCTCTGGGCCGTGCCCGAGCCGGCCGGTCAGGCATCCAAAATTCGTTGGAAAGACAGCGCGAAGCTTCTGGCCGCCAACCAGCCGTTTCGCAAGCTGCTGCTGGCGTATCTGCTCAACGGCGCGGCCAACGGTTTGCCGGCGGCACTGTTCCTGTTCTTCGTGCAAGCCATTCTGGGCGCGGATCAAGCCACGGCCGGGCTGTTTCTGGTGGTGTATTTTCTCTCGGCCGTGGCCGGCCTGCCGGTGTGGTTCTGGATCGGCCGGGCCTGGTCCAAGCATCGGCTGTGGTGTGCCTCGATGGCGATGGTCGCGGCGGTGTTCATCTTCACCGTCACGCTATCGGATTCCACTTACGGCTACGTCGGCTATACGCTGATCTGTGTCCTGGGCGGCTCTTGCCTGGGCGTGGATCAGGCCACCGCGGCCTCGATCCAGGCCGACGTGATCGATGAAGACACCGCCGCCGGCGGCGATGGCCGCGCCGGGCTGTATTTCGGGCTCTGGGGCATGGCCACCAAGCTGGCTTTCACGCTGGCTATCGGTATCGCTTACCCGGTGCTCTGGCTGGCCGGTTTCGATGCCGGGGCCGACAATGACGCCACGGCACGTTGGACGCTGATTGCTCTCTATGGCCTGGTGCCGGTGATCATCAAGATCGGCGTGATCTGGATGATGTGGGATTTTCCCCTGGATCGGAATCGTCACGCACGGCTCCAGAACGCGCTGTCGCGCGCTGATGGGCAAAGGCAAAGCGCATGATCACGAGCGTGCCGATCACGCTCATCATCGCCGGCGGTATCCAGGTTAAGAGCCCGCCGATCTGTTGATCGATGGCCGCGGAGACGCCGTGGGCGCGCTCGGCCACTGCGTAGCCCGGATACAGGCCCACCGGCGATAACGTGATCATGGCGCCAATGGCGATCTGGGGCGGCATGACCGCCCAGAGCACGACGATTCGTGTCCCGAAACCGTGGGTCGTGGTTGAGGCGCCCGGAGGGCGCGGATCGAGCATGAACCACCAGAACGCCAGCCCCTCCACGGCCATCGAGCCGTTCATGAGCCAGTAGCCGGCGCGGCTGGCCATCGCCCAGTGATGCACGGCCGGCGTTAGCCAGAGCGCAATCAGGCCCACGAACAACGCGCCACCGACCACCGGTTGTTGTACCGTGCGATAAGACAGGCGCAAGAGTCGCGGCGCCGATGCGCGGGCCAGCCTGCGTCGTAGGCCCGCGGGCAGCCCCGCGGCCAACACCGCCGAGGGCAGCGCCAGGGCGATCAGAAACGGCGCCAGATGATGCAGTACGAGATGCTGCAGGCGGTGGACGAAAAACAGCCGCCGCCCGAGGCCGTCCAACCCGGTCTGGGTGAACAGATACAGGCCGATCAGGCCGCCCATGAACGCGATGGCCGGGGCGATATCGGTGCGACGTCGACGCCGGATCACCCCGCGAGCATAGACGATCACGACCAGCGCGTAGACCGCCAGCAGCGCGATTAACGGGTCGACCGGTACGAAAAAGCCGGCGATATCGACAAGCCAGGCCGGCGTGTTCTCAATCACCGTTTGCCGAGTGGGCGCCAAGATCGGCAAAGCGCGTGGCCGAATGATTTGGATCCTGAAGTGCGGCCACGGCCCGATCCTTTTCAGTCCACAGCTCGCCCAGCCATGCCTTGAATTGATCGCGATAGGCATCGTCGGCGGTGTAGTCGCCGCGCGCCAGCTCGGGCGGCACGGATATATAGCGGATCCGTACCACCACCTCGGGGATTCGCCCACACAAGAGATCCCAGAACGCGGGCTCGGGCGTATTCACGTAGGCCATGGTGACGTCGAGAATACCGTCCAGCACGTCGGCCATGGCGTTGACGGCAAACGCGGTACCGCCGGCCTTGGGCGGTAGCAGCGTGTCGTACGGGCTGTTCGCAAGCGCGCGTTTGTCCGGCGTCGAGCGTGTGCCCTCGGCGTAATTGACGATCGAGACCGGTACGTCTCGAAACACGGCACACACCCGCTGGATCGTGTCCATATCGTCACGGCGCAGCTGGGGGTTGGCCGCAAGAGCCGCCCGGCTGTGGCGCTTCATGAACGGAAAATCCAGCGCCCAGCAGGCCAGGCCGATTACCGGCAGCCAGCGCAGTGGTTCCTTGATGAAAAACCGCGGGAAGGGCAGCTGCGGATAGATCGCGGCGATCAGCAGCATGATATCCGCCCAGCTCTGATGGTTTGCGATGAGCACATAGCGCCCACCCGGATCATCGGCCATGTCCTGGGCCACGATCACGCGGGTGCCTGAAATCCGCCGGATCAGGGTATGCGTGGCCTTGGCCCAGGTAGAGGACACCCAATAGACCACACGCCCGGCCGCGCGTCGGGCGCCGCCCGCCGGCAGGGCGATCTTCACCACGGCGGCCGGTATCAGCGGAATCGCGCCGGCGATCGTGACCAGTACCACGCTGAGGATGATCGTGACGGCGCGCGCTATGCCCATATTCGATTAACGCGCCGAGAACTCGTGCACGGCCTCCACCAGCGCCTCGACGTGCTCGGGCGGCACCTGCGGCGTCACCCCGTGGCCCAGGTTGAAGATATGGCCGGGCGTATCGCCAAAGCGCGTGAGAATATCGGCCACCTCGGTCCGGATACGCTCCGGCTTGGCATAGAGGATCGCCGGGTCGGCGTTGCCTTGCAGGGCAACGCGATCGCCCACACGAGCCACGGCCTCGTCGATGTTGATGGTCCAGTCCAGACCGATCGCCGTGGGCCCGGCATCGGCGATCGTCTCTAGCCAGGCACCGCCGCCTTTGGTGAATACGATGGTCGGCACATGGCCGTCCGGGCCGGGTTTCAGATCGGCGATGATGCGCTGCATGTAATTCAGCGAGAACTCACGATAATTGGCCGGCGAGAGCACGCCGCCCCAGGTATCGAAGATCTGTACCGCCTGCGCGCCAGCCGCGATCTGGGCGTTGAGATAAGCCGCGGTCGAGCGGGCCAGCACGTCCAGCAGCTGATGCATGGCGGCCGGTTCGTTGAACATCAGAGCTTTCAAGTGCTCGTAGTTCTTCGACGGCCCGCCCTCGACGATATAGGTCGCCAACGTCCAGGGGCTGCCGGCAAACCCGATCAGCGGTGTCTTGCCGTCCAGCTCGCGCCGGATGAGCTTGATCGCGGCCGGCACATAGCCCAGCTCGTCCTCGATATCCGGCACGGCCAGCTTGGCGATTGCCTCGGGCGTGCGCACCGGGTGCTCGAACTTCGGGCCTTCGCCGGCCACGAAATGCAGGCCCAGGCCCATCGCCTCGGGAATGGTCAGGATATCCGAGAACAGGATCGCGGCATCGAGATTGAAGCGCCGCAGGGGCTGGAGCGTGACCTCGCAGGCCAGCTCCGGGTTCTGGCAGAGACTGAGGAAGCTGCCGGCTTTTTCACGCAGCGCGCGGTATTCCGGCAGATAGCGCCCGGCCTGGCGCATCAGCCAGACCGGGGTCGCGTCGACAGGTTCGCGCGAAAGTGCGCGCAGGAAACGATCGTGGGCCATGAGCGGCGTATCGCCGGGGGTTAAGTGTTGCCCGCGATTCTACCGGCTGGCCAAGCGCTCTGCGACAGCGGCCGCGATCTCGGTCTGGATCGCCTCGGCCGCGGCTTTTGGATCGGCGGCCTGACGGATCGGCCGGCCCACGACGAGATGATCGGCACCGGCGAGAATCGCCCGGCGCGGACTCATTACTCGCTTCTGGTCATCCGGCGGTGCATCGTTATCGACCGGGCGAATGCCCGGCGTGACCGTCACCAGCGTGTCGGGGGCTTCAGCGCGCAGGCGCTCCAGTTCCAGCCCGGATGACACGACGCCGTCGCAGCCGGCGGCCAGCGCGCGTCGGGCGCGCGAGAGCACCAGATCGCCGATATCGCAATCAAAGCCCAGATCCGTCATGTCGCCCCGGTCCAGGCTGGTCAGGGCGGTGACCGCCAGAATGCGGGTATCGCCCGTGCGCGCTGCCGCGGCGGCTTCCATGATCGACTGGTTGCCGTGGACGGTCACGAAATCCACGTCGCGGGCGTTCAAGCGTTTGACGGCCGCGGCCACCGTGGCCGGCACATCAAAAAGCTTCACATCGACGAAGACCTTCTTGCTACGCGCCTTGAGCCAATCGATCAGCTCGAAGTAACCGGGCGCCATGGCCAGTTCCAGGCCCACCTTGTAAAAGGTCACCGCATCATCCAGCTGGACGACGAGCGCACGGGCCGCATCGGCATCCGCAACGTCGAGGGCAAAGATCAACCGGTCGCGGTCGTTATCGATACGGGCCATGACACTCCTGTCAAAAAATAATGAAACGGTTAACGGCCAAGCCGTGCCGCGGCTCTCGAGACGAGCGGCGCACGATGGGCCCAGCCCTGAAACGCCCCGCGTGGCAAGGCACGAGTCAGCGGGTTGCGCGCCAGACGCGCCATGCCCTTGGCCTGGGGCTCGGCGTACCAACACGCCGCGGCCCAGAACAGTGCCAGCAACCCCGAAAACTCGGGCTCGGGATAAAGCCGGTACTCACGATTGGCGGCCCGCAGACGGGCCAGCCAGGCCTCGGCCCAATCGAGATACGCCTCATCCGGCCGGTCGCCGGCTTTCTTCAGCCGGCGCAAACGATAATGGCCGTTCAGATCGGCATCGGTGTAATGGATGCCCAGCGCATCGAGCTGCCAGGCAAAGATACGGCACCGAAAATACCGATCGCGGGCCACGTTCTCGGTCGTGGCCTGCTCGGCGTGTGCCCGCCGGTCGACCAACAGATGCGGCAGGCTGGCCACCGGATGATCTCGGGCGATACGTGCCCACAGGTCGTAGTCCGAGCCCACCACCAATGATTCATCGTGCGGATAAGCGCGCAGCACCTCGGTGCGGGCCATCGCCGTGGAGTTCTCGATGCCGGATCGAAACAGCCGCTCGGCCGCGATCATGCGATACGTGCGCGGCTTGCGCTTGATGCGCGACAGCCGCTTGCCGTCGTCATCGATCCAGCCGATCCAGGCCCCTACGCCGGCATGATCGGGCCGGGCGTTGAGAAACGCATGCTGTGCGGCCAGCCGCTCGGGCCGGGCCACATCATCGCTATCCAGAAACGCCGTATAGGCCCCGCGGGCGGCGGCGATCCCGCGGTTGCGCGCCGAGGCGATACCGCCGTTCGCCTTGGCCTCGAGCACCCGTATGCGTGAATCGCCCAGGGCGGCCACGCGGGCCAGCGAGTCATCGGTCGAGCCATCGTCGACGATCAGCACCTCGAAATCCGGCGCCCCGCGCTGATCCAGCACACTCCGAACCGCGCTCGTCACATAGGCCGCGCGGTTATAGACCGGAATGAGGACAGAGATTTCAGGCATCGGGCAGGGTCGAAAGGATATCAGTCTGCGAACGAACGCGACGATACGCTAATCAAGACAGTTTATCCGCAGATGAACGCAGAAAACGCAGATGGCGGTCGCGCCTGTGCGACATGGCAGGATCGGTGGCGCCACGATTACGATTGGCCAGGGGTAGGCTTTAAAAAATTAATAAAAGACCATCGAAAAGAAAATTTTCCGCAAATGAACGCCAATGCACGCGAATAAAGAATTGTTGTCCGTAGACAGGCGTCGTTGAGCGCGGTTAGTTGGAATAAACCAGTTTTGGAGAGTTCGTAATGGAATGGTTAGTTGTCGCAGCACTCGCATCGCTGGTAGGGCTCTAGTTTTAGCTGTACGAGCGTAAAAAACCTAAAGAATTCTTGGCGCGAACCGCCCAAAACGCCGTCATGGTTCATGGCGGCGCCACAGACTGCTGCCGTTCCGGCGGCGATTGAGCTTCGGCGATAGACGACAGATAAAGCGTATTTTGGCGCACCTTCCGCCATAGCTCACGCAACCCGGCAATCGTTTTCAGCCGGAAGGCGGCGACGTATCGCCCAGCCCACATCTGCGTAATCTGCGCCCATCGGCGGACAAACCGTCTTCATTCGCGCTTATTTGCGTTCATTCGCGGACAAAAGTTTTCTTTGGGAAACGACGCCCGAGTCTTGCCTGTAATCAAAAGCAGCTTTCACAGCCTGTCTTTTCGGCTCACGCAACCCGGCGAGCGTTTTTAGCCGCGATACGTCGGCGCATCGCCCAGCCCACATCTGCGAAATCGGCGCCCATCTGCGGATTGTCTTAAACAAGATCCGAATCGTTCCCGGGCCCAGAAATGACGAAGCCCGGCAAGCGCCGGGCCTCGATTTACACGGTCGGGCGTAAGGTTTAGACGCCCAGGTAGTCCAGGATGCCTTTACCGGCTTCGCGGCCTTCGAAGACGGCGGTGACCACGAGATCGGAGCCGCGGACCATGTCGCCGCCGGCAAAGATCTTGGGGTTGGTGGTTTGGTGCTTGAAGCGCCCTTTTTCCGGGGCGATCACGCGACCGCCGTCGTCGCAGTCCACGCTTTGCGTATCGAACCAGTCCTGCGGATCGGGGCGAAAACCAAAGGCGATGATCACGCGATCGGCGGGGATGACTTCTTCCGTGCCGGGCACCGGCTCGGGCCGGCGACGGCCACGCTCGTCGGGCTCGCCGAGCTGTGTGGTGACCATCTTGATGCCCTCGACCTTGTCGTCGCCGACGATCTCGACCGGCTGGCGATTGAACAGGAACTGCACGCCTTCTTCCTTGGCGTTTTCGACCTCGCGGGCCGAGCCGGGCATGTTGTCTTCGTCGCGACGATAGGCACAGATGACCTCGGTCGCGCCGTGGCGCAGCGACGTGCGGTTACAGTCCATGGCCGTATCGCCACCGCCGAGAACCACCACGCGCTGATCCTTCATGTCCACAAAGGAGTGGGGTTGATCGGTCAGGCCGATTTCGCGATTGATGTTGCCAACCAGGAACGGCAAGGCTTCATAGACGCCTTCGAGATCTTCACCCGGGAAGCCGCCCTTCATGTAGGTATAGGTGCCCATGCCCATGAAGACCGCGTCGTATTCTTCCATCAGGTCTTCGATCTGGATATCGCGGCCGACCTCCACGCCCAGACGAAATTCCACGCCCATGCCTTCCATGACCTCGCGACGCGTCTCGACCACGTCTTTTTCGAGCTTGAAGGGCGGGATGCCGAAGGTCAGCAGGCCACCGATACGCGGATATTTGTCGAAGACCACGGCCTGTACGCCGCTACGCACCAGGATATCGGCGGCACCCAGACCGGCGGGGCCGGCGCCGATGACGGCAACCTTCTTGTCCGTCCAGACCACGTTGGAGACATCCGGACGCCAGCCCTGCTTGAAGGCCTCGTCGGTGATGTATTTCTCGACCGAGCCGATCGTGATCGCGCCCAGGCCGTCGTTCATGGTGCAAGCACCTTCACACAGCCGGTCCTGCGGGCAGATCCGGCCACAGATCTCCGGCAGGGTGTTGGTGGCGTGCGACAGCTCGGCGGCCTCGAAGAGATTGCCCTCGTTGACCAGCTTCAACCAGTTGGGAATGTAGTTGTGCACGGGGCACTTCCACTCGCAGTACGGGTTGCCACAGGAAATACAGCGCCCGGACTGGGCCTGGGCCGTTTCCTTGTCGAACTGGCCGTAGATTTCGGCGAACTCGTGAATCCGTACCGGCACGGCCACTTTGGCCGGGTCCTGGCGCGGGGTCTCGAGAAACTGCAGATGATTCTTTGCCATCGAAAAACCTTGTCGATGTAGTCATGCGCGGGCAGCGGCTGCTGCCCGCAACACGAGAAAGTAAGCGCCGATCAGGCCGCGCGGGTGAGCGTGTCGATCACGGTCTCGACCGATTCGGCCTTGGGCTTGACCAGCCAGAACTGGCCGACATAGCCACGGAAATCCTCGAGGATCTCCTGCCCCCAGGCGCTGCCGGTGGCCTCGACATAGGCCTCGATCAGCTCACGCAGATAGTTGCGATGGGCTTCCATGTTCTCCGAGACCACGCGATGGATATCGATCAGCTCGTGGTTGTAACGATCCACGAACTCACGTTTTTCATCCAGCACGTAGGCCGCACCGCCGGTCATGCCGGCGCCGAAGTTGATGCCGGTGCCGCCGAGCACCACGATACAGCCACCGGTCATGTACTCACAGCCGTGATCGCCGATGCCCTCGACAATCGCCGTGGCCCCGGAGTTGCGCACGCCGAAGCGCTCGCCGGCCTGGCCGGCCGCGTAGAGCGTGCCGCCGGTCGCCCCGTAGAGACAGGTGTTGCCAATGATAGCGGCATCACGCGTGACGAAATCAGACTCGGGGTGCGGTCGAATCACGAGCCGGCCGCCGGCCATGCCCTTGCCGACGTAGTCGTTGGCATCGCCGGTGAGCGCCATATGTAGCCCGCCGGCGTTCCATACGCCAAAGCTCTGGCCGGCCGTGCCGGTGAGCTTGAGCGTGATCGGGTGCTCGGCCATGCCGGTATTGGCGTGGCGCAGGGCGATCTCGCCGGACAGGCGCGCGCCGATCGAGCGATCGCTGTTACGCACCGTGTACTCGAAGGTGCCACCGGCCTTGTTCTCGATGGCCTCCAGCGTATCGGCGACCATCTGCTCGGCCAGCTCGCCCTTATCGAACGGCTCGTTGCGCTCGGCCAGGCAATGCATCGGCTTGTCGCTGGCCAGGCCACCGGTGGAGAGGATCGGGCGCAGATCCAGGCCCTGCTGCTTGGGCGTATCGCCCGGCAGGATTTCGAGCAGCTCGGTGCGCCCGATCAGATCCTCCAGCTTGGCCACACCGATCGAGGCCATAATCTCGCGCGTGTCCTGGGCGATGAACTTGAAGAAGTTCTGCACCATTTCCGGCAGACCGATGAAATAGCGATCGCGCAGAATCTCGTTCTGGGTGGCCACGCCCGTCGCGCAGTTGTTCAGGTGACACACGCGCAGGTATTTACAGCCCAGAGCCACCATCGGCCCGGTGCCGAAACCGAACGACTCGGCCCCCATGATCGCGGCCTTGATGACGTCCAGGCCGGTCTTCAGGCCGCCGTCGGTCTGTACCCGGACTTTCTCGCGCAGATCGTTGGCCCGCAGGGTCTGGTGGGTTTCCGACAACCCAAGCTCCCAGGGCGTGCCGGCATGGCGCACCGAGGTGAGCGGCGAAGCGCCGGTGCCGCCGTCGTAACCGGAGATCGTGATCAGATCGGCATAGGCCTTGGCCACGCCGGCCGCGATCGTGCCGACACCCGGCCCGGCCACCAGTTTGACCGAAATCACGGCCTTGGGATTGACCTGTTTCAGGTCAAAGATCAGTTGCGCCAGATCCTCGATCGAGTAGATATCGTGATGCGGCGGCGGGGAGATCAAGGCCACGCCCTGCTTGGCACAGCGCAGGTAGGCGATCATCTCGTTGACCTTGTGCCCGGGCAGCTGGCCGCCTTCGCCGGGCTTCGCGCCCTGGGCGATCTTGATCTGCAGCACTTCGGCGTTGACCAGATAATGCGGCGTCACGCCAAACCGCCCGGAGGCGATCTGCTTGATCTTCGACATCTTGTCGGTGCCGAAGCGCTTGGGGTCTTCGCCGCCTTCGCCGGAGTTCGAGCGCCCGCCCATGCGGTTCATGCCCTGGGCCATGGCTTCGTGGGCCTCGGGCGACAGCGCGCCCAGGCTCATGCCGGCCGAGTCGAAACGAGGCGTGATGTCCTCGATGGACTCGACCTCGTCGACCGAGATCGGTGTCTGGTCATCGCGCAGCTGGAACAGATCACGAAAGACCGACACGGGGCGGCCCTGCACGATATCGGCGTATTCCTTGTACTTGGCGTACTCGCCCGAGGACACGGCTTCATGCAGCGTGGCGATCACGTCCGGGTTGTAGCAGTGATACTCCTGGCCATAGACGAACTTGAGCAGGCCGCCCTGATCGATGGCGATGCGCTGGTTCCAGGCGTTGCCGGCCAGTTTGGCCGTATCGGCCTGTAGATGCGCAAAGCTGGCCCCGCCGATACGCGAGACCGTGCCGGTAAAGCACAGATCCACGACCTCGTCGGCCAGGCCCACGATCTCGAACAGCTGGGCGCCGCGATAACTGGCCACGGTCGAGATGCCCATCTTGGACATGATCTTGTACAGGCCCTTGTTGATGCCCTTGCGATAGGCCGCACAAAGCTCGTCGGCGGTCTTGTCCTTGACCTGGCCGACGGTGATCAGATCGTTCAGGCACTCATAGGCCAGATACGGATGTACGGCGGTCGCGCCGTAGCCCAGCAGGCAGGCGAAGTGCTGGGCATCGCGCGCGCTGGCGGTATCGATGATCAGGTTGGCATCACAGCGCAGGTTCTCGCGCGTCAGCCGATGATGCACGGCCCCCGTGGCCAACAACGCCTGGATCGGCAGCTGACCGCTCTCGACGTTGCGATCGCTCAACACGATAACGGTCTTGCCGTCGCGTACGGCTTCGACGACGTCATCACACAGGGTTTCGATCGCCTGGCGCAGATCGGCGTTGGCCGGATACGTCAGGTCGAAGGTGATATCGCCGTAGTTTTCGTCGTCCAGAGCCAGCAGGCGACGGAACTTGCCGGTGGAGAGCACGGGCGAGTCCACCACGAGACGCTTGGCACGTTCTTCGGACTCGTCGAAGACGTTGCGCTCGCGGCCGAGACAGGTCTCCAGCGACATCACGATACGCTCACGCAGTGAGTCGATCGGCGGGTTGGTGACTTGGGCGAACTGCTGACGGAAATAATCGTAGAGCACGCGATCGTGGCGCGAGAGCACGGGAAACGGCGTGTCATCGCCCATCGAGCCGGTCGCTTCCTGGCCGGCCTCGGCCAGCGGACGCAACACCTGATCGCGTTCCTCGAAGGTCACGTGGAAAAGTTTTTCCAGCGACTTCAGGCGTGGGCGCTCCATCCAGGCCTCGTCGCGCGTGTCGGCCAGGCGCGACTCGAGCATCCGGGCATGGCGCTTGAGCCATTGCTTGTAGGGCTTGCGGCTTGCCAGGCGACCGTCGATGTCCTTGGGCTGGAGCAGCTCGCCGGTTTCGGTATCCACAGCCAGCATGTCGCCGGGCTTCAGGCGGCCCTTGGCCACGACCTGATCCGGCGTGTAATCCCATACACCGATTTCCGAGGCCAGCGTGATGTGCCGGTCCTTGGTGATGACATAGCGCGCCGGGCGTAGGCCGTTACGATCCATGCAGCAGGCCGCATAACGACCGTCGGTGAGCACGATGCCCGCCGGGCCGTCCCAGGGCTCCATGTGCATGGAGTTGTATTCATAGAACGCGCGCATGTCGGCCGACATGTAATCCACGTTCTGCCAGGCCGGCGGCATGAGCAGGCGCATGGCATAGAAGATATCCATGCCGCCAGCCAGCAGGATCTCCAGCATGTTGTCCAGGCTGCAGGAGTCCGAGCCGTCCATGGACACCAGCGGCAGGATCGAGGCCATGTCCTCGGGCAGCTTGTCCGAGGCGAACTTCGAGGCCCGCGCGGTCGACCAGTTGCGGTTGCCGGTGATCGTGTTGATCTCGCCGTTATGGGCCAGATAGCGGAACGGCTGAGCCAGGCGCCACTGCGGCAGGGTGTTGGTCGAGAAACGCTGGTGGAATACGCAAAGTGCGGTTTCCAGCCGGTCGTCGGCCAGGTCCTTGTAGAAGGTGGTCAGGTAGCTGGGCATGACCATGCCCTTGAACGACAACACGTGCGCCGAGAGCGAGGGCACATAGAAGGTGTCGTCGTTGGTCAGTGCGTTTTCGGTGCGTCGACGCGCAAAGACCAGCCGGGCCTCGAACAGCGCCGCTTCCATGTCGGCCGGGGCATTGACGAAGATTTGTTCCAGCCGCGGCAGGGTTTCCATGGCCTCGACGCCGCAGGCGGACTCTGCATCGATCGGCACATCGCGCCAGCCGGCGACCGTCAGGCCACCATCTTCCAGCTGGCGGACCAGCTCGGCCTTGGCGAGCTCGGCGGTGTCTTTATCCTGCGACAGGAACACGATACCGCTGGCGTAGTGATCGGCCAGTTCGATGCCGGCCTCATCTGCGATCGTGCGCAGGAACGCATCCGGTTTTTTCATCAGGATGCCGCAGCCGTCGCCCGTCTTGCCGTCGGCCGCCACCGCGCCGCGATGGGTCAGGCGCTCCAGCGCGCCGATCGCGGTATCCAGGAGCCAGTGGCTGGGCTTGTCGTCCATGTTGGCGATCATGCCGAAGCCGCAAGCGTCTTTTTCGAACTCCGGAGAATAGAGTCCGCCGGTCAATTTATGCATAGGTTTTCGTCCCCTGGCTGGGCGGGGTCGCCGCCACGCGTCGATAGGCTTGCTCTTGAATACGAGACAGGCACATCAACAGTTTCGGCGACGACTGGGCGCAGCATGGCGTCAAAGCGCGGCACGGTGCGTCGCTCATCAATATAAAAGGCCGGCGCGCGACAATCAATCGAGCGGCCCGGGTAGCCTTGGGCAGGCTTATGCCGCCAGATACCGCTCTAGGGTGGCCGCGAGCGTGGCGCCGTAATCGCGCTCGAGCACGGCGTGGCCGATGTCCTTGAGCAGCACCAGGCGCAGCGCGCCGGCGCTCATCTTCTTGTCGCGATACATCAGATCATGAATACGCGCCGCCGATACCTCCGGCGGCGGTATGATCGGCAAGCCGGCCGCGGCGATCACCGCCTCGATACGCGCCACTTGTGCATCATCGAGCCAGCCCAGCCGGCGCGAGGTGTCCGCGGCCATGCACATGCCGGCGGCCACGGCTTCCCCGTGCAGCCAGACGCCGTAGCCCAGCTCGGCCTCCAGCGCGTGACCGTAGGTATGGCCCAGGTTGAGCAGGGCGCGCTCGCCGGCCTCGCGCTCGTCGGCCACGACCACCTCGGTCTTGTTGGCACAGGAACGCCGGATGACTTCAACGATACAGGCCGGGTCGCGCGCCATGATCGCGGGCATGTTGGCTTCCAGCCAGTCGAAGAACGCCGGGTCGCGTATCAGCCCGTACTTGATGACTTCGGCCATGCCGGCCGAGAACTCTCGCGCCGGCAATGTGTCGAGCACGTCGATATCGGCCAGCACCCGGCGAGGCTGGTGAAACGCCCCGATCATGTTCTTGCCCAGCGGATGATTGACGCCGGTCTTGCCGCCCACGGAGGAGTCCACCTGGGCCAGCAGGGTGGTGGGCACCTGGACGAAATCGATCCCGCGTTGATAGATCGCGGCCGCAAACCCGGCCAGGTCGCCGATCACGCCGCCACCCAGCGCCACGATCGTGGCGTCGCGCCCACAGCGATTTTCCAGCAGCCGCGTGGTGATGATGTCCAGCGTGGCCATGGATTTCGTGGCCTCACCGTCGGGCAGCACCAGCGTGTCCACCTCGTGCGCCTCGGCCAGTGTTGCCATGACACGCGCCTGATAAAGCGGGGCGACCGTTTCGTTGGTCACGATCAGCACGTGACGCCCGGCAATCGCCCCGGCATAGGCGGCCGGGGCATCGATGAGACGGCTGGCGATATGGATATCGTAGGCTCGGGTATCGAGCGCCACGGGCAGGGTGGTGACGTCAGAACGCGGCATGCAATTCACTCACGGTGCGAGGTGGTGCCGAAATCATCGGCCGGGCGCGTCGCCCCTGGGCGACGAATGACCACGGTGGCGGCCAGCTTGTCGTGCCAGCCCTGTTTGCGGCGATCGATGCCGACCCAGGCCAGGCCCAGGCATAACGGCAGAGTGGCCACGTAATAACCCAGATAGCGCAGCACGAGCTGACCGGTACGCGCAGGCTGGCCGGTGCGCGCATCCACGATACGTGCGCCGATCAGCATCTTGCCGGGCGTGGCCTCGCGAAAGAACCAGAACAACAGCACGACGAGTGCCGGCAGGACCCAATAGACCAGAACATGCACCGGCCCGGGCAGGGCCGCGCCGGTCAGCGTCAGCGCCTGATAATCGATACGCCCGTCGGGGGCGACAAGCGCGCCGGAGGTGAGTGCCGGGCCGTGCGGGCCGGGAATCAACCAGCCCAGGATCGGAAACACCACGATCAGCAACAGGAACGAATCGATCACCGCCGCCCATACCCGGCTCCAGAACCCGGCATAGACCCAATCAGCGCCGATCGATTCGCCGTCTGTGCTGTCGTCGTGTGCGGCCATTACGCCGTGCCGATGGCCTCCAGCTGCTCGACGATCTCCCGGGCCAGCTTGCGCGCCTGCTGATCGCCGGTGGCGATGACCACATCGGCGATCGAGCGATACAGCGGATCGCGCTCTTCCATGAGGGCCGTGAGCGTGGCCTCCATGTCATCGCTGCCGGCCAGCAACGGCCGATCCGTGGATTTGCGCGTGCGCGCCAGCTGTTGCTCCAGCGTGGTTTCCAGATACACCACGACGCCGCGTGCCGACAGCAGGTTGCGCGTGGCGTCATCCAGCACCGCGCCGCCGCCGGTGGCCATGACCGTGTTCGGCTCCTCGGAGAGCTCGGCGATCATTTCGCGCTCGCGCTTGCGAAAACCGTCCTCGCCTTCCATGTCGAAGATGAAGGAGATATCGACGCCGGTGCGCTTTTCGACTTCCTGGTCCGAGTCGACGAAATTCATGCCCTTGAGTTCGGCGATGCGTCGACCAACAGTGGTTTTGCCGGCGCCCATGGGGCCGACGAGATAGATATTCGGGTTAGATGCCATGTACGTACTAAAAACGAGTGGTAGACATTGAACCGATCCGGGCCGAAACGGTGCCGGCCGGGATCAAACCCGTGCAGTGTACCGTAGTCGGGAAATGAAAGTCTGTGTTCTAGTCAGAAACAGCCTCCACGACCGTGGCGGTGTCACGCGAAATGGTATCGCTCGGTGTTGTAACCGTGACACGAAACACGCCCTGACCCTCCGAGCCGGAAGGCTCGAGCCGAAACGAGGCGACGTACGGCGTTTTCTGGTTCGTGGCCGGCACGGTGAAGGAGCTCGGGCCCTCGATCGTGCCCTGTGTGGTGGTGGCGGCCACGGTCGTGCCAGACGGCGGCACCTGATCGTTTGAATCGCGCACCGCCACGTTGATCGTGGTGGCGTTATCGCCAAGCGATATCATGGCCGGCAGATCGATGAACAGCGACGAGCCCGACAGCACGATGACCAGATCATCCCGGACGGCGATCGTGTTGCGCTCGGCGCATTCATCGTCGGCGTTGCACAGTAGACCGTTGAACGTGCCGGATTTGAGGTCGTACTGGCCGTTGTTGTTGAAGTCGATGTAGGGCTCGTCAGGGTCACGCGCGTTGTCGTAATCGATGTCCAGAAACGCTTCTCTGGTATCCGTGAATGCCTCGCCGGCATTAAAGCGTCCGTTCGAGGGGTTGGTGTCTTCAAAGCTTTCCTCGCCGGTGGCGGTAGCCAGCACGGTCACGCGGCCGTCATCGGGCCGCGGATTCTGGCTGACGAACGTCACCGAGCAACCGCCGTCCGTGGTCTGACACGCGCCGGGAATCGAGCCGCCTTCGGTGCGGAAATTGATCGTGGTGCCGTCGGGAACCGGGTTGTTGAAGCGATCGGCGGCGCGCACGCTGATAGCCGTGGTTACTCCGTCGCGGTCCAGGCCCTCGATATTCAATGACTCGGCGCTGATCGAGAAACTGTCCTGATCGGCCAGGCCGGTGGTTACAACCAGCGCACGCGACTGGCCGGATACGACACGGCCATCGCTACCGGTCGTGCGGGCATCGATCTGCAAGGTCGTGGCCTGCGTGCCCGAGGTGACCGTGGTCGATACGTCGCCCTGGGCGTTCGTGCGTGCACTTTGGGGCGAAAGCGTGATGCCGCCGACCCGGGTTTCGGGCTCGAACATCACGCGTTGGTTAGGCACGGGCATGCCCTGATCGTCGGTCACGCGAAACGTGATCTGCGACTGGGGCGGCAGAATGCCGGTGCCCTGTATCCCGATCTGTGGGTTGCTGGTTGCCACGAACGCCAACGCCGCGGCGGTCGTTGCCCGCGGCGAGAGCGTGACCGAGGCCTCCAGCGTGCGGCCGTTGATACTGGTTCTGGCGGTGACGGTATCCGAGGTGTTGCAGCCACGCGGCGTGTACGTTGTGGTAATCGTGTCGTTGATGTTCTGAACCACGCTCGGCGTGATATCGGCATCGCCGGCCTGGGTGCAGGGGGAGGAAAAGAACACGCTGGTGGCCTGGGCGCTGTCGCCCGCGTCGCCGTCGCGTAGGCGCAGCGTGAGTTCACTTGATTGACCGCTCGTCAGCGTCGTCTGGCTGGCTGCGATCACGCCGGGGCGGAAGTCGCCGTTGGCATCGAAACTGCCAAGCCGGGCCGGGGTGTCGGCGACGTTATCGCCGGTGTCCGCGGGCGTATCGTCGTTGTTGGCGTCATCGCTGGAATCGTCGCCGCTGGTGCAGCCGAACAAGGTGATGGCGAATGTGGCGGCCAGCACGATGCGGGCCCAGCTGTGGTTTTCGGTCATGGTTCCCCCTTTAAGGCGTGTCGTCATCGTCCCCCGACGATGATCGGTTTCAACGTGATTGCAGGCTGGCCTGATTTTCCAGAATCTTCGGCGTGACGAAGATCAGGAGCTCGCGCTTCTGACGTTCCAGGCTGCGATTGGTGAACAGCGCGCCGATCAGCGGGATCTTGCTGACAAACGGCACCGAGCCGGTCTGGTTACTGTCGTTCTGCTCGAAGATACCGCCCAGCACGACCGTGTCGCCGTTATCCACGAGAACTTGCGTGGTCAGGCTGCGGGTATCGATCGAGGGCACCTGGCCGCCCTGAGAGGTGGGCACGAATTCGCCGACCGAGTCCTGGGTGACGTTGAGATTCATGATCACTTTCTTGTCGGGCGTGATCTTGGGCGTGACGTTCAGGCCCAGCACGGCTTTCTTGAACTCGACCGTGGCGCCGGCCAGCCCGCCGGCGGTGCCGGACTGATACGGAATCTCGCGGCCCTGTTCGATATTGGCCTCGCGCCCGTCGGCGGTGATGATGCGCGGCGAGGAAATGATCTCGCCGTTGTTTTCCATCTCCATGGCCGTGAGTTCGAGGTTCAGGCTGAAGGTGTCGGTCACGATCGAGGTCGAGAGCAGGCTGGTCGCGCCCTGGGCCGGCAGGGCCACGGCATAGCCGCCGTTGTTGGCGTTATAGGCGTTGCCCAGCCCGTCGCCGGCGCCAAGCGCGTTGTTGAGCCGTGAGTTGTCCACCCCGGTCTGGGACACGCCCAGATTGCGCGTGAAATCCCGATTGGCCACCACGATGCGCGATTCGATCAGAACCTGGCGTACCGGGATGTCCAGCCGGTTGATCAGGTTGCGGATCTGCTCGATCTTGGCCGCGGTATCGGTGATCAGCAGGGTATTGGTGCGATCGTCGACCGTGACGTGCCCGCGGGGTGACAGCAGGGAGTGCTCGTCGCGCTCGGAATCGGTCGAGGTATTGACCGTGCGCTGGGCCCGCGTGCTGGTGCGGCTGAACGGCGAGACCGCGCCGGCCAGGTCATTGTCGCCCCCGGCGAAATCCAGGCCCGGCGTGGCGCGCGTCGGGGCAACGAAGCTCTGGCGCGTGGTCACCGTGTCGGATTGCACGATATTGGCCATGTCGGCCGCGCTGGCGTAGTTGATCTGAATGATCTCGGATTGCAGCGGGGCCAGCTCGCGGGTCGCCCGGCGGGCCTCGGCCTTGGCGGCCTGACGCGCGGCGATCTCGGACAGCGGTGCCACGCTGATGACGTTGTTCTGGCGCTGCATGCCCAGGTTCTTGGCGTCGAGCACGATATCCAGCGCCTGATCCCAGGGCACGTCATCGAGCTGCAAGGCGATGGTGCCGGTCACGCTGTCGGCGACGACCATGTTCACGCCGGCGGTCTCGGCCATGATCTGGAGCACCGTGCGTACGTCGATATCCTGAAACGACAGCGAGATCTTCTCGCCGTCGTAGCGTGGCTGACGGGCCGCGTTGTCGGCGCGCTCGGCCCGGTCCAGGCCACGCAGCTCGATCACCAGATCGTTGCCGGTCTGATAGGCCAGACGCTCGTAGACGGCCTCGGCACGCGGCGTGATCACGATCTGCGTGTCCGCGCCCTGATCGCGGGCATCGATCGTGGCCACGGGGGTGGCGAAATCGGTGACATCCAGACGCCGGGATAGACGCGCCGGCAGCGCGATCCCGGACAGCCGGGCCACCACGCGTTGGCCCTGGCGCCCGATATCCACCGGCGCCTGGGTGCCGTCGAGCGTGATCTTGATCCGGCCAGCGCCGTTGTCGGCGCGCCGGAAATCGATGTCGGTGATTGTCTGTGCGGCTGCCCCCGGTGTCGCGCCGGATGGCTGGTCGGCGCCGAAAAACACCAACAGCGCGCGCGGCTTGCGCTGTATGTCGTAATCGACCAGGCGCGTCAGATTGACGACGAGCCGTGTCTTGTCGCCGGTTTCGGCCGCGGCCACGGATTCGATACCCCCCCGCTCGATGGTTCGATAGCGCTGTGTCAGGCCGAGATTCGTGCCCGGCATGTCCAGTGTCAGACGCGCGGGATCCTCGATGGTGAAGACCGACGGCGTGGGCGGGGTGTCGTCGAAGACCAGCCGCAGGCCGTTTCGCGCGCCGTCGCTGGCCGGCTGAATATCAATCAGCGCCGCAGCTGCGGCGGTACTGATCAGCGACGTGGCCAACAACAAGACGAGCGCGAGCCCGGCCCGCGATTTGTTTTTTACCAGACGAGGCATCAACACCACTCAAGAACGTGAATCGGAGGACGCGACAAGTACCGTGTCGCGCTGGGTATAACCGCCCTGACCGTCGGGCACGATCTCGACCAGAGACACGCGCTCAGCCGCGATGGCGGTGACGCGGCCGTCGTGCTGGCCGAGATACGCGCCGACGCCCACGCGATGCACGATGCCGCCCGGGGTCTTG
Organism: Salinisphaera japonica YTM-1; assembly: GCF_003788585.1. GTDB lineage: Bacteria > Pseudomonadota > Gammaproteobacteria > Nevskiales > Salinisphaeraceae > Salinisphaera > Salinisphaera japonica. The sequence goes on along the minus strand of NZ_AYKG01000024.1, from coordinate 19,738 downwards.
ATCAGCGCCTGGCTGGCGCCGCGCATGCGCAATACGCCAACGAGCGTGAGGGCATCGAGCGAATAGGCTTCGAGCGGTTCGGCCGGGCGTGAACGATCCGGGCGCAGGCCATCGTTGCCGGCGGCCGACGCCGGCGTGCTCGGGGTGAAAATCGCGCGTCGGCCGCCCGGTGTGTAGCGATAGGGCACATAAGGCGCCGGCTCGGGAATCGCGTCGATCGCCGGCGCGGGCCGGGCATCAACACGCTCGACGTAGCGCACAAGATCCGGCGATGCGTCGCTGCCGCAGCCGGCCAGCCCGACAACGAGCACACAGGTTGCATATCGCCATCGCGGCCCTGTCATCACCGTGTTTTCGCCTTGGCGTTGGCCGGCGCCGTCTCGCGTTCGTCGGGCTCGAGATAACGATAGGTCGTTGCAGTCAGGCTCATGCGCAGCAACGGACCGTCGCCGTCGGCTTCGCTCGTCGGCGGCGTCACCGGGGCGATCTGGACGTTGTTGAGGGTCACGATGCGTGACAGGGCCGCCACGTCCGAGACGAATCGGCCGAAGGCATGATAGCCACCGGTGACCACCAGCTCGTTGGGCAGTTCGGCATAAAAGGCCCGCTTGATCTCGGGCGCGGGTTTGAACAGCTGCTCGTTCAAGCCGTTGGCGGCCCGGGCGGCCGAAATATCGCGCAGCAGGCTTGGCACCTCGGTCTGGCTGGGCAGCTGATCGAGCAGGGTGGCGAAATCGGCGCGCATATCGGCCAGCTGGGCGCGATAGGCCGCCAGATTGGCCACCTGGGCCGCACGGCTGGCATACCGCTCGCGCAGCTCGATTTCATGCTGCTCGGCGCGTTCGACATCGGCGCGCTTGGGCAAGACGAAATACCACCCGGCGATGAAGACAACCACGAGTGCGACCACGCCCATCACCACGCCATAGGCCCACAGCGGCCAGCTGCCGATATTGTGCTGATCCAGGCTCTTCAGCTCGTCAACATAGGTTCGAAGCGATCTCATGGGCCGGCCCCCGGCGGCTGTGTGGCGGTGGGCGGGGGCGTGTCGACCTGTAGCGTGAAATCCGAACGCGCATTGACGGTGTTGTCTGTGCGCTTGATCACGACCAGACGCGGGTTGTCGAACCAGGCGGAGCGATCCAGGGCGGTCATGTATTCAGACACGCCGGCATTGGCCTCGGCCAGGCCGTCGATCGTGGTCGTCGTATCGGTCTCGTGAATGGCCGTCAGCGTGACGCCTTTGGGCAACGTGGCGGCCAGCTGATCGAAGTAGTGCACGATCGCCCCGCGGGACTGCTGTAGATCGGCGATGATGTTCATGCGTTTGATCAGCGCGGCGCGGTCGGCCTTCAAGGTCTTGATTTCGGCCAGACGCGCATCGGCCTCGGCGATATGGGTCTCCAGATAGGCGTTGCGTTCGCGCTGGTGATCGAGTGCGTGCTGGTAGTAGGCCAGCGGCAGAACCCCCACGAGCACCACGCTGAGCACGACCACGCCGGCCAGGAGGGCGGCAAAGCGTCGCTGTTTGGCCAGGCGTGCCTCCCGGCGCCAATCCAGGAGATTGATGCGGATGGCGGTGCTCATGCCAGCCCGCGCAGGGCCAGACCGGCGGCGATCATCAAGGCCGGCGCTTCGTCGTCGACGTGATTGCGTCGGGCATGTGCGTTGACCGACATATCCGCCAACGGATTGCCCAGCGTCACTCGCCAGGGCAGCTGCTCGCCGAGCGCCTCGGCCAGGCCGGGATAGCGCGCCACACCGCCGGTGATCACCACGCGATCGATGGCTTGATCGTTTTCGGCGTTGGCCGACAAGAAAAAACGCAGGCTCTGCTCGATCCGTGTGGCCAGGTTCCGGGCAAAGGCGGCGATATCCTCGGCCAGATCCGGTTGCGACAGCTCGCCGGTGCGCAGGTGCGAATGCAGCTGTTCGATATCGGCCAGGCCGTGACGGCTGATCAGTCTCTCGGCGATCGCCTGGCCACCGAACTCGATACTGCGGGTATAACGGCTACGCGAGCCATGCTGCACCGTCAGGCGCATATCCAGTGCCCCGACGTCGAAGACCGCGAACCAGCTCTGCTCGGATCGCGTCGTGCGATCGAGCAGTGAACAGGCGTTCTGCAGAGCGTATTCCTCGACGTCGACCAGACCGACCGACAGCCCGGCCATCTCCATGGCTGCGATCCGCAGCTCGACGGTTTCGCGACGACAGGCCACGAGCAGCACACGGTTGAAACGTGGGTCCCGCGGGTCGCGTTCCAGAATCTGGAAATCGAGAAACACGTCGCGTAACGGCTGCGACAGGTGAATCTCGGCGTCGACCTCGATCTGTTGTTCGATCTCGGTCTCAGAGAGATCGGCCGGCATGCGGATGGTCTTGCTGATCACCGACGGTCCGGACACGGCAACCGCCACGCGCCGGGTACGCGTCGCGCTGCGGGCCAGCGCCCGGCGCACGGCACGGGCGACATCCTCGGCGTTCTGGATCTGGCCGTCATGGACAGCATCCACGGCCAGGGGCTCGCTGGCATAGGCCGCAATCCGCGGCTGGCCGGCCTCAAGCGTCAGCTCCAGGAGTTTGACGCGACGCGCGCTGATATCCAGACCAAACATGCCTGTGCGGCGTTTTGGCATGAATTTGGAAATCAGCCCTGTTCGAGCCGCCGACCCCGGTCCGAACGTGTCAGCGATCGCGTTTGTCATGCGATATCCCCCCCTTTTGGCGAATGGCCGCCACCGCGTCACTCGTGCCTCACGCACAACGCGCCACGCCCCCGGCAAGTCCGATCGCGTCTAACCCCTGACAAAGACAGCGAAAAGACTCCGGCCGACTATACCCGAGGTGCCGATCGGTGCAATCTGTCTAGGGGCCTGCTGCCGTTTCATGCGAGCGCCGCTTTCGTCGAGAGTCCGCAGTGTGTCCTGCAAGGCGTGAGTCGCCGCATCGTGGCGTGCCACGATCAAGACTCGCAACGCCGCAGGGCGCCCATCTTCAATTTTTATGGGCGGCCCAACCCTTCGGGACAAGCGCGCTGAAATTAACGACACGTCGGCAATACAGCGTTCCAGCCCACTAGCGCAGAATGACTGCGCGGCGTGGGCTACGCCTCGTCTTGCCGCAAAACAGCGCTTGGCGCGGACTCGCATGAAACGGCAACAGGCCCTGCCAGCGACGACCGATCGGGTTCGGCAGACAACGCATCGCCCGGTATGATGCCGCTGGTTCATGGCCCACCGCCGATTCAGGTGTTTTGATGTCGATAGCTTCGCGCAGCATGAAACTCGTCGTCGTGCTGCTGGCCGGCCTGTTGTCGGCGGCCACGCTGGCCGTGATCGTCGCGGTCGGGCTTTATCTGTATTTCGGGCCCCAGCTGCCCGACGCCGGGGATATCGGCACCACGCAACTCAACGAACCGCTGCGGATCTATACCGCCGATCACGAGCTGATTGGCGAGTACGGCACGGAACGCCGTATTCCGCTGACCTATGACCAGATCCCCAAGCGCCAGGTCTATGCGTTCGTGGCCGCCGAGGATGATCGGTTCTTCGAGCATCCCGGCGTGGATTATCAGGGCCTGATGCGTGCCGTGGTGCATCTGATCGAGACGGGCCGCAAGACCCAGGGCGGCTCGACCATCACCATGCAGTTGGCGCGTAATCTTTATCTCACGCGGGATCGAACCTATACCCGCAAGATCAAGGAGATGATGCTGGCCCTGCGCATGGAGTCGAAGTTCTCCAAAGAGCAGATCATCGAGCTGTATCTGAACAAGATCTATCTGGGCGAGCGTGCCTATGGCGTGGGCGCGGCGGCCCAGGCTTATTACAACAAGCCGTTGGACGAGCTCACGCTGGCCCAGGCCGCGATGATTGCCGGGCTGCCCAAGGCGCCCTCGGCGTTCAACCCGATCGCCAACCCGGATCGGGCGCGCCAGCGCCGTGATTATGTGCTGGGCCGGATGCACGACCTGCGCTTCATCAGCGATGCCCAGTACGAGGGTGCCCTGGCTGCCCCGGTGACCGCGGGCCAGGACCACGGCAACAACAAGACCAATCCCGTGCGCTACGAGGCCCAGTACGTCGCTGAAATGGTGCGTCAGGAAATCGTGTCTCGTTACGGCGACAAGGCCTACACCGGCGGTTTCACGGTCACCACGACGTTGTCGAGCAGCCGCCAGGCCGCCGCTGATCGTGCGCTGCGCCGCGATCTTCTGGCTTATGACGCGCGCCACGGCTGGCGGGGCGCGGAAACGACCATCGATACCGGCCTGCTCGACGATGCGACCAAGCGACGTGGCGCACTTGACGAGATCGCCACCCGCGGCGGCCTGGTTCCTGCGGTCGTGCTGGGCACGAGCGGCTCGACCCTGCGCCTGGCGACGGCCCAGTACGGCGAAATCGATCTGGCAGCCGCTCAGATGCCGTGGCTGTCGGCCGGTCAGTCGGCCTCGAAACTGGGCAAGCGGGGCGATGTTGTACGCTTGGCCTATACCGGCTCCAAGGACAAACCCTGGACGCTCGCCCAGATTCCCAAGGTGCAGGGTGCGCTGGTGGCGATGGATCCGCATACCGGGGCCGTGCAGGCGCTCGTTGGCGGGTTTGATTACAACCTGTCGAAGTTCAACCGGGCCATACAGGCCCGCCGCCAGCCGGGCTCATCGTTCAAGCCGTTTTTATACAGTGCTGCACTGGCCCACGGTTTCAGCGCGGCCACGATGGTCAACGACGCGCCCGTGGTCTACGACTCGCCGAATCTGGACAAGGCCTGGCGACCCCAGAATTACTCCGGTCGGATCTATGGCCCGACGCGGCTGCGTGAAGGGCTCGTGCACTCGCGCAACCTGGTCTCGATTCGTGTGCTGCGACGAGTCGGTGTCGGCAACACCATCGACTATGTCAGCCGCTTCGGGCTGCCGGCCGACCAGATGCCGCACAACCTGTCGTTGGCGCTGGGTACGGCCTCGTTCTCGCCGCTGCAGATGGCCCAGGGCTATTCGGTCTTTGCCAACAGCGGGTTTCGTATCGAGCCGTATTATATTCAGACCATCGAAGACGGTCGGGGCGACACGGTCTATCAGGCCAAGCCACAGATGGCGTGTGACGATATCTTCGACTGCCCCATGATCGATGAGAACGGCCAGCCGCTGGACAGCTCGAATCTGGCGCCCCGAGTCATCGATGCCGACAATGCCTATATCGTGGGCGACATGATGCGCGACGTGATTCGCCACGGCACCGGGCGCGGCGCGCTCAAGCTGGGTCGCGACGATCTGTCGGGCAAGACCGGCACCACCAACGATCAAGTTGATGCCTGGTTCGTGGGCTTCAACGCCAATCTGGTCGCGATCAGCTGGGTGGGCTTCGATACGCTCACCCCGATGGGCGACGCCGAAACCGGTGGCCATGCCGCGCTGCCCATGTGGGTGGATTTCATGGGCCAGGCCTTGAAGAACACGCCCACGGCCATACCCCCCAAGCCCGAGGATCTGGTCACGGTCATGATCAACCCGGACAACGGCCAGCGCTCGCTGGACGGCTCGGGTATCGCCGAGATCTTCCGGCCCGATCGGATCCCGAGCCGGGAACAGGCCGAGCGCGCCGGCCCGAGCAATTCCACGAGCGAGGTCGAGCAGCTGTTCTAGGTGTTTGGTCGGGTTGTTGGGTCTAGTCGTTTGTTCTGACCAGCCGGCCCGCGCGCCGCGAGTTTCAACCGTCACCGAGGGAGCGTTCATCATGGCCAGTGCCCGCAAGCAGACCGCACAACGACAACAGATGGCCCAGGTGGCGGCAAAACTCATGGCCGAGCAGGGCATTCGTGATTTTCGTGTCGCCAAACAGAAAGCCGCCCAGCAGCTGGGCATCGACGTGCGTAACTCGATTCTGCCCAAGAACGCCGAGATCGAATCGGCGCTGGCCGAGCATCAGCGCTTGTTTGCCGGCGAGGATCAGCCGGCCGAGCTCGAGGCCATGCGCCGGGCTGCGCTGTCGGCGATGAAACTCATGGCAGCGTTCAAGCCGCGCCTGGTGGGCGATGTGTTATCGGGGCTGGCCAACGCACACTCGGATATTCAGCTGCATGTGTTCGCCGAGCACTCCGAGAGCTTTGATCTGTTTCTCGATCAGCAGGGCATCCCGTTTGAAATCGCCGAGCGGCGCTATCGTTTTGCTGACGGGTATCGTTTCTATCCGGCGTTTCGTTTCGTGGCCGGCGAACACGGCTTCGAGGCGACGCTGTTTGCCGATACCGAAATCCGCGAGGCCCCGCGCAGCCTGGTCGACGGCGCGCCCATGGAGCGCGCCAATCGGGCGCGCGTGGCCGAGCTGGTCGAACAAGCCGAGCTGGAGGCGCGTCTGGCGCGTTTATAGACCGGCCGAGACAAAATGCCCGTCTGTCGTGTTAAATCAGGGGCAGGCTTTCAAGACGCGGGCGTTTGTCATGCAGCACTTCAAAACGATCCTTCTGGCCTATGACGGCAGCGATCAGGGCCGTATCGCGCTACAGCGCAGCCTGGCGCTACTGCAGGGCCCGGGTGTGGCCGTCACGCTGCTGGCAGTCGTGCCGCTGACGGGGGCGGTGGCTGCGGCCGAGGGGTTCTATACCGAGAGCATGTATCAGTCCGAGCGCGAGCGCGTGGAGCGGATTCTTGCCGAGGGTGTGGCCGCGCTGGCCGAGGCCGATATCGTGGCCGATGGCCAAATTCGCGTCGGCGAGCCGGCCCACCAGATCGCACGCTATGCCGAGGAGATGGGCGCGGATCTGGTTATCGTCGGCCACCAGCGCCGCGGGGTGCTGTCACGCTGGTGGCAGGGCTCGGTTGGTGCCTCGCTGCTCGATCGGCTGGATTGCAGCCTGCTGATCGCTCAAGACATCGCCGCCGATTGACAGGCTGGAAGCCTATTTCGGCACGTAGGCCTGCCAGTCGTGGGTGGCGTCGCCGAAGGCCAGGAACCAGTCGTTCAACAGGCTGTCGGTTTCGTTATAACGCAGCGGGCGCCCGCGTGTATCCACGACCTGGCCACCGGCGGCGTCCAGCACGGCATGCCCGGCCGCGGTGTCCCATTCGCTGGTGGGCCCCAGGCGCGGATAGAAGTCGGCCTCGCCCTCGGCGATGACACAGAACTTCAACGATGACCCCATCGACACGGGCTCGTAATCGGGCATGCGCGACAGCAGTTGATCGATCGCTTCGCCGCGATGCGAGCGGGAGACCAGCACCCGTGGCTTGTCGGGGGCCGCGGTGGCGCAGGTGATCGAGGCCAGCACGGAATCGCTGGCTTCGCGCTTGAACGCGCCCAGGCCATCGGCGCCGCACCACAGCGTATCCAGCGCCGGGGCATAGACCACGCCGAGTACCGGGCGGCCATCACAGACCAGGGCGATATTGATCGTGAACTGGTCGTTTTTCTTGACGAACTCACGGGTGCCGTCGAGCGGATCGATCAGCCAGTACTCACGCCACTCGGCGCGGGTGTCGTAATCGATATCCGCGGCTTCCTCGGACAACTGCGGCGTGTCGGCAAATGCTGCGCCCAGCCGATCGCTGATCACGCGATGCGCGGCCAGATCGGCCTGGGTCAAGGGGCTGTCATCGTCCTTGGTCTGAACGTCGAAGTCACTGTGATAGATCGGCAGCGTTGCCTGACCGGCTTCGACGGCGATCTCACAGATCGTGTCGAGCAGTTCGCGTGTGATGTCCATGTCGGAGCAGTCTCCATAGATTCAAAGCCGGCATTCTACGGATGCGGCGCGCCTCGTCTAGCGACGCCGATCATTGCGACGACGGCCCCGGCCGCGTGATTTCTGGCGTGCCGGTGCGCGGACGTAATCGTTGGCGAAGCGGTCATCGGCCGGCATTTCGGCGGATATCTTGTGCTCGATATAAGCCTCGATATCCGGCAGGGAATAGACATATTCCTCGCAGGCGAAAGACACGGCGTGCCCGGTGTTGCCCGCGCGTGCGGTCCGCCCGATACGATGGACATAGTCCTGGGCGTCCTGGGGCAGATCGTAGTTGATGACGAAGGCCACATCGGGAATATGCAGACCCCGGGCCGCCACATCGGTAGCCACCATGATCGGCAGCTCACCGGCCTTGAAGGCCTCGAGCAGACGCAGGCGTTTGTTCTGGGCCACGTCACCGGACAATGTCGCCGCGTTGAAGCCGTTGGCGGCCAGCGTGTCATCGATACGCTCGGCGACCCGTTTGGTGTTGATGAAGATCAGCGTGCGTGCATCGCCGATCTCGCGCAACAGGCCGATCAGAAGCGCCATCTTGTCGTCCTTGGAGACGTGATAGAGCGTCTGTGTTATCGCGCCGATATTCACGCGCTCGGTATCGCTCTTGACGGTTTCCGGCGCATTCATGTGTTCGTAGGCCAGCTCCAGCACGCGGTGCGACAGCGTGGCCGAAAACAACAAATTCTGGCGCTCACCGGCCGGCGGCATCTTGCGAAACAAGTAGCGCACGTCATCGATGAAGCCCAGATCGAACATGCGATCGGCTTCGTCGAGTACCGCCACTTCGATCGCGGCCAGGGTATAGATCTTCTGCTTGTAGTAATCGATCAGCCGGCCCGGCGTACCGATGAGCACGTCGACACCGGCGCCGATGGCCTCGCGCTGCGATTCGTAACCGGTGCCGCCATAGCAAACCACGCACTTAAGCCCCGTCTGCTCGGCCAGCGGCAGGGCATCCTGATAGATCTGCTCGGCCAACTCACGCGTGGGGGCCAGGATCAACGCGCGCGGCCGCGCCGCACCGGCCGGTGTCTCATCCACCTCGCGGGGCGTGTTGCGCAACAGGCGATCAAGTGTTGCCAACAAAAACCCGGCGGTCTTGCCGGTGCCGGTATTGGCCTGGCCGGCGATATCACGCCCGTCCAATGCCAATGGCAGGGTATCGGCCTGAATCGGCGTGGCCTGGGTGAAGCCACGAGCATTGAGACCGGCCACGATGCTGGCATGCAGCCCCAGGCTGTCCAGGCGCGTATCGGTAACCAGGCGGGCAGGGGTGGCATCGGGCGCTTGTTCGCGTGTCATGGCAGCTCGCGGATCACCGGCGGCATAAAACGATTTACACGGATCGGTGATTAAAGGGGTTGAAAAAGCGCGATGGATACGCTCAAATGACGGCTAAGGCCACAGGCGTGAACACGCCGGATCGTGGTTTTTTCGCATTCGAGCTTTATCGACAAGCGCTCGTTTTGCGCAATCCGCACTATAACAGTTCGATGCCTCGCCGACGCGTATTGCGGGCCCGGGTCACTGCTTGCAAGCGTTTTTCGTTGCCCCAAGTGTCAGGCCCGAGCAGCAGCGTGGCGCCGCGGCGCCTGTGCTTTTCGATCAATCTACTTTCTCATCCGTTTCACGGATCAGTTGAGGCCATGTCTCATGAGTGAAAACACCGTCAAGGTCACTGACGATACGTTCGAATCCGAGGTGCTGTCGGCATCCGGTCCGGTTCTCGTGGACTACTGGGCCGAGTGGTGTGGCCCGTGTAAACAGATCGCCCCGATGCTCGATGAAATCGCCGATGAGTACGAGGGCAAGCTGACGATCGCCAAGCTCAACGTCGACGACAACCCCGAGACCCCGCCGCGTTACGGCATTCGGGGCATCCCGACGCTGATGCTGTTCAAGGATGGCGAAGTTGCCGGCACCAAGGTCGGCGCGGTCTCCAAGGGCCAGCTCGCCGAGTTCATTGATCAGCACATCTGATATGACCCGAGCCGATCGGGTCCCGACAGTGTCGTGCAGTCGTCCGGCACTGTCTTTTTTCCTTCCTTTTCATTGCTGCGGCGCGACAGCTGCGGTATCCCGAGCAAGCGTGTGTAGCCGTGTCTGAAGAAACCGTTGACGATCGCAAGGCCCAGGAGTCGAAAGACAGCTCGAATAACAATTCGGGCAAGAACGACGACAAGAACCCCAATAACAACGGGGGCGCAGGCCAAGGCAACAAGGACAACAACAACCGCCGCGGCCGCCGCCGCAAGCCGAACAACAACAACGGCGGTGGCAACAACGGCGGCGGGAACAACAATAAAAAGGGCGGCGGCAACAACCGCGGCCGGGGCAACAACAAGGGCCCGAACAATCCGCCGAACGAGGATATCGACGAGGCCGAATTCGAAGCCTATGCCGGTGTCGCCGGCGACGGCCCGATTCTCAACCTGACCGAGCTCAAGCGAAAGACCGCGGCCGAGTTGATGGAGTCGGCGCAGGAGATGGAGCTGGAAAACATCTCCCGTCTGCGCAAGCAGGAGCTCATCTTCGCCATGCTCAAGGCGCACGCCAAATCCGGCGAGCGTATCTACGGCGACGGCGTGCTCGAGATCCTCTCCGACGGCTTTGGCTTCCTGCGCTCGAACGAAACCTCCTACATGGCCGGCCCGGACGATATCTATGTCTCGCCGAGCCAGATCCGGCGCTTTTCCCTGCGCACGGGTGACAATATCCGTGGCCGGATTCGTCCGCCCAAGGAATCCGAGCGTTATTTCGCCCTGCTCAAGGTCGACGACATCAACGAGGACCCGCCCGAGAAATCCAAGGGCAAGGTCCTGTTCGAAAACCTCACGCCGCTGTTCCCGACCGAACGGCTGCATATGGAGATCGGCAACGGCTCCACCGAGGACATCACCGCCCGCACCATCGATCTGGTCTCGCCCATCGGCAAGGGCCAGCGCGGCCTGATCGTCTCGCCGCCCAAGGCCGGCAAGACGATGATGATGCAGAACATCGCCCAGTCGATCGCCTACAACCATCCCGACTGTCACCTGATCGTACTGCTCATCGACGAGCGGCCCGAGGAAGTCACCGAGATGGAGCGCGGCGTACGCGGCGAAGTGGTCTCCTCGACCTTCGACGAGCCGGCCTCGCGTCACGTGCAGGTCGCCGACATGGTGATCGAAAAAGCCAAGCGCCTGGTCGAGCACAAGAAGGATGTGGTGGTACTGCTGGACTCCATCACGCGTCTGGCCCGTGCCTACAACACCGTGGCCCCGTCCTCGGGCAAGGTGCTGACCGGTGGTGTCGATGCCAACGCGCTACAAAAGCCCAAGCGCTTCTTCGGCGCGGCCCGTAACGTCGAAGAGGGCGGCAGCCTGACGATCATGGCCACCGCACTCATCGAGACGGGCTCCAAGATGGACGAAGTCATCTACGAGGAGTTCAAGGGCACCGGCAACATGGAGATCCACCTGGATCGTCGTATTGCCGAGAAACGCATTTACCCGGCCATTCATGTCAATCGCTCGGGCACGCGCCGCGAAGAGAAGATGGTGCCGCAGGAAGAGCTGCAGCGGATGTGGGTGCTGCGCAAACTGCTCCACGGTATGGACGATCTGGCAGCCATGGAATTGCTCATCGACCGCATGAAGCAGACCAAAACCAACGCCGAGTTCTTCGAATCGATGAAGCGCTGATCAGTGATCGGCTGGTGCATAGAAAAAAGGCCGCTTTTGCGGCCTTTTTTCTATCCGGCGATGCGGCCTGTTCGATCAGTGCATCGACTGGCCTTGTTCCGTGTTGCCGATATGACCGGAACTCGTGGTTGTATCCTGTTTTTGTTCATCGGCGGGTCGGGTGATCTTGAAACGCGCGCGGGCGGCCTTGCCGGAAGGTTTCTTCATCACCGCGTGATCGGCGGTCTCGCCATAGGTTTCGTCATCGCCCGGGCCGTTGGTATGCAGCATGGCCACCAGCGTATCGCCGGCTTTGACCGGAGCGTTCAGGCCGATGGTGATGTTTTCATAATGCCCGGCCTGCAGGCGTAGCGCACCGATCGGATCCCCCGAAATTTCGCCGTTCTTGTTGCGATAGTGAATCACGATCCAGCCGCTTTCCGGCAGATCGGCCGAGCGGACCAACAGCTTGTTATCGGCCACGCTCTGGCTGGTCATCCGGATGCCGGCCTTTGATGCTGAGGCGTTCGAGGCCGGCGTATCGTCGGTCCTCGATGTGCTCATGGCACTGGCGTTGGTCACCGGGCTGTCGGCCGGCGCGTCACTCTGGGCGAGCGCCGGTGCAGCCAAGCACAGCGAAAGCCCGGTGATCGCCAGGCCGTATCGGTAAAAACCACGATTCGTCGTCATAGGGGCACCTCTGTGATGCACGAAAAGATCTGGATATTGACTAGGGCCTGTAGCCGTTTCATGCGAGCGCCGCGTTGGAGACCGCAAATCGTGTCCTGCCAGGCGCGAGTCGCCGCATCGTGGCGTGCCACGATCAAGGCTCGCAACGCCGCAGGGCGCGATTTGCGGCCCAACCCTTTGGGACAAGCGCTGTTTTGCGGCAATACAGCGTTCTTGCCCACTAGCGCAGAATGACTGCGCGGCGTGAGCTACGCCTCGTCTTGCCGCAAAACAGCGCTTGGCGCGGGCCCGCATGAAACGGCAACAGGCCCTAGCGCTGAGACAGGCTCGCCGCGATCGGCGGGCTCATGTCGGCGGCAATGCTCTGCCAGCCTTCGGACAGTTTGGCCACCAGCTCGCCGTAGCCGTCCTGATCAAGGGCGATTGCCTGGTCGAAATTCTCGCGGCGCAGGGGCGTGCCCTGGTCGTCGACCAGTTGCCAGACGCCGGCGACGTGGGCCTGGCCGTCATGACTGCCATAGAATTTCTCGACCCGGGTGACCAGCGCAAACGCGGTATCGCCGCGCGCGCGGCCCCGTTGTACGTTGATCTGGCGCAGCCGACGGCTGAGCACGTTGTAGAGCGTGTCGGTCAGCTGGCCGGCCAGTGGCGCGGCCCAGCGATTGTTGTTGGCGATCACGACCTTGTAGGGCGCGGTTTGGAAAACGATGCCGCCCTGGTTGAGATAATCCGCGATGACGACCGGGTCGACGCTCAGCGTGGGTGCGCCGGGAATCGGCGCGCCGCTTGCCGGTTCCGGCCCGTCGTCGAGCACGAACAGCGCCGAGTCGCCCGGCGCCGAGGCACAGCCGGCCACAAGGCCGGTGGTGAAAAGCATCAGGACAGCGACGAGTCGTGGCATGTTCATCATGGCTTGGCTCTCGGAACCGGGTCATCGCCTTCGGGCCGGCCGAAGAGCAGTGCGTTGGGATGATCGCGCAGGGTACGCGTAAGTGGCGCGGCATCGTCGAGCATACGATTGAGCCGGTCCAGCGTGTCGTTGAACTGGCGATAGGCCGGGGCGCCTTCCTGGAAGTTGCCAAGCGTGCGCTGCATTTCCTCCAGCGTATCGCCGATCTCCATCGGTATGTTCTGGGTTGCCGGCTGGCGCAACAGCGCGTTGACCTCCTCGGTCGTGTCGTGCAGCGAGGAGATCGTGGCCTCGGCTTCAGAGACGCTGCTCTTGAACTGACGAACCATGGGGCCAACGTCGATCTTGTTGAGCTTGTCCATCACGTCAGAAATCTGCTCCTGAATACTCGTGATCTGGCTGGGCACGCTCGGAAAGACGGTATAGCCGCCGACTTCGGTTTTCTCGTAATCGTCGTTTCGATCATCAAACGACAGATCGATGAACATCGCACCGGTCAACAGATTGGATGACTTGATCGTCGCTCGGAGCCCGTTCTCGAAGAACTGCAGCTGATGTTTCCGCCATTCCTCGTCGCTCCAGTTGGCCCAGGCCAGGCTCTGGCGCTGGGGCTCGATGGCGATCAGCACCGGGATACGAAAGCCGGAAAAGCTGGAAAGTTCGAAGCCGTCCATATAGAACGGTACTTCCTCGACGGTGCCGACCCGCAGGCCGCGATACTCGACCGATGCGCCGGCCGACAGCCCGCGTACCGAATCGTTGAGCAGCACCACGTATTCGAGCCGACGATCAAAACGATCCTGAATGGCGGCATCCTGTGTGGTATAGAGCTTGAACCGGTCCCCTTTGGCGACGGTATCGCCAGCGGCCACGCCGTCAGGCAGGCCGAACGTCACGCCGCCGGCCAGCACGCTCTGCAGCGAGCCGAGCTGAACGTTGACCCCGTCCGAGCCCAGATGCAGATCCACCCCTGAGCGCAGCCAGAACTGGGTGGCGTCGGTCACGAGATCAGAAAACGGTTTACGAATGAACACGGTATAAACCGTCTGCCGATTCTCGACCGAGAACTCGCCGGCCTCGATCTGGCCGACGTTCTGGCCCTGATAGACAATGGGATCACCCACCGAGAGCGTGTTGTCGCCGTCGTTGACGAGTTTGATGCTCACCCCGGGCTGACTGGTCGAGCTCGGCGGCGGATTGTCCTGAACCTGAAAATGACGCTTGTCCGAGCGTTGCTTGGCCGGGCGCAGCTGCAGATAGGCCCCGGAGAGAATGGTGTTCAACCCGGAGATGCCCTGTGGGCCAACCCGCGGTTTGACCACCCAGAACTTGGCGTCCGGGCCCAGTAGCTTGGCCGTATCCGGGTTCATCTGTACCGTCAGCTTGGCGCCGTTGTAATCGTCGGCCAGCGTGATCTTCTCGATCTTGCCGACATCCACGCTACGCACCTTGAGCTTCGTCGAACCGGCCTCGAGGCCCTCGGCGGTGGGGATCGAGAGGATAACCTCCGGGCCCTGATCGCTGAAGCTGTCGTAAAGCAACCAGGCGCCAATCAGCACCGCGGCCAGCGGAATCAGCCAGACCGGCGAGATAGACCAGCCCGAATGCTGTTCCATGTCAGCCGTCTCGTTGTTTGTGGGTCGGTCGTTATCGCTCATGCAGAATGCGAGATCTCGCTCGGTGATGGATCAGTGCTCACGCCGAAGGTGTGGGTGTGGGCGCTCCAGAGTAGCCGGGTATCAAACGTATGGGCCGCGATCATCGTCAAGATGACGACCAGCGCGAAGGCCACAGCGCCCGGGCCCGGCGCGATCGACATGAGGCTGCCGGCCTGCACCAGCGTGGTCAGCGTGGCGACCACGAACACATCGATCATCGACCAGCGGCCGATCTTTTCGGTGATATGAAACAGCCGCGTGCGTGACAGGCTGGCACGGGCCCGTGGCCGACGGGCGGCCAGACACAGCCAGGCAAGTGCCACGATCTTGGAAATCGGCACCACGATACTGGCCACGAAGATGACCAGCGCGATCGGCCAATCACCGGCGTGCAACAGGTGCATCACGCCCCCGGCGATCGTCTGTGGCTCGGCGTTGCCCAGCTGGATGGTCGAGAGCACCGGATACACGTTGGCCGGAATATAAGCCAGCGTGGCGGTGATCAGCAGGGCCCAGGTGAGCTGGATACGATTGACGCGATGTAGCACGTGGCGTTTGCCACAGCGCGGACAGCATGGTCCTCGGTCGGCCATGAACGGCGTATCACAGCCGTGGCAGGCCACCAGGCCCTGGGCACGGCCGGTGGCGCCGGGCCGTATCTTTGTCGGCAATGATCCCCGCGGGGCCAGCACGTCCCACAGGCTGGTCCAGTCGATCAGTGTGACCGTGCGCAGCATCAGGACCGAGAACAGACAGAACGCCACGAAGCCGGTATGGATATGAATACTGGCCAACGAGATGATCTTGATAAGAGCCACAAGCACGCCAACGATGAAGACGTCCGACATCATCCACGGCTCGATCGGGCGCAGCGCACGGGCGATGACCACCTGACCGGGCAGGGTGCGCCCCAGCTGGACGGCGCTGCACAGATAGATCAGTGCGGCCAGGTATAGGCCGGGAAACAGGGCCGTGAAGGCCAGCAGAATGACCGCCAGCTCGGCGTAGTCATCGGCGATCAACGCGTGCAGCGTATCGCCGAACGCCATGACGTGGCCCACGCCATAGGCTGAAAAACTCAGAAAAGAAAAACAGAACACCAGGCCGAGCGTAACCAGCGTGGCGATCCCCCACGCCAGGGGGCGCTGGGCATCACGCTGGGCCGCTTCGGTCAGATGATGCCGACAACGCGGGCAACGCGCCGCCTGGCCGGGCGCCCGGACTGGGAGCGTGACCACCCAATCACAGGCCCGGCAGACGACCAGTCGCTCGGCGTGGCTATCCGCGTTTGTCGATATCGACATAGTCACGCAGATCGTAGCCGGTATACACCTGTCGCGGACGCGCGATACGCATTTTCGGATCGGCCATCATTTCGCACCAGTGCGCGGCCCAGCCGACGGTACGGGCGATAGCGAACATCGGGGTGAACATGTTCACCGGAATACCCAGGGCCTGATAGATGATGCCGGAATAGAAGTCGACGTTCGGGTAGAGCTTGCGCTCGACGAAATACTCGTCTTCCAGGGCCACGCGCTCGAGTTCCAGGGCCAGCTCGAACAACTTATTGTTCTGCATGTTGTAGTGCTCGAGCACCTGATGACAGTAACCCCGGATCACCTTGGCCCGCGGGTCGAAGTTCTTGTAAACGCGATGACCAAAGCCCATCAGCTTGAACGGGTCGTTCTTGTCCTTGGCCTTTTCCAGATACTTGGGCACCTGCGAGGCATCGCCGATCTCGGCCAGCATGTTGAGCACGGCCTCGTTGGCGCCGCCGTGGGCCGGGCCCCAGAGGGCGGCAATACCCGTGGATAGGGCGGCATAGGGGTTGGCCCCGGTCGAGCCGGCCATGCGCACGGTGGAGGTCGAGGCGTTCTGCTCGTGATCGGCGTGCAGCATGAACAGGACATCCAGCGCCTTGGCGGCGACCGGATCAACCTCGTACTCTTCAGCCGGTACCGCGAACATCATGCGCAGCAGGTTCGAGGTGTAGTCCAGGTCGTTCTTCGGCCCGATCTTCGGCTGGCCGACCGAATGCTTGAAAGCGGCCGCGGCGATCGTCGGCATCTTGGCGATCATGCGATGGGCAAAGATCTTGCGATGCTCGGGATCACGCACATCGGTCGTGTCGTGATAGAACGCCGACAACGAGCCGGTGATGCCGGTCATGATGGCCATGGGATGGGCATCGTAATGGAAGCCATCGTAGAACTTGACCAACGATTGGTTGATCATCGTGTGATGCGTGATGGCATCACGAAAAGCTTCCATCTCGTCGGCCGAGGGCAGCTCGCCGTTCAATAGCAGATAACAGACTTCCAGATAGCTGGAGTGCTCGGCCAGCTGCTCGACCGAGTAGCCGCGATACATCAGCTTGCCGGCTTCACCGTCGATGAAGGTGATATCGGAATCACAGCTGCAGGTGGCCGTGAAGGCCGGGTCATAGGTGAACACGCCCTGCTTGCCGGCCAGGCCGCGCACATCGACTGCCGGCGTACCGAGCGTCGGCTGGATGAGATCCAGCTCGGTGCTGGCGCCTTCGCCATCGCTGATCTGATAATTCTTGGCCATAGTGCTATCTCCCGAATGATATCGCCGCGGACCTATTGATCGTTTATATCGATCGCCGGCTGCGGGTAATGCGAAGGGGTGTCGGATCGTGCCACGCCGGTCTCGATCGCTGCCGCGGCCACCGCCGGCGGGATGAAATCGATCAGGCGTGGGTCGAACGGGCTGGGGATGATGTAATCCGGGCCAAAGGCCAGGGCATCCTTGTCGTGGGCCTCGAGGACGGTCTGGGGCACCTCGCGCCGAGCCAGTTCGCCCATGGCACGTGCTGCGGCCACGCACATCGGCATGTTGATGCGCTTGGCACGTACGTCTAGCGCGCCGCGAAAGATATACGGAAAGCCCAGCACGTTATTGATCTGGTTGGGATAATCCGAACGACCGGTGGCCATGATCAGATCATCGCGCACGCTTCTGGTGTCTTCCGGCGTGATTTCCGGGTTCGGGTTGGACAAGGCAAAGACCACCGGCTTGGCCGGCATCAGCCCGATCTGTTGCTTGGAAACCGTATCCGGCCCGGACAGGCCGATGAAGACATCGGCGATAGCCATCGCATCATCGACCGTGCGTTTATCGGTGGTGGTCGCGAACTTCGCCTTGTATTTCGACAGATCATCGCGGCCGTCGTGGATGACGCCGCGGCTGTCGCACATATAGATGTTCTCGCGCGCCGCGCCCATCTCGATGAGCAGATCCATCGAAGCGATGGCCGCGGCACCGGCACCCATGCACACGATCTTGGCATCGGCCAGGGTCTTGCCCTGTAGCTCCAGGGCGTTGATCAAGCCCGCGCCCACGATAATGGCGGTGCCGTGCTGGTCATCGTGGAAGACCGGGATGTCCAGGGCCTCGATCAGCGCGTTCTCGACCTCGAAACAGGCCGGGGCGCCGATATCCTCGAGGTTGATGCCGCCGAAGGTCGGCGCGATACGCTTGACCGTATCGATCATCGCTTCGACCGAATCGGCATCGACCTCGATATCAAAGACATCGACATCCGCGAATTTCTTGAACAGGACGGCCTTGCCTTCCATGACCGGTTTGCTGGCCAGTGCGCCCGTGTTGCCAAGGCCCAGCACAGCCGTGCCGTTGGAGATGACGGCCACGAGATTGCCCTTGGAGGTATAGCGATAGGCATCCTCGGGGTTGTCGCGGATCGCCTTGACCGGCTCGGCGACGCCCGGCGTATAGGCCAGCGAGAGTTCGCCGTAGGTCGAGAACGGCTTGGTCACCGAAATACCCAGCTTCCCCGGTTTCGGGTGCTCGTGATAATCCAGTGCTTCCTGCTTGCGTGAATATTCAGCCATATAGCTCGGGCAGTCGCCGTCGTGCGTATCCCGAAACACGCATCGATCGACAAGATGTGACGATAGTCGAGTATAGACGGCCACTCGGGCGGGGGCCAGCCTACAAAACAGGCTTTTGAAACACCGGGCTAGCCGTTTTCCGGCTTGGCGTCGATGGAACCGATCTCACCGCCGGGCTCGATCTCGATGGCCAGATCGATCGGCTGGCAGCACACGAAACAGTCCTCGACGTAGCGCTGGCTGCCGGCGGTGATATCCACCACGATCGTAATGGCTTCGCCGCAGTAAGGACAGCCCACCGTGGGTTCTTCGATCATCAGACAAGCTCCGAGAGAATGGCATCCAGCAGCGGCCAGCCGCGCGGGCTGGTCTTCAGGCGCTGATCGTCCATGGCCAGTAACGATCTGTCGAGCATTGGGGCCACGTGTGCGCCCAGATCGGCCCAGGCCAGCCCCGTGCGGGCCTCGTAATCGGCCCGGGTGATGCCTTCACGCAGGCGCAGCCCGTTGAGCAGGGCCTCGAAGCGGGCATCCTCGGTGCTCACCGTATGGGCCTCGGTGATCGCGCGCGGCGTGCCGGCCGTCTGCATATAGCCGGTTGGCCAGCGCATACGCGCCTCACGTCGGATTTGCCCGTCCCGGGTCGTGATCTTGGCGTGAGCCCCGGCGCCGATCGCCCGATAATCGCCAAAGCGCCAATAGTGCAGATTGTGGCGACAGACATGATCGCCGCCCCAGGCCGAGACTTCATATTGGCTATAGCCGGCCGCGGTCAGCCGCTGGCCGGCGGCCTCGTAAAGATCGATGATCGTATCGTCGTCGGCGCGCGCCGGCGGGCGTTTGGCAAACGGGGTCCCCGGCTCGAAGGTCAGCTGGTAATACGAGATATGGCCGGGATCGGCGGCGATCATCGTCTCGACGTCGGCCAGCCCGCGGGCCATGTCCTGGCCGGGCAGGCCGAACATCAGATCACAGTTCAAGGCGTTGATGCCGGCCGCCTTGACGTCGGCGATCGCCCGATGCGCCTCGGCCGGGCCGTGGATACGGCCCAGTGCCTTCAAACAGTCGGCGTCGAAGCTTTGTACGCCCAGCGATATCCGATTCACGCCCGCGCCGGCCAGGTCGGTG
Source organism: Salinisphaera japonica YTM-1 (assembly GCF_003788585.1). Classification (GTDB taxonomy): domain Bacteria; phylum Pseudomonadota; class Gammaproteobacteria; order Nevskiales; family Salinisphaeraceae; genus Salinisphaera; species Salinisphaera japonica. The sequence continues at coordinate 73 of NZ_AYKG01000024.1, read as the reverse complement.
AAGCGCCCGTATTCCGTGGTGCCCGGATTGGCCTCCAGCGTGATCTCGCAATCCGGGGCCAGGCCCGGGCGCT
>NZ_AYKG01000023.1 GCF_003788585.1 Salinisphaera japonica YTM-1 | reverse complement strand
CGGGGCTTGGCCACCGGCCCATTCGGGTTGCCCGCGCCGGACGCGCCATGCGGCGTTACGGGCCTTGACCGTGGTTGGCCACGCTCGGCGGCCCGCGCCTTGCCTGACACGCCCGGCGCGGGCAATGCGACGGCATATCTTATGACGACACGCCCTAGAACCGTTAGCGGAAGCGTTCTCTGGAGCCAGCTCAAACGCTCAACGTCTCGAAACGAGGCTTTATGGATTCGAAACGATTTGTCCTTATGCTACCCGCGAGTCTCGCTTAGGCAGCATCGAATTCGATCTTTTCCACGGCTGCCAGATCGATCGTCTGTCTCGATCGCCAGAGATCGAAGTTGTCCTGCATGGCCAACCAACTTTCAGCCGAGCGGCCCACCGCTTTCGACAACCGCAACGCCATATCAGAGCTCACGCCACTTCTACCCTGAAGCACGCGATTCAACGTCGACGGCGCGACGCCGAGCTTGGCGGCAAGCGTTCGTCCGGTGATGCCGAAAGGCCGCATATAGATCTCGCGGATGAAATCGCCAGGATGCGGGGGATTGTGCATAGCCATCAGTGATAATCCTCATAATCCAACACGTATGCGTTGCCGTCATGAAACCGGAAAGTGATACGCCAATTACCGCTGACACGGATCGACCATCGGTCCGCATCCGGTCCAGTCAGTGAGTGCAGCCTGAAACCTGGCAAGGCCATGTCGTCGATGCAGGTGGCGGTATCAAGCGCCGCCAGCTGCATACTCAACCGCTTCGCGTGCTCTGCCTTTATTCCGGCTTTCGAGCCAGACTCGAAATACTTCTTTAGCCCTTTATGACGGAATAACTTGATCATGAGAACGAGTATAGCGTGTTGCGCGCCGCGCAACACGCATCATTGACTAAGCGCCTTATCCGGCCCTCTTTCGCTCATCCACCATCATCCGGATACCAATCGCGCAACCGCACATCGATATCTGAATCCCCCGCATTTACGCGCCGCTTGAAGTCTTCAATATTCTGCCCGCGATAGTGGTACGGGTAGACGACTTTCGGCTTGAAATCGAGCACCGCCTCCGCGGCTTGTTCGGTGTCCATGGTGTAAGGCAGGTTCATGCAGACAAAAGCCAGGTCGATGTTGTCGAGACGGCGCATGGCGGGCACGCCTTCGGTGTCGCCGGAGATATAGACCCGCTTGTCAGCCAGCGTCAGGACATAGCCGTTGCCCCAGCCTTTCGGGTGATGGGCATCCGGCGAGGCTGGCAGGTTGTAGGCAGGGATCGCGCGGATCGGGATATCGTGCACGGTGGTCTTGTCACCATGTTCGAGCACGATGTGCTGCGCACCGATCGTCTCTTTCATCTTTTCGTTCACGGCCTCGGGCATGACGACGATAGCGTGGCGTGTCTCGAGCGCGGCCAGAGTGTCGGGCGCGAAATGATCATGGTGGGCGTGCGTGATGAGGATGATGTCGGGTGCGGGCAGGCCGGCGTAGCGGGCGGGATCACCCACCGGGTCAACGTAGAGCGTATGCCCGTTCCAGGTCGCCACAAAGCTGGCGTGCTCGATGATATGCAAGCGCAGCGGCCCGTCGGCGGTTTTTAGTGCCACGGGGCCGATGGCGGCGTCTTTATCCGGCTTGGCCGCCGCGCCGGCCGTGACGCCAAACAGAAGCAGGAAGCCCAGAACGACACAGGCCAGGCGCGAGCGCGGGGCGGGATGGGGTACGGCGTAGGACATGACACGGCCCTTGTCTGAGTACGGCGGGCCGCATCGGGCCCGCGCTAGGTGTACTCGACAATCGCCTATTCCCGGGTAATTAGGCAACTATTGTTTATTAGTGGCCCGCGTGTTCTGGCGCCCGCCGTTAGCGCTTGGGCACGGGCACGTATTGATGCCAGGGGTGGTTTTCCTTGAAGCCCAGCTCCTCACGAATCTTGCGATTGGAATACAGGGCTTCGTGCTCACCGAGTTCGCGCCGGATTTCAACGTCCGGGTAGAAGCGCTCGATGAGGTCGGCATTGGTCAGATGCACCGAGTTGTGGTCGTTGCCGGCGTTGAAGACGTCATAGCCCCGGCCCTCGGTCTTCAGACACAAGTCCACGATCTGGCCGAGATCACGAGCATCGATATAACAAAAAACATTACGCCGGCGTACTTCCGGGGCCTGGAAGAAGTGCGGGAAGTCGGTGGCGTATTCGTGCGGCTCGATCACGTTGCCGATCCGCAGGCCATAGATATCGAAACCGGTACGCTTGGCAAACGCCTGCGCGGTGGCCTCGTTGCAGACCTTGGACGTGGCATAGGTATCGGTCGGCTCGGTGGGATGGTCTTCCTCGACCGGTAAAAACTGCGGCTTGGCCTCGCCGTCGGCAAAACAGATGCCGTAAGTCGTCTCCGACGACGCGAAAACAATCTTGTCGATGCCGAACTTAGTGGCCGCGTTCAACACGTTGTACGTGCCCAGCGTGTTGATCCGGTAGGTTTCTGCGTCGGTGGTGATGAAGTTGCGCGGGATGGCCGCGAAATGCACCACGGCATCGAAGCCGCGCGGTGCGCCCTCGCCGTGATCAAGCTCGCCCATGTTGGCGTAGGTGGAAAGCACGTCGAACATCTGGCCGGGATCGGTGACGTCGGCGGTGTAGTTATCGACCCGTGGATCATCCAGCGGCGTCTGGTCGACGTTGACCACGTGATGCCCCTGGTCGAGCAGATACGGCACCACGTGACGCCCGGCCTTGCCCGAGCCGCCGGTGAACAGGATACGAAGCGTGCGATTGGTCGTCATGACACAAGAATTGCCTGAGTGATACAGCGATCTTGCCATAGCTGACGGGATCAGTTGCCCACAATCGATGACGTCGTTCGATTAGTCCGCCAGCCCCTCCGGCATCGGCGCATAACGCAGCAGCGCGAGATAGGCCAGCACAGCCCCGCCGGCCGAGCCGACCATGACCATCGCCATGGCCTGGGCATCGCCACCGGCAAAACCCACTGCCCAGGTCGCGATCGCGCCCATGGCGAACTGGAACACGCCGAACAGGGCCGAGGCGGCCCCGGCGGCGTCCGGGGCCAGATCCAGCAGGCCGGCCACGGTATTGGCCCCGGCCACGCCCACGGTCGAGAGCAGGAAGAACAACGGAATCGCCACGCCCCAGAAGCCGCCGAAGCCGGTGAACGTGGTCGCGATCAGCACGACCGCACAGGCCAGCGTGTTGCCCACGGCCACGCCCAGCAGCGTGCGATAACCAAAGCGTTCAACGATGCGCCCGTTGGTGAACGTGCCGATCAGCATGGACACGATATTGGCCGAGAAATAGAAGCCGAAGACCGACTGATCGACCTCGAACTGATTGATATAGATGAACGAGCTGGCGGCCACGTACGAAAACAGGGCCCCGAACATCAACGAGCCACAGATCAGATAAAGGGCGACCGGCAGGCGCGTGACCAGCGACAGATAGCCGATATATTGCTGCGTGAGCGTGCGATCGCGCACCCGGCGATGCTGCGGGTGGGATTCCGTCAAGAACACGGTCAGCACCGTTACCGCCACGACCGAATAGATCACCAGCATCCAGAAGATGAGCTGCCATTCGCCGATGAACAGAATCAGGCTGCCGATCATGGGGGCCAGTAGCGGCGCGGCGCCCATGACCATCACCACGAAGGACATGACGCTGGCCGCCTTGGCGCCCTGAAATCGGTCCCGCACGATGGCGCGTGCCATGACCGGCCCGGCCGCGGCGCCGAAGCCTTGAACAAGGCGTGCCACGATGAGCATCTCGACCGAGGTCGATAGCGCACAGGCGATGCTGGCCCCCAGATACAGAAACAGCCCGAAGAACAGGATCGGGCGGCGGCCGTGGCGGTCCGAGATCGGCCCGTAGAGCAGCTGCCCGAAGCCTAGGCCCACAAAGAACAGGCTCAGGGAATACTGCACCACCGCATCGGCCACACCGAACTGATCGGCCAGTGTGGGCATGGCCGGCAGATAGGTATCGATCGACAAGGGCGCCACGGCCGTCAGCAGGCCCAGCACGCAGACCATCAGCACGTGCTCACCACGCGTCTGCCCGCCGCTCGTATCGCGCGCGACATCGGACATTCGATTCTCCGTCAGATCAACACGGATCGCAGGCTGCGACCCGTGGGGCGCTATCGGCCGGGCTGTTGCGCGGCGCGCCGTATCAAGGCCGGCGTATTATGCCAGCCGCTGCGTTCTACAGCGATTGCCTCACCGGCCGCCTCACTCGGATGCAGGCCGGTCAGCGTGGCACCGGGCGGCATTTCTACCGCGAGCGTATAGCCCGATTCCTGAACGATACGTGCCGTCTGGGCCCAATAGACCGTACGGGCCATGTTGTAGACCAGATCATCGCCGATCGCATCGCCCTTCCAGAGCCGTCGCCTGGCGTTGGCCGAGAAATACGCACAGCGCGGCGGCTGCCAGGGCGTGCCCGCCGCTGCCTCGGCGAGTTTTTCGGCCGGCTCGTCGAGTAGCGCACAGTGCGAAGGCACGGCTACATCCAGCCGCCTGGTCGCACGCGCACCGGCCTCGTCGGCACGCGCGGCCAACGCGTCAAGGGCCGCTTCAGCCCCGGCCACCACGATCTGCTGATCGGCGTTGACGTTGGCGATATGGATCGCCTGGCCCGCGTCCTGCCCGGCTTCAACCAGCCCTGCGACGTGTCGTTCGCCAAGACCCAGTACGGCGAGCATGCCGTAGCCCGCCGGATAGGCCTGGCCCATCAATTCACCGCGTTTGGCGACCAGGGCCAGCGCGGCCTCGAAATCGATTACACCTGCGATGACGGCCGCCGGCCAGGCCCCGATCGACAGCCCCAGCACCGCATCCGGCGCGCCGTCCGCCTCGATCAAGTGTCGCGCGGCGGCCACGCCCATCACCGTGAGCGCGGTCTGGACGTTATCGGTGGTGGCCAGCGCCTCGGCGTTATCGAGTGTGTCGATACGCACCGACAGCCCATCTTCGGCGGCCGCGATCGTGTCGCGTACAGCTTTGGAATCCGGCAGATCGGCAAGCATGCCGGGGCGCTGGGCGCCCTGGCCCGGAAACGTGAATACCGTGCTCATGGGCCGTGCCACGGGTCAGGTGAGAGATAGGGGCCGGTATCGTGTTTGATCATGACGCGCGCGGCCTCGCCTAGCCAGTCCGCCAGGGCCACGCCGCCGGCCGGGGTCTCCAGCTGGATATCACAGCGCACGCCGTGCACCTCATCACAGCGACGAGCCGCGCCAGCGAGTGTTTCGAGTTGCCGCTCATGGCACTCGGGCATGCAGACCACGATATCGATATCCGAGGCCGCGTGCGCGACGGGCGCCCCGGTGGCCAGATCATAGCCGAGCGCGCCGGTCACGCCCCAGGTCAATGACATCGCGGCGAGTTCGGCTTGCAGATCATGCAGGCCAGCGAACGCAGGGATGGCTGAACATCGGTCGGCCGTGACGAGGCGATCGGTCTCGCCGTGCGCAATGGCCTCGGGTGCCAGTCGGCGCGTGACTGCCGCGCTATCGATGCGCGTGGCACAGCGCTCACGCTTGGTCGCCCCGCGGATGCCGATCGGCAACGAGGCCTCGTCGCGCGGGGCACGTCGGATGACTGCCGGCGCGCCGTTGGCAATGATCTGGCGCGCCCAGTCCGGCACGTCGGCCGCCAAGGCGGCCACGTCGAACCAGACCAAATCGTGCGGGCAGGCGATTGCCGCGCGCGTATTCAGCGCGCTGTAGTCGAACGCGCGGGGGGCGGCGATCGCACAGTCGGCGGGCATTTACCCGGCCCAGGCCTCGGCCAAGCGTTGACGTACCGCAGCGGTGGCTGTCCGCTCGCCCTGGCCGATGCGCGCGTCCAGACCACGCGTGTCGCCGATATCAGCCACGGCATCGGCCAGTGCCTGGTGAACCCGCTCGACAGCCTCGGCATCATCGGCGGCCGTGGGCGCAATATCCAGCCGCGCGTGCAACAGGCCCAGCCGCTCGTAGCTGTCGATGTCATAAGCCATGGGCGTGATCTCACGGGCAAGCTGTTCCACGCCTTCCACGCTACGCTGGGTGATACGGGCCGCGGCCTGTTTGCCCATCGCATGTACCTGCACGCCCTCGCCCGACAAGGCCACCAGCCGATTGGCCTGGTAACCGTGGGCCAGGAAACCGCCGGACATGGCTTTGCCGGCGATCAACGTGACCACCGGATGCCCGGCGCGGCGGGCACGGATCGCCCCCTCGGCGGCCGCGGCCAGTGCCTGATGGATACCGTAGGCTTCCTCGGTCCGGCCATAGGCCTGGCTCGGCACATCCACGACGGCCACGATCACACGCTTGTCGGCCGCGTCTTCGTCGGCGGCGACCGCATCGTGTAGGGCCCGCGCCAGTGCCCAGCCTTCAGCCAGGCCGACCTCGCCCGCTCGGGCCCGCGGAAAGCGCGCGTGGGCATCGGGCACGACCGCGATATAACGCGCGGCTCGGCCTGCCAGCGCGGCGTCGACGACGCGCACGCTGGCCGGGTAATCGGCAAGCGGCTCGGCGTGGTCGGTGAGTGCGGCCAGCCAGGCCGCCCCATAAGAGATGTTCGCGTCACTCATGCAGCACCTGTTGTTTGATCAAACATAGCGCGGGTCGTTTCGGCGGTGGCTTGTTCGGCGGGGTCCACGGTTTCCAGCAGCGCTTCGAAACGCGCGATATCGGTCGTGCGGGCCAATGTTTTCGGAGCCGCGGTGACGCGCTCGGCCAGCAGGTCACGAATCGCGGCGACGTCGTCATCTACCAGATCTTCGGCCAGACCCGTCGCCACGCGTTGCTCGCCGCCCAGAAGCGACCAGATCATCGGCCGGTCACGGCTGTCGAACTCGTCCACGCCGGCTTCTTGTTCAATCACTTGCGGCCCGTTCAGGCCAAGACGTGCCTCGCGGGTGACGAGCAATGCCGAGCACAGGCCGGCCGCGATCGACATGCCGCCGAAACAGCCCACCGGCCCGGTGATCACGCCGATGACCGGGCCGTGCTCGCGCAGGGCCACGATCATGTCGTGGATCTCGGCGATGGCCGCCAGGCCGCAGTTGGCCTCTTGCAGACGCACGCCGCCGGTTTCCAATAGCAGTATCGGTACCACCGGATCACCGGCCTTGACGTCCGCCAGCGCACAGGTCAGCGCGCCCGCGATCTTGGCGCCGCCGACCTCGCCCATCGAGCCGCCCTGAAACGCGGGCTCGACGGCCGCCACGACCACCTTCGTATCCCCCAGCGTGCCGCGCATGATGACTACGCCGTCATCCGACTGGGTGACGATATTCTGCTTGGGCAGCCACGGCGAGGTCAGGCGCTCGAACGGGCCCAGCAGTTCGCGCTGGCCGGCATCATCCAGCAGATGCTGACAACGAGCACGGGCGGGCAGCTCGACAAAGCTCTGGCGTTGTAGCAGTGCGGCGACATCACGCATGGCTGGCCTCCGGGTTGGTCTGTTCCATGGCCTGGGCAATCCGCAGGCGTACCACGGCCGGCGTGGCGCCGAAGTCGTTGATCTCGACCTTGAGCGCGGGCAGGCCGTCTTCGGAAAAGATGCGATCGATCACGGCTTTCCAGATGTCATCCACGCCGTCGACCGAGGTCGCGATGGCCACGGTCGTCCGGCCGGACTCGCCCGGCTCCAACAAGACCTCCAGATCGCCGGAGCCGACCACGCCGGCCAGCGCGCGACGGGCCGCCGGCGTGCCGGCCGGGTAATCAAGCGATAGCGTTTGCATGAGCGTTGTCTCCTGTCGCGGTGGCCGAGGCGTGTTCGGCCAGTCGATCGATGAATACGGTGGCCGCCAGTAGATCGGCCGCGCCGCCCGGCGAGGCGCGATAGCCGGTGAGTGTGTGATCCAGATCCGCGAGTGCTGCGCGCCCGGCGGGCGTGGCCGTGCCGCCGGCGGCCAGCACGCGGCGTGCGCCGGTCTGCATGGCGGCCAGGCCGGCCGGGCCGGCGCGGTGCAGCACACAGGTGTCATCCAGCACGGCCATGAGCGCGGCCAGCGCGTCCAGGCGCGCGGTCTGCTCGCAGCCGGTCGCCGTGCGGGTGCGCTGCAATACCGGCAAGGCGTGCTTGATGACGGGCACGAAACCTTCAACGGCGATCTGGCGCGCACCGGCCGCGCCGTAGCGGGTGATCGCCTGTTTGCCGTTTGAAACCCGCGCGGGGTCAAGCCCCGGATCATCGATGGCCGCGATACGTGCGGCGTCGGCGGCAAGCCGCTCGGCCTGCCATTCGCCCGCGGGCCGGGCCGCGGCGGCCGCGGTGAGCAGCCCCAGGCACCAGATCGCCCCGCGATGGGTATTCATCCCGCCGGTGGCCAGCAGCATCGCAGCCTCGGCCTCGCGGCCCAGCAGCCCCAGCCGGGCCCGTAGCGATACCGCGTCCCCCGGCAAGGCCCCGGCCTCGGCGATCGCCAGAAACCCGGGGTGCAAGGCCCGAATCGAAGCCTGCATGGTGGCGTAGTCCATATCGTGATGAACGCCCGCTCCGCGACGATCGATCAGCCCGGGCTTGGGCGTCAGGTCCAGCTCGGCGACGAGCGCCTCGCTAACGCGATCGGCCAGCCAGGCCGGCTTGTCAGTGATATCGACCATTACCAGCTCCGAAACCGCGGCGGCGGGTTATAGAGCCCGCCCGACCAATCGACGAGATCCGCAATACTGGAGGCCGCCAACTGGCTACGGGTGGCCTCGGCGCGAGAAACACCCAGATCCGCGGGCCAGACGACCTTGCCCGCCTCGCGCAAGCGTTTCGTCTCGCCCGGGTCGGCCGATCGGCCTAGCGGCGTCACCCCGGCCACGGCCGCGATCATGGCACGGCGTTCTTCGATCGACTCGGCCTTGTAAAGATAAGCGATGCCTTCCTCGGTGAGCAGATGCGTGGTGTCGTCGCCGTAGACCATGACCGGCGGCACCGCCAGGTTGGCTTTCCTGGCCACGGTGACGGCGTCCAGCTCGTCGACGAATGTGGGCACCAGGCCGGCCTGGAAGGTCTCGACCATCTGCACGACCAGCTTGCGCCCGCGCGCCAGCGGATCATTGTCATCGGCCATATCCGCCCAGGCCGGTGTCGCATGCCGCCGCCCGCGGGCATCACTGCCCAGGTTCGGCGCGCCGCCAAAGCCCGAAACGCGCGAGGTGGTCACGGTCGAGGAATTGCCGTCCGGATCGATCTGCAAGGTCGCGCCGATGAACATATCGGCGGCGTACTGGCCGGCCAGCTGGCAGAAAGCACGATTGGAGCGCAGCGAGCCGTCATGCCCGGTGAAGAAGATGTCGCCGCGCGCGGCCACGTAGTTTTCCATGCCCAGCTCGGTGCCAAAGCAATGAACGGACTCGACCCAGCCGGATTCGATGGCCGGTATGAGCGTGGGGTGCGGGTTGAGCACCCAGTTCTTGGCGATCTTGCCCTTCAGGCCCAGTTTTTCACCGTAGGTCGGTAACAACAGCTCGATGGCTGCGGTATTGAAGCCGATGCCGTGGTTCAGCGATTGCACACCGTGCTCGGCATAGATGCCCTTGATGGCCATCATCGCCATGAATATCTGTACGTCGGTGATATGACGCGGATCACGCGTGAACAAGGGCTCGATATAAAACGGCTGGTCGGCCTCGACCACGATATCCACCCAAGAGCCCGGAATATCCACCCGGTCCAGGCCGGAGACATCATCAACGATCTCGTTGGCCTGGGCGATGACGATACCGCCAGAAAATGCCGCCGCCTCGACCAGCGCCGGGGTGTCTTCGGTCGAGGGCCCGGTATAGAGATTGCCCGCACGATCGGCCTTGAAGGCCGCGGTCAACACGACTTTCGGAATCAGATCGACGAACAGCCGCGCATAGAGCTCGATATAAGTATGGATGGCGCCGACCTCGATCGTGCCGTCCATCATGAGTGTGCCGATACGATGGCTCTGGGTGCCGGAAAACGCGAAATCCAGCTTCTTGGCGATGCCTTTTTCGAACACCGCCAGATGTTCGGGCCGGCCGACGCTGGGCTGAATCATATGCAGGTCATGCACGCGCTCGGGGTCGAGATCAGCCAGGGCCCGCGAGAGAAAATCCGCCTGTTTCTGGTTGTTGCCCTCGGCGATCACCCGATCGCCGGAGGCGATACAGCCATAGAGCACCTCGCTGATCGCCTCCCGATCGACGATCTTTTCGGTCAGCAGATGCGCGATCGTCTCAAGGCGGCGCTGTTTTTCCGCGGCACGGGTATTCCACTGGCGCGGGGCTTGGGTCTGGCGCATGCGCGTTGTCCGTTTCGGGCTCTGCAAGCAAGTTAGAATCGGCGAGGCCTGCGATCAATCAAGCTGTCGTTGGCTTTATTAACATCAGGCGAACAGGACAGGCCAATGCGCGGTGCCGATGAAATCACCCTGCGCAAGCTGGAAATCTTTCTGGCGTTCATGCGCGAACAGAACCTGGCCCGGGCCGCGGAAACACTCGGCGTGTCCAGCGTGTCGGTCCACAAGGCGATCCATTCGCTGGAGGCCGCGGTCGGCGCGCCGCTGTTCGCGCATCGCGGGCGCACCCTGCGCCCCTTGGCCTCGGCCGAGGTACTGGCCCGCCACGGCCAGGACATCATCGACGGCATTCAGCGCAGCGTGGACGCCACGCGCCAGGCCGCGGGCATCGCTCCGCGCACGTTTCGTATCGGCTCTCTCTATTCGCTGACGATATCGCTGGTGCCGCGCATCATCACCGCCGTACAGGCCGCCCTGCCCGGCTGTGATATCGAGCTGGTGCTGGGCTCCAACGCCACGCTGGAAGACCAGCTCGCCGCCGGCGAGATTGATGCCGCGCTCATTTGCACCCACGAGCTGGCGCGCAGCCATGCGCGGGCGGTGGTCGATCTGTTCGAAGACGAGATCTATCTGGTCACACCGGCTGAGCGTGGCGCGGCCCGGCGTGACACCGCCAAGCGCGCGCCCGTCGACCTGGCCGATTATCGCGAGGCGCCTTTCGTGGTGCTCTCACAGGAGTTTTCCAGCGGGCGGGATTCGTATCGCATGTTCCAGACGGCGGGCATCACGCCTCGGGTCGCCCTGCGGGCCAACGATATTTTTTCGTTATCAGGACTGGTGCGCGGCAACGTGGGCTATGCCCTGCTGCCCGGGCGTATCGCCGAGCTGTATCCCGGCGCGTTGGCTTTTCAGCGCGTGCGCCGCGCCCAGGCCGTGTCGCAACACGTCGGCCTGTGTCATCTGGCATCACGCGCCGAGGACGAATCCATCGGCGCGCTGATCGCGGCTGCCCGCGAGATCGTGGCCCCCATGGTCGATAGCGACGGGCGCCTGGCGATCGAGACAAAGCCGGTTTAGCCGCCCACGATCGAGCGCACCACCAGATAGAAGATCGACGGGCCGAGCAAACAGCCAAACCCGGTATAGAAGGTCGCCGTCATCGCGCCGTAAGGCACGAGCCGGGCATCGGTGGCGGCCAGCCCGGCAGCCACGCCGCTGGTCGTGCCCATCATGCCGCCAAAGACGAGCGCGGCTGACGGGTTGTTGAGCTGGATACGCTTGGCCACGATCGGGGTGAAGATCATCACCGAGATGGATTTGACCAGCCCGATGGCGATCGAAAGTGCTATGAGATCCGAGCCCGCGCCGATGGCCGTACCCGTCACCGGGCCCACGATATAAGTCGCGGCCCCCGCGCCGATAGTAGTGACGGCCACCGGATCGGTATAGCCGAAGGCATAGGCGATGGCGGCCCCCACCGTGAACGGCACCGCCAGGCCCGCAAACAGCGCGATGACGCCGTTCATGCCGGCTTTTTTCAACTCGGCCACGTCTACGCCGAACGCCGTGGCCACGATCGCGAAATCGCGCAGCATGGAGCCACCCATGATGCCCAGGCCAGAGAACATGGCGATATCGGACAGCCCGTCTGTGCCGCCCGTCGCGACCCCACCGATATACGACAGCAACAGGCCGGCCGCGATCGCGATCGCCGAGCCGTGGATACGCCCGCCGGTGAGATAGCGTGCGGCCAGGTTGCAGACCAGCATCAGCAGGCCGATGAAGGCAAACGCCGCGATCAGGCCGTTACTATTCAAGACATCCAGAAAACGCTCAAGCATGACGATCCTCGCGGGGGGTCGATTCCGGTGGGTCCATGGGCTTGGCGTATTTGCCACGGCCCAAACGGGCGATCACGGGCACCAGGGCAAAACTGATGGCCACCACCACCAGCCCGCCCACAAGTGCCACCGGCCCGCCGCTGACCGCGCCCAGCACGTTCTGGCTGGCCGCCATGGCCACCACGATCGGGATATACAGCGAACTCCAGAACGACAGCCCGGCCTGGGCCTTGTCGTCGAAACAGCCCATGCGTTGCAGCCGATACACACAGAACACCAGCAACAACATGGCGATACCCACACCGCCGACATCGGCATCGATACCCATCACCATGCCCAGCAAAGAGCCCAGCAACTTGCCAACGAGCAGACAGGCGGCCAGCAGGGCCACACCGTAGATCACCATTTTCGTGCCTCCTTGTTCTTGATCTGCTGCCAGTCATGGGCGGCGCCGAGAGCGGCATCAACGCGTATCGCGTTAACGAACTTAGCCTCGGCCTAAGCACCATCGGCTTTACGCGGCTTTGCGCCGGCCGGGCTAAGACCAATGTCGGGCAGCTGCACCCGGTTTGTCAGGCGTTGCCCGACCGGTGGCCGACGACGCGTGAAGCCATGTGCGCTGTTATCCTTGACGCATGCAGGCGCTGTCGTGGCTGTTAAACGCAAGGCCTGCCCGGTTCGAATTGAAGAAAACGTGCCCATGATTAATAAAGCTCGTGTCGGCCTGGCCGGCGATCCCGACAGCGCCTGGCGGCTGGTGGCCGATATCGGCGGCACCAGTGCCCGCTTTGCCCTGGCCGATGACTACGGGGCCCTGCAAGGCCACGACACACTCTCCTGCGAAGATTTCGACGGGCCGGCCGAAGCCGCTCGGGCTTATCTGTCCGGGCGTGACGTCGGCAGTATCCGCGAGGCCGCCTTTGCCGTGGCCACACCGGTCTACGCCGATCGAATCTCGTTCACCAACCGGGCGTCCTGGTCGTTCTCGGTCAGCGAGCTGGGCCAGCAGTTGGGCGTGGCCCAGTGCCGCGTGATCAACGACTTCACGGCGTTGGCGCTGTCGATCCCGCGTTTGGATCGCGAATGGCTGGTACCGGTTTCAGAACACGGACGGCGCACTTTCGATGCCCCGCTGGCGGTGATCGGGCCGGGCACCGGCCTGGGCGCGACCGGCGTGATTCCCACCAAACACGGCTGGCACGCCCTGGCCGGCGAAGGCGGGCACGCCACGCTGGCCCCGGCCGACGAGCGCGAGGTCGAGCTGCTGGCGATTCTCACCCGCAAGTTCGGGCATGTATCGTCCGAGCGCGTGCTGTCCGGGCCGGGGCTGGTGAATCTCTATCACGCCAACTGCGAGCTGAGCGGCGTGGTCGCCCACGATCTTGAACCGGCCGATATCACCGAGCGTGCCCTGGGTGGCAGCTGCGATATCTGTGCCACGGTCGTGGATGATTTCTTTGCCATGCTGGGCACGGCCACGGGCAACCTGGTGCTCACACTCGGCGCGCGCGGCGGGGCTTATATCGGCGGCGGTATCGTACCGCGCCTGGCCGAGCGTATCGGCGCCTCGCGCTTTCGTGAACGCTTCGAGGCCCACGGCCGACTATCGGATTATCTGGCCGATGTGCCCTGCTATATGGTCACGGCCCCCTACCCCGCGCTCGAAGGCGCATTGGCCTCATTAAGCTCTGTCTAGCCCCGCGATACAACGCGTTGCAACAAGTGCCCGATCGCATCAGCGGCCGGGCTTTTTTGTGTCTGAGAATCGCCTGATCGCGGGTTTTGTGCTGAAACCGGTTCCTTTTTATTAGACCTTTGTTCCGTTGTCCTGACTGAATTTTTTCGCAAAGCTTGCACAAATGCGCTGATACACAGCGTATCGACTTGAACAAACAGACCGCGCCGCATGCGAGACGATCGCGCGGGCTCACCAGGGGGAAACGCCATGACACAGACACGATGGGCCGTCCGCGGCTTGCAACTCGGGGCAGCCGTCGCGGCCCTGTCGATCGGCGCGGCCGCGCACGCTGCCCCCGACAAAGGCACGGTCAGCGTGCTGAACTGGTGGACCTCGGGCTCCGAGGCCAAGTCCATGAACGTACTCCAGGACATGCTGGCCAGCGATGGCTACAAGATGATCAACAACGCGGTATCCGGCGGCGGCGGCTCGAACGCTCGCACGGTGCTGAAATCACGTATCCAGTCCAACAACATTCCCGGCGCGGCCCAGATCAAGGGCCCGGAGATCCAGCAGTGGTGCAAGGCCGGCCTGGCGATGAATATCGACAAGGTCGCCGCCGACCAGAACTGGGCCAGGATCCTGCCGGGCCCGGTGGCCGAGGGCATGCAGTGCGACGGTCATTTCGTGGCCGTACCGTTCAACCTGCATCGCATCAACTGGGTCTGGATCAACAAGTCGGCCATGGAAAAAGCCGGTGCGGCCATGCCCTCCGACTGGAACTCGTTCGTCACCGCACTCAAGAAACTCAAAGCCGCTGGCATCACGCCGATCGCCGGCGGCGGCGATACCTGGCAGGTGGCCACCGAGTTCGATGCCGTAGCACTGGCCACCGGCGGCGCGGATTTCTATCGCAAGGCCTTCGTGGATCTGGACGAAGCCGTGCTGTCCGGGCCCAAGATGGTCAAGTCACTCGAGCGGCTGCGCACGCTCCAGCGTTATGAAGACCCCAACGGCCAGGGCCTGTCCTGGAACCACGACACCGGGCTGGTCGTGAAGGGCGAGGCCGGCATGCAGATCATGGGCGACTGGGCCAAGGGCGAGATCACCAACGCCGGCGCCACGCCGGGCGACGAGATCGCCTGCATGGCGCTGCCGGGCGAGCACACGGGCTTTGTCTACAACGCGGACTCGTTCGAGATGTTCAAGAACTCGAACTCGGATGAAGCCGCGCAGTATGCCTTTGCCCGCACCGCACTCTCACCGGCATTCCAGCGCAAGTTCAATATGGCCAAGGGCTCGATCCCGGTGCGCCAGGGCGTCTCGCTCGAGGGTTTCGATGCCTGTGCACAAAAAGCCCAGACCGCGTTCGAAGCCGCGGTGGACAACGATGCCCTGGTGCCCAGCTACTCCCAGGACATGGCCGAGAACGGCGCGGTCAAGGGCGCATTGTTCGACGTGATCGCCAAGTTCTATAACGACAA
The DNA here is from genome assembly GCF_003788585.1 of Salinisphaera japonica YTM-1. Classification (GTDB taxonomy): domain Bacteria; phylum Pseudomonadota; class Gammaproteobacteria; order Nevskiales; family Salinisphaeraceae; genus Salinisphaera; species Salinisphaera japonica. The sequence goes on along the minus strand of NZ_AYKG01000023.1, from coordinate 124,618 downwards.
GGACATGAGCGCCAAGGACGCGGCGGCGCAGATGGCTAGCCAGGCCCAACAGGCACAGATGATGTCGCAACTTTAGTCGATGGTTTAGCCGAGGTTGGGGCCGGCACGGTTTCACCGGATGCCGGCGCGCAGCAACGGGCGCTCGTCTTGTGCGCCCGTTGCTGGCTTGTCTATCGAGGGCTCTTGAATGGCCGATTCTTCTCCGTCCAGCGGCGCCATGCCGATACGCCGCTGGCTCGACCGGTGGCTGCCGAAACTGGCATTGGTGCCCAGCGGCGTGGCGCTTTTGGTGTTCGTCTACGGCTTCATCGGCTGGACGATCTGGCTGTCGCTGACCACGTCGAGTCTGTTACCGAACAACACCTTTGCCGGCCTGCGCCAGTACGAGGTGTTGTTCAAGCTCGATATCTGGTGGGTATCGGTCATCAATCTGGCGATCTTCGGCGTGCTCTATGTCGCGCTATGCCTGGCGATCGGCCTGTTTCTGGCGATTCTGCTGGACCAGAAGATCCGGGCCGAGGGCTGGCTGCGCACGATCTATCTCTATCCGTTGGCGCTATCGCTGGTGGTCACGGGCGTGGTCTGGAAATGGCTGCTCAACCCGAGCCTTGGCCTGGAGCAGTTCGTGCACGCTCTGGGCTGGACGGGATTCTCCTTCGACTGGCTGATCAACCCGGATATGGCGATCTATGCCGTGGTGATCGCAGCCGTCTGGCAGGCATCCGGCTTTGTGACCGCCCTGTTTCTCGCCGGGCTGCGCGGCATCGACAGCTCGATCATCAAGGCCGCACAGATCGACGGCGCCAGTCTGCCCCGCGTGTATCTGTCGATCATCATTCCGAGCCTGCGCCCGGTGTTCTTCTCGGCGATCATTCTGCTGGTGAGCCTGGCCATCAAGAGCTTTGATCTGGTCATCGCCCTGACCGGCGGCGGGCCGGGCTATTCGACCTGGGTGCCGGCGATCTTCATGTACGACTTCGGTTTCAATCGCGGCCAGATCGGCCTGGGCGCCGCGGCCGCAACGCTGATGATGGCTGCCGTCGCACTGGCGATGCTGCCCATGCTCATCGCCGAACTCAAGGGACGCCGTGATGGCCACAAGAACTGAAGACGGCGTGGCCCGGGGCGGCTCGCTCGCGCGTGTGCTCGTCTATGGTCTGCTGCTTCTGGCGGCGGCTTATTTTCTGTTGCCGCTCTACGTCATGCTCACGACGTCGTTCAAGACGCTGGGCCAGATCAGCGGCGGCAACCTGTTCGCCCTGCCCGCTCCGTTTTCGCTCACCGGCTGGCAACAAGCCTGGTCATCAGCCTGTACCGGCTCGGACTGTACCGGCTTGCAGCATTATTTCTGGAACTCGGTGGCCTTCACTGTGCCGGCCGTGTTGTTGTCCACGGCCTTCGGCGCGTTGAACGGTTACGTGCTGACCAAGTGGCGCTTCAAGGGCTCGGAAATCATCTTCGGGCTGTTGTTGGTGGGCACGTTCGTGCCCTTCCAGATGTTTCTGCTGCCCATGGCGCGCGTGCTCGGCATGATCGGGCTGGACAACTCGGTGGCCGGGTTGACGCTCGTGCACTCGGTCTATGGCGTGGCCTTCACGACGTTGTTCTGTCGCAACTACTACGTGGCTATTCCCGATGAGCTGGTCAAGGCCGCGCGTATCGACGGCGCGTCGTTCATTTCCACGTTTCGCTACGTGATCCTGCCGATCTCGACGCCGATTCTCATGGTCTGTGTGATCTGGCAGTTCACCCAGATCTGGAACGATTTCCTGTTCGGCGTGGTGTTCACCTCGGGCGATGCCCACCCGATCACGGTGGCGCTGAACAACCTCGTCAACACCTCCTCGACCGGCATCAAGCGCTACAACGTGGATATGGCCGGCGCGATCATCACGGCCCTGCCCACGTTGGTGGTTTATATCGTGGCCGGGCGTTATTTCATGCGCGGGCTGACCGCGGGCGCGGTCAAGGGCTGAGGCCACCGTGTCTTTATCTGCTTTTCGCATGGCGCGCTGTGTGGCGCATCGTTTTCCGACATTGAACAAGAACCCGTCATGGCCGTACTAAATATCGAAAACGTGTCGAAGACCTTTGGCGACACCCGCGTGCTCGAAGACATCAATATCGCGATGGCCGAGGGCGAGTTTCTGATCCTCGTGGGGCCCTCCGGCTGTGGCAAATCCACGCTGCTGAACATGATCGCCGGCCTGGAGACCATCACCGAAGGCCAGATCACGCTCGACGGCCGCTCGGTCAATACCGCCAGTCCGCGCGAGCGCAACATCGCGATGGTGTTTCAGTTCTATGCGCTGTATCCGAACATGAATGTGCGGCGAAACATCGAGTTCGGGCTGAAGATGCGCGGCGTGGCCAAGCAGGAACGCGGTGCCACCGTCGAGCGCGTTGCCAAGATGCTGCAGATCGAAGACCTGCTGAACCGCAAGCCGGCGCAGCTGTCCGGCGGTCAGCGTCAACGGGTGGCTATCGGGCGTGCCCTGGCGCGCGATCCTGCGTTGTTTCTATTCGACGAACCGTTATCGAATCTGGATGCCAAGCTGCGGGTCGAGATGCGCACCGAGATCAAGCAGCTGCATCAACGCCTGGCCACGGCCATGGTCTATGTCACCCACGACCAGATCGAGGCCATGACGCTGGGCGATCGTATCGCGGTGATGCACGCCGGGCGCGTGCAACAATTGGGCACTCCACGCGAGATCTACGACGACCCGGCCAATCGGTACGTGGCCGGCTTCATCGGCTCGCCCGCGATGAACTTCATAGAATGCGAACTGATCGGTGAGGCTGGCGATACCGCGGTTTGTCTGACCGGTGCCACCGATGAGGCCCGGCTTGCGCTACCGTCGGCCACGACCGAAAGACTGGCCGCCCACGGCGCGCGTCGTGTCGTCATGGGGGTACGCCCGGAACATCTGGTGCCGGCCGCGCACGGCTCGGCCGAGGCGATTGCCTGCCGGATCGACGTGGTCGAGCCGACCGGGCCGGACACCTATCTACACACGGAAATCAACGCCGAGCCAGTCACCGCCCGCTGCCTGCCCTCGGCGGCACCGGCGGCCGGCGACACCGTAGCACTCGCCGTGGATGTTGAACGCGCGGTGTTTTTCGACTGCGACAGCGAGGCACGCATCGCCTGAGCGCGTGCCGGGCCGCTACGGCCTTACCCGCTGCGGCCCAGCGTCGTGGCACGCGCTGCCGCGGCCTCGATCGGATCGCGGCCGGCCGGCGCCTCGCCCGGCGGTTTGGCCAGCCAGCTACCGCCCACGCAGGGGATGCTGGGCAGTTTGAGATAATCCGGCGCGGTCTGTTCGGTAATACCGCCCGTGGGGCAGAATTTCAGATCCGGGAACACCGCGGCGTAGGCCTTGATGGCCGACGGGCCGCCAATGACCGAGGCCGGAAACAGCTTGATTTCGCGATGCCCGCGGCGCACGAGGTGCGCGGCTTCGCTGACGGTCTGGGCGCCGGGCAGATACGGCATGTCGGCTTCGCGACAGACATCGCCCACGGCATCGGCAATGCCTGGCGAGACGATGAACTGCGCGCCGGCGTGAATCGCTTCTTCACACTGTTTGGCATCCCACACCGTGCCCACGCCCAGCACCAGCTCGGGCACCTCGGCGGCGATGGCTTTCATGGCTTCGATGGCGACCTGGGTGCGCCGCGTGATCTCGATGGTCTTCAGCCCACCGGCATGGATCGAGCGGGCCATGGCCACGGCCTCATCCACGTCGTGAATGGTCACCACCGGAATCACCGGCGAAAGTTTCATGATGGCTAGCGTGTCGGCCATGTGTCTCGTGTCCTTTTAAGCATATCGGCAGGGCCTTCGATGGCCCTGGCGCGTTCGTCTAGCCGTGCAGCGCCGGGCCGGCGCCTTCTTCGGCGGGCAGCGCGTTGTTACGAAACAGCGCGAACATCTCGCGGCCCAAGCCGTATTCGGCCGACGGTTCGTCGGGGAACTCGATCGCCTCGCGCTCGGCCAGCTCGGCGTCATCGACCTGCACCGACAGCTCGCCGGTATCGGCATCCACCACGACGATATCGCCGTCACGAATCCGGCCGATCATGCCGCCCAGCTTGGCCTCGGGCGTGACCTGAATCGCCGCCGGCACCTTGCCCGAGGCCCCGGACATGCGCCCGTCGGTGACCAGCGCCACCTGATAGCCGCGATGCAACAGCACCGACAGGCTGGGCGTGAGCTTGTGCAGTTCCGGCATGCCGTTGGCCCGCGGGCCGTTGTTGGGCACCACCACCACCACATCACGATTGAGCTCGTCGGCCTTGAAAGCATCCAGCACGGCCTGCTGCGAGGCAAAGACCTGTGCCGGGGCCTCGATGCGCCGATGTTTGGTCTCCACCGCCGAGGTCTTGATGATGGCACGGCCCACGTTGCCATCCAGCACGTTGATGCCGCCCGTGGCGGCGAACGGGTTGTCAGCCGGGCGCATCACGTCTTCGTCATGGCTGGCCGTGGGGCCTTCGCGCCAGGCCAGCGCGCCGTCGTTGAAATACGGCTCTTTCGTGTAGTTGTGCAGGCCGTAACCTTCCACGGTCATCACGTCGTCGTGCAGCAGGCCGGCGTCGAGCAGGCTGCGGATCATCAGCTGGATGCCGCCGGCCGCACGCATGTGATTCACATCCGCAATACCGTTGGGATACACCCGCGCCAGCAGCGGCACGGCCGCCGAGAGCTCGGAGAAATCGTCCCAGTTGATCTTGATGCCGGCGGCACGGGCCACGGCGACATAGTGCATCGTGTGGTTGGTGGAGCCCCCGGAGGAAAGCAGGCCCACCAGGCCGTTGACGATGGATTTCTCGTCGACGATGTCGCACATGCGTCGGGCGCGCTGGTCATCGTCAAGACGTGCCATCTCGATGGCGCGCTCGGTCGCGGCTACGGTCAAGGCCTCTCGCAGCGGCGTGCCCGGGTTGATGAACGAGGTACCGGCCATGTGCAGGCCCATGAACTCCATCATCAGCTGGTTGGAGTTGGCCGTGCCATAGAAGGTGCACGTGCCCGGCGAGTGATAGGACATCGACTCGGCCTTCAACAGCTCGTCGCGCCCGATCTCGCCCTGGGCGAAACGCTCGCGCACCTTGGCCTTGATCGGATTGGCCATGCCCGAGGTCATGGGCCCGGCCGGGGCGAAGATCACCGGCAGATGGCCAAAGGCCAGCGTGCCGATCAACAGCCCGGGCACGATCTTGTCGCAGACCCCCAGGCACAGCGCGGCATCGAACATGTTGTGGGTGAGTGCCACACCGGTGGACATCGCGATCACGTCGCGCGAGAACAGCGACAGCTCCATGCCCGGCTGGCCCTGGGTCACGCCGTCGCACATGGCCGGCGTGCCCCCGGCCACCTGGGCCACACCGCCGGCATTCCAGGCCGCTTGCTTGATGATGTCCGGGTAGCGCTCGAAAGGCTGGTGCGCCGAAAGCATGTCGTTGAACGCGGTCACGATACCCACGTTGGGCCGGGTGTCACCGGCCAGTGCGTCCTTGACCGGCTCGCCCTCGGCGGCAAAACCGTGGGCCAGGTTCGAGCACGACATGCGCCCGCGATGCGGGCCGGCATGGCCGGCCTCGTTCATACGCCGCAAGTAATCGGCGCGCGACTCTCGCGAGCGCTCGATGATGCGCTGGGTAACGTCGTGAACGGTTGAATTCATGGCCATGAGAGCGCTCCTGACTACTCGGCCCAGTGGACCGTGGGAATCGGATCCGTGGTGTTCAGAACACTTCGTACCGGCAACGCGGCCAATGGCCCCGGCTGCACGGCCTCGTCGTGAACACGCTTCTTGTCGTCGCCGAATACCAGAATATCGATTCGACGTGCCGCACGCAGATAAGCCGGGCCGAGCGACATGCGGGCCGGCGGCCCGACGTCGGCCGGTATCACCCGGGCCTTCGAGGCCAGCGCGCGCTCGATGTTGGGATCATCCGGGAACAACGACGCCGTGTGGCCATCGCTGCCCATGCCCAGTAGCACCACATCGAACGGCGTCGGGATATCCAGCAGCGCGCCCTCGACGTCGGACACCGCCTCGGCCGGCGTATCGGTCGGCCGATACAGGCTGACGAACATGGCATCGGCGGCACGCCCGGTCAAAAGCGTGTCGCGCAGCATGCGCTCGTTGCTCTGAGCATCGTCAGCCGGCACCCAGCGCTCGTCCGAGGGCACGACCACGACCTGTGACCAGTCCAGCTCGGCCTGTGAAAGATATTCGAACAGCTCGATCGGCGAGCTGCCACCACAGACCACCAGACTGGCCCCGCCCCGTTCGGCGATCGCCTCGCGCAGTGTGTTGGCGATCGCATCGGCCAGATCGCGTGCGGCATGCGTGCGATCATCGTAGCGCTTGAAGTTGGACATGGGAACGGTCCCTTGTTCGAAGAACGAAAAATATGAGCCGAGTTTAAATTATCCTTCGTACCAGCGTCGCCCGTCGCGATCGAGCAGTACGAAGGCATCGGTCGGGCCCCAGCTGCCGGCCATGTATTCCTGGGCCTCGACCTGCTCCATACGCCAGGCCTCCAGAATCCGATCCACCCAGGCCCAGCCGGCCTCGACCTCGTCGCGGCGCATGAAAAGCGCCGGGTTGCCGCGCAGCACTTCCATCAACAAGCGCTCGTAGGCATCGGGATACGCCACCTCGAAAGCCTGTGAGAAACTCAGGTTCAAGGGCAGGCTACGCATACGAAAGCCGCCCGGGCCGGGCTCTTTCGTCATGATCGACATCTCCACGCCCTCTTCCGGCTGCAAGCGCAGCACCAGCCGGTTGGGCTGAAGCGGCTCGTCGCCGAAGATCGAGTGCGGGACCGGCTTGAACTCGAACACGATCTGGCTGGATTTACGGGCCATGCGCTTGCCGGTACGCAAGTAGAACGGCACACCCTGCCAGCGCCAGTTATCGATCTCGGCCTTGATGGCCACAAACGTTTCGGCCTCGGCCTCTTCGGCCGGCGCCTGCTGTTCCGGATCAGCCGCACCGTAGGCCGGCACCGCCTCGCCATCGACCATGCCCGCGCCGTACTGGCCGCGCGCGGTGGTCTTGCGTACGTTGCCCGGGGCGATGGGCTTCAACGAACGCAGCACCTTGATCTTTTCGTTGCGCACGTCGTCGTGGTTCATGCTGGCCGGCGGCTCCATGGCCGTCAGGCACAGCAGCTGAAGCATATGGTTCTGCACCATATCGCGCAGCGCGCCCGTGGATTCGTAGAAATCGAAGCGCTCATCCACGCCCAGGCTTTCGGCCACCGTGATCTGGACGTTGTCCACGGCCTGGCGGCCCCATACCGGCTCGAACAGGCTGTTGCCGAAACGCAGCGCGATCAGGTTCTGGACCGTTTCCTTGCCCAGATAATGATCGATGCGATAGATCCGCGACTCGTCGAAACGCGAGCCGACGGCGTCGTTGATCTCGCGCGCGGACTCGGTGTCATGGCCGACCGGCTTTTCCAACACGATACGGTTCGGCGCATCGGACAAGCCCGCATCGGCGATGCCGGCCGCGATCTTGCCGAACAAGAACGGAGCGGTGGCCAGATAGAAAGTGCAGATCCGCTCGCCGTTGTCGGCGAAACGCTCGGCGAACGCCTGCCAGCCGTCGGCATCGTCGACGTCCAGCTGGATATGGCACAGACGTTTTTCAAACCGCGCAAAGACGTCTTCGTCGAGTGCCTCGGGCAGGTGGGCTTCGAGTACCTCACGCACCCAGGCGACATAGCCGGCATCGTCCATGTCCTGACGAGATACGGCCAGAATCCGGCTGTCTTCGGAGAACTGGTTGTCGGCATCTCGATGATAAAGCGCCGGCAGCAGCTTGCGACGGGCCAAATCCCCGGTGCCCCCGAAGATCACCAGATCAAACGGATCGACTGGGACGAATTCCGCGGCCATGGCGTCTCTCTCTTGTTCGGTTTAATTGATCAGCGGCCGAGTATACCCGCCGTCATTCTCGTCCTGTCCAGAGCCGGCGATGCCGACCCGGACAAGACGGACGCCGGTCACGCTCAGAACTGGTAATACAACCGCAGACGATTGTCGTAGAAATCCTCTGCGTTTTCATCGTAGCGCGTGATACCCAGGTTGTTATTGAGCTTGAGGCCGGCCAGCTGATGCCACAACCCGCCCAAGTCATAAGTCAGGCCGATACCAATGCCGTCACTGTACTGATTACGCACCAGTTCCCCGGTGAAGGAATCATCCGTGATCTGGTTGTTCGGCCCACCCGAGAAATAGAAGTCATGGTAATGACCGAATTCGGCCTTGTACTTCACATAGCGGGCATACATGGCCAGATTGTCCGACGGGGTGAAATCAAAGCGCACGCCGGCGCCCCAACCCGGGCCGAAGTTCTGTATGCCGTTGTTCATGGTGTCGGTGTAGAACACGCCGGACAGATCGGTATAGGGGTTCAAAGTCTGGCCGTTGTTGAACGAGCCCTTGTTCACGGGCGAGAACGTACCGAAGACCGAAAACCCGACCTCGGACGAGCGAATACCGGTTTTCAGACCGTAGATCTGATTGTCGATGCCCTGGGGCACCCGCTGTTCGTCGGCGTTGTATGACGCACTCGCCTGCACGCGGACATACGGCGCCCAGGCACTGGCGCCCTCGCCGAACTCAGGGGCCATGTATCCAATCTCGCCGTAATCCGAAGATACGGTCTGCTGAAAACGATAGTGATAATACTGGCCGATGACCTGGCCGCCGGACCAGACGTTTCGAAACGTCGTGCCGACCATCCAGAAACCGTCCACGTCGGTGAAATAACGGTTGTCCGAGCGAAAGTTATCGTTGTTGAAACGCGATGCGTACCGATCGATCTTGGCGCCCACGAGCTGCCATTCGGGAATATCCATCGTCTCGGCGCCCATCGCGAACGGCAGGTACTGATCGGTTTCGTAGTTCTGCGTATCGGCGATGCGTGAACGCGTCACCTGCGGGCCAAAGGTGCTGGCCTCCGTGGCGTCGCCCTGTGCCAGGTCACCGGGTGACTGTTGCAGGCGGCGTACGGTCTGCAAGGGCCGGATCGTTCCGCTCACGCCACTGAACGAACGGGGTTTGAAGGTGAACTGGTCCGAGGCGGCAAGCGGCGTGTTCAACAGTTGCCGACCGGCGCGAATCTGCGTGCCGTAACTGTTGAACTGAAGATAGCCCTGTGTGAGCTCGGAGATTTCATCGCCACAGGCCAGCACACAGTTCAGTCGTGTACCGGCATCGTTGTTGCCGTAAAAGCCGCCGGAGTAGACAAACTCGGCGCCGGCAGAGAAGCCGTAGATACGACCGGTCTGAATACCGATCTGGGCGCCGTAATTGGTGTTTTCGTTGTTGAAGTCGTCACCGGTGTCCGGCTGGCCGGGATACGGCTGGTTGGTATCGTGCCAACGGCGGAAATCATAGATCCCGACACGGCCGTGAACTTCCGAGCCGCGTACGACTTCGCGCTCGAACATTTCCGGAAACGTCAGCGCTTGTGCGGGCGCATCATCCGGCACATCGGTTTGATCGGTGGCGGGGGTCTGGGCCACCGCACTGGCGCCGAAACTCGACACAACCACAGCGATAGTCAGCGCTGGAACCGATACCCCGTATCGACCGGCGCCTGCCCATCGTCCCCCCTTCGAATCGTGTACGTTCACGATGTCCTCCTGCTTGGCTAGTTTTTCATGTGTGAACGAGCGCTGTCGTTCTGCCCCTTCGACGTGTGTGGTTGATCGCCACACGTCTTTCTCGCGGTCGTGATGCGCTTCGACACGTAACGCGACCGGACTGACGTGCTTGCAATAAACTTGTTTAGTACATACATATCTACAAGCACACCGCGATAATAGAAGTCGCCGGCCACAAGACGTATCAGCAATCCGTCTAACGTGCCGAGCTGTCGATGGACATGCGCCTGTCTTATCCGGCCATAGCGTCATTCGCTCGGCTCCGCATGGGTTGTCGATCCCGGCCCGTACCCGGCAAACCCCGCCTGCACGGCGTTCATCGCCGCCGCGTCAAGTATCGCCGGCCGGCCGATCTGACAGGCCAAGGCGTATTGATGAGCCAGGGTTTCAACTTCTTCGGCCAGCCATAGCGCGCGCGCCAGGCTCGGCCCACCAGCCAGCATGCCGTGATTGGACATCAGACAAGCCTGATAGCGCGCGCCAAGCGCGGTAACGATGGATTCCGACAACGCCTGACTGCCGAACACGGCATAACCGGCGCACGGAATTGCGGCCCCGCCGGCGGCTGCCACCATATAGTGAGCCGCCGGTATCGGCTGTCGACAGATCGCGAACGCGGTCGCGTGGATCGAATGGGTGTGCACGAGCGCCGATATATCGGCCCGGGCGGCCAGTACGTCGCGATGAAAGCGCCACTCGCTGGAGGCACGCCACCGACCATGCACGTGGCTGCTGCTATCCACGCGTACGATGTCGTCGGCGGTAAGCTCGGTGGCCGGTATGCCCGACGGCGTGATCCAGAAACCGTCGCCCGCATCCCGGCAGCGCAGGCTGATATTGCCGGAAGCACCCCGGTTCAGCCCTTTTCGATCCAGCGTGCGCATGGCCGCGACGATTTCGTGGGTCGGGCTCGTCATGCCGGCTGCTCGGCGGCCAGGCGCTCGAGGGCATCGGCGGCCGGCGCGTCGATGATCAGCCGATCGACCAGCCCGCTTTGCAACACAGCATGGATGGCGGCGGCCTTGTGGGCCCCGGCAACAACGGCCAGCACGTTCTGCTGGACCAGCTCGGCAAACGATAGTCCGATGGTTCGGCGATTGATCGGGTGATCCACCAGGCGCCCTTGCGCATCGAGAAAATGCCCGACCACCTCAGCCACGCAGCCGCTGGCCATCAGCTCGTCACGTGCGCCATCGGCCAACAGCCCTCGCTCGCTGCGAAAGATCGGCTGGTCGGCCTTCATGGCAGCAATACCCACCACACAAAGATCCACCGCGCGTGCACGCGCCAGCGCATCGACCACGCTGCGCTGGGCCAGTAATACCCCGCGATCAGCCACGGTATCGGCGATGAACGGCACGGGCAGGAAGAACCCCTGCCCGCCCGTGATCTCGGCCAGACGATAGACCACATCGAACGGATTGATGGCGGCCCGCTGAGTCAGGCTGCCCATCAACGAGACAATCGACAGATCAGGATAGGACTCGCGCGGCAGCTGACGCGTCATCTCGGCCAGCGAGCGCCCCCAGGACACCCCAAGCGCGCGCACTTCGCCGCTTGCCAGGCGCTTATGCACATACTGCGCGGCCGCTGAACCAATGGCCACGGTGTTGTTGGCCGTATCACCCGGGGCTCTGACATCGGGCACGAGCACACATTGAGTCAGCCCGTAACGTGCGATCAGGCGATCCTCCTGATCGACGAGCGCCTGCGGCGATCGGTCGATGAAGACATGCACGAAACCGGCGTCGTGGGCCTCGCCGATCAAGCGATGTACCTTGGCTCGTGAGAGCGACAGCCGCTGGGCGATATCGGCCTGCGTATGGCCACCCACATACGATAACCACGCGACATAGATCGCCAGATCCTGTTGATCGCGCGGTGTCGACATGGCGCCCCGAATGAAATTATGCCCGATTGGCGAGCAAAGTTACGCAGGCCCGGCCTGCGTGTCATTGCGCCATTTGTATGAGACACGTTTGTGCTTACATAAACCAGGCATAAAAAAGGACCCGGCATGGCCGAGTCCTTTGCGTTCTGGTGGAGCCGGGCGGAATCGAACCGCCGACCTTCGCATTGCGAACGCGACGCTCTCCCAACTGAGCTACGGCCCCGAGATCGTCCACCGCGGCGAACGAGCTGCGTATGATAGCAGGCTTGTTTCTGTTGCCAACCCCTTGGGACACATCATCCCGCCCTGCCGCCCGGATCGCGCCATGCCCGTTGCCCAGCCCGTCGTCATCGTGTTTGCCAAGGCACCCGAACCGGGGCGCTGCAAGACCCGCCTGGCCCGCCACGTCGGGCCCGTGCTGGCGGCGCGCTGTTATCAGGCCATGACCGAGCAGGTCATCGCCCACGCCACGCGCCAGGCGCCGGGGCGCGTGGTGCTGGCCTGTGCGCCCGATACGCGTCACCCACTGTTTACTCGCCTGGCGCGGCGTTATGGCTGTTCGCGTATGCGTCAATCAGGCGGCGATCTGGGTCGGCGCATGGCCCATGCGCTTAGACAGAACCAACGGCGCGGCGCCGGCGCGGTGGTGATCGGCACCGATCAACCCGATCTCGCGCGCCTGCCGCTGGCCGACGTGCTGGCCCGGTTGGACGAGACGATCGATATGCTCATGGCCCCGACGCACGACGGCGGCTACTGGCTGATCGGCGGGCGTCATACGCCTCGCGGCGTTTTTCAGGGTATCGCCTGGAGCACGCCACGAGTCGCCCGCCAGACGCGCGCGGCCATGCAGGCCCGGGCGCTAAGCTGGCGTGAAGGCCCGTCGATGCGCGATATCGATGACTATCGCGACTGGTGCGCCCAGCCGCGTGACCAACGGGCGCGGCTGCTGCGCGGTGCCATCATGCCCGGCCTGCGGCCACGACTCGTCAGCGCGTGAGCACGGCTAGCTGCCCACACGACGCCGCTTGGTTTCGACCGGGCAATCGCCCAGAGCCTCGGTCAGAAAGCCATAGGCATCGTCCACGTCTTCGGCCTGATAGAACAGATCCAGATCACCCTGGCTGATGAGCCCGTGGTCGGCGAACACCGAGAAATCGATCAGGCGCTCCCAGAACGACTTGCCGTAGAGCACCACCGGAATCCTGGGTTGCTTGCCGGTTTGGATGAGCGTGAGCATCTCGAACAGCTCGTCCATCGTTCCGAAGCCGCCCGGGAAGATGATCAACGCCTTGGCGATGTTCATGAACCAGAACTTGCGCATGAAGAAATAATGGAAGTCGAAGTTCAGCGACTCATGGACCCAGGCGTTGGTGCCCTGTTCATGCGGAAGCTCGATGTTCAGGCCCATTGAACGGGCCGGGTTCACGTCCGCAGCGCCGCGGTTGGCGGCCTCCATGATGCCCGGGCCACCGCCGGTACAGACATAGTACTGCTGTGACTCGGCGTGGCTGTCCATGGTCCAGCGCATCATGCGCGCCGCCAGATCCCGGGCCTGGCCGTAGTAGTCCACTTGCGAGGATACATCCGGGCCTTCCGGTGTCTTCAGGCGCGCCGAGCCCCAGAAGATCAGCCCGTTGTGGACGTTCAGATTCAACAGCCGGGCCCGGGGTTCGATGTATTCCGACAGGATTCGCAGCGGGCGCGCATCGTCGCTTGCCATGAAATCCGGATCGGCGTAGGGGTTCGTCATGAACAGCCTCGATAAAAAACAGCGCAAAGAATAGCGGCGTTGGTGCGCGGGTACGCGGCAACCGAGACGCCAGACCGCTCAGTGTAGCAGCGTGTCGCGCCGGGCTTTTAGACGATGTTTCAAACAGTGGTTGAATTGTTTGCGCATGGTCCTATTAATAGAACATCGATAGATCACGTGCGGCGTCATGGCCGTATCTGACAAGGGTTGAACACTATGCGAATGGACAAACTCACCAGCAAGCTCCAGCAGGCACTGGCCGATGCCCAGAGCCTGGCCGTGGGGCGTGACCACAACGAAATACAGCCGGCCCACCTGCTCACCGCACTTCTCGATGCCGAGGGCGGCACCGTGCGCCCGGTACTGGACGGTGCGGGCCTGGCCGTGCGCGAGATCCGCAACCAGCTGATGAAAACGCTGGATACCCTGCCCACGGTGGGCGAGCCGACCGGCGATGTCGGCGCCAGCCAGGCCTTGGTGCGCGTGCTCAATCTGGCCGACAAGCTGGCCCAGAAGCGTGGCGATTCATATATCGCCAGCGAGCTGATCCTGCTCGCCATGCTCGAAGACAAATCCGAAGTCGGCAAGATCCTCAAGAACGCCGGCGCCACGCGCGACAACCTCACGCGCCAGATTGATGCCATGCGCGGCGGCGAAAACGTCGCCGATGCCAACGCCGAGGAACAGCGCGGCGCGCTGGATAAATACACCACGGATCTGACCGAGCGCGCCGAACAAGGCAAGCTCGACCCGGTCATCGGCCGCGACGAAGAGATCCGCCGCGTGATCCAGGTGCTATCACGCCGCACCAAGAACAACCCCACCCTCGTGGGCGATCCGGGCGTGGGCAAGACCGCGATCGTCGAGGGCCTGGCCCAGCGCATCATCAACGGCGAGGTGCCGGAATCCCTGCGCGACAAGCGCGTGCTGGTACTCGACTTGGCCGCGATGATCGCCGGCGCCAAGTATCGCGGTGAGTTCGAGGATCGTCTGAAAGGCGTGCTGTCGGATCTGTCGAAGCAGGAAGGCCGGATCGTGCTGTTCATCGACGAGATCCATACGCTTGTCGGGGCCGGCAAGACCGAAGGCTCGATGGATGCGGGCAATATGCTCAAGCCGGCACTGGCCCGCGGTGAGCTGCACTGCATTGGCGCCACCACGCTCAACGAGTATCGCGAGAACATCGAAAAAGATGCCGCGCTGGAGCGGCGTTTCCAGAAAGTGATGGTCGACGAGCCGGATCTGGAAGACACGATCGCGATCCTGCGCGGGTTGAAGGATCGTTATCAGGTCCATCACGGCGTGGATATCACCGACGGCGCGATCATCGCCGCGGCCAAGCTGTCGCAGCGCTATATCACCGATCGCAAGCTGCCCGACAAGGCGATCGACCTGATCGACGAGGCCGCCTCGAAGATCCGGATCGAGATCGATTCCAAGCCGGAAGAGATGGATCGGATCGATCGACGCCGTATCCAGCTCAAGATCGAGCGCCAGGCCTTGTCGAAAGAGTCCGATGACGGCTCCAAGGCACGCCTGGAGCGCCTGGAAGACGAGATCGCCGCTGCCGATCGCGAGTATTCCGATCTGGAAGAGATCTGGAAAGCCGAAAAAGCCAGCGTCGAGGGCGCGGCCAACAAGCGCGAAGAGCTCGACCAGGCCAAGCGCGAGCTGGAAGCCGCTCAGCGCGCGGGTGATTATGAACGCATGGCCGAAATTCAGTACGGCAAGATCCCGGCGCTGGAGCGTGAGCTGGCCGAGGCCCAAGCCGCCGAGTCCAAGCCGGCCGACTTCAAGCTCTTGCGCGACAACGTCACCGACGAAGAGATCGCCGAGATCGTCTCGCGCTGGACCGGCATACCGGTGAATCGCATGCTGGAGGCCGAGCGCGACAAGCTCTTGCGCATGGAGGATTCGCTACACGAGCGGGTCATCGGCCAGAACGAGGCCGTGGGCGCGGTATCGGATGCGATCCGGCGCTCGCGCTCGGGCCTGAGTGATCCGGCACGGCCCATCGGCTCGTTCCTGTTCCTGGGCCCGACCGGCGTGGGCAAGACCGAACTGTGCAAGTCGATCGCCAGTTTCCTGTTCGATACCCAGGACGCGATGGTGCGTATCGATATGTCCGAGTTCATGGAAAAACATTCCGTGGCCCGGCTGATCGGTGCACCGCCCGGCTATGTCGGCTATGAACAAGGCGGTTTTCTGACCGAGGCCGTGCGGCGCAAGCCGTACTCGGTGATCCTGCTCGACGAGGTCGAAAAAGCCCACGGCGATGTCTTCAACGTGCTCTTGCAGGTGCTCGACGACGGTCGGCTCACCGACGGCCAGGGCCGCACGGTGGATTTTCGCAACACCGTGATCGTGATGACCTCCAACCTAGGCAGCCAACTGATTCAGGAGCTCGCCGATACCGATTACGAGACCATGCGTGAATCGGTCATGGAGGTCGTCGGCCAGCATTTCCGGCCCGAATTCATCAACCGTATCGATGAATCCGTGGTCTTCCATCCGCTGGCCCGCGAGGAGATTCGCAAGATCGCGCGTATCCAGATGCAGGCCCTGGAAGCCCGTCTGGCCGAGCGTGATCTGGTACTTGCCGTGACCGATGCCGCGCTCGACAAGCTGGCCGAAGCCGGCTTCGACCCGGTCTATGGGGCGCGCCCGCTCAAGCGCTCGATTCAGACACTGGTCGAAAACCCCTTGGCCAAGCGTATCCTGTCCGGTGAGTTCGTGGCCGGTGATACGGTCGAGATCGATATCGCAGATGATGCATCGCAGACGCTGGCCTTCACAAAAGCCGTCTAATAGCGCTGATCAAGCCGTATATAACGACGCCAGGAAAAGTCCTTCGCAGATTACCGGGATTCAAGAATGACAGTTCGCAAATAAACGCGAATAAAACGCAAATAAAGACCACAGGCCATGGTGATTACGCGCTATTCCTGCGAATCAAGTTGGCGATGAAGGCCCATGAAAGACGTCTTTCGGGATAACCTACGTTCAGCGCGCACGCGTTCGGGCTGCGCGAGTCACTTCGATGCCATATCGCACGTTATTTGCGCTCATTTGCGTTCTTTGCGGACGATTCGCCTGCGCGGCGTGGCGTGGCGCTAATCTGCGATGAACCAAAAAAGGCCCGCTGATCTTCAGCGGGCCTTTTTCGTTTGCGCACCGAGAGCCGGTCAGTTCAGATAACTATCGGCATCGATCTCCTGGGTGGCTCCACCCTCACCCGGGAAGCTGCCCAGCGCCACGAGCGGCGTACGATGCCCTTCATCGTCGATCCAGATTCGATCCGACAGATAAAGCGCTTCGTTGTAGGCAATCTGATTCAAGAGCAGATACTGGGCCGCAGCGTTGTCCTCGTCGCGATCGTCCGGCTTCTGGCCCGGGTCATAGGCGTTGTAGATATCGGCCACCATCTTGATGGCTTCTTTCTCCCTGGCCGTGTCTGACTGGCCATAGGCGGCCAGCGCGTAAAGCATGGCTGGCAAGGCGATGCCGGCCTGCTTGCCCTGGGCTGAGGCCTGGCGAAGCTGGGCCCATGGATCCGCGTCTTGCGGCGCATTACCCGGCACCGACAGCCACACCACGGCTTCCAGGGCCTTGGGCACGCCCCACCACTTGATGTTGTCGATGCACTCAGATGCACGCCCGGCCTTGGCGGCCACGTTCTGCGGGATACCCACCGATGAATTCGCCTGAATATCGTTGAGCAGGCCCTGCACGCCCACCAGCACGCCGGTCAGATAGACGAACTCGTCCTGATCGGTGCCCAGCTCGTTGGATAGATTCGGGCATTTTTCCGCGCCGATTTCTCCATAGGCTTCGACCGTGTCGTTGTAGACCTGATAACGACGAAGTGCGGTCAGCCGCTCCCAGCGCTGGGCCACGATACGGTTGTCCTGGGCGACATCCGTGTTGCCGTTATGCAGGTTGCGCTGTACCAACAGGTGATATTTCTGTGCCTGCATTTCCGAACAGAACGAGGCGGTGGTGTTGGTCACGATCATCAAGCGCGCCGGGCGGTTTATCACGCGTGAGAAGCTGCCGCCCAGCTGATTCAGGCCCATGCCGGTGCCACAGGCAGCCAGGTCAAGATCACCACTGCCCAACGCATAGGGCACGATCTCGTCGAGACTGTAGTGATTGAGCGTATGGCCCACGGGCTTGTAGATCAAACCGCAGCCCGAGAGTGCCAACCCGGTCAGACCGGCGATCGCCCCGGTCGTGACCCATCGGGTAAAACGTGATGATTTCATGATGCTGTTCCCCGCTCGCAACCCGCCGCGGCGTGTTGCGGAAATTAAAAGGGCCGAGTCCTGAACGTCGTCATGCAAAGGGAGACTTTAAAACGTACGTTTTGTACTGGCCCGGCCAAGGTCTTGAAACGGCTGTCTAGAACCGAACGCCCATTGAGACCTGGTAAAGTACGGCCTCGAAGCTGTTGGTCGAGCTGACCTTGCCCACATCCACCGGTCCGAACGTGTCAGAGATATTATCCGCTCGAATCGAGATATCGTTGAGCTCGGCCTTGACCTCGGCACAGCCGATGTACTGAGCCTCGGCGCCGACGAAAAACTTTTCGGTGATATTGATATCGAAGCCGAGCTTGCCGGTACAGGCCCAGGGTTTGGACAGATACAGCGTGGGCTCGTTGACCGAGTTCAGCAGCGGCTCGTTGATGTCGGTGTCGTAGGTATAGAGATACATCGCCCCCACGCCGATATACGGCTGGATACGAGTATTCACGAACGGTCGATAGACGAAGCTGATGTTCGGCGGCAAGGCCTTGAGCTGGCCGATATTTCGGTTAAGCGTGGGCACGCCCGGATTGATCGTGTTGCCCGGGCCGTTGCCGCCCAGCGCGTCGGGCGCCAGTGACGATGTTGCGGCGGCGCCGTCGACCTGGAAGTCGAGTTTGATGGGCGCGGAGATGGTGACCTCGGTGGCCAGGTGATGATTGGTCCAGGGGATATAGAGCCCCAGCGTGCCCGAAGGGAACATCTTGTCGTTGAGCGATGTGCCCGTGCCGTCCAGGCTGGATTCGCCCGGGCCGAATGCCTGCGCGGCCAGACCTTTCGCATCCTCGACCTTGAGTTCGGACGACGTGCCGTAATAATCGAGGTAACCGGCACCGAAACGAAAATAAAGATTATTGCCGACGAAGCTGATGGCGTCGCCGATGAGCGTATCGCCGCCCGTAGCTTCCATATCGCGCATCTGTCCCTGTGCTACAGCCGTGCCGTTTGCCAGCAGACCTCCCATACCGATCAACGCTGCGGCAAATATGCCGGTATTGACCCGCAGCGGCGCGCTCTTGATCCCCATCGGTTTTCCCCTATCGACGTTTGTCGTTATTAACGAATCAATTCGTTCTACCGGTAATGCCACGACGCTCGCGTACAACACACAAGTGCCGCGGCTGGCTTCAGGGTCTATGCGGTGTCGTATGAGTCCGTCTCCGTACGCCATGACGTTTCTCATCAGCAGCGGGATAACGCGCCGCATGGCGCTCTTGCGACTCCCCAACAGTCCCTATGACTCTCTTTGAACCATAAATTAGCGATAACGGGATGACTCGACCCCAAAAAAAACCGGCAATCGGGTCAAAAAAAAGCCTAAGTTATTGATATAAAATTGTTAAAAAGGGTCTTTCGACTTTCGGCGCATACCAGCTTATTTTGTCTTTTATGCTCTTCTTGTGATGTTTTCTCCGCATCATTTAGAGGTCGATTCGGGGCCTGCGACGCCGGTTCTCGGCAAGTTACGACACACGCGAACGACGAGCCCGCATCAACCGCCCGATAGTGACGAGATTGGTGACCAGAATAAGTATTTCTGCAGCGGTGCCACCGATCGACCCGACCAGAAGATTCGCCATCACCCAGCAGAACGCCGCCACCGCCAGCAACCAGCGCATGGGGATGCCTTCGAACATGAACATGGCCAGCGTTCCGATGAGGCCGGCCGCCAGCGGCCACAGCGCATGCAACGAGCCGAGCCCGGGCAGCGCGACGACAAGCGTGGCAACAAGCATCCCTGACATGACGAGCCAGGAGCCCTTGTAACGACGCACAAGCTGGATACGGAGCACGATGAGTGCGGTGATACCGGCCGCGACCCAGCTCCCCAACAGCGCGAATTGAAGCGTGAAAGCCACATTCGCCAACAACAAACGCAGAAAAAGACGTTCGTCGTGCCGGCTCGCGAACCCGAGCACACAAAGCACCAGGGCCGCGAGCCCGAAACCCTGGCCGGCCCACCAGGCCCACGAGATATCGTCAAACACGGCATCGTCCATTGGAATACGGCCTACAAGCTGGCCGATAACACGGCCCCTGACAAGCTCGTGTGACGAAGAGAACGCGCGATACCCGGCGCTCGCGCCAGACAAAAAAACGCCCGGACGATATCGCCCGGGCGCTGACACAACAGTGCGTATTACTGCGTGACGTTCACATCACTTTGTGCCGAGACGGTGCCGTTGACCGCACAGCTGCCGATATTGGCATTGAAGCTGAACGAGGACGGCTCGCTGATCGGATCACCGTTCGAGAAGATGGCCGGGAGCGAGGTCGGCTCATCCGTGCAGTTGCTGCCGATGGCGGTCACGACCACGTTGTCGAACATGATCGGCACGGATTGCGTCGGGTCGGCCGGGATCTGGTCGGCCGAGACTTCCGCGGTCCACGGGAACTCGAAGCCCACGAAGCCACAGGCGAAGCCACCGGTGGCATCGCCGTCAGTCACGGTGACGGTCACGCCGCCGTTGCCGTTCTTCTGCACGTCACCGGTCAGCTCGAGCGTGCACATCGGGTTGATACCGAACGCCGACAGCGTGGCCGGGCCGGCGAAGGAATAGGTGCCCACGCCCGGTGTCACGGTCGCGGCCTGGGCGATACCCACGCTACCGAGAACCATGGCGCCGCCAATCAGCGATTTCTTGATGATGTTGTTCATCTTGTCTTCTCCCTAGGAGTTGGTTTGTCGGATGTTGCGCTTGCAACGGTTTGAAAAAATCGGCACTTGCCCGCCCACGGGCGCGCAAGTGTCAAATCATGCGATCACTGTGGGAAAGCCAGTCCGCCGTGCAGAGCCGGGCCAATCAGCTGGAGCGTCTGATAGCCCGCCGGTATCGGCGCGTCCAGCGGGCCCGTATTGCCCGCAAAGCCCAGTTTCGCGGTGATAGCGAAGGCCCTCGAGTTACGCGTGGCGATCACCAGCCGGCCGTCCTGCTCGAACGCCACCGGCCCAAACACCTGAAGGCTGATGTCCTGTTGCTCGATCCCCAGGCCCTGGCCGGCTGAAAACACAGTGTCCGGGGCGTTAAGCGTCAATTGCAGATCGGCAACAAAACACGGGCTGTAGTCGTAATCGAAGCTCTCGACCTCGCCAGAAGCCGGGAAGGTCCCGCTGCATTTCGGCACGATGTAGCCACGCTGGGGCTGGCCGGTTGCCTGGCCGTCGACCACCCGATTGGGGAAGCGCAGCAACAACCGACCCGTGGGCGTTGCACCCAGCGCGGGCAGGCTCGTAAGCGTCAACAAACCACCCGGCGGCAGATCAATCGGGATACACGAGTTCGGCGAGCCGTTTGAGACGACCGGCGTATCGTTCTCCAGCCTTATATTGTTGACGTTACAGTCCGAGCCGCTTAAGGCCGGCCCTAGAACAATGGGTCGCTCGCCGCCCAGGAACCCGGCTTCGGCGGGTGCGACTTCTGAGCCGAAGCCGAACTGCGCAAAGCTGTTCAATGTTCGGGCATAGACTGCGTTGGCCACCTGAACCCGCTCTCGCCCGTAGGCATCGTTGAACACTGTGGTGCTCGGCCCGCGGTCATTGCCGCTATTCACGCCGCTTATCACCTTGGCCGTTGGATCCTCGATCTGGCTCTCAGCGGTCGGCGTATTGTCGAGAAAGCCGTTGCCATTGGTATCGGTCTTGGGCAGGGCACGCACGGTGGTCGCGTAGTCGGGCGTAGCAGGCACGCCGTTGAACGGCATGCGGATATCCGGCCCGCCGGCCTCTTCGTTCGAGACGAAGCAGCTCACGACCACGGTTCCGGGGACGTCGTCGCCACCCCCCGGCACATCGTCCGTGTTCAGACCGGGCTGATTGGCCTGGCCGTCGCGTCGCGTGCCGGTACCCGTCAGCGGGTCGGTATTCAGGGCAAGGCCGCTCTGGCCCATGATGGTGCGCCCGCTCGTGCAGTCGTTCTCCTGCCCGTCGTCATCGCCCGATGCGCTGCCACAGATCACGACCCAGTAACGCGCGCCGCGCTCGAACGGCCGTGCCGGCTGAAACGCGAAGCCAGTGGTCAGCGCCCCGTTACCCAGGGTGCTCAACTGGCCGGGAACGGCCCGTTCACAGTTGCCCGAGCCGTCCATGCGCTGGATCGCGATCGTGGCATCCGCGTTGTCATTGCCACTACCGCCCGACAAGCATCCATCGGCCAGCGATATCGTGGCTTTCTGCACGGGCTTGCTGAAATACACCTCGATCGGCGCGTTGACCGGCTGAGAGAACACGTCATAACGCCGTGTCGGGCTGGCTGCCTGCTCGACCGCAACCGGGAAGAACGGTATGACCGCCGGGATCGTCACGGCCTGCTCGCTGGGGGTATCGCCGACGCACCGGCCGGCTACGTCGCCACCGTCGAGGTAGTCGCCGCTCTCGGGGATCAGCGGACAGGCAAGGCCCACCGAGATGGCGGTGACGAAAGGCGCGGTCTGGAAAACCGCCTCGTTGACGTCATCACTCACCGCGACGGGATCACCCGCCTCGTCGAAGGGGATGACCATCGGCTCGGTCGTGAACTTAACGCTGGAAACGATCGCGCTGTCCGGAAAATCGCCGGCCAGTGCCACCGGGTTGCCGCTCATGTCGGTCACGCGTGAGTTCACACGCAGCGTGTAGGCGGTATCCGGTGCCAGACGACGAACGGGATCAATAACCACACTCGCGCCCTCGGCGTGCATGCGTACGGTCACGGGGCTGCTGTTTTCATCGGCCACGAGCGTGACGTTGCCAACCAGGGATGCAGGATCCACAGGCTCGGAGAACAGCAGCGACGGCGAGGCCCCCAGCGGCAGGCTGTCGGCTACGGGGCGCGTGGCGTTGTAGGTGGCGTCCGGGTCGAAGTCGTCGAGGAAGTCAGTTTCCTGCTCCCCGGCCGACACCACGCGGCGCTCGTTCAACACCGAAATACAATTCGATTCAGTGGCCGACAGCGTGGTTGTACCGGTCAAACCGCCAACGATATCGCCGCTTTCAAACAGCTGCTCGTTATCGGTGTCTGCCACGTTGAACGTGTAGGTGCACGCGCTGGGATACTGTGCCGTGATCCGCGGGTTGGTCATGTCAGCCATGATCCGGGGCTGATCGTCGGTGCTTGCCGGCAATGTCAGCTCCAGCTCGAAGTTGACCGCCGCGCGCCCGTCTGCGTTGACCGAGATCGGAAAACTGCCGTACAGCACCAGACTGATGTCGCCGTTTTCCTGGGGCACCGCAACGCCTGAGGCCAGGATATTCAAGGCGGTCTGGTTGACCACCCCATTGGCCAGCGCGGCGATCGGGCTGTTGGGAGCAACCTGGCCGAAGATATTCAAGTCCAGGCGCTGCGTTACACGGGCCGGGCTACCGATATTCGATAGATCATTGGCCAGCAAATAGACATCCGAGTCGTTGGCGAACTGGATCTGCATGCCGTCGAGATCGGCCGGGGTGTCCACAACCGCTTCATCGAACGTGCCGTCATCGCCCAGACGACTGCCCAGCGCCAGGTTGAAATCCTTGAGCAGAAATTTCTGCCCGCGTGGCAGCAACGTCGGAATCGTGCCGCCAAAACGCGGCCCGTTGAAGGCAGCCAGACGAACCTGCAGACCGCCCTGCTCCGGCGACGGCACTGCGGCCAGGTCATAACGACCAATAAGTTGGCTGGCCAGTTCGATGTTGTTGGCCGTACGCCCGGTCACCGGGCTGGTGTCATCATCGTCATCACCAATATTGCCGATACGCAGTCGCTGGACGACATCGACCCGATCCCCCGTATTGATGGCAAGCGGGCGGATCGAAAACGAGGCCGTGCCCGACAACGAAGCACCCGAGGTGGAGACGAATTCGTCGCCGAAATCCACGCTATAGCGTGTATCCGCGGCCAGATCGTCGTTCGCGTACTGGTCGGCGTTCTGGTTGGCGGGGTCCGGCGCGATAGTGCCCGGATCAAAAACCAGATCACGCCCGGCCACATTCAGGCGACCGGCAACGTTTCGCCCGTCGGCACCGGTAACAGCCACGCTGCAACCGTCCTGGCCCAGCGTTTCAGTCCCGCGGCAGAGTTTGACGTGTGACACATCGACTGCCTGCGAGAAGCGCGCACGCACGGTGTTGAACTGGGTGAACGGCAAGGCCGTACCCGCGATCGGAAACCCGGCGTCGCTACCACTGGGGAAGTTCACCAGCGTGAAGTCATCGGCTACAGAGGCGCCGATGGCCGGCGCCGTGGTGAAGGCGAACAGGCTCTCACCGTCTTCAAACGCCGTGTTGTCGTCATCGCCGATACGCCCACGGGCCACAACGGCATAGGTAGTCGCCGGCGCCATTCGGGCATCGGAGTCCGCAGGCCGAATGTTGTAGATCCCGTTGCCCTGCGCGACGACGGCGGCCGGTAACGCCTGGCCACTTTCGGTATCGATCAGCGCTACATCGCCCTCGGCTTCGCCCGAAAACGCAAAGACGATCGTGGTACCCGGATACACATCGGTCTGGCCATCGATCGGGTAGGAGAACGCCAGACCGGCCGGTGCGTTGGCATCGATCGCGCCGACGGCGGCGCCGCTGTCCGGCTGGCCAACGCCGCCGTTGTCCCCGCCATCGCCCGAATCGCAGGCGGTAAACGTGGTGGCCACAACAGCCCCCACGATACAGACGCGCAACGCTTGCGCAGACCTGCGGAAAGGTTTTGAAACGCCTGCCTGGTCACCAGGCAGCCTCGTCCTAAAAAGATCACCCATCGATCCGATCCCCCATCTCGGTAAAAACACGATGCCAACCGGACATGCGCCATGCCCGCCCACCTGTTGAATCATGTTTGTCGCCGCGAGATGTGACGCCACCGCAGCGCGCGACGTCACTGGAGTCAAATTTGATCGCAAGCAATTGTTAGAAGGCTTTTTTAAGGCAGCATTCGACTTTGGTTGGAATACGGGCCACGAGCATGGAAATAGCTCACAGCAGCTCTCGCGACCGATCGGTCGCGCTGGCTCATGGGACGCCCCCGTGCCTGGCAGCGGACTTGTGGCGGCTACTCGATCCGATCCGTGATCAGCCGGCGGTCGGCGTTGCGCTTGAGCTCTTGCAGGACGTCTTCCGGGTCTCGCAAGCGTGTTCTTGCACCCGCACGCCGTGCCCGAGCCTGGGCCTGGCGGCGGTATCGAAGAGGCGGCAATCCGCGGGTCGCCCCGAACGAGCGAGACAGCGCCGTGCGATCCATGAATCCTGCCGCCCGAGCGACATAATCCAGCGGTGCGTTGGTATCGCGCAGCAGATGTTCCGCGACACAGGCTCGGATCTCGGTCAGCAGATTACGAAACGATGTCCCGCTATCGCCCAGAGCATCGCGTATACGACGCTCTGGAACACCGAGAAGAACGGCGAGATCCGACAACGTCGCGCTCACGCCCTCATGCGTCAGGCTGCGAGCGTAGAGCGCCGAGCGAATATGATCGACGATATCCTGTCGCTCGATTGGCGCGATCTTGCTGGCCACCATGCGCCGATGCAGATCGGCGATATCCGGATCGGCCAGGGGCAGCGGCGCATCCAACATGCCCGGCGGTATCTCGATTCGATTGATCGGCGCTGCGAAGACCACGGGGCAGCCGAACAACGTCTCGTAGACCGCCGGCGACAGGCGTGCCTCAAACGCCAGATGCACCCGGGACGGCGGTGCGGCAAGTGGCACGATTCGAAGCGCGCGCAGCACCGCATAGACCACGCAGATATCGGTGTGGCGACGCTGTGGCCCCTCGTATGCTGCCGCCTGTATCTCTAGATGCTCGCCGCTGGAACCATCCACAAGACGCAACGCCATGGCATCGCTGAGTACACGACGATACCGATGCGCGAACATGAGCCCTTCGCGTAGCGTACTGCTACTGAGCAGAACATATTCAAGACGATGACCGTCAAAGCCCGGCAGGTGTCGACACAGGCTCAAGCCGATCTCGACGTCCCCGGTGAGCTTTTCCAGGGCGGCCCAGAAATAAGCCTGCAGCTCGTGTGGATGACGTCCTTCAGGGTTGTCCAGAAACGCGGGCGGACAGTTCAGCTCTGCGGCCAACGCGTCACGAGACACCCCGGCTGCTCGGGCTGCTTGAAAGATCATTCTCAGCAACGCTTCGGAATCGCGCATGCATTCCCTCGTGCTATTCGAAGCCGCGGCTCGCGCGAGACACGCGCCAGCCCGCCATGAGTTCCGCAGCGAACTCGTGGCACCTTGAAACTACCGTTCGGTTTTATACAACCAAGGTCGGTGAGTGCAACAACGTGTCGCCGACGATCCGGCAGCGATCGAGTCAATCGTGAGGTCACGCCGGCCTCGCAAGCCCTGTCGCGCTGCGCTTTCACACGATATCGCGATCATGCGACCCGCGTTGGTGATCGCGACGATGGTCTAAGACGCCGGCTGGCGCGGCCATCGACAGGACACGCCAACCGGCGCGTGACACGGCAGTGCGGAATCGACCCACCCGGCCTGTCGCGATGCAAGACCGGTACGAGCGTATCGCCATCGCCCTGTCATATCCGGGTGATTCAATCGTGATGCTTTTATGAATCTTTCAGGCATACGTCGCACGCGGCACTAAAAGCCCGGGTTTTTTGTATGCGTTATTTGGGGGAACCACTCATGCAGATGAGAACCGGGCATTTCTTTGCCCTGGCCGGCATCGGCCTGGCCATCACACAGACCGGCTGGGCCCAGACCGCGGCTGAAGTATCCCGGGTCGACTCGGCTGATCAACAAACCGCCGAGCCCGCCTTTGACAGCCTGGGCCATGACGCACGGCCCTACATCGCCCCCATGCTCAGCGCGGCCTGGCTAGGCGACAGCAACGGGGCGAGCCTTGACGATACGCTGGGCGGGGCCATCAGCATCGGCAAGCCGTTCACGTCTTATTTCACGGGGGAAGTGTTCGTCGATTTTGCCGGCGATGCCTCGATCGATGGCTCGGTCTTCGAAAGTGTCAATATCTTTCAGTACGGGCTGTCGGCGCTGGTCTTTCCGTTACCGCATCGTCTACCCGTTTATGGCCTGGCCAGTTATGGGCTCAGCCAGTTTGATTTCGATCGCGTGGGCGGGTTGGGTGACGAGCCCAGTGAAACCGGCTCGTTCTGGGACGTGGGTGCTGGGGCACGTATCGCACTGACCGATATCGGCATTCCCGATCCCTGGGGTGTATCGCTACGCGCGGAATATCGTTATCGCCAGGCCGATGTGAACGTCGAAATGGGCTCGGATAGCCGTGCCGATGATTTTGATATCGACGGTCATTTACTGCAGATCGGCTTCCAGATCCCGATCCTGCCGCCAGATCGCTGATCAGCGATGAGCCATAAAAAAGGTTCATCGCAGATGAGTGGGACGCCCGCGGGTCAGGCGACTCGTCCGCAAAGAACGCAAATGAGCGCAAATAACGTGCGATGTGGCATCGAAGCGACTCGCTCAGTTCGACCGCGTGCGCGCTGAAATTGAGTTATCCCGAAAGACGTCTTCCATGGGCCTTCATCACGGACTTGATTCGCTTGAATAGACCGTGACCAGTATGGCCTGTGGTCTTTATTTGCGTTTCATTCGCGTTTGTTTGCGGACTCTCATTCTCGAATCCCGGTGATCTGCGAAGAATCATAAAAAAGCGCCGATCGGGTTTGCCGATCGGCGCTTTTTTGGTTCTGGCTTAAGCGTGGGGTGGTTTATTCGCCGGCCACGCTGACGATCCAGCCCCGGAACCATTCCTCGCCGTCGGCAGTCTCCGGGTCGACCGCGCCCATGTAGGCATCAGCCTGGATACCGTCATTCGTGCCGTCGGTAACCGGCTCGACGGTGGTGGTCACGATGAAGCTCGTGGCGTCCACGCTGATGTCCGGGTCTTCCATGCCGCGGAAGTCGCCCATGGTGTCGCCCGAGCCGCTGTCCTGCTGGAACATGCCGTTGTACCAGGTCGGGTACAGGTTCGGATCGACGTCAGCCTGGCCCGGCACGCCGCCATCGGCGTCGTTCGTGCAGAAGAACGCCAGGCCCGCGGCCTGCAGATCCGGATCGACCTCATCGGTATTGATGAAGCAGCCCTGCGAATACGCGCCGTTATCACGATTGGTCACCGAGGCCAGATCGGTGACGACCGTGTTTTCCAGATCGCCGCCGAAGCCTTCGCGGGCCAGCATGCCGGCCGAGCCGTCCTGCTGATCGCCGGCGCCGAGCAACAAGGCGTTGGCGATATTCGGCGTGGTCTTGGGCTCGAAGTCGAAGCCGTTGCCGTTACCATCGGCCTCGATGGTGCGGTTCCCACGTTGGGTGCCCTGGATACCGATCACGTTCTTGACCGTGCCCTGGAAGCCCAGATCCATGTCGAGCGTGTCGTCTTCGGCGCCGTTGAGCAGCACATATTGCATAGTCACCGTGCCGCCAAAGAACTCGATACCGTCATCGCCCGAGCCAAAAACCTGGACATGATCGATCTCGGTGCCGGCACCCACGCCTTCCATCGTGATGCCCTGGACTTCCGAATCCGGACGGATGGTCACGCCGGTTTCGCCGATGACCAGATAATGGATTTCGCCGCTGCTATCTTCAGTGTCGCCACCGCCGAAATAATTCGATTGCTGTGACGGGGCGGCTTCACTGATGGCCTCGTTGGGCACGGCACCACCGTCCTCACCTTCGGCGTTGGTCGGCGCATAGCCGTCCAATACCAGGCCGCCCCACTGGCCGATCTCGGTGAAGTTGGCCGGCTCCACGATCTGACCGTTTTCCAGGCGTGCCGCACTCATGATCACCGGCCGTTGCTGTGTGCCGTTGATATTGATCGTCGAGCCACGAGTGATCCGCAGATAGGCCCCGCCTTCGCTGTTGGCAATCCCGGGGTCAGCGAACAGCTGTGTGCCACCTTCTATATTCAGCGTGATGTTGTCCACAGAATCGGCCGTGGCGTTCTGCCGGAATCCGTTACCGATACGAAGCGGGTCGGTCAGATAATAGACGAATCCGTTCGTGAGGTTGATGGTCTCGACCTGATCGCCAGGCTCACCCACGGCGCTCTGGCTCAGCTCACAGACTGGAAAGGCCGGCGTTCCCTCGAAGATCGTGGCTGTGGCGTTCGTGTTGGACGTGCCTTCGGGGCAGTTACCCGGGTCGCCCGGGGTGATCGCATCACCCACGCCGACGCCGTCGCCGTCGAAATCGCTGTCGATTTCAGCGCGCAGCGGGTGGATATCCTGGTTGTACAAGAAACCGGCCTGAAGATAGCCGCCGCCCTGGCCATAGTTCTGCACGGCCACACCGCTGGTCATCATCCCGGTTTCGGGATCCATCCCGTCGTCCATGGAATCATTGCCCGGGTTGGCGCCGCCGCCGTCCGTGCCACCGCCACCGGAACCACCGCTGCCGGAGCCGCCCTGGCCGCCTTGACCACCGACGCCGGAAAAGCTGGTATCGCCTTCGATGATGTCCGACCCGTCGCCGCCGCAGCCCGAGGCGACGAGGGCCACCGAGGCGGCCGTCAGGAACATGGCCACTCGTTGCTTGTTCATAGAAATGCTCTCTCTGATGATTTTTCCATTGCACCGCTTGTAAAAATCGACATCGGCGGCGCGCGATGCATGACGTCTAGAAAAGATTCAGGCGTAGCGACGCACTGAACGAGCGGCCGAACTCGACCCGTCGTTGCAGGCGCTCGCCCTGGCGATATTCACGTTCGGCGTTGAGCAGGTTCGCGCCCTTGAACTTGATCTGAGCCCCGGACAGCGTCGGAATCGGCCCGATGAACGGCAGCCGCGTGGGCAGATCCAGGCTGTAGGTGAACCCGAGGAACGAGATCGGCTGCTGGTAGATGTCCGGCAGGTTGTTGGTGCCCGCCTGATCCAGACGCGAGCCGACCCGGTTATAGAGCAGCGTGAAGTCCTGCGTATCGCCGTCGTAGCCCAGCTGCAGGTTCAGCGTCGTATCGGCCTGGCCAGTCAAGGGCCGGCGCTGGTTCGTGGCTGCACCGCTGGCCTCGGGATCAAGCTCAACGCTGGAGTTGGACAACGCGAAGTTGGCCTGGAAATAAGTGTTGGCCACCCAGTCGAACGGCACCCAGCCGGCACGCACGACCCGGTCGAAGCTCACGCGCCCACCGGTTTCAAGCCCCAGGATCTCGCCGTTCTGGCCGTTGGTGAAACTGGTCAGACTGGTGCCGCTGGCCAGCGGCAGAAACTGTTGCTCGATGGAGTTTTCGAGCTGCTTGTAGAACACGCCGAGATTGAGGTTTTCCGTCGATGAGGGATAAAACTCGAGTCGCAGGTCGTAGCTGTCGATTTCGGTGGGCGCCAGTTGGGCGTTGCCGATGAACTGCTCGCCGGTATCGGGATTGAAGAACGTGGTTTCGGCAAGCTCGACCAGACGCGGGTATGACACGCTCTGGCCGTAGCTGGCCCGCAGCTGCAACTCATCGGTGATCGAGCCGGTGACGTTGACCGACGGTAGCCAGAACTCACGATCAAAGCCGCCGACCGTTCCGCCGCCGGTGATCACCTCGTAATTGGCGTTGGTGTTTCGCACGCCGAAATCGGTTTCGATCCACTCGTCGAACCCCATATGGCCGCCGATGTAGTAGCCGCGGGTGTCGGTATCCGCGGTATAACTGTCCGAGGCGAGTGTCACTTCGTTGAAGGCCACGCCCGAGCCGTCGTTTCGGATCTTGTTGTCGTTGATGATCTGCTCGATCAC
Organism: Salinisphaera japonica YTM-1; assembly: GCF_003788585.1. Taxonomy (GTDB): domain Bacteria; phylum Pseudomonadota; class Gammaproteobacteria; order Nevskiales; family Salinisphaeraceae; genus Salinisphaera; species Salinisphaera japonica. The sequence continues at coordinate 94,285 of NZ_AYKG01000023.1, read as the reverse complement.
ATGGCGGTCCAGGCGTACATCGTTCTGAGGGATGAACTGGAAGCGTCGAGTATTGGAGTCCCGGCTGCCGACGTTGATATCGCCGCCGCCGCGCAGATCCCATTTGAAATCGCCGATATCTGGCAGGGGAATCGTCACGTCGCCGTTGCCGCTATCGAGCTGGCCGTTGACCTCGTTGAAGTCGCGCTCCAAGCCCGTATCGGCATAGAAACTCGGGAGCCGGTCCGAGCCGAACGGCCGCTGATAGCGATAGCTCGAGCGATCGGGCCGGTCACGCTCGGTTTCTGAGTGCTGACCGCGCCAGTCAACCTGAAACCATTTGAAGTCGTGCTCACCCAGCAGCTGGGTCAGAAACAGATCACGCCGTTGGAATTCGAGCAGAAAACGGCGCTCGTCGCGGCCATCGCTGGTCAGGTCATAGCCTTCGCTGATCTGGGTGCGATCCTGTGAGTCGCGCACGAACAGGGTGTTGCTCTTGACCGCGTGGTTATCCCACTCGCCGCTCAGCGCGAGAAACCCGCTGAGCTGTATCTGACGATCCGTCCGGTTTTCCAGAAACGAGATCCGCGGGTCGACCTGCGAAGCGGTATAGGAATTATCCTGCTCGATCTGGCGGCGATACTCATGGGAATAGGTGCCGGTGACGATCGCGCCGAACGTGCCGTAGTCGGTATCAAACGATCGGCCGGCGGCGGCCTCCGCGCCGATATCGGCCGGCAATTGTTTCTCCTCGACGATATAGAAATCATCGAAGCTGCGGCCGACCGCCTGGCGCTCGGCCTGGGTGAATCCGGCAAGCGTGTCCCCATCCGGCACGCCGCCCGGCAATTCACGCTCGCCGCCGTCCTGGCCGAGAGGATCTTCGTTGCTGCCTTTGTAGGTCAACCCCAGTTCGCCGGTCGCCAACGTGTTGGCCCCGGTGCTGATCTTGAACGTGGCAAACGGCTCGTCCGGGGTGCTGATGGTATTGAGTGCCACCAGGCCGCCACCAAAGTTACCCGGTTTGTCGGCCGAATAGCTTTTCTGAACCTGGATATTGGCCAGGATGGTGTCGGTGAACAGGTTCAGCGGCACGGCCTCGATGATCGGATCGGGGCTGGGCAACGGCAGGCCGTTGAAGGTGGTCAGCGTGTAGCGATACGGCTGGCCGCGGATGACCGCGTATTTGTTGTTCTCGATCAGCAGGCCGCTGACCCGTTGAAGTGCTTCGGCCGCGTTGGCATCGCCGGTGCGGGCGATCTGCTCGGCGCCGATGACGCTGGTGATCTGGTCGGATTCGCGCTGGAGCTCGATCTCCGAGGCGATACTGCCTTCCAGATACTCTGCGGTGACCGTGTAATCGGCCAGTTTGATGCCCGAATCGGAAAGAGAGACATTGGCCGTGGCCTGGCCGTTGGCCGCCACGCGAAGCCCTGCCGCCGAGCCACTGGTGTAATTCGGATGTGTGACGCGCAGGTTGTAAGTGCCCGGCGGTACGTCGATGGCAAAACGCCCGTCGGCGCCGGTTTCGGCTGAGACACCCCGTGCCGGGACGCGCACGGTTGCCCCGGATAGTGGGCCGCCGCCGGGCCCGGTCACCACGCCATTGATCGTGCCGGCGTCTTCACCGGCATCGGTGGCGCCGGCCAGTACCGGGCCGCTACCGCCCCCCTGGATATTGAGCTCCGGGGCCTGGCCGTCACGCAGGGTGGCGATGATGCGCACCTGTTCGTCTGCCCGGGTGATTACATCCAGATCAAGCGCGTTGGTACTGCCCTGCCTGAGCACGAGGTTGTGCTGACCGGCGGCCAGCTTGGCCACTGCCCCACCGTCGGCGCCGGTCTTGCCAATCGATTGCCCGTCAGCGAGCAGCCGCGCGCCTGAGACGGGCGCATCGCCGTCGAACACGAACAGCACGATCTGACCTTCGCCCTGTGATGCCGTTGCACCTGCCGCGCCGGTCGTTGCCGTATCGGCCGAGGGCTGGGCCATGACCGGGCAACTGGCAGCCACGACCACAGCGGCTGTTGGCAGGCATTTCCACATTGGACTCTCGCATCAAACGCCGCGCAGACCGCTGGCCGGCCGCACTAAAGCTAAAAAACACGCGAGGGGATGCGGGCTTTATTTAAAAGCCGATTAGATCTGATCACTTCCCCCGTAGCCGCTCCCCGGCGGCATGTCGAACACGTTACGAGAGTTATGTGACAGTTTTAATAAATAAGCGCTTTAATAAACGATTATTTTCATTTCTATATACAATAAAGATAAAAGAATCACGCAGCATTACGCCCGCACACGACGACGACGATCGGTTCGGCGAGATATCAATACGTAAAAGGGCGAGATCAATGGTCACTTGGATGGATACAAATGACACAAGAGCGAAAACGCTGGAAGCGCGTCTTTAAAACAACAAACTATTCGGCCAGTGCGACACCGGTTCCGCTTTTACTGTGTTGTTATGCCGGATGATTTCTACTCATCTCAGGAATCCAGCGCTTTTTTCTTCTCGACATACTGTGACCACTGCTGGGCCTGGCCGGCCATGTCCTGATACTGGCCCGCCTGTCGCAGGGCCGCCAGGCTCTGGTCGTAGTCGTTCAAACGCGTATAAGCCATGCCCTTGAGCAGATAGGCCTTGCCCGGCGAATCCAGATCACCGGCCGCAATCGCCTTGTTGACGTAAGCCAGTACCTGCCGCCAGCTGTTCTGATTCATGTACAGCTCGGCCTGGCGCATGCGGATTTCGCCCTCGCTGCCAAACTCGGCGACATGATCCAAGGCTGCGATGGCCTGTGGCACCTCGTTGGCCTGGCGCCAGGCCTGGGCGAGCAGGCGCCAGTTCTGTTCGCTCGATTCAATGCGATTTTTTTCCATGGCATCGGCCAGTACACGCGCTGCCTGATCCGGCACGCCGGTGGTCATTCCCAGACGCGCCAGATTCAATACATCAGATGCCTTATCGAGCCTGTTCTTGTAATAAGCAAGCTTCAGGACCGAATGGGCTTTTTCGTTCTTGCCCGCCTGGAGATAGATATTGGCCAACTGTGACCAGTATTGTGTCTTGCTCGGCCAGAGCTCGATCATCGTCTTGAGCGTCTCGGTTGCCGCCTCATATCGCTTGCTCTGATACTGCATGGCCACGAGCAGCTGATAGTGGCTCTCGTTGGCCTGGCTGCTCATGGCCAACGCTTTCTCGATGGCCGCGATGCCCTTGTCGTAATCCTTGAGCTGGGCATAGACATTGGCCAGCGAGATATAGTCGGCCGCACTGGAATCCTGCTGCTTGGCAGCGATCCAGTCTTCCAGCGTGTTGCGGGCCTTGTCGTATCGCCCTTCCTCGGCATAAAGACGCCCCAGCACATGCTGGACGTCGCGCGTGGGCGCGGCGGGCAATGCTTGGCGGGCCAGCGAGCGTTCGAAATCCTGAATGGCCAGCGGCTTCAGGTCATTGTTCAGATGGGCATAGCCCAGCGCCTGAAGCACGACGGCCGCCGAATAATCATCGCCATAGACCTGTTTCAACAGCGCATTGAGCTTGTCGACGGCGGTTTCGTAATCGCCGCCGTTCATCAGGTCGCGGGCGGCCGAGAGTTTTTCGTAATTGGTCTGGGACAGCGACTTTTCGGCCGCCGCGACCGGCGATGTGCCTGCAGCGGTCGATAGAGCCAGTGCCAAGACAAGGCCGGCGGCCGCGGTGGCACCGCGCCGGACCCGCGGTGACCGCGAAGATTCAAACGGACGCATCATGGGCTCACCATCCTCGAAAACCACTTAGTTATTGAGCTGAAAATTGAGCGTCTGGGTGGCCCGCTTAGCCACGGCCTGGCCGTTCTCGGTGGCCGGCTCGAACTGCCAGCGCGCCATCGCCTGCTTGGCCGCGGCATCGAACATGCGCGGCGGATTGGCATCCACGATCTCGATGTTGCTGACCGTGCCGTCCGGGTTGACGGTGAAACTTAGTGTCACCTTGCCCTCGATTTCGGCCTGTTTGGCCGTCGAGGGATAGGTCGGCTCGACCTGTCGCACCACTCGAAGCGATTGATTGCCCTCACCCATGCCCTGGCCTGACGAGCCCGGCCCGGGGGCAGCGCTGCCCATGAACGGCTGGCCCTTGAGATTGGAGGCCGTGTCGATATTCGGAACGTCCATGTTCGGCGCGGCCGGCTGTGGCTCGGTCATGGTGCTGGTCGTCGGTTGTGATGGCGGCGGTGGCTCATCCGGCGGCTCGGGCTTGTCGGGTGGCTCACGCTCCTTGGTCTTGGGCTGTTCCGGCTCGTCGGGCACGCGCACGAAATTGATCGAGTTCGCGCGGTCGTCTTCGGTGATGCCGGCATTGCTGTTGTAGATCAGCGCCATCATCAGCACGAACAGCGCGCCGGCCACGACGAGCGCCACCAGCACGCCGCCGGCGAAGCGTGGCGCCGACCCGCGGCCGGCACCGCCCCAGGCCGCGGCCATCTGTTCCAAGCTGGTTTGCTTAGTTGTTTCCACGGTCAGCCGCAATAGAGACGTTGTCTGCACCGGCGAGCCGGGCCTGATCGAGTGCCTTGACCAGAACCCCGGTCCGCGCCCCTTCGTCAGCCACGACCACCACGCTGGAATCCGGGTTCTCGGCAAGCAGACGCTCGACGTTGGCCCGGATGGCGTTGGGCTGGACCTGTTGCTTGTCGATCCAGACCTCGTCGTTTTCGCGGATACCGATCAGAATATTGGCCTGTTTCTTCGGCTCGGCCGTTTCCGCCGACGGCCGGGTGACGTCCACGCCGGTCTCCTTGACGAACGACGTGGTCACGATGAAAAAGATCAACAGGATGAAGACCACATCCAGCATCGGCGTCATGTCGATGGTGTTGTCATCCTGTGCTTCGGATGTGTAACGACTTCTCATGGGAATCAGTCCTCTAACCGTGAGATACGGTCGGTGATCGAGCGCACTTCGGTCTTGGCGAGCCGATTGAGACGGGTCGCGAAATACAGCCCCGACAACGCGGCGACCATTCCGGCCATCGTTGGCACGGTCGCCGCCGAGACGCCGCTGGCCATGGCGCGCGGGTTGCCGGTTCCGGTCACGGCCAGCACGTCGAAGACCTGGATCATGCCGGTGATGGTGCCCAGCAAGCCGGTCATGGGCAGGATGGCGATCACGGCGTTGAGCAGGGGCAGAAAGCGTCGCAGGCCGATATCCAGATCGGCGATCCAGGCCTCGCGGATACTCTGGGCATACCAGCTCTGCTTGTCTGCCCGGGCATGCCACGCCGAAAGAGCGGCCTTGAACTCGGCCGGGTGGCGCCGGAAGAAATACCAGTAGCGCTCACAGATCAGGCTCCACAGCAGGATCGTCAATGCCAGGATCGCCCAAAGCACCGGCCCGCCGGCCGCCATGAAATCCTGCATCTGGTAATACAGATCGATGAGCCGATCACGCACGTGCGGTCTCCGCATGGGCTGCGACCAGGCCCGTGCTCTGCTGCTCGAGCATCTGGATCAGGCGACGGCTGCGGCCGGCCAGCATGCTGTGAATGAGCACGAGTGGCACCGCCACGACCAGCCCCAGCACCGTGGTGACCAGCGCCTGCGAGATACCGTCGGCCATGAGCTTGGGATCGCCCGTGCCGAACAAGGTGATGGCCTGGAACGTGGCGATCATGCCGACCACCGTGCCCAGCAGCCCCAGCAAGGGAGCAACAGCCGAGAGCACCCGAATCGTGGATAGCCCCCGCTCCAGGCCCGGCACGTCGGCCAGGATGGCCTGGTCGAGCTTGAGCTGCAGGCTTTCGACGTCGGTCGTGCGGTTATCGTGATATGCCGCGAGTACCCGGCCCAACGGGTTGCGTTTGCTGGGCGAGTCGAGATCCTTGCGCTGACGGCGCATGCTGGCTTCGGTGCGTACGAGTTTGAACAGACGCTCGAGCGCGATGATCAACCCGATGATGCCCACGGCGATCACGATATAACCGACCAGCCCGCCCTGCTGGATACGTTCAACCAGACTGGGCTTTTGAATGAGCAACCCCAGGATCGCGCCTTGCGAGGGGTCCACCACGCCGGATACGGTCCCGTCGCTGCCGGTCTGCGCACCGGCAAGATTATCGGCATAACCCGGCCATGGGCTATTGGGCTGGCGTGCCAGCACCGAAAGCTCATCGGTATCGCCGTTATAGCGCAGATACTGCCCGCCGGTGGTCGCATTGAACGTGCCGACCCGCACGATCCTGCCCTGCTCGGTCTCGCCGTCGGGCGTGACGTAAGCATGCGAGAAACGACTGACCTCGCCCGAGGCCACCATTTCATCGAGCATCACAGTCCAGAGCTGCTCGACGTCTTCGATCGGCGGCAGCGACTGGCTATCGGCCATATCATCGAGGAAGTTGCCGCGGCCGGGCGCCTCCAGCGACGTGAGCGAGCTGTTCAGTGTGGATCGCAGATCGCCGGCGACCTGGCGCACCACGCCAAACACTTCGCCGAAATCCCCGGCCCGCTGGTCGAGCTCGGACTGCAACTCGCCGATCTGTTTCTCGTTGGCGCCGTAGGCATCCTGCAGGCGCGATTGGCGTGTCTCGGCCGCCGCCAGATCAGCCTGGGCCTTCGACAGCATGGCCTCGCGCTGGTCGACCTTGTTAATGAAGGCCTGGACACGCTGCTGGTTGCGCTCAGCTTCCTGTTCCTTCTGCGAACGCACCGTATCGAGCAGATCCGCCAGAGAGCCGTCGGCCGATGAGGCTTGGCTCTGTGCCTGCGCCGATACCCCGACCGAGACCAGCACGAGGCTCGCAATCGACAGACGGGCCAGCCGCTGAAACATTGATTTATGCATCGCCCTGGCCCTTTTCCTGCGCTGTGTTCTGGGTTTGACTATCGACTGAAGTGTCGTCACCTGGGGCGGCATCCTCTGGCGAGGACGCAGCGGCCTTATAGGCGGCCGGCTCGCGGGTCTGCTGCGGCGCGCTCAGCGGCACATGCAACAGATCCGGCGGCGCCTGCTCGCTGGCGACGTTGATGCCGTGCTCCACCGCGCGCCGATAATCCGGCGCCGGTTTCCAGGTGCCGGCATCGGCGTCCCAGTAGCCGGTCTCGCGCCCGTCAAGCGTTTGATACAACAACGCCACGCGCCCGACCCGCAGGAACTGCACCGTGCGCGGCTCGCCGTCCAGGGCCAGCTCGCCTTCATAGGTGCCGATATTGCGGCCGTAGTCGATCTCGGTCTGGTAGGCCGTCATGATCTGACGAAACTGCTCGGCCGTGGTCACGTCGGCACGGCCCATGAGATCGCGCAGCCCGGCCACGCGCTGGGTACGCTCGGTATCGAGAAACGGTATGTCGCGTTTGACGAACATATCGAGCGTATCGATCGCCCGTACCATGAACGGCACGAACGATCGCTTGGTCTGGTCGATGCTGGACAGCTGGCGATTGATCGAGTCGAGTTCTTCGGTCTGTGAATCGACCTGTTTGGCCAGCTGTTCGTTGTAGACCGCCAGGCTGGCCGCCTGATCCTTGGCACGACGGTACTCGTCGAGCATGGTGCGTGCCTTGTCTGACAACGTATCGATCCGGCCCTGAGTCTGGCGACCCGCCTGATCGATCGTCTCCTGGACCGCCTGCGACCGGTCGACGGTTTCCTGGGCCAGCAGTGGCTGGGAACTCATCACGCAGGTCATGACCCACGACGCACAGATGACTCGCGTGCGACACGAAAGAACTCTCACTCGGACCCCCCGATATACGATGGCGCATTGATTGCCAGCCCGTAGAATCGAGGCTCATTGTTACGAAATCGTGAATACGCCTATATTTGTGCAGATTTAACCGATCAGTTCGGGGCGTTGACCCGATAGTTTGTTTGAAAATATCGACTTACCCGTCATCAAGCGGTCGCCTGCGAATCGCTCCCGAGCGTGTTGCTCGGCCTTTTACTGGCCAGCCGCGCGCGATAATCAGCCGGCTGGCGCTCAAGGCGTACGGCTTGAACCGTTGGATAACAGCCCCACGTTTCAGGCTATTGATTGGCAGATACAGGTATTTGAACAATGCATCACGTGACTGCGAACGGCGCCGAGATACCGGCCCTGGGCTTTGGCACTTTCGAACTGGAACCGGCCGACGCCGAGGCCATGGTCGAACATGCGCTGCGCATGGGGTATCGGCATATCGATACCGCACAGATGTATGACAACGAGGAAAGCGTGGGCCGCGGCATCAAGAATGCCGGCGTGGCCCGTGAAGACGTGTTTCTTACAACCAAGCTCTGGACCGATCGTTTTCACGACGGCGACCTGCAACAGGCGATGGCCGAAAGCCTGTCGCGCCTGGGTACGGATTATGTCGATCTCGTGCTGTTGCACTGGCCCAACGACGAGGTCTCGATCACCGAAACCACGGCCGCGCTGGCCGATGTCAAACGCCGTGGGATGGCACGTCATGTTGGTATCAGCAACTTCACCACGCGCCTGATTCACGAAGCCGCCAAGGCATCACCGGCCGCGCTTGTGACCAACCAGGTGGAGTATCACCCGTTCCTGGATCAGAGCCCGGTGCGCGATGCGCTGGCCGAGCACGTTATCGCGCTGACGGCCTACTGCCCGCTGGCCCGCGGCGAAGTCTTTGCCAACGACACGTTGAAGCGCATCGGCCAGACGCACGGCAAGAACGCCGGCCAGGTCGCGCTGCGCTGGCTGGTACAACAAGACAACGTGATCGCCGTGCCGCGCTCGTCCAACCCGGATCACGTAGCCGCCAACTTCGAGATATTCGATTTCGAGCTATCGGCCTCGGAGATGCAGGCGATCTTCGACCTGCATACGCCCGACGGCCGCATGATCGATCCATCGTTCGCCCCGGACTGGGACAACCCGGCCTGAGCGCAGTCAAATACCAGACATGAAAAAGCCGGCCTGCGATGGCCGGCTTTTCACGCATGAACGCCAGTGCCTGACTAACGCACGCGCTCGATCACGGTGGCGATACCCTGGCCCATGCCGATACACATGGTCGCCAGGCCCATCGTGGCGTCCTTGTCCTCCAGGATATGCGCCAGTGCGCCGGTGATGCGGGCACCGGAGGTGCCCAGCGGATGGCCCAGGGCGATCGCCCCGCCGCGGATATTGATCACGTCCTGTTTGTCTTCGATGCCCAGTTCCTTGAGCACGGCCAGACTCTGTGCCGCAAAGGCCTCGTTGAGCTCGATGTAGTCGATATCAGCCAGGCTCACGCCGGCCCGCTCAAGCGCCTTCTTCGTCGCCGGCACCGGGCCACGCCCCATCACCGACGGATCACAGCCGGCCACGGCCATGCCGCGGATACGGGCCATCGGCTTGAGACCCAGGGCCCTGGCCTTGTCAGCCGACATGACGAGCACCGCGGCCGCGCCGTCGGAGATCGCCGAAGCATTACCGGCCGTAACCGTGCCGCCCTTGGGATTGAACGCCGGTCGCAGCGATCCGAGGCCATCCATGCTGGCGTCAGCACGCACCACCTCGTCGGCGTCGCACATCTTGGCAAAGCCGTTCTCGTCGACCCCTTTCACCGGCACGATCTCGTCGGCGAAATCGCCGTCGACATTGGCCTTGTGCGCACGCTGATGACTGGTCTGGGCAAACGTGTCCTGGGTCTTGCGATCGATGCCATGGATATTGGCCAGCATCTCGGCGGTCAGGCCCATCATGGCCGCGGGTTTGGCCACCTGGCGCGACAGCTGCGGAGCGATATCCACGTTGTAATCCATGGGCACATGGCCCATGTGCTCGACGCCGCCACAGATATACACGCCGTCGATGCCGGCCGCGATCGCGCCCACCGCCGAATGGATCGATTGCATGGACGAGCCGCACAGACGGTTGACCGTCTGGCCGGCCACCGAATGCGGCAGGCCGGCCAGCAGGGCGGCGTTACGCCCGATGTTGAGGCCCTGTTCCTTGGTCTGCTGCACACAGCCCCAGATGACGTCCTCGATCTCGTTGGCATCCAGGTCGTTTCGAGCGACCAGGGCTTTCATCAGTTCGGCCGAAAGCTCCTCGGCGCGGGTATTGCGGAACATACCGCCCTTCGAACGCCCCATGGCGGTGCGTACGGCATCGACGATCACGATGTCTTGCATGTCGATCTCCAATTATAAGAATCAGTCACGCAGTGCTGTGCACTACGACATCTGAAAATAGGTTTCGCCGTTGGCGGCCATTTCTCGCATGCGCTCGGTCGGCTCATAGAGCTTGCCGAGATGGGCGTACTGATCGGCCTTGTCACACACAGCCTTCAAGCCCAGCGCATCGGCATACTTGAACGCCCCGCCGCGGAACGGCGGAAAGCCCAAGCCCATGATCAAGCCCATATCGACCTCGTTGGGCGTATCGGCGATACCTTGTTCGTAGGCACGCGCGGCCTCGATGATCATCGGGATCATCATGCGATCGATGATTTCCTCGTCATCCGGCGTGGCGTCACCGCGCTGAACCGAGGCAACAAGCTCATAAGCCCGCGGATCGCTGGATTTCTTGGGCCGGCCTTTCTTGTCTTTCTCATACTTGTAATAGCCCGAGCCGGTCTTCTGGCCGAGCCGGTCGTTTTCGACCATCACGTCGAGCGACGATTTCTCGTCTTGTTTCATGCGATCGGGATAGCCCTCGGCCAGGACGTCCTCGACGTGCTGCGAGGTATCCATGCCCACCACGTCCGACAGATAGGCCGGCCCCATAGGCCAGCCGAAGCGCTCCATGACCTTGTCGATCTGGGCGAAATCCGCCCCGTCGGCGACAAGCTGCTGAAAGCCGAAGAAATACGGGAACAGGATCCGGTTGACGAGAAAGCCCGGGCAATCGTTGACCACGATCGGCGTCTTGCCGAGCTTGTGGGCAAAAGCCACGATCGTGGCGACCGCTTCATCGGAGGAGGCCTTGCCGCGGATGACCTCGACCAGCGGCATGCGATGGACCGGATTGAAGAAATGCATGCCCAGGAAGTTCTCGGGGCGTTTCAACGCGCTCGCCAGATCATCGATCGAGATGCTGGAGGTGTTCGAGGCCAGAATCGTGGTCTCGGAGACCGCAGTTTCGGTTTCCGCCAGCACGCTTTTCTTGATCTTGGGATTCTCGACGACCGCCTCGATGACCGCGTCCACGCCCTCGAACTCGGCGTACGACAGCGTCGGGCGAATACGCGACATGCCCGTGGCCATCGCGCGGTTGTCAATCTTGCCGCGCTCCACGGCCTTGGCGAAGTGCTTGGCCGCCTCGTCCAGGCCCTGCTCGATGGCCTCGTCCTTGATGTCCTTCATCAGGGTCGGCACGCCTTTCGAGGCCGATTGGTAAGCGATGCCGCCGCCCATGATGCCCGCGCCCAGCACGGCGGCCTGATCGATTTCATGCGCGATCTTGCCGGCCTGCTTGCCTTTCTTCTTGATCAGCTGATCGTTGAGGAACAGCTGAATCAGGGCCGCGGCCTGCGGGGTCTTGGCGACTTTCACAAAGCCTTCGGTCTCGACCTTGAGCGCTTCGTCGCGCGATAGGTGCGCCGCCTGGGCCATGCGCTCGATGGCCTCGACCGGGGCCGGATAATTACCCTTGGTATTGCCCAGCACATAGCCCTTCGATGTCTCGAAGGTCATGGCGGCCTCGGTCTGGTTGAGTGCCAGCGGGCCTTTCTTCATCGCCCGTCGGGCCTGCCAGTCGAACTCGCCGGCAATCGCTTTTTCCAGCAGGTCACGGGCACCGGCCTCGAGCTTGTCATCGGCGACGACCGCATCGACCATGCCCACGGCCAACGCCTTGTCGGCCCGGCGATTCTTGCCGTCGGCGATCCATTCGATGGCGTTATCGGCGCCGATCAGACGCGGGGTGCGCACGGTGCCGCCAAAGCCGGGGTAGATACCCAGCTGTGTCTCCGGGAAACCGATCTGGGCGCTGTTGCCCATCACGCGGTAATCGGTGGCCAGACACATCTCCAGACCGCCGCCCAGCGCCATGCCGTTGATTGCGGTGACGCTCGGCATATCCAGGTCTTCGATGGCGTTGAATACGGCCAGGCTATCGGCCACACCGGCGGCGAATTCATCATCGGGCAGTTTGAAGCGTGCCCCGAATTCCATGATGTCAGCGCCCACGATGAACGCGGACTTGGCCGAGGTCACCAGCAGGCCCCTGGCATCCGAGCCGGCAAGCGCCTTGGCCGCCTCGCCGAGCTCGGCCACCGTGGCCTCATCGAACTTGTTGACCGATTCCTCGGCCGCATCGAAGCACAGCACCGCGATCTGATCGTCGACGGTGACCGTGAGTTTCTTGCCTTCATAAAGCATGTGACTCACTCCCAACATGTAAGCAGCACCGAGCCCTTGTCGGCACCTTGCGCTCTGAATAAAGCTGGACGATACGGTAGCGTATTGATCCGATGGCCACAACGTATTCAGCGGGCGGTAATTTGTATAATTATGTCGCCGCCCAAACGACAGCCGTGCCCTCGCAAGGCCTTTGCATACGGGCGTTGGCGCGTTTTTTGACACGTCGTGGGCAGCATGCTTATCTATGACCATTATTCGATGGCGGCGGTATCCCGTATGGCCCGTTCCAAACACCATAATCCGATCACCCAGATCAAACACGATATCGACGGTCTGCGAAAGGGCTACACTAAGGCCCTGGCCGGTGCGAACAAGGCGATCTACGACGGCATGGAGCAGCTGGCCGAGCACGAGCTGAATGCGATACGCACGCATTACAGCGAGGCCATGCACAGCCTGTCGACGATCCGCGGCGGCGGCTCACCCGGTGATCTGGCGATCGCCCAGCTCCAGTTTCTCCAGGAAACCATCGACCGTGTGCTGTCCAACGCACGTCAGAGCCTGGCGATTATCGACAGCACGCGTCGGGAAGTCAGCGAGCAGTTTCGCGATGGCTGGGCCGGCGATGAAAAAACGGTGCAGGATATCGGCGAGGCCGCACAACAAGCCGCCGAACAGGCCGCCAACAAGGCACGTGCCCAAGCCAGCCGCTATGTCGATCAGGCCGAACAAGCCACCGATCTTTCGGCCGATGAATTGAAGAAAGAGGCACGCGAGACGGCAGCCAAGGCGGCCGATGCTGTACCGGGTGCCCCCGCCGCCGCCAGCAACACCGCGCCAACGTCGGGCAACAAGACCGGCGGGGCCACCCAATCCGGTGCGGCCACGACGAGTACGGCCAAAAAACGCAGCAAGACGAGCAGCACGAAGACACAGAGTGCGTCGTCAAGCAGCGCATCGGCCAAGAGCGGTGCCAGCAAGTCGGCCTCGTCGGCCAAGGACACCAAGACCACCCAGTCGAAAAGCTCGGCGGCCAAGAGTGCCGCGAGCAAGTCCACCAGCTCGTCGAGCAAACAGTCAGGCAGCGCCAAGACGAGCACGGCCGCCAAGAAAACGCCGGCCAAGCGCACGCCCGGCAAGTCCAAGTCGTCGGGCAGTGGCACCGCTGCCAGCAGCGCGAAGACCACCAGCAGCACGACGAAAAAATCCGCGGCCAAGACCGGCACACAGAAAACCACGACCCCGAAAAAATCGTCGTCCGCCAAGTCCTCGTCCACCAAGACCGGTGCTTCGAGCCAGAAATCGTCATCGAGCGCGGCCAAGTCGTCGACGAAAAGCACGACGAGTAAACAAACCGCGGCAAGCACCGGCAAACCCGCCGGGTCGTCATCAAACACGGGCTCGTCGGCCGACACCAAGACCGACAGCAGCAACACCAACAAATCGTCGGGTAATAACAACGCCGGCAGCTCGAATACCGGCAGCAGTGATTCGAGCAGCAATAGCTGATATACCCTACGCCGTAACGGTATTAAGGCCGCTCGCTGAGCGGTCTTTTTGTTTGAAACAACACAACGTCTCAACCCTGCGCGATGCGGCGCATGCCAGCTATGCTCGATCTCGATCACAGTGCGCAACTGCTTCGTCTAGTTGCCGAACCGACCCGCCTACGGCTGTTGTTGCTGCTTGGCGAAGAGGCGCTATCGGTGGCAGAGATCACGGCCGTGACCCAGCTGACCCAGAGCCGGATCTCGACCCACCTGGCGCGCCTGCGCGAGGCCGGTCTTGTCAGCGACGAGCGTATTCAGGGCAGTGCTCGCTACCGGGTCGCTCCGGCCGACTGGCCGAGCGACTTCGCGCCGCTCTGGACATTGCTGTCCGAGCGCGTGGATGACGATCAGATCGCCCGTGACCGTGAGCGCGCCGAAGAGATCGTGCGCCGGCGCAGCCATGCCGGCGGCTGGGCAGAATCGGTCGCCGGGCGCATGGAGCGCCAGTACTCGCCGGGACGCACGTGGGAAGCCATGTCGCGCAGCGTCATCGAGTGCGTGCGTTTCGGTCAGGTTTTGGATATCGGCTCGGGCGACGGCGTGCTGGCCGAGCTGTTGTGTGAGCGCTCGGCCCGTTTCACATGCCTGGATCTGTCGCCGGCGGTCATCGAAGCCGCCCGTCGACGCCTGGCCGACCAGCCGAACGTGGATTATCGCATTGGGGATATGCACGCGCTGCCGTTCGCAAGCACGGTCTTTGATTCGGTGTTCATGCTGCACGCCTTGAGTTACAGTGCCGCGCCGCGCGCCGCTTTGGCCGAGGCGGCCCGCGTGCTGGCCCCGGGCGGCCGTCTGGTCGTGGCCACGATTGCCGAACATGAACACGCCGCAACCGTGGCGGCCTATGATCATGTCAATCTCGGGTTTCGTCCGGAGCAGATCGGTGACTGGCTCGAGGCCACCGGTCTTGTCGTGGATGCCTGTGCCGTACGGGCCCGCGAACGACATCCGCCTTATTTCCGTCTGATCACGGCGAGTGCGACCAAGCGATGACGAAAACGCCGACCCGCCGTAACCAGATCCGTATCGCCGTCGGCGTGCTGTGGGCGCTCTTGTTCGGGCTGGCCATCGTGTGGGTGATCACGCAAGGGCTATCGATCCGCGAGATCATGGGCCTGGTCTATCGCTACGTGGTCGATAACCCGCTCGCCCCGCTGGTCTATATCATCATCTACGCGCTCCGGCCGCTGACCTTCTTTCCGGCGATGTGGCTCACGATTGCCGGGGGCAGCCTGTTCGGGTTCGTGCCCGGGCTGATCTTCGGTCTGATCGGGGAAAACGCCTCGGCACAGACCGCCTATCTGCTGGCTCGTTTTTTCCGTACCGATGTCACCGGCGACGGGGATTCCGACAAGAGCCCGCGCATTGCCGCGTTTTCACGGCTGCTGCGAGAACAGGCCTTTCCGACCGTGCTGGTGCTGCGGGCCTCGTTCCTGCCGTTTGACCTGGTCAACTATGCCTGTGGCCTGCTGCGCGTGCCGTGGCTGTCCTATACCTTTGGCAGCATCATCGGCATGTTGCCGCCGATGATCACTTTCGTCAGCTTCGGGGCCACGGTCAATCTGCCGGAGCTTCTGAAACAGCGCACCTTTTCGCCGGAACAGCTCATCGACGGATCACAGCTCATGATCTCCGGCGGCCTGCTCGTGGCCAGCGCGATCATCGCTTATTTTGCGCATCGCCGGCGCAAGGCACTGGCCGATAGCCGCCAGGATTCGGGCGATACACGCAAGAACCACGCTTAATTGACCGATTCCACGGGCTTTTGTAACTTCGTGGCTCTTCTTCTTCCCCGGGGGCGATAAGTGCGTCACGTGATAGCGCTGGTGATCGGACTCGTTGCCCTGTGGCTGGCGCTTTCCGGCCACTACGGCGTGCTCATTCTCTCGCTTGGTGCCGTGTCGTGCGCCGGCGTGCTCTGGTTATGCGCGCGCATGCGTCTGATCAATGAAGAATGCGTGCCGATCTCTTTGCTGCCTCGCCTGCCGGCCTATACGGTCTGGCTGCTGGCTGAAATCGCACGCTCGAATCTCGACGTGGCGTGGCGGCTGCTCGGCCCATCACGGGCGATTCGCCCCTCGATGGTGCGCGTGCAGACCGGCCAGCGCACGGCCCTCGGGCGCGCGATCTTCGCGAACTCCGTCACGTTGACGCCCGGTACCGTGACCATCGAAATGCAGAGCGGCGAAGCCGTGATTCACTCGCTTACACACATACACGATGCCGACGTCACAGAGGGCGCGATGAACGCCAAGGTCCGCTGGCTCGAAGGCAAGGCAGAGACCCACAACACGAGCAACCCGACATGATGTATGCCGCTGGCCTGGCCGGTGTGGGCGTGACCATGCTGTTGGTCCTGATTCGTGTGCTGCTTGGCCCAACGGTCTATGACCGGATTCTGGGCATCAATCTGTTCGGCACCAAGACCGTACTGGTCATCGCGCTGCTGGCCTTTTTGAACGGACGAACCGACTATCTGGATCTGGCGCTGACTTATGCCCTGATCAATTTCATCGGCACCGTGGCGGTCCTTAAATTCATGCAGTACGGCGACCTGGGCTGGGCCGGCGACGTCGAGGACGACAGCGATGTTTGATGCGCTCGGCCAGACAACGCTATGGGCCGGCCTTGCCACGGCGGCCAGCTGGGGCTTCATCGTGGCCGGGGCGCTGCTGTGCGTGATCGGCGGCATCGGCATGCTGCGCCTGCCCGACCTGTATACCCGGGTCCACGCGGCATCGGTGGCTGATACCGGCGGCATGCTGCTGATCTTCATCGGCCTGATGATCCAGGCCGGTATTGGCCTGGTCACGCTCAAACTGGTGCTCATCGTGATGTTTCTGTTGATTACCAGCCCGACCGCTACCCACGCGATGGCCCGGGCCGCCCGGCAGGACGGAGTGGACCCGGTCATCGACGATGACGACGACGACCAGGGACGTGCCCGATGAACATGACCGTGTCGTTGATCCTCAACTTCGGGCTGCTGGTGTTCCTGGTGGCCGTTGCTCTGGCGCTGGCCCGCTGGCGGCATCTGTTTCCCGTGGCCATGCTGACCGGGCTGTTCAGCCTGCTTTCGGCCAGCCTGTTCACCGTGCTGAGCGCGCCCGACGTCGCACTCACCGAGGCAGCCGTCGGCGCAGGCATCACCACGGTGTTGTTCCTGGCGACCTTCGGCCTGACACGCGCCCGCGAGAAACCGGTGGAATCATCGCGTCGGCTGATCGGGTTGGCGGTCACGGTCATCACGGGCGCGATCCTGGTCTATGCCAGTCTGGACATGCCGCATTTCGGCGCCCCGGATACGCCGGTGCAGGAACACCCGTTGCGGCACAAGTATCTGGTCGAGTCCCAGCACGAGATCCATATCCCGAATACCGTCACCGCAGTGCTCGGCAGCTATCGTGGCTACGACACCTTGGGTGAAGTCGCGGTTGTATTCACGGCCGGCATGGCCGTACTCATGTTGCTTGGCCGCGGTCGGCGCGGTCGCAAGCGCACCAAGGAGTAGCCCATGCGCGAACACACCGTGCTGCGTATCGTCTCGCAGCTCGTCATCGCCCCGATGCTGCTCTATGCCCTCTACGTGCAGTTTCACGGCGAATACAGCCCGGGCGGCGGCTTTCAGGCCGGCGTGATCCTCGCCACGGCCATCATTCTCTACGGGCTGATCTTCGGCGTGGAGGCGGCCCGTGCCGCGGTCACGCCCACGCTACTTCGTATCGGGGCAGCCGGCGGCCTGCTGATCTACGGCGGCACGGGCGTGGCCACTATTCTGCTGGGCGGCAATTTTCTGGACTACGATCGGTTGTTCGCCCACGGCGGCCAACACTACGGGCTGATCATCATCGAGCTGGGCGTGGGCATCACCGTGGCCTCGGTGATGATCGCCATCTTCTATGTCTTTGCCGGACGCGGGCGCCAGGACGATCCCGATAACGACGAAGACCACGGCCGCGCCGACGACTACGACGCCGACGACGTATCATGAACCAGTTCCTGACCGAGACTCTGCCCGGGCTGTTCAATTATTGGATCGTGATCGGTCTGATGATGATCGGCTTCTATACCGTCATCGCCCACGACAACCTGGTGAAGAAACTCATCGGGCTGACCGTGTTCCAGAGCGCGGTGTTCATCCTGTATATCAGCATGGGCAATATCCACGGCTCGACCGCGCCGATCATCATCGACGGCGACCCGGTCTATGCCCACCCCCTGCCGCAGGTGCTGATTCTCACCGCGATCGTCGTGGGCGTGTCGACGACCGCACTCGGCCTGGCGCTGATCGTGCGTATCAACGAAGCCTACGGCTCGATCGAAGAGGACGACGTATTGGCAGCCGACATGGCCACCTCCGAAGGCGAGGAAGCTCGCGAGGAAGCACGCAGCGAACAGGCCGAGGCCGCTGAAGGCCACGCCGCCAACGGGGCCGATGACGGCGCCGAAGCCGATGAGAGCCGCCCCGCATGATCACGGCCTTTTTCAATCAGATGCCTGTGCTGGTCGTGGTCGTGCCGTTGCTGGCCGCCCCGCTGTGTGTATTGGCGCATCGCGCGTTTGCTGCCTGGCTGATCTATTGCCTGGCCAGCTGGGCAGCGTTCGCGATGGCGTTTCTGTTGTTCGTGGAGGCCAAGATCGCCGGCCAGGTCAGCTATGCCGTGGGCAACTGGGCACCGCCCTTCGGTATCGAGCTGGTCATCGACACCTACAGCGCGCTGGTGCTGTTGCTGGTGACCGGGGTCGCTGCACTGACCGGGCTGTATGCCCGCAAGAGCATCGCCTCGGAAATCGCCATCGAGCGCGAATATCTGGTCTTTGCCCTGATGCTGCTGTGCCTGGCCGGCCTGGTCGGCATCACGGTCACCGGGGATGCCTTCAACCTGTTCGTGTTCCTGGAGATTTCGTCGCTGTCGTCCTATGCGCTGATCGCGATGGGGCCCAAACGTCGGGCCCTGCTTTCCTCGTTCCAGTATCTGATCATGGGCACGGTGGGTGGCACGTTCCTGCTGATCGGTATCGGGCTGATCTTCATGATGACGGGCACGCTCAACATGGCCGATCTGGCCGATCGTCTGCCCGAGGTGTATGCCACGCGCACGGTCCAGGCCGGCCTGGCGTTCATCGTGGTGGGCCTGAGCCTGAAGGCCGCGCTCATGCCCGCGCATATCTGGCTGCCCAATGCCTATACCTATGCGCCCTCGGCCATTTCTGCGTTCATCGCGGCCACGGCCACCAAGGTCGCGGTCTATGCGCTGTTTCGTTTCGTGTTCACGGTTTTCGGCGCCGGCTATGCCTTCGGCACCCTGCCGCTGGGCATCGTGCTGCTTGCCCTGGCCGCGGTATCGATGATCGCAGGCTCGCTGGCCTCGATATTCCAGACCGATGTCAAACGTCTGCTGGCCTGGTCGAGCGTGGCCCAGATGGGCTATATCGTGGCCGGCTTTGCCCTGGCCACGCCGGCCGGGGTATCGGCGGGCTTGGTGCATCTGCTCAACCACGGTCTGATCAAGGGTGCGTTGTTCATGGCCGTCGGGGCCATGGTCTGGCGGGTGCGCGCGTCCTCGATCAATGACCTGGCGGGCCTGGGCCGAGCCATGCCGTTGACCTCGGCGGCGTTCGTCGTCGGCGGGCTGAGCCTGATCGGTGTACCGGCCACGGCCGGCTTCATCAGCAAATGGGCCTTGATGAGCGCGTTGTTCGACGCCCAGCACTACGGCGTGATGGCGCTGCTGCTGGTGGCGTCTCTGTTATCGATCATCTACGTGGGGCGGGTGATCGAGGCCCTGTATTTCCGCCCCTTGCCGGATGATGTCTCGCATCACAAACACGGCGAGGCGCCGCTTGGCATGCAGGTGGCGACCTGGGCGTTGATTGCGATCAATATCGTGATCGGGGTGCACGCCACGCCCGAGCTCGAGGCAGCTGCGCGGGCGGCCGCCACGCTTGTCGGAGGTGGCGCATGAGCCCGCTGTGGCTATTGATCCTCGTGGCTTGGCCGGCGCTGATGGCCGCCCCGATCGCGCTTGTCGGACGCTGGCCCAATCTGCGCGAGACGGTGAGCGTGCTGACCGGCGTGGCCCTGCTTGTCGGCGTGGCGCGCTTCATCGCACCCATCGCGGCCGGCGCGCGGCCGGAGTTCAGTGTCTTTTCGATTCTGCCCGGGCTCGATCTGGCCTTCGCGCTTGAGCCGTTCGGGCTGATCTTCGCCTTGATCGCGGCCGCCCTCTGGCCGTTGACCACGCTGTACGCCGCCGGCTATATGCGCGGTAACGATGAGCCCAACCAAACCCGCTTTTTCATCTGTTTTGCCTTGGCGATCTCGGCGGCGATCGGTATGGCGCTGTCGGCCAATCTGCTCACGCTGTTCGTCTTTTACGAGATGATGACGCTGGTGACCTATCCGCTGGTCACCCACCACGGGGATATCGAGTCGCGCAACGGCGGCCGGGTCTATATCGGCATCCTCATGACGACCTCGATCGGGCTGTTCCTGCCGGCGATCGTGATCACCTGGGTGATCGCCGGCAACGTGGATTTCACGCCCGGCGGCGTGTTTGCCGGGACCGGGCTGGGCGGCCTGGCGGCCATGGGCCTTTACGGCCTGTTCATCTACGGCGTGGGCAAGGCCGCGGTGATGCCCATGCACCGCTGGCTGCCGGCGGCCATGGTCGCGCCCACGCCGGTATCCGCGCTGTTGCACGCCGTGGCCGTGGTCAAGGCAGGCGTGTTTAGCGTGCTCAAGATCACGGTCTATATCTTCGGCATCGATTTCCTGCACGTCACCGGCGCGTCCCAGCCGTTCGTGTGGCTGGCGGCATTCACGCTGCTGGCGGCTTCGGTCGTTGCGATCTATTGCGACAACCTCAAGAAACGCCTGGCCTACTCCACCATCGGCCAACTGTCGTATATCGTGCTGGGCGCGGCCCTGGCTTCACGGCTGGGGGCGACCGCCGGCGGGCTGCATATCGTCACCCATGCGTTTGGCAAGATCACGCTGTTCTTCTGTGCCGGGGCGATCTATACCGCCGTGCATCGCAAGTATGTCTCCCAGCTCAACGGCCTGGGCCGGGCCATGCCGCTGACCTTTACCGCATTCACGATCGCGGCTATTTCGTTGATCGGTCTGCCGCCGATGGCCGGGGCCTGGAGCAAGTGGTATCTGATGTCCGGCGCGCTGGATGTACAGACCCAGATGGTGCTGGTCGTTCTGGCTCTCTCCTCGTTGCTGAATATCGTCTATCTACTGGATATCCCGGCGCGGGCATTCTTCTTGCCGGGCGATGACAAGACGCCGCGCGGCTTTGCCGAGGCGCCGGCGGCCTGTGTGGTCCCGCTGATGATCACGGCCAGCGCCTGTGTGGTGCTGTTCTTCTATGCCCGGCCGATCATCGCCTTCATCGACACGGCCTTCGGGAGCGCTTCATGAGCCAGCCTGACGCACGCCCCGGTTTGTTCGAGCGCACCGGCGTGATCCGTACGATCATCGCGCTCATTGTCTTGATCTGTGCCGGTCTTGTCGTGGCCGAGTTCTTCTATGCCAAGCATCCGCACTTCGGCTTCGACGGCTGGTTTGCGTTCTATCCGCTGGCCGGCTTCGTGGCTTATTGCTTCATCGTGCTGGCGGCCAAGATGCTGCGCCCGGCGCTGCGCCGGAACGAGGATTATTACAACGAGCGCGATCGCCAGGCCCTGCAGACCCCGATGAGAGACGACGATCATGAGTGATTGGCTAGGTCACGCGATGGCAAGCCCGGCCCTGGTGCTCATGCTGGGCGCCGCTCTGATCGCTTGTTTGCCGCGCTGGTTGCACGGGGTCTGGCTGCTGGTCATTCCGGCGGCCGCACTGGCGCTGCTCTGGCAGCTGCCCATGGGCATGCACGGCCAGATCGGCCTGTTCGGCTTCGATCTGACCACGTTGCGTGTCGATGGCCTGTCACGGATCTGGGCCACGATCTTTCTGATCGGCTCGTTTCTGACCGGGCTGTATGCCCTGCATGTCGATGACCGGATCCAGCATGTCTCGGCCCTGGTCTATGCCGGGGCGGCCGTGGGCGCGGTGCTGGCCGGCGACCTGGTCACGCTGTTCATCTATTGGGAAGCCACGGCCATTGCCTCGGTCTTTCTGATCTGGGCCAGCCGTACCATCAAGGCTCATATCGTGGGCCTGCGTTATCTGGTGATCCAGGTCATCTCTGGCCTGCTTTTGATGATGGGTACGATCATCCATTATCACGCGACGGGCTCGATCGCTTTCGATCATCTGGGGCTTGCCACGCCCGGCGGCTGGCTGATCTTCGTGGCGTTCGGGATCAAGGCGGCCTTTCCGCTGCTGCACAACTGGGTCCAGGATGCGTATCCCGAGGCCACGGTTTCGGGCACGGTGATCCTGTCGATCTATACCACCAAGCTGGCGATCTATTCGCTGGCCCGCGGCTATGCGGGCACCGAAGCGCTGATCACGATCGGCGCGGTGATGACGATCTTCCCGATCTTCTTCGCCGTGATCGAGAACGATCTGCGGCGCGTGCTGGCCTACAGCCTGAACAACCAGCTGGGCTTCATGGTGGTGGGCATCGGTATCGGCACGCCGCTCGCGCTGAACGGTGCGGCCGCCCATGCCTTTGCCCATATCCTCTACAAGGGCCTGTTGTTCATGTCGATGGGCGCGGTGCTGCATCGGGTGGGCACGATCAAGGCCAGCGAGCTTGGCGGGCTGTATAAGTCGATGCCGTGGACGGCCGCCTTTTGTATCGTCGGCTCGATGTCGATCTCGGCGTTTCCGTTGTTCTCGGGCTTTGTCACCAAATCCATGATTCTGACGGCCGCGGCCGAGAATCATCACTGGATCGCTTGGCTGGCCCTCCTGGTGGCCTCGGCCGGGGTGCTTGATCACTCCGGGATCAAGGTGCCGTTCTTCTCGTTCTTCCACCATGACGCCGGCTTTCGCGTGCGTGAGGCACCGCTGAACATGCTGCTGGCCATGGGGGCGACGGCCGCGCTTTGTATCGGTATCGGGGTCTACCCGGCGCCGCTCTACGCGATTCTGCCTTTTGATGTGGATTACTCGCCGTACACCACCGCGCATGTGGTCAATCAGCTACAGCTTCTGATGTTCGCTGCTCTGGCCTTCGTGGTGTTGTTCAGGAGCGGGCTCTACCCACCCGAGGTCCGCGGGCTGAATCTGGACTCCGACTGGGTCTATCGTCGCCTGCTGCCGCGTATGGGCCGGGGTATCCATCGCGGCGTGACCGCGCTGCGGGCCAAGATCGTGGCCGGGCTGGCCCAACTGGCCGGTATCGCCCAGCACTGGCTTACCGAAGCCTTTGGCACCAATGGGGCCGCCGCGCGAACCTGGACTTCCGGCGTGATGCTGCTTTGGGTCACCGCCCTGCTGGCGGCGTATCTGCTGCTGTATTACTGATCCCGCCCGGCGTTGCGCCGGGCCGACGGCGGGCTAGCCGTTTAGCGTGCGCCAGAGAGCGTCGCCGCCAGCAGCCTGGCCCAGCATATCCAGATAGGCTTCGTGGGCATCGCCTTCATCGGCACTGGCACGCTGAACACGCGGCCGCGCGCCGGCCGCCAGGTACGAGGCCAGATCCGAGCCGGCCAGCGCGTTGCTGCTATCCTCGGATTCCGCGGCCAGGCCGATATCGATCTGGCCGCCGGTCATGCGCAGAT
Organism: Salinisphaera japonica YTM-1; assembly: GCF_003788585.1. Taxonomy (GTDB): domain Bacteria; phylum Pseudomonadota; class Gammaproteobacteria; order Nevskiales; family Salinisphaeraceae; genus Salinisphaera; species Salinisphaera japonica. The sequence goes on along the minus strand of NZ_AYKG01000023.1, from coordinate 70,804 downwards.
AGACATCGGCCAGTAGCTGGGCGTCAAGCAGCGCGCCGTGCAGCTCACGGTTGGAGTTATCGATTTCCAAACGCTTGCACAGCGCATCGAGACTGTTGCGCTGGCCGGGAAAACGCTGGCGGGCATCGACGAGCGTGTCGATGACGCTGCCGGCTTGTTCGAGCTTGACGTGCTGCGCGTTGACGCGGCCAAGTTCATGATTGAGAAAGCCCAGATCGAACGGCGCGTTATGGATGATCAGCTCGGCGCCGGCTAGATAAGCCACCAATCGTTCGGCGATTTCCTCGAAGCGGGGCTCGTTTTCGAGCGATTCGAGCGTGATGCCGTGGACCTCGATCGCGCCCTGATCGATCTCACGATCCGGGTGGATATACATATGCAGGTCATTACCGGTCAGGCGCCGACTTTCCAGCTCTACGCAGCCGATTTCGATGATCCGATGGCCATCGTTGTAGTCCATGCCCGTGGTTTCGGTATCCAGCACGATCTGTCGCATACGAAATCTCTTGTCTAACGTTTGGGCCTGACATGTGGGCTGGTGTGTTGGTTTTATTTACCAGCCTGCATCTGGTCGATGCCGCGATTGGCCAGGCGATCGGCGGCTTCGTTACCGGGGTTGCCGGCATGGCCTTTCACCCAGTGCCATTCGATATCGTGGCGCTGACAGGCCGCGTCAAGAGCCTGCCAGAGCTCGGCGTTCTTGACCGGCTTCTTGGCGGCCGTCTTCCAGCCGTTCTTCTTCCAGTTGTGCATCCAAGCCATGATGCCCTGGCGCACATAGGTCGAGTCGGTATGCAGATCGATCGCGCAGGCGCGCGAAAGCGCTTCCAGCGCCTGTATGGCCGCCGTCAGCTCCATGCGATTGTTGGTGGTGTTGGCTTCGCCGCCGCAGAGCTCGCGCTCGTGGCCGTCATAGGACAGAAGCGCCCCCCAGCCGCCGGGGCCAGGGTTACCGCGACAGGCGCCGTCGGTGTAGATGGTGACTCGTTTCGTCATCGCCCGCATGGTAGCGGATGCGTGCCCGCCCTGCTGATCTTTCCCGAGCGATACGCGCCAGCGCTATCGCGGGCCGCGCCCGCGGCTCGGCTCGGCGCCCGGGCGGCACCCGTTTCGATACCCGGCGCCGCGCCAACAGCGCATAACCTGTCGCCATCCAGCCCATGGGCCAGAGCCAGGGTGTATCCATGGCCAACGCGCTACCGGCCAGCCATGACACCGTCGGACCATAGCGCCAGGCGTCGGTGGTTTCGAACTCGATCAGGCGCAGCCAGTCGATCAAGCGAGCGGCTCGCGGCACCGGCGGCGTGTCGGGCTTTAACAATGCACCGCGCCAGGCTTTGCCGGCCACGCGCATGGGCGCCATTGGATTATCGACCAACGACAGCCACTGGCCGCGATGGCTGAGCACCCGGGCACATTCACGCACCAGGCCATGCGGATCGGGCGAGGCCTCAAGCGCATGCGAGAGTACGAGCACGTCCACGCTGTTGCTTTCGATCGGCAGACGGGCCCCATCGTAAGCGATATCCACGCCCGGCCCGAGGCAACGATCGAGGTGCCAACAGCGCAGGGTGGCCGTGGCCAGGCGCGTATAGCGATCCGCGGCCATCGGGCCGACGACAAGCCCGCGATAGCCGATCAACCCGGGCAGAATGGCGGCCAGCAACTCATCTTCGATGGTCGCGCCGTCATATGACTGCCGCGGCCGCTGTAGGCGCTTGTCGTCTTGCATCACGAGCCTCGCGGAAGTCGTTGATTTTGCGATAAGAGCTTGGCAACATTCGGCGATGATCGATATAACGCCCATCCCCGCTCTTTCCGACAACTATATCTGGATCCTCAAGCGCCCGGATTCCGACACGGTTGTTGTCGTCGACCCGGGTGAGGCCGCGCCGGTAAAAACGGTTCTGGCCGAGCACGGCTACAGCGTGGGCGCGTATCTGATAACGCATCATCACGGCGATCACGTCGGCGGGCTGGCTGATCTGCTGGCCGATCATCCGGCCGCTGTTTATGGCCCGGCCGAAGCCGCGGAAAAGACAAAGGCCATCGAACATCGCGTGGCCGGGGGCGATTCGTTCACGCTTGATTGTCTGGGCGTGGATTTCGAGGTGCTCGACGTGCCCGGACACACGCTGGGGCATATCGCCTTCGTCACGCCGGGCGTTCTGCTGGCCGGAGACGCGCTGTTCCGCGGCGGCTGTGGGCGTGTCTTTGAAGGCAGTCATGCCCAGATGCAGGCCTCGCTGGCCTCGTTGCGCCAGCTGCCCGATGACACGCTCGTCTGCGGCGGCCATGAGTACACGCAGAAGAATCTCGCCTTTGCGGCCCGGGTCGAGCCGGAAAACGCCGATATCGCGCGTGTGATCGATGAAGTCGATGCCCTGCGCCGCGACAACACGCCCAGCCTGCCCGGCCGTATCGGCGAAGAGAAAAAGATCAACCCCTTCATGCGCTGGGACGCCGCCCCCGCACAACGCGCGGCCAGCGATCGCGCCGGACGCGACTTGACCGATCCGGCCGAAATATTCGGCGTACTGCGTGACTGGAAAGATGCCAGCTGATTCGTTGTCGATTGTCCGGCGGCCTGTGCGGCCCGTATCCGGCCTGCCGCTGAGACAGATCATCACAGCCGCCGGCTTTTTGATGCTGGCCGGCTGTGCCAGCCAGCCCGCGCCCAAACCGGTAGCTGCAAGCTCGGTGCCGGCGGCCACGGCCCATCCGTCCACCGTACCGGCCAACGCGCCCGAGCCGGCGGACGAGGCAGAGGCTGCCCCGGCGCCGGATGCCGACGTGGTGCGCCGTGACTATGTCCCGCATGAGTGGCCTGATCCAGGCCGCGATCTGTGGTCGGCCATCCGTCATGATTTCGCGCTCGATCCCAACAGCGAGCGCCGATCGGTGCGGGCCTGGACCCAGTTCTATGCCACACACAACGATCACCTGGACGCCTCGCTGTCACGCGCGCAGCCCTTCTTGTGGCACGTGGTTCAGCAGATCGAGGCCCGGCACATGCCCGGGGAGATCGCGTTGTTGCCGATCGTCGAGAGCGGCTATAACCCCGCGGCGAAATCGTATGCCGGCGCCAGCGGCATGTGGCAGTTCATGCCGGGTACCGCCGACCATATGGATCTCACGCGCGACTGGTGGTACGACGGGCGCAACGACCCGATCGCTTCGACCGATGCCGCACTCAATTATCTGCAGTCGTTGAATAACCGTTATGACGGCAACTGGCTGCTGGCACTGGCGGCCTATAACGCCGGGCCGGGGCGCGTGGATCGCGCGATCGAGCGCGCCGATCGCGAAGGCATCAGCACCGCCTACTGGGATCTCGAACTGCCCGAGGAAACCCGGGAATACGTGCCCCAGCTTCTGGCGCTGCGGCGCATCATGATGAACCCGGCGCGCTTTGGCGTGAGCTGGCCGGCACTGGCCAACACGCCGCGCACACGGGTTGTTGCCCTGCCTGCCCAGACCGACATGCAGATCGCCGCCGACATGCTCGATATGTCCGAGGACGATCTGCGTCGCCTGAATCCGGGCCTGCGCCGCTGGGCCAGTGATCCCAACCACGAGACCCGGCTGTTGGTGCCCAGCACCAAGGCTGCGGCCTTTGAATCGCGCCTGTCCCAGATCAACCCGCGCAAACTCGTCGACAGCGCCGAGCATACGGTGCGCCGCGGTGATTCATTGAGTCGTATCGCTCAGGCGTATGACGTCAGTGTGGCCAGCCTGCGCCAGGCCAATAATATCCGTGGCAGCCGTATCCGCACCGGTCAGCACTTGACCATCCCGCGCCCGGGCAGCCCGGCACGCACGACACAGGATGTGCCCAGCCAGAATTATGTTGTGCAGTCGGGCGATACGCTCTGGCATATCGCCCAGCGGTACAACGTCAGCGTGGCCAGCCTGAAAGCCGCCAACGGCAACGGGCTTTCGACGCTACGCATCGGCCAGACGATCGATATACCGGGCGCCGCGCGCCCGCCGGCCCCCACGACGTATGTCGTCGAGCAGGGCGACACGTTGTGGTCGATCGCCCGTGCCAACGAAGTCGCCGTGGCCGATCTGCGTCGCTGGAACCGTATGCCCGCCGGCAGTACGCTCTCGCCGGGCACCACCATCGCCCTGGACGGGCCGTCCGAGCTGCCGAACTTCTATCAGGTCGAGCCCGGCGATTCGCTGTGGTCGATCGCGGATCGGTTTTCCATGCAGATCGCGACCCTGCGCAGCTTGAACAACATGTCGGCGCAAAGCACCATTCAGCCGGGTGAACGACTACGGCTACAGCCGGCCGTATCCAGCTAGCCCGTCGCAGCGCGTCTGCGCGCTACACTTGTGACCACCGATCCCCGATTCATCAGGAGCCATCATGGGTTTTCTCACCGGCAAGAAAGCGCTCATCACGGGCCTTGCCAGCGACCGTTCCATCGCCTACGGCATCGCTCGCGCCATGCGCGATCAAGGCGCCGAACTGGTATTGACCTACCAGGGCGACAAACTCAAGGGGCGCGTCGAGAAAATGGGGGCGGATCTGGGGGCCACCGCCGTGTTGCCGCTGGATGTGGCCGAGGATGCTCAGATCGATGCGCTGTTCACCTCGCTGGGCGAGCACTGGGATGAACTGGACGTTCTGGTGCATGCCATCGGCTATGCCCCGCGCGAAGCCCTGTCCGGCGGCTATCTCGACAGCATTTCACGTGATGCCTCGCGTATCGCCCACGATATCAGCGCCTACAGCTTTGCCGCACTGGCCAAGGCCGCGCGGCCGATGCTCTCGGACCGCGCCTCGTTGATCACCCTGACCTATCTGGGCGCCGAGCGCGTCATGCCGGGCTACAACGTCATGGGCCCGGCCAAGGCCAGCCTGGAAGCCAACATGCGCTTCATTGCCGCGGATCTGGGCAACCAGGGCATACGCGTCAACGCGATCTCGGCCGGCCCGATCAAGACACTGGCCGCAGCCGGTATCGGCGGCTTCCGCAAGATGCTCACCTACGCCAAGGACACCGCGGCCTTGAAACGCAACGTCACCCAGGAAGAGATCGGCAACGCCGCCGCGTTTCTGGGCTCGGATCTGGCCTCGGGCATCACCGGCGAGGTGATCTACGTCGACGGCGGTTATCGCGTGATGGGCATGGGCCCGCTCGACACGGCCGAATAACGCCGGCGATACGTCCAGCTCTCTCCCGTAGATAAAAAAAGCCGGCGATTCTTTCGCCGGCTTTTTTGTGCCTCAAAAACGTCAGCGCGTTATGACGACGCCTCCGGGGCTTTCAGACTGTCTTTCTCGATTTCGATATCGGCATGATCGTTCAGGTATCGATCAAAGGCCGCGTATTCGAGCGAGGCGTTGTATTGGCGTTGCTGGTCGGCGATCTCGGACTTGCGCTTGGCCTCGGTCGTGCCTTGGTCGGCGTTCAAGCGCTGGCCGTTGATCGTGACCACCACCGGCATGTCGTCGTCGGCACGGGCTGCGTCACTGCCGTGGGCCGCCTCGCCCTTGCCTTCGAGCGCGATAGCAAAGGCAGCTTCTCGCAGCGAGCGATCCAGCGCGTTGTCGCCGTTACGCCCGACATAGCCCAGACGCTGCAAGCGCGCGTTATCGGTGGCGTTGGCCACCTCGTCGATCGACTGCCCCGACCGCAGTGCGGCCAACGCCTGATCCGCGGCCTTGGCCGCCTTGTCAGCGGCGGCTTCGGTTTTGAGTCGCTTGCGAATCGTGTCGGCCACGACTGCCAGTGGTTTGGGCGCCGCGTTGTCATGCTCGGCCACACGCAGCACGATCTCGCGCTGCTTGCCCAGTTTCAGCACCTTGCTGTTCAAGCCGTCCTTGAGCACGGCATCAGAAAACGCGGCGTCACGCACGGCATCGTACTGGCCGATACCCGGCCCGCCCTCGGGCGTGATCCACTGGCTGGTCTGGGGCTGTAGCGATAACGACTCTGAAATCGTCTTCAGATCGTTCGGCGCCTGGTAAGCCAGATCCTCCAGGGTGTCTGATTGTTCCGCGAACGCCTCGTCACGTTTATCCGCGCGTGCCATGGCCTTGAGCCGTGCCTGCACGTCCGGGTCATCGAATGCCGGGCGCCGAGCGGCCTGCTTGCCGGTCATACGCACCAGATACCAGGCCGAGTCGGTCTTGATCGGGTTGGAGACCGCTCCCTCGTCCATCGAGAACAGCGTATCGGCAACCGCGCCCGGCAGATCGGCCTTGGCTTGATCGGTGACCTGACGGTACGTGACGCCGGCCGTGTCATCGGCAAGTGCAGAGAGGTCGGCGCTCTTGTCGTCACGCAACGTGTCGGCAAGCTGACTGACGGTCGTGCGTGCTTGCGAGGCCCCGTCAGTAGCGTCGATCGCCACGCGCAGCATGTCGGCACTGCGGGTTTCGGGCGTGCCAAAGGATTGTTGCTGTGCGTCGTAAATCTGGCGCAGCTTGGCGGTGTCCGGCGCGGTGCCGGTATCCAGTGTATTCGCATCCAGGCTGACGTAGGACACCTTCACGCGCTCGGGCCGCATGAAGTCATCTTTATGTGCCTGATAATAATCGCTGACGGCCGCATCGCTGATCTCGATGTCCTGGCTGTATGCCGCCGGCTCGAAGCGCAGCAGCGAGACATCGCGCTCGGTATTGGCCTGAGCGTAGGCCTGATCGACCTCGGGCGCCACGGCAAACGCACCCAGGGTCATGACCTGTCGGACCTGATCGCCCAGCAGTGCCTGGCGCAGGCGCGCCTCGTATTGCGACGGTTGCATGCCCGAACCGGCCAGCAGTTGCTTGTAGCGCTCGGCAGAAAACGAGCCGTTGGCCTGAAACTGGGGATTGTCGCGAATATAGGCCAACAGATCAGCATCCGTCACGCGATAGCCGTTATCGCTGGCGTACTGCGTGACCACGGCCTGATCGATCAGGCGTTGCAACACGCTGCGACGCACCTCACCGGGCGGAAAGACGCTCGTGTTGAAGCTGTCGCCCATGGCCTGGCGCAGCTGCTGATAACGCTGGTCGAAGGCACGCTGGAGCTCGGACTGCGTGATCTGGGAATCCTCCGCGGTGGCAATCGTGGGATCACTTGAGGGCGTGAAGTACGAGCCAATGCCCCAGACCCCGAAGACCACCGCGATGAGGCCCACCACGACATATGCCAATGGGCCACTGGACCCGTCCCGAATCTTCTGCAGCATGCAATGCCCCGTGAAGTGTTGATTCCGACAAGCCCAGCATTGTGCCTGCCCTGCACGTTCACCGCATCCACCGCGCGATCGCCCGGCCGCAATACGGCGGCTGATCGCCTGCCAGATGATGGAATAAGACAAAGAGCGGACAAAAAAAAGACGCCCCGAAAGGCGTCTTTTTCGTCACCCGGCTATCGGGCGACCGGTTGGCGGAGCGGACGGGACTCGAACCCGCGACCTCCGGCGTGACAGGCCGGCATTCTAACCAGCTGAACTACCGCTCCGTACTCTTGTCGCGACCGACCGAAACGCAAGTGCTTCGGCATCGCTCAATAAAAAGAGAGTGCCGATTCAGCACTCTCTTTGTTCGGCCCGTCGGGCGTGCCCGACGCGATGACCGTGGCGGAGCGGACGGGACTCGAACCCGCGACCTCCGGCGTGACAGGCCGGCATTCTAACCAGCTGAACTACCGCTCCGTTAACCTGCTATTTGGTGGGTGCTGACGGACTTGAACCGCCGACATTCGCCGTGTAAAGGCGACGCTCTACCAACTGAGCTAAGCACCCCGCGAGAGCAGATACCTGCCTTCTGCCCCTGCGAAGGATCGCTAGTTTACAGCGTCTTTCAGTGCTTTACCAGCCTTGAAACCGGGTGTTTTGCCCGACGGGATCTGAATCGACTGGCCGGTCTTGGGGTTGCGGCCCTGACGTGCGGCACGCTCACGCACGGAGAACACGCCAAAGCCCACCAGCGAAACTTTGTCGCCTTTTTTCAAGGCATCGGTGACCGAGTCGATCATGGCATCCACGGCACGCGAGGCGTCGGCTTTGGACAGGTCCGCGTCAGCGGCGACGGCATCGACGAGTTCGGTTTTATTCATAACGGATGATCCCCTTGAAGGAATTAGAGAGTTTTTCGATGGTCCGCCTCGCGAACCGGTCTTCATGTTGTACGTCAGACGCAACATGCATGTCATATCGCGTGCAATCGACAACGACTGACCGTCAAGAAGCCAGATTTATACCAAGGCCCCGATTCCAGCGTCAACAAAGGGTTGGCGCCGGAATCGAGACAACACCAGCTAGTGCGCCCGGAATTCGCCGGGTTCACTCTTGCTGGCCGACTCGGGCTTGGCGCCGTCGTCGGGCAATGGCTGCGGTGCACGAGTGAGTGCGATTTCGAGCACTTCGTCGATGGTGCGCACCGGTCGGATATCCAGACGGTTCTTGATGTTGTCGGGGATCTCGGCGAGATCCTTCGTGTTCTCGTCGGGAATGACCACGATCTTGATCCCGCCGCGATGGGCCGCCAACAGCTTTTCCTTCAGCCCGCCGATCGGCAATACATCGCCGCGCAGCGTGATTTCGCCGGTCATGGCAACATCCGCACGCACCGGAATCTGGGTCAGTGACGAGACCATCGATGTACACATCCCCACGCCCGCGGAAGGCCCGTCCTTGGGGGTTGCCCCTTCGGGAACATGGACGTGCAGATCCGATTTGGTCATGAAATCGCGCTCGATACCGAGCGCGGCATAGCGTGACCGGATGACCGTGAGCGCCGCTTGGATCGACTCCTGCATCACGTCGCCCAGCGAGCCGGTGTTCAGCGGCTTGCCCTTGCCGGGCACGGCCACGGACTCGATCGTGAGCAGTTCACCGCCGACTTCCGTCCAGGCCAGACCGACCACCTGGCCGATGCTGTCGTGCTCTTCGGCGCGGCCATAGCGATATTTGGGTACGCCCAGATATTTGTCCAGGTTACGTTTGGAGACCTGCGACGTATCACGTTCCTTATCGCTGATGAGCTCCTTGACCACCTTGCGACAGATCTTGGAAATATCGCGCTCGAGGTTTCGCACACCGGCTTCGCGGGTATAACGCCGGATGATATCGGTCAGGGCATTATCCGAGACCGAGAGCTCGGCCTCCTTGAGCCCGTTTTCCTTCATCGCCTTGGGCACGAGATAGCGCTCGGCGATATTGACCTTTTCGTCCTCGGTATAGCCCGACAGCCGGATGACTTCCATCCGGTCCAGCAGGGGCGCCGGGATATCGAGCGTATTGGCGGTGCAGACGAACATCACCTCGGACAGATCGTAGTCGACCTCGAGATAGTGATCGGCGAACGTATTGTTCTGCTCCGGATCCAGCACTTCCAGCAGGGCAGATGCTGGATCACCGCGGAAATCATTGGCCATCTTGTCGACTTCGTCGAGCAGAAACAGCGGGTTGCGCACGCCCACCTTGGCCATGTTCTGGATGATCTTGCCCGGCAGGCTGCCGATATAGGTCCGACGATGGCCCCGGATCTCGGCCTCGTCGCGTACGCCGCCCAGGCTCATGCGCACGAACTCACGGTTCGTGGCCTTGGCGATCGAGCGGCCCAGAGAGGTCTTGCCCACGCCCGGCGGGCCCACGAGACACAGGATCGGGCCCTTGATCTTCTTGACCCGGCTCTGAACCGCCAGGTTTTCGACGATGCGTTCCTTGATACGCTCAAGACCGTAGTGGTCGGCATCAAGCGTCTTCTGGGCCTTGTCCAAATCAATCTTGGTACGCGAACGCTTCTTCCACGGAATATCGACCATCCAGTCGAGATAGTTCCGTACGACCGTGGCCTCGGCGGACATCGGCGACATGCTCTTGAGCTTGTTGAACTCGGTGGTGACCTTTTTCTTGGCCTCCTTCGGCATGCCGGCTTTTTCGATCTTCTCTTCGAGCTCGTCGAGATCGTTCGGCGCGTCGTCGATTTCACCGAGCTCTTTCTGAATGGCCTTCATCTGCTCATTCAGATAATACTCGCGCTGCGACTTCTCCATCTGCTGCTTCACGCGGCCACGGATCTTCTTCTCGATCTGCAGCACCTCGATCTCGGCATCGGTCTTGGCGACCACATGCTCAAGGCGCGAGCCGGCGTCAGCGATCTCGAGCACATCCTGACGCTCGTCCAGCTTCAGGTTGAGATGCGCGGCGATCGTGTCGGCCAGGCGGCCGGCCGCGTCCATGCTGGACAGCGACGGCAGCAGCTCGGACGGAATCTTCTTGTTGAGCTTGGTGTAGGACTCGAACGTCGAGACGGCCTGGCGCATCAGTGCGTCGGCTTCGGCGCTGTTCTGCTCGTTCTCGTCGATTTCAGCGTGCTCGGCTACCAGGCCACCATCGGCCTCGTGCAGATTGGACAGCCGCGCCCGATTGGCGCCTTCGACCAGCACCTTGACGGTGCCGTCCGGCAATTTGAGCAGCTGCAGGATCGAGGCCAGCGTGCCGACATCGTAGATATCGTCGGCACCGGGATCATCAACATCCGCGGCGCGCTGTGCGACCAGAAGAATCTTCTTGTCTTCGGCCATGGCCGCTTCCAGCGCGGCGATGGACTTCTCTCGGCCCACGAACAACGGAATCGCCATGTGGGGGAACACCACCACATCACGAAGCGGAAGCACGGGTACCAGGGCGTTGTCTGCCATTCAGCCCTCGCTGACATAAAGCGGCCGGCAAGAGCCGGCCGCGTGGATTTCATTGAGATATGGAGACCGGCCGGCCGAATTTCAATCGTGGCCGGCCGGCATGGCGCCGGTTAAGCCCCGGCGCGCTCGACCTCGGCGTTCTCATAGACGATATAAGGCTGGGCATCGCCCTTGACCACGGCCTCGTCCACGACAACCTTGGAAACGTTCTCCATGGCCGGAAGCTCGTACATCACATCCAGCAGGATGGATTCGAGAATCGTACGCAGACCCCGCGCCCCGGTCTTGCGGGTCATCGCGCGATGCGCGATCGCCTTGAGCGCGTCATCACGCAGTTCCAGCTCGCAGTCTTCCATCTCGAAGAGCTTGGCATACTGCTTGGTCAGCGCGTTCTTGGGCTCACGCAGGATCGAGATCAACGCTTCCTCGTCCAGCTCTTCGAGCGTGGCGATTACCGGCAAGCGCCCGACGAACTCGGGGATCAGGCCGTATTTGACCAGATCTTCCGGCTCGATGGTCTTGAGCATGTCGCCCAGGCTGCGCTGGTCCGATGCGCCCTTGACCTCGGCGGAAAAGCCGATGCCCGAACGCCCTTCCCGGGTCTTGATGGTTTCGTCCAGGCCGGCGAACGCACCGCCACAGATGAACAGAATGCCCGAGGTGTCGACCTGCAGGAACTCCTGCTGCGGATGCTTGCGCCCGCCCTGTGGCGGGATCGAGGCGGTGGTGCCCTCGATGAGCTTCAACAGGGCCTGCTGCACGCCCTCACCCGAAACATCACGCGTGATCGACGGGTTTTCGGACTTGCGCGAAATCTTATCGATCTCGTCGATATAAACGATACCGCGCTGTGCTTTTTCGACGTCGTAGTCGCACTTTTGCAAGAGCTTCTGGATGATGTTCTCGACGTCCTCGCCCACATAACCGGCCTCGGTCAGCGTGGTGGCGTCGGCGATCGCGAACGGCACATCCAGCAGACGAGCCAGCGTCTCGGCCAGCAGCGTCTTGCCACAGCCGGTCGGCCCGATCATCAGGATATTGGACTTGGTCAGCTCGACGTCGTCCTCGGCGGCTTCAGCGTTCAGGCGCTTGTAGTGGTTGTACACCGCAACCGCCAGAATCTTTTTGGCCGATACCTGACCGATGACATAGTCATCCAGCACGCGACGGATTTCCTGCGGGCTGGGCAGGCCTTCCTTGGCCGGCTTGCTCGCCAGCTCTTCGCGCATGATGTCGTTGCACAGGTCCACGCACTCGTCGCAGATGAAGACCGACGGGCCCGCGATGAGTTTGCGAACCTCGTGTTCGCTTTTGCCGCAGAACGAGCAATGCAGGGTTCGACCGTTGTTTTCCTTCGAACCCGTGTCGTTGTTGCCGTTGTCTGCCATGAATAGGGACCTCTTGAAGCTCGTGCTGCTCGATGTCTCTTGTATGACACACCGTGCAAATCGTGTCACGCGGCCCGCCCGGCAGAACCGGGGCGGGCTGCGTGTGTATCGAGGCTAGCTCGACTTGTCGGCCAGGGCAGCGCGCGACGTCAGGATGTCGTCGATCACGCCGTACTCGTTGGCCTGGTTGGCGCTCATGAAGAAATCACGCTCGGTATCCCGCTTGATCTTGTCCAGCGGCTGGCCCGTGTGATGGGCCAGCACGTCGTTCAAGCGCTCACGGGCGTGCAGGATCTCGCGGGCATGGATCTCGATATCCGTGGCCTGACCCTGGAAGCCGCCCAGCGGCTGGTGGATCATCACGCGCGAGTTGGGCAACGCATAGCGCTTGCCCTGGGCCCCGCCGGCCAACAGCACGGCACCCATGCTGGCGGCCTGGCCGATGCACATCGTGGCCACGTCGGGCTTGACAAACTGCATCGTGTCGTAGATCGACATGCCCGCGGTGATCACGCCACCCGGCGAATTGATATACAGCTGGATGTCCTTGTCCGGGTTATCCGATTCCAGGAACAGCAGCTGGGCCACAATCAGGTTGGCCATGTGGTCGTCGACGGGGCCGACGCAGAAGATCACCCGCTCCTTGAGCAGGCGCGAATAGATATCGAACGAGCGCTCGCCACGAGCGGTCTGTTCGATGACCATCGGAATCAGCCCCAGGTTCTGGGGCTGCGTGTAGTCGTTGTCTGCCATAACGTCTCGCTTGTCTAAACCAACCTTATCGTGAGCCTACGGTTCAGCCGGCGTTTTGGTTGGCGTTCAGAAGCTCGTCGAGCTCGGTTTCCTTCTCGGTGATGGTGGCGTTTTCGAGCAGGTTATCAACCACCTGCTGTTCCATGACCATCGCCTGCAGGCCCTGCATCAACTGCGGGTTCTGCTGGTAATACTGTTTGACCTGCTCGGCCTGATCGCCATAGCCGGCAGCCACTTCTTCCATCTTCTCGTCGACCTTGGCCTGGTCGAGCTCGATTTCACGCGCCGAAATCACCTCGGCAATGAGAAGCCCCAGTGCGACGCGTTTCTCGGCCTGCTCCTGCAACGCCTCGTCGGGCAGCATCTGCTTGAGCTGCTCGGGGTTGTTCTGAAGCTGCTCGGGCAGCCGCTGGCTGGCCTCCTTGCGCATCCGCTCGATTTCCTGGGCCACCATCGGCTGGGGCACTTCGATCGGATTGGCCTCATAGAGGTTATCCATGACCTGCGTTTTCACGCTGGTTTCGATAGCGTGCTTGACTTCCTGCTCGAGCGATTCACGCACGCGGGCCCGCAGGGCTTCTTCCGTGCCCTCCTCGATCCCCATCTCCTTGATGAAGTCCTCGGTCAGCTCGGCCGACTTGGGCCCGGCGACGGATTTCAGCTTGATCTCGAACGTCGCGGTTTTGCCGGCCAGCTCCTTGGCGCCGTATTCCTCGGGGAAGGTAACGTCGAGATTGAAGTCTTCACCGGCCTTGTGACCGACCAGACCACGCTCCATGTCGGGCAGGAACTGCTGCTCGCCCAGCGTGATGGTCATGTCATCGGCCGAGCCGCCTTCGAAGGCCTCGCCGTCGATACGCCCGACGTAATCGAGCGTGACCTTGTCGCCGTCGGCGGCTTCGCGCTCGACGTCTTCATAAGTCTTGTTCTGCTCGCGAATACGCGTAAGCGTGTTGTCGATATCGCCGTCGTCGACTTCGGTCTGCGGTTTTTCGACGCTGATATCGTCCAGACCGCTCAGCTCGATCTCGGGATAAACCTCGACGTTGGCGGCGTAGGCGAGCGAGCCATCTTCACCAAAGCCATCGAACTCGATCTCGGGCTGGCCGGCCGGGTTCAACTCGGATTGTTCCAGCGCTTCCGGATAGGTCTGCTGGACCAGTTCGGACACGACTTCCTGGCGGGCCTGCTCGCCGTAGCGCTGATACAGGATCTTGGTGGGCGCCTTGCCCGGACGAAACCCCGGAATACGCGCGTTGGCACCGACGCGTTTGACCTTCTCGTCCACCGCGCCGTTGACTCGCTCGGCGGGAATCTGGACTTTCAGGCGTCGCTTCAGGCCGCCGGGATTTTCTACGGAGACGTCCATTATTACCTCGATGGAAACTTGAATCTTTTATTGAATAACAACGAGGCGACGCGCCACGCCGCCTCGAACGACCGGGCAGTATAGCAACCGGCCTTTATCTGCCGAACCCACCGATGTGGGGCCGGTGGGCACCGTGTTCAATCCTTGCGAGAGGGCGGCGCCATGAATTCCGGGCCAACGGGGTCGGTCACGTGCTGATCGACGATGGCCTTGATCTCGGCCCGGGCCGCACCGTTCAGATGCCAGCCGGGCACGTTGGCCACGGCATCCAGCTGGTCCGGCGTGCGCGCGCCCCAGAGCGCGAAGGCATGATCGTATTGATCGAGCAGCCAGCGAATGGCCAGATCCAGCACGTGCTTGTCGTAGTGCTTCTGCGCAAATGCCTCGAGTGCATCGACCGCGGCCAGATACTGGTTGAAACGCGGCTGGGCGAATTTCGGGTCGTTATTGCGCAGATCGTCGCCCGGAAACTCGCGACTAGCGTGCATGCGCCCGGACAACAGGCCGCGGCACAGCGCGCCATAGGCCAGCAAACGCGTGTCGTGTTTCTCGGCCCAGGGCAGCACGTCGTGATCGATATCGCGCTCGAACAGGTTGTACGGGTTCTGAGCGACATCGATGGCGACCACTTCCTGGAAAGCATCCATCTGTTCCGGCGAGAAGTTCGACACCCCCACCGCTCGAATCTTGCCGGCCTCTTTCAGCTCGGCCATGGCTTCAGCGGTTTCGCGTACATCCACGACCGGATCCGGCCAGTGCACCTGCAGCAGATCGATCACGTCGGTGCGCAGGCGTTTCAACGAATCATCGGCTTCCTTAAGCACGCGCTTTTTCGAGGCGTTGCGCTGAACACCGCCCTTGTCGTCCCATTCAAGCGCACACTTGGTGGCCAGCACGACCTGATCGCGCATCTTGGCCTCGGCCACGGCCTTGCCCACGATCTCCTCAGAGCGCCCGAAACCATAGACCGGCGCGGTATCGATCAGGTTCACGCCCTTGTCCGGGGCGCCCTGAATCGTACGGATCGATTCGGCCTCGTCCGTGCCGCCCCACATCCAGCCCCCAATGGCCCAGGTACCCAGACCAATACGCGATGCGTTCAGTCCGTGGCCGTTGAGATCGTGTGTTTCCAAGCCGCTGCTCCTGATATCTTTGCTATTCAGGAGATGGGCGCTATTGCCGGTCATTCAAGCGCTGCGATGGGCACAAAAAAGCCGGCGCCAGGGCCGGCTTTTCATCAAACAGGTTTGGTGGGCCGTGAGTGACTCGAACACTCAACCAATTGATTAAGAGTCAACTGCTCTACCATTGAGCTAACGGCCCGACCGGTGCAGACGGTGGGGTGGACGATGGGACTCGAACCCACGACGACTGGAATCACAATCCAGGGCTCTACCAACTGAGCTACGCCCACCATCGTCTGACACGTTGCGACGAACCAATCGTCGTAACGAGCTGCGCATTCTAGCCCGGTTGCCTCGGCTTGCCAACCGTTGCAGTGGATTCTTGGCCGAACCCGGGGCCTATGCGGCTGCAAGCGACGGGGTCGGTCTGCAGGAATGGCATGCCGCGCGATCGATTCAGGCCGAGACGGGGCCGGTACAGCTGGTGCCGTACCGTTCGTCTGCGCTTCGCGCAGCCGTCGAACCATTATTTTTATGTCGCTGGTTCGAATATCTAGTCGATATGCCATTCATGTAGGCGCCGCTGCGCACGGCCTGCATGAATGGCGCGCCCGGCTGGATTATTCGCCGGCTGCGCCGGCTCACCCCTTCGAGGCCGGTACGGCTGGTGCCGTCCCGTTCGTCTGCGCTTCACGCAGCCGTCGAACCATCATTTTTATTGCCGCTGGTTCGAATATCTAGTCGATATGCCATTCATGTAGGCCGCGCTGCGCACGGCCTACATGAATGGCGCGCCCGGCTGGATTATTCGCCGGCTGCGCCGACTCACCCCTTCGGGGCCGGTACGGCTGAGCCGTCCCGTTCGTCTGCGCTTCGCGCAGCCGTCGAACCATCATTTTTATTGTCGCTGGTTCGAATGTCTAGTCGATATGCCATTCATGTAGGCCGCGCTGCGCACGGCCTACATGAATGGCGCGCCCGGCTGGATTATTCGCCGGCCGTGCCGGCTCACCCCTTCGGGGCCGGTACGGCTGGTGCCGTCCCGTTCGTCTGCGCTTCACGCAGCCGTCGAACCATCATTTTTATTGTCGCTGGTTCGAATGTCTAGTCGATATGCCATTCATGTAGGCCGCGCTGCGCACGGCCTACATGAATGGCGCGCCCGGCTGGATTATTCGCCGGCCGTGCCGGCTCACCCCTTCGGGGCCGGTACGGCTGGTGCCGTCCCGTTCGTCTGCGCTTCACGCAGCCGTCGAACCATCATTTTTATTGTCGCTGGTTCGAATATCTAGTCGATATGCCATTCATGTAGGCCGCGCTGCGCACGGCCTACATGAATGGCGCGCCCGGCTGGATTCGAACCAGCGACCAGCGGTTTAGAAGACCGCTGCTCTATCCCCTGAGCTACGAGCGCATTGCCTTGCGGCGACGTCATTGTGCCATCGCCGCGGCAGGGTCACTAGGTGTGATCCATCAGTCGGTCGTTCATCCGGTGATTCCCGGTAGCAGACGACCAAAACAGCCTTGTAAGGTGGTGGCATTCAATCCAGTCCCCGACACCGGGAGCCAAGACGATGTCGCAACATTCCATGAAACACGAGCAGGACGGCGTTTCTGTCTATCGACAGTTCATCGACGGCCAGTGGACCGACGGCCACGGCGAATCGCTGGATGTGACTAACCCGGCCACCGGCGCCGTGGTGGGTCGTTTGAATCTGTCGACGTCCAACGATGCACAGGACGCGCTCGAGGCTGCCGATCGCGCCTTTGAGTCCTGGCGCCGTACCACGGCCAAGCATCGGGCCGATCTGTTGTTCAAACTGGTCGATCTGTTGCACGACGACACCGAGCGTCTGGCCAATCTGATCACGGCCGAACAGGGCAAGCCGCTGACCGAGGCCCGCGCGGATGTCGGCATGTGTGCGGATCTGATCCGTTTCGCGGCAGAAAACACGCGCCGAATCGAGGGCGATATCGTGCCCGCGGATGATCCCAATGAGCAGATCTGGATCCAGAAGGTGCCCCACGGCGTGGTCGCCGGCATCACGGCCTGGAACTTCCCGGCCGCACTGATCGGACGCAAGCTGGGCCCTGCCCTGGCTGCCGGCAATACGATCGTGCTGAAGCCGTCCGAGGAGACGCCGCTGACCGCGATGGAAGTGGTCGAGCTGGCCCGTCAGGCGGGTATTCCTGACGGGGTGATCAACCTGGTCAACGGCCACGGCCAGGATGTTGGCAACCATCTGGTGACCAGCAACATCACACAGCTTGTCTCCATGACCGGCAGCGTGCGCGGCGGGCGTGAAATCGCCAAGGCCGCAGCCCCGCACCTGAAGATCGTGCGCCTGGAGCTGGGCGGCAAGGCGCCCTTCATCGTCATGGACGATGCTGACATGGAGCGCGCCGTGGAAGCCGCGATCGTCTCGCGTTTCTCCAATAACGGCCAGGTGTGTACCTGTAACGAGCGCATGTATGTGCACGCCGGCATCTACGATACCTTCCTTGATCGCTTCAAACAGCGTGTCGATGAGCTCAAGGTCGGCGATCCGCTCAAGCACGAAGATGTGGACCTGGGCCCCAAGATCTCCAGCGGCGAGCTGGACAAGGTTCATGACATGGTCCAGCGCGCGATCAAGGCCGGCGCCACCCTGGAAACCGGCGGCCAGCGGTTGACCGGCGGCGAGTACGACGAAGGCTTCTACTATGCGCCGACCGTACTCACGGGCGTGCAAAACGATATGGAGATCATGCAGGAAGAGATCTTCGGCCCGGTCGTGCCGATCATGAAGGTCGATTCGTTCGAACAGGCCATCGACTATGCCAATGTTTCAGAGTACGGCCTGTCGGCCTATTTGTTCACCAACGACGTCAAACGCTTGATGAACACCGTGCACGATCTGGATTTCGGCGAGATCTATGTCAATCGCGGCGGCGGCGAGTCGGTACAGGGCTTTCACAAGGGCTATCGCAACAGCGGTATCGGCGGCGAAGACGGCAAGTACGGTCTGGAGGCCTATGTGAAGAACAAGACGATGTACGTCCACTTCTAACGCGTTTCATCGACTGCTCCGGCGCCGCTTCACAGGCGCCGGACACAAAAAAGCCGGCGCTGCCACGCCGGCTTTTTTATGTATGCCAGAACCGAACTTAGCCGTTCTGCTCGTTCTGCTGCTGCGTGTTTTTCGACTCACCCTGCGTCTGTGTTGCCGGCGACGCGTTATCGCTAGCCGCATCGCCTATGAACGCCTGGATCCACTCGCTGCGCGAGACTTCACCATCGCCGTTCTGGTCCATTTTCTCGGACATCTGGTTGTAATAGTTTTTCTGCTGCTGCGACATCTGCGCGCTCTGCTGTGCCTGATCCGAGGTGATTTCATCGGTGTTCAGCGAGCCGTCGCCGTTGCTGTCCAGCGCGCCGAACGTACGCAGGGCACGGGCTTTGGCAGCCGTGGTGTACTCGATCTGCGAGACGTTGCCATTACCGTCGTAGTCCATCTGACGATAAGCCATCTTCGCGACCGCCTGCGGCAGATTGGACAGCTCTTTTTCGCTCAGCGTGCCGTCGTTATCGCTATCCAGCATGCCGAACAACAGGCTGTTATCCGATTGCGGACCGTTCTGCATGTTCTTGCCCGAATCACTGGATTGGGCGATCGCCACGGGTGCGGCAAACAGCGAAGCGATAGCAGCAGTCAGTGCGACTTGTTTTTTCATGACGTTTTTTAGCGTCGTTTAGTGATGAATCGACCGTAACAGCTCGACCTGCCCCGATTGCAAGCTCAGTAGACATCTCGCAGGTAGCGATGATGATCGGACAAGGCGGCGACATAGCGGGCGGCGGCCTTGTCGCTCATGTTGCCCTGCTCGGCCACGATGCGATGAAGCGCGGCATCAACATCCTTGGCCATGCGCGAGGCATCGCCGCAGATATAAATCACCGCCCCGGCCTGTAGCCAGGCCCAGAACTCGCGGGCTTGTTCCAGCATGCGGGTCTGAACATAAACCTTGTCTTGTTGATCGCGCGAGAAGGCGAGCGTCAGGCGGCTGATCAGCCCCGTCTTGCGCCAGACCTCGAGCTGGTCGCGATAAATATGATCCTTGGCCGATTCCGGATTGCCGAAGAACAGCCAGTTCTTGCCGGCGTGCTCGAGCGCCTCGCGCTCTTGTAGAAACGCGATGAACGGGGCGATACCGGTTCCGGGGCCGATCATGATCGCCGGGTGATCGGGGTCGGCGTTGACGCGGAACTCATCGGATCGCTGTATATAGATCGGTACTTCGCCATGCCGTGACAGGCGCTTGGCCAGAAACGTTGACGCCACACCCTTGTAACCGCGCCCATAAACCGCGGTCTTCACCACGGCGACGGTCGTGTGAATTTCAGCCGGGTGCTGTTTCGACGACGAGGCGATGGAATACAGCCGCGGCTGCAGCGGGCCCAGTTCGTCGACCAGCCCTTGTAACGGCGGCCGGGCACTCGGATACACCCGCAAGAGCTCGAGCAACGTCTGGCCTTCTTCGGCGCCGCGGCCCGCCAGCATCTTCAAGTCCTCGGCTTCGTCGGCGTCGCCGGCGTGCTCGGCCAGAAGTGCGATGACCTCATCCGAGGGTTTGGTGACGTCACGATCCTTGAGCAAGGCCTGGCGCAGCAGTTTGTCCTGACCCTCGACGCGTACGCTCTCGCCGCCGGAGACATCCAGGTCAGCCAGGATAGCGTCGACCGTGCGCGGGTCATTTTCCGGAAAAATGCCCATCGAGTCGCCGGCGGTGTATTCAACGCCCGAATCGCCCAGGTCGACCACCACATGGCGCGTGTCTTTTGACGAGCCGTCGGCGTTGAGCGGCGTGCTGGATTTAAGCCGGGCCATGAGCGGGTTGTCGCGTGTGCCCAGCGGCGCTGTTTTTTTCGGCTTGGGCGCAGGTTTCGCTTCAGCGAATTCATCGGCCTTATTACCGGTATTGGCCGCCTCATGCTCGGCGACCAGTTCCTTCAATTTGCGTTCGGTTTCCTTGGC
Organism: Salinisphaera japonica YTM-1; assembly: GCF_003788585.1. Taxonomy (GTDB): domain Bacteria; phylum Pseudomonadota; class Gammaproteobacteria; order Nevskiales; family Salinisphaeraceae; genus Salinisphaera; species Salinisphaera japonica. The sequence continues at coordinate 50,503 of NZ_AYKG01000023.1, read as the reverse complement.
CCCGGGTACACAACGATTCACCGCCTCGCCGTCAAAGGCGATGGCCTCGGCGTAGGTCTTGCACAGATAGCCACACTGGCCACAGTCCAGCTGGGCCATCGCCGCCATGAGCTGGCGCTCGTAGGGCTTGCCCTCGGCCAGCGCCATGCGCTCCTCCATCGCCATGGCCGGGTCATGCCAGGGAAACGACTCTTTCGCCTCGCCGCCGCCCTGCTCGGCCCCGCCGAGCGAACCCTCCCAGCCGGCCAACGCCGAAATCAGGCCGTTCAGCCATTCCCGCTGGCCCGCCTCGAACGGGGCGTCTTCCGGGATGAGATTGACTTGTGTGGGCATGTTTTTACCTCGTTTTTACGCACGAGAAGGGTTCTCTTTCTTATCCGCGGATGAACGCAGATGACGAGCAGCAGCCAAGTCGTTGTAACCACCGGGCGCCGCGATTTGCGGCGGCGTCGTTCAAAAAAATGTCTTTCGCTTTCTATCTTTAACCAAGCTAACGAAGGCGCACCGCGCCGTGGCGCCGCCCATCAATAGTTGTCGCCAAACCCAAACCGCCATCTGCGTTATCTGCGTCCATCGGCGGATAAATGCTTTCTTGCCTTAAACCTGCGGAATTTGTGGATGAACGTCTGACAAGGATCAGGCCGCGTTGGTCTGATCGTCCTCGTCTTCTTCTCGTTTGGCGTCGGCATCCTGTGGGTGCTGGGTCACTTCTGCCTCGGATTCCACGGTCGGCTCGAGCGCGGTCTTGGCACCTTCGGGCGTTTCGGCATCGGTGGCCGGGGCCTGCTCGGTGGCGTTTTGGGCCGCCGCGGCGGCGGCCGAGCGTTTGGCCAAGCGTTCTCGCAGATCAGCCATGTCCTGGCGCCGGGCATAGGTCACGAACGGCTCGCCGCTGCGACGCTCGTCCAGATACAGCCCCAGTAGACTTTCGATATAGACCGGCATTCGGCTCGCGGGCACGCTAGCGGCCAGCTCTTCGGCAATGCCTTCCTGATCGTCGTAGCCGCCGCCGATGAAGACATGAAACCCGTCGACCTGATCGGCTTCTTCCGGGTCGGCAGCATCCGGGTCGTCCACCCGGGCACCGAGCAGGCCGATATCGCCGATATAGTGCTGGGCACAGGAGTTGGGGCAGCCGGTGATATTGAAATTAATCGGCTGGTCGAGCTCAAGCGTGGCCTCGATATGCTCGACCAGCGTCATGGCGTTGCCCTTGGTTTCAGCATTGCCGAACTTGCAGCCCCAGCTGCCGGTACAGGCCACCATGCCGGTACGCGCGGGGCTGGCCTCGACGTGCAGGCCGGTCTTGGCCACGGCTTTTTTGACCTTATCGATATCGGACTTGGCGATGCCGCCAAGTACCACGTTCTGCCAAACGGTCGCCCGGATCTTGTGGTCGCCGTACTTGTCGGCGATATCGGCCAGTTGATGCATCTGCTTGACCGACAGCCGGCCGACCGGACAGATCACGCCGACGTAGTGCATGCCGTTCTGGGACGCATCGTGAACGCCCATATGCCCCGCGCGCTGGATCTCCGCGCGCGGCTCGCAGCGTTTCAGGTCGAACCAGCGCAACGGGAAGTCCAGTTCTTTCTGAACCTCGCGCATGAACTTGTCGAAACCCCAGCGATCGAGCACGTATTTCAGCCGGGCCTTGTCGCGATCGGTGCGATCGCCGTTCATGAGAAACACCTTGAGCACGGCGTGGGCGACCGGCACGCACTCTTCAGGCTTGAGCATCACCCCGGTATCGCGGGCGAAATCCTTGTGTCCGGTAATACCGCCAAGCCCCAATCGGAAATAAGGCCGTTGTGGCAACGGGCCATCGGCCTTGGGCAGCACAGCAGAAAAGCCAACATCATTGGTGCCCTCAAGTGCTGAAATACGCCCGCCGCCATCGAAGGCGATATTGAACTTGCGCGGCAGGCCGTAGAGCTCGCGATGATTCAGGATATGGTGATGCATGGCCCGGCAATACGGGGTGACATCGATCAGCTCGTCGGGATCGATACCGGCCAGCGGGCTGCCGGTGATATTACGGATATTGTCGCCGCCCGAACCACGATTGAGCACGCCGATATCGGCCAGGCCGGTCTCGACGTTGAGCGGGTCCTTCGGGCCGATCTCGCGGATCTGTAGATTGGCGCGGGTAGTGACGTGGGTATAGCCGCCGCCGTAAGCCTTGGCCAGATCGGCTACACCGCGCACCTGGTGGGTCGACCAGATGCCGCCCGGCATGCGTAGCCGGCACATGTATGAATCCTGGTTGGGCGCGACATAGAACAGGCCGTTGCCTTTCATCAGAAACACATCGTCGCCCTTGGGATACGCGCCCTTTGCGGCCAGCTCGGTCATGCGGTCCCACATATCCAGCGGGTTGCACTCAGACTTGGCTTGCTCCTGGCTGGCCAGCTCGCCGCCCATGGCTTGGGCACGAATGCGTGCCTGAGCATGCCAGTCGTCCGGGCGCAGGGTCTTGGCCCCGGTCAGGCCGGTCATGCCCGGCACGCCGCGGGCGATATGCAAGCCCGCGGTCACGCCCTTGAGATAGCGTTCCTGATCTTCGTTGAATGTGTTGTCGGTCATGTCAGGCTCCGATCAGTGATCGATCACGAGTCGTGTTTTTTTTGAAGGCAATCCGCAGATGGAAAAGACCAATTTGCCTATCTTTATCCACCGTGATCGCTAGCCTCTGTTGGGCTAGCAACAACGCGGGGCTGGGCGCGCTTCTACATCCATCTGCGGATGAAAACCGTCTGTATTCATTTGCGCTTGTTCGCGTTCATTCGCGGACCTTTCATGCTTTGTCGGCCTGAGAAAGAAGCTCGGCGATTTCAGGCTTGCAGGAGCCGCAGTTGGTGCCGGCCTCAAGCGCCCGGCCCACGGCCTCGACCGAGTCCAGGCCATCGCTCTTGATCGCCCGCAGGATTGTCTTGCGTCCCACCCCGAAACAGGAACAGACCTGCGGGCCGGTGTCGGCGCTGGCATCTGCGGGGCGGCCGGCGAGCACGGCCGCGCGCTCGGCCTCGGTCATCGCCTGGCCGGTAAAGCACCCTGCCAGCCAGCTGCGCTCGGGCAGACGTTCCGGCGTGGGGGCGATGAACACGGCCGCTTCCAGATGCCCGGCATCAACGTGGGCGGCGCGATACGTGCCGGCCGCCGGATCGGCGGCCTCCAGCCAGTCCACGTCGCGCGCGGCGACGCCAAGCCAGTGCCGGGCAGTGGTCTTCAGATCCGTGGGCGTCTCGCAACCAGCAATCTCATAGCGCACGAAACGCTCGCCCGGCACCTTGATCCACCAGTCGATACCGGCCATAGCGCGCACCCACAGAGGGCGGACGGCATAGATGAAGCCGTACCATGTCGCCGCCAAGGGGGCGATGGCCGCCGGCGTGTGCTTGAACTCGGGTTCCCCCGAGATCGGGCAGACCGCCGGGTTGGCGGCCGTGCCGATACGCGCGCTTGATGCGAACTGGTCGTTCCAGTGCATGGGCGCGAACAGACAGCCCTGGCGTTGACGCTCGGTCGTGATGACGCGCAGCGCGGCCTGGCCCCAGGCGGTGGTGATGGTCGCCAGCGCGCCGTCGGTGATGCCATATAGTTCGGCATCCGCCGGATGGATCTCGACGAACGGCTCGGGGATATGCGCGGCCAGGCGCGGCGATTTGGCCGTGCGCGTCATGGTGTGCCAATGATCCCGAATCCGTCCGGTATTGAGTGCCAGCGGATAATCGGCCGAAACCGCGTTGGCCGGCCCGCGCGGTGTGACGGCCACCAGATGCGCTTGGCCATCGGCGGTTGGGTACGTGCCGTCGGCAAACAGCTGATCGACGCCCTGACGAGCCGGCATTGCGCCGGCGGCACGTAGCGGCTGGCATGTCGTCACCGGCCAGCGCGTAGGGGCCAAATAGTCGTAATCGGCCTCCGAGAGATCGGCCAGGCCGGCCAAGTTCAATACGCGGTCGCCGTCGTTTTCAAATGCCGTCAGCGCAGCGTGCTCGCGAAAGATCGCTGCCGGGCCCTCATAGACAAACCCATCGGCGAAGCCCATGCGCTGTGCCACATCACACATGATGGCCCAGTCGGCCCGGGCCTGGCCCGGCATGGGTAGAAAAGCACGCTGGCGCGAGATCATCCGCTCGGAATTGGTGACCGTGCCGGTCTTCTCGGCCCAGGCCGCCGCAGGCAAAAGCACATCGGCCAGATCGGCGGTATCGGTATGGCGCATGACGTCTGACACGACCACCAGCGGGCATTGTTCGAGTGCTGCCTTGGCACGATCGGCATCGGGCAGGCTCACCAGCGGGTTGGTGGCCATGATCCAGACTGCTTTCACCTGGCCTGCTTCGATAGCCTCGAACAGCTCGAGCGCTTTCAAGCCCGGCTCACGGGCAATCGCCGGCGAATCCCAGAATCGTTGCACCGTATCGGCCTGATCAAAGCCCATATGCGCGGCCAGCGTGCTCGACAGCCCGCCCACCTCGCGCCCGCCCATGGCATTGGGCTGGCCGGTGATCGAAAACGGACAGGCCCCGGGCTTGCCGATACGCTCGGTCAACAGATGACAGTTGATGATCGCGTTGACCTTGTCGGTCCCGGCCGAGGACTGGTTCACGCCTTGGGAAAACACCGTGACCGTGCGCTCGGTGGCGGCAAACCATTCAAAGAAAGTCTGCAGATCGGCGTCGTCCACGCCGACGGCCTCGGCCACGGTGGCGATATCGCCGCCCTGAATGTCACGGCCCGGGCCGGCCGCGGCGATCGCCTCGGCCCCGCCCGGCAGATCCGTCGTGAAACCGTTATTGGCCAGATAAGCCAACAGCCCGTTGAACAGCGCCACGTCTGTCCCGGGGGCGAGCGGCAGATGCAGATCGGCGGTGTCGGCGGTGGCCGTACGCCGCGGGTCGATCACAACCAGTTTCTTGTTCGGATCGGCTTCTCGGGCAGCCATGAGGCGTTGGTAAACCACGGGATGACACCAGGCGGTATTGGAGCCAACGAGCACGACCAGATCAGCGGCCTCCAGATCGTCGTAGCAGCCCGGCACCACGTCCTCACCGAAAGCCCGCTTATGACCGGCCACGGCCGAGGACATGCACAGCCGGGAGTTGGTATCGATGTTCGCCGAGCCGATATAGCCTTTCATCAGCTTGTTGGCGATGTAGTAGTCCTCGGTCAGCAGCTGGCCCGAGACATAAAACGCCACGGCATCCGGGCCGTGCTCGGCGATGGTGTCAGCAAAGCCGCTGGCCACGCGCGCCAGTGCCGTGTCCCAGTCGGCGCGTACACCGTCGACCCTGGGGTGCAACAAGCGCCCACCAAGATCGACGGTATCGGCCAGGGCTGTGCCCTTGGAACACAGGCTGCCCTTGTTGGACGGATGCTGCCCGTCGCCGGCGATCGATACGGCGTTATCGCCGTCGAGCGTGGCAGTCACGCCACAGCCCACGCCGCAATAGGGACACGTGGTTTGCGTGGTCGTTGTCATCACGCGGCCTCTGCGTCGTGTTCGTCGGCCGTCTCATCGGCACCGGTTTCAACGAATGCCTTGCCGAAGAGCAACAGATCGCGGAACGCCGATACATCGGTACCCGCCTGCATATGCTTGAAATACCAGGGCCCGTCGCGGGTGTCGCCGTAGAGCACGACACCGGCGATACGGCCCTCGCGCAGCACGATGCGCTTATACACGCCGCGTCGAATATCGGCATAGGTGAGCGTGTCAGCGGCCTCGTCGTCGGCGAAATCGCCGGCCGAGTACATATCGATACCGGTGACCTTGAGCTGGGTCGCGGTGACCGAGCCGTCGTATTGAGAATGCCCACGCCAAGCCAGATGATTGGCACAGACCTTGGCCTGATCCCATAGCGGGGCCACCAGGCCATAGACCGCCTTGCGGTGTTCCACGCACTCACCCACCGCGTAGATCCGCGGGTCATAGGTCTGCATCGTGTCGTTGACGACAATGCCCTTGTCACAGTGCAGCCCCGAGGCCTTTGCCAGATCGATATTCGGCCGTATGCCGACGGCCATGACCACCAGATCAGCATCCAGCGTCGAGTCGTCGGCGTCCTTGAACCGTAGGCCGTTGACGTGGCCGGCGTCATCGCCGGTAATGGCTGCGGTCTCTGCCCCCATACGAAACGAGAGGCCGCGCTGGGCCAACGAGTGCTGCAGGAGTGCAGCGGCCGCCGGGTCGAGCTGGCGCTCCATGAGCTGATCCATCAAGTGCACGATGGTGACGTCCATACCGCGCTTGTGCAGCCCGTAGGCCGCCTCCAGGCCCAGCAGGCCACCGCCGATGACGACAGCCTTCCCGCCGTTTTCGCTGGCCTTGACCATGTCATCGACGTCGGTGATGTCACGAAACGAGATCACGCCCGGTCGGTCATGGCCGGGCACGGGGATAATGAATGGCCGCGAGCCCGTGGCCAGGACCAGCCGGTCGTAGCCAACCTCTCGGCCTTCGGCAGAGATGACCATGCGTCTTCGGCGATCGATCGTGGCAACGGCCTCGCCGGTATAGAGCGTAATGCCGTTGGCTTCGTACCAACGCCGATCGTGGATCTGGATATCGGCAAACGCCTTGTCGCCGGCCAACACCGGCGAGAGCATGATGCGGTTATAGCTGGCATGCGGCTCCGCACCGAATACGATGATGTTGTAGCGCTCGGGCGCGATCTCGAGCAGATCCTCGATCACGCGCAGCCCGGCCATACCGTTGCCGATGACGACCAGATCCAGTTTGGGCTGATGATTGTCGTGCATAGCTGCCTCGTTGCCCGGCATCACGGACGAATCAATGACCGGGAAACCCGCCGGTCCCCGTAAACGCCATGAACAGCGAATACCCACAGACACAGAGGGCGATGCCCATTTCGGCAAACAGAAAAGCAACGCCGTATTTGTACCAGGCGTCTGGTTGGCTCTTGTCGAGTGCTTGCTGTGCCATTTCGTGCCTCTTTCCTGTGAAATCCCGGTCCGCAAATGAAAATAAAAAAAAGACGGTTTGAGACAATTCGCCCGGATGCATTCCTGATGGTCTTCGACCACATGATCTATGGCGACAAAACCCACGAAGAGATGCGCTCGTCATTCTCGATCGGTGAAGTCTCGGTGCCGTATGCGCATAAATTCCCTGTATTCATTCGCGTTCATTTACGGACGACATGTTTTGGGAAAACGTGCTCAGTCGGAGATCGGCTTGAACTCGCCGATGCCGTGCTCGGCCGGGCTGCGCTCGTGGCGCGCGGCCCAGAAGAAAAACATAACGAACGGGATGAACAGGAAGATCGCGGTATAGGCATAGCCCATGTGAATGCTCGCCCCGCCGGCGAAAATCAGCGGATAGACGATGCCGCCGGAACAGGACAGGCCACCGATGAAGCCGGCTGCCACCCCGGGCCGGGTCGGGAATAACAGGGGCACGAGTGCGAACGTGCCGCCCGTACCGAAGCTGATGAACAAGCCGAGTGCGACCAGGGCCACGATCGAGACCGGCAACAGCCCGGCCATGCCGGCGACCGTAAGGGCCAGCATGGCGGCCACGATCAACAACAGCGCAATGGCCAGCCAATGCAGGCGCGGCGCGTAGGGCAGCGTCTTGGCCACCACCGGCAGCGGTGTCCAGCCTTTTTTCTGGAAGGTGTCGGACATGAAACCGGCAAACGGGCGAAAAAGCGCGGCCATGAACGATTGCACGGCGCCGAACGTGCCGGCGGCCACCTGTACGCCGGCCACCGTCGTGAAGCCAAGGGCGGCGATCTCGGCCTTGAAACCTTCCGCGAAATAACTCGACAGCCACGAGTTCAGCGCGATCTCCAGCCCGAAGGACATGGCATAGGCCAGCATCAACGCAATCGCGATATAGCGGCTCCACACAAAGACCGTGCCGCGCCAATCGGCCGCGCCCTTGGCCGTGGCATCACGCGTGGCGTGATCACGAGCGGCTTCGCCGCGCCAGAGATACCAAACCGCGATGACCAGCGCGCCGATCCCCAGAAATATGAACGCCCCCTGGTAATCCAGGCCGAATATCCGGGGTAGCAGCAAGGCCCCCACCCCGGCACCGACATTGCCCGTACCGGCATACAGGCCTTCGGCCGTGCCGATCTCGTCGCTGTCAAACCACTGGGCCACGTGCTGGATACCCACCACGAAAGACACCCCGGCAATAGCCACAATCACCCGCTCGATGAACAGCAGCGTGTAGTTCGTGGTGAATCCGGATGCAATCGAGACGATGCCGCAAACGCCGAGAATCACGGCAAAGGTTCGCGGCGCGCCGAACCGGTCAGCCGTCCACCCGGCCACGATGCGCCCGATCGGGGCCATCCAGAGAGCCGAGCTGGCAAGCAGGCCAAGTGCCGCCACCGACAGGCCGTAGTGATCAGCAATACTGGGACTGAAGGCCGCCGTGGCGAACCACATCAAAAAACACCAGAAGAAACCGACGGTCGCGATGATCAACTGCTCTACTTTATGGGTCTTCAAGCGGCTCTCCCTTTCCATCGATCGCAACGCAGCTCGTGCGGCGAGCGATCCAAGCACGTCCATCCGTGCAGGAAGCAGGAACCGTGCCAAGGACGTCAGACACTGCTTAAAAAAAAGCGAAAACCATATCTGGATCAATCGCTTGGCCTTATTGAGCCGTTCATGACGGCTCTTTTGACGCGGGCCACCACCACCGCGTCGTGCACGCCGAGGCAGCAATCAATGGCACCAGAAAAGCGCATCCCGTCGGGCGGCCGGCGCATCGCTGCACGCCGCCAAGGCAACGACAAGAAACCGCCGCGGCCGCCTGAAAAATCAGAGATCGACATGTTGGATGGAATGACCCGTTCGGCCCGCGCGCATAAAAAAACCCGAGGCAGAATGCCCCGGGCTGGTGCGATCAGGCCTGGGCCTGTATTTGTCTCTACAGCTCGTGCTGTTCGAGCCAGTCGTGGGCGACCTGGCTGGGATCGGCGTGATCAACCGATACGCGACGGTTCATCCGTTGCAGATCGGCGGTCGACAGCTGGGCCGATACCGCGTTCAGCACGTCGCGTATCTCATCGGTCAGCGTGGCCTTGCGGGCCACCGGCACGATATTCTGGGCCGGCACCAGATTCTTGTCGTCCTTGAGCAGAATCCAGCCGCGCTCGTCGATCACGCCCTGCGTGGTGAACATCCGAGCCACATCAATCGCCCCGCTGGACAGCGCGCCTTGCGTCAACGGGCCGCCAGCATCCAGCGCGCGGAACTGGCCGAACTCGATGCCGTAGACCGCTTTCAGGCCCGGCACGCCCACATAGCGCGTCTGGGTTTCCGGCGGGCCGCCCAGCGTGAGCTTGGAAGCAACCGGCGCCAGGTCGGACAGTGTCTCCAGGTCGTAACGCTTGGCGGTGTCGGGCGTAACCACGAGGCCATCCTTGTCCTGGGCCGGGCTCGGCGCCAGTGCGACAACACCAGACGGCAGCGTGTTTTTCAGTGCGGCCATCACGGCATCCGGCTTCCCGGCCTTGGATTTGCCGTTACTGAGATAGCCCAGCAACGCGCCGGAATATTCGGGCAACACATCGATTTCGCCGTTTTTAAGCGCCGGAAACACGATCTCTCGCGAGCCGAGATTCAGGCGTTTCTTGACCGCAATATCGTGATCGGCAAGCGCCTCGGCATAGATATTGGCCAGAACGAGTTGCTCGGGAAAATTGGTGGAGCCCACCACGAGTGGCTTTGCCGCCAATGCGGTTGCAGGTACGGCAAGCGCTATCAGCGCCGCGCCAGCAGCAAGACGACGAATCAGTTGGAACGTTGGCATCAAGATAGAGTTTGAACGGGTCATGACAGGATCTTGTGGTGTGGCGCGCGGCGCCGCAACCCGGGCTCATCCCTCACGGCGCAGCCCGGGCGAAACCAGCAGATGTTGCAGGCCGGCCAGCAAGGCCTCGAGCAGCACGGCCAGGACAGCAACGACCAGCGCGCCGCCAACCACCTGCGCCAGCTGCTGCTGGGCCAGGCCATCGATCAGATAACGCCCCAGCCCGCCAAGCCCGACATAGGCCGCCAGTGTGGCCGTGGACAACACCTGCACCGCCGAGGTGCGGATTCCGGCCATCACCAGCGGCATGGCGATCGGCAGCTCGACCTGAAACAGCCGCTGCCAGCGCGACAGGCCAAGCGCGATCGCTGCCGTGCGTACCGCCGGATCGACGGCCTGCATACCGACATAGCTGTTCGTGACCATCGGCGGTATCGCCAATGCCACCAGGGCGACCAGCACCGGCACGAAGCCGAACCCCACGAGCAGAAACATCAGAATCACAAGCCCGAAGGACGGCACCGCACGCCCCATGTTGGCCACGTTGATCGCCAACAGCCCGCCACGGCCCCAATGGCCGAGCCCAATGCCCACCGGCAGTGCGATCAACAGCGCGATCGCCATCGCACTCGTCATGTAATACAGATGCTCGACGATACGCGTCGGCAGGCTCGTTGGGCCGTGCCACTGCGCGGGGGCGACGAACCAGTCCACGAGCTGGCCCGCCACGCCCAGCCCGTCGGCCTCGAGCCCGATGGCCTGCGCGGGCAGGCTCAGCAGGCCAAGCATCATCGCGACCAAAACCAAGACGTACCGGCTCATGTCGCACGCCCGCGTTGCCAGGGTGTAAGCCACCACAGCAGGCCGGCGAGCAGCAGATCCACGCTCACCGCCAAAGCAATCGAGAGCACGAAACCCACCAGAAGCGGCGTCGTGAAATGCAGCGTGAAACCGGTGATGAACAGCTGCCCCAGTCCGCCCTGACCGATCAATGCGGTCACCGTGACCATGCCGATCGTGGTGACCGCTGCGATACGAACACCGGCCATGATGACCGGCAGCGCGATCGGCAACTCGACCTGCACGAGCCGACGACCACGCGAATAGCCGAGCGCTTTCGCCGCCTCGGACACATCGGCGGGCACACCACGCAGGCCTTCCACGATATTGCGAAACAGAATCAGCAGGGTATAGATCGTGAGCCCGATCAGAGACGTGGCAATCGACAGCCCCGTGAACGGGATCAACAGGATGAACAGCGCCAGTGACGGCACCGTGAACAGAATGCCGGTCAGCCCGAGCGAGGGCCCGTAGAAACGCGGCCAGCGTACGGCCGCCAGCGCCAACGGAAAAGCGATCAGCAACCCGAAACCCAGAGCCAGCCCGGTCAGCAGCACATGCTGGCCGAGCTGGGCGCCGATCTCGCCGCCATGACGGGCCACCCAGTCCCACTGAACCAGACTCATGCCAGTGCCTTGCGCAGTTCGGCCGGCCCGATCAGCCCATCCAGGCACCCGTCGTCGTCAACCACCGGCACCACGCCGATCGGGCTGCGCAAGGCGGCTGCCAGCACGCGATCCAGCGCGGTTGTCGGCGAAACCGTATCGGTGAACGGTTGCAGCGCGCTGGCACCCCGGTGGCGCCAGCCCAACAGTCGGCCGGCGTTGTCGTGCACCACAACCCAGTCGTGGACAGTGCTCTCCTTCGCCTCGGGTACCGCACGGTCGTTGTCCACGAGGGGCGGCGCATGCATGCGCGGCGCCTGGCGCACGTCGAGCAGCGCCAGACGCTTGAGCTCACGATCCCGGCCTAGAAAATCAGCCACGAAATCATCGGCGGGTGCGGCCAACAGGTTGCGGGGTGTGTCGAACTGCGCCAGCCGCCCGCCGACGGCAAAGATCGCGATACGGTCGCCCAGACGGATCGCTTCGTCGATATCGTGGGTCACGAACACAATGGTCTTCTGCAGCCGGGCCTGTAGATCCAGCAGCTCGTCCTGCAGGCGTCGGCGCACGATCGGGTCCACTGCCGCGAACGGCTCATCCATCAATAGAATCGGCGGATCGGCCGCCAACGCACGCGCGACACCCACCCGCTGCTGCTGCCCGCCCGACAGCTGATGTGGATAACGCGTGGCCAGCGACGGGCTCAGACCCACGGTTTCGATCAAGCGGTGCACGCGCTCCTGCACGGCCGGCTTCTTCCAGCCCAGCAGCCGCGGCACCGTGGCAATGTTGTCGAACACCGAACGATGCGGAAACAACCCGGAATGCTGCATGACATAACCAATGCCACGCCGCAACGTCATCGCATCCAGCGAATCGATCGCCCGGTCATCGATGGCGATCCGCCCGGCCGAGGCCGGCTCCAGCCGGTTGATCATGCGAAGCGTGGTCGTCTTGCCACACCCGGAGGGGCCGACCAGAACCGTCAACTCTCCCGATGCGATCGTAAGATCCAGACCGTCGACGGCCACTGTCTGATCGCCGTAGCGTTTCGTGACCTGCTCGAACGTGATCACAGTGGCGTGTTCTCATGCACGCCATGGCCATGTATCAACTGGCCCATATCCCTGTCTCCCTGTGGCCTGGCGGCCTCTCTTGAACCGTTATCTTTTATCGGCAACCGCCCATGTACGCCCCGCGGGCCGATACCGATTCGAAAAGATAGCGCGTCGAAGCCAACGCGCGATGGGCTATCCAACCGCCGCGGCTCGTTTCCAAAACCGGGCAACGCAGGGTTGCGAAAAGCCCGCTTACGGCCGTGCCTGAGCGGCTTTTTGCTGCGCGGGCACCTGTTTCAGCTATCGTCGCTTTCGAACTCGCGGAAGTTGATGATGGCTTCTGATAGCTCGTCGGCCGTATTCATGGATACTCGGGATGATTTGGTCCATGCCTTGAAACGAGTGGTCACATCCTTGCCGTCTGAGTTGACGAGCTTGATCAATTGAACGGGCTGTATCTCGCCGGACTCAGGCAGGCGATACGTTACTTCATATGACATTTTGCGCTCTCGGCGTAGGCGTGTTGTTTCAAAACACTATCGCCGAATCTTGACGCAAAGAACAGCGATCAAGGGTTTTCTTATTGCGCCGATACTTCGGGTCGGGCTCGCTCGCCTGTCTTGAACGCCTAACTGTGATCTATCGGTAGGTTGGCACGCCTACGTACTTAGACACACGCCCAGCGGTGATAAACGCGCCACGCTGTACGCGGTAGCGCCATCGCGAGCCGAAGCTCTTAGCGCGCTGCTCGACGCGCTGCGGGAAGTCGTAGCGGTAACGAACGAGCATTATCGATTTACAGGCCAGGACCAAGCAGGCGGACCCTGCCCTGGGTGTGGCCATCGTGCAGTTCGTTTGGTCAGCCGCGGGGCCGGGCGTAAAGGGATGTGGCGCCCTAAGTGCGAGCTGGTCTTGTCGCAGCCCGAGCCGCCGGACACCCCCGGCCCCAGGTTGGGGCCTCAATTATGGGACCGGCTGTGTGTCAGCGAAGGGGGTAGCACGGGGGTAAACGCGCGCGTCTTCATTATTAGATACCCCTCGAAAATCTGCGGTATTTTTAGCCCGGCTTATGGATTTAAGGCTGGCCCTAAAAAGTTAAGCAACACAATAACTGCTATAGACAAGCCGGCAAGTATAATCGTAGTGGCAGTAGCCATTACACCGTAGAGCTTCCCATTGGAAGGCTTATAGGAGAGGTCAGTCTTGACCGTTGCCATGTCTACCTTAATCTTTTCGACTTGATCTTCTATCTTCTCAACTTTTTCATATATATCTTTCATACTGGCTCCGTAGAGTTTCGGTTCTTGATAATCAAACCGACCCACGCCAGGGAACAGATGGACATGGTCTGCGCCAAACTTAGTGTACTGCTCGCCTTCCCTGTTTGTAAGAGGTGGAGTCTCTCTCGGGGGAATATATCTACCACCTTGAGTATAAAGATGGACTCCGCCTGAGCCCCAGTCGTTTGCCCGAATTTCGCTCATCGACTTCAAATTACTTCGACGTGCCGGACGTCATCTTGTTGTTGCGATAATCCTCAGCCGCCTGTTGAAAGGCCGCGGCCATACTCTCTATTTGAGATTCAGGAACAAGAATACGTGCTGTCGTCTCACGTACAGGATGGAGTGACTCAGGGGATACACGGACTTGCATCTCAGCAAAACCATGCTCGTCAGGATTAACCTGCCCCTCTGAGTTGGTGACAGGGACGACTTGCTCTTCCTTTATGCGGGCACTTTCACATGCAAAGTGAACCACAAAATAGCCGTTGAAAGGGCCCATGATACTCACCAAAGGACCAAATGCTGTCGACAAATTAGGAGCGTCTTGACGCTGAATTGTAAAGCCGTTTTTAAGCTGGTCTTCGCTGTTGTCAGTCATGAGTTCCCCGTCATCTTCATTGGTTTCTTAACCATACAATAGCGGATTCTTGAGCTGTCGACTTAACAGTCAGAAAAGCCCGGCGAGTCTCCCCACCGAGCCACCTAACGCCTACCTACAGCCGGCCATTAGCCAGCCGTAGTGCCGCCTTCCTACCTCGCGCCGGGCTTACCCTTCGGCCGAGTCAAGAACGTCATCAAACCCGGCAACAGGATTGCCACAAGCCCCAGCGTCTCCAGCGTGACGTACAACACCAGCCCACGGTCGGGCATAACGTCCGTGCCCTGCACCAAGGTGACGGCGAGGATACCGGCCAGCCCGCCCAGAGTATCTGATAGACCAGCCCGAGCAATCCGTAGCCGACATATCGGCCCAGCCAGATATCGACGTCCCGTCGGTGCTTCTTACAAAATAGGCCGAGGGTCACGGCCACGACAAAGACGGCAGTCACTTGGCTGACACTGAGTACCGCGCCGATGATGCCGTGTTCGTATACGTGTAATGCAATAAGTGCCGCGCCAGCGGCAATGGCTGACGTCCAAGCGGTGTCATGGTTGAGCTGTGCGCGTGTTTCGCCTGCCATAGCGTCTTCCTTGTTGCGTTCAAATGCGACAAAGGAGGTACACTTTTTATGGATGGGGAAGAGGGATTGCTCGCATTCGGCCTTAGGCCGACTGCTCGGCCCTTCGGGCCCAGTCGAGCTTAACGCTCGACTGTCTGGGCGAGCTTGCTCGCCCATCGAACCACGGGGTGCTCATCAGGTCCGCTACGCCAGCCATAAAAAAGGCCCGCTCGAGGCGGGCCTTCCTTATGGCTGGGGAAGAGGGATTGCTCGCATTCGGCCATAGGCCGACTGCTCGGCCCTTCGGGCCCAGTCGAACAAAGTTCGACTGTCGGCGGGCGCCTACGGCGCCCTTTCGAACCACGGGATTCTCATCAGGGCCGCTACGCCAGCCATAAAAAAGGCCCGCTCGAGGCGGGCCTTCCTTATGGCTGGGGAAGAGGGATTCGAACCCCCGCTGGCGGAGTCAGAGTCCGCAGTCCTACCACTAGACGATTCCCCATCAACTGGTTGTCGGTACACCAGCCCTAAAAAGCCGGCGTACCGAGCAGTCGCTTTAGCGCTTGGAGTACTGCGGCGACTTACGGGCCTTGTGCAGGCCGATCTTCTTACGCTCGACCTTACGCGCATCGCGGGTCATGTAACCGGCGGCACGCAGTGCCGGACGCATGCCTTCGTCGTAGTCGACCAGAGCACGGGCCAGACCGTGACGGATCGCGCCGGCCTGGCCGTTCGGGCCGCCGCCGTGGACCGTGACGGTGATGTCGAAACGGCCTGTCGCGTCGGTGGCTTCGAGCGCCTGGCGCACGATCATGCGCGAGGTCGGACGACCGAAGTATTCGTCCAGTGTCTTCTTGTTGACGGTGATCTGACCGGATCCCGGCTTGATGAAGACACGAGCGGAGGCGGTCTTGCGACGGCCGGTGCCGTAGGACTGTTCGGTTGCCATGCTTTAAATCTCCAGCGTCTGCGGCTGCTGTGCGGTGTGCGGATGATCGGCGGCCGGATAGACACGCAGCTTGCGCGCCATGTCACGACCCAACGGACCCTTGGGCAGCATGCCCTTGACCGCATGCTCGATCACGCGCTCCGGATGCGTGGCGAGCTGCTTTTCCAGGGTAATCGACTTCATGTTACCGACGTAGCCGGTGAAGCGATAATAAACTTTCTGCTGCGGCTTTTTGCCGGTGGTTTTCACATTGGCAGCGTTGATGACGACGATATGATCGCCGACGTCCATGTGCGGTGTGTACTCCGGCTTGTGCTTGCCGCGCAGGCGGAACGCGATCTCGGAGGCCAGACGACCCAGTGTCTTATCGGTAGCGTCAACGACGAACCAATCGCCGGGGACCTCGTTTTTCTTCGCGGAAAACGTCTTCATTGCAATACTCGTCAGCCGTAGCGAAACACAGCAGCGCCGCTGCGAAAGCGCGCAATTCTATAGCCGTAACCCGGGCTTTGCAACGCTTTTCTTAACCCCGTGTGATCGCCCAGCGCGCCGCACGCTCAGTCGCAGTGTCGAATGATCTCGGAAAGCGCCTTGCGCCGGCTTTTCGGACGACGCAACGGATAGCCATACCAGATGAGACCCACACAATACTCGCGTGTCGGATCGGCATCGATGGCCTGTAGAAAGGCGCTTTCACGGGTGACCGCCCCGCTGGCCCATTTGGTGCCGATACCCGCGCTGTGCAGATAGATCGAGAGGTTCTGAATCGCGCAGGCACAGGCCGCATAGTCCTCACCGGCCATGATCGGGTCATCATGGCGCAGACACGTCACGGCCAGCCAGCCGGGCATCTGTGACCAGCGCTCGCGCTTGGCCTCGGCCACGTCGTCACCCTTGCTGGCCGCGACCAGCGCGGTGTTGAGCTCGATGATCCGGGCCTTGGTAGCCGCGCCGATCAGCGCAAACCGCCAGGGCTCGGTCAGGTGATGATTAGGCGCCCAGCGCGCGACCTCGATCGCCTCATGCACGATCGCGGCGTCGGGCACGGTGTCATCGCGGAAGCGGTCGACTGTGCGTCGCCCGCGCAACAAGGCCGCGGCATCCGCCGGGGCGACCGGACTATCGGTCAGGCGCGTACTGTCGGTCATACGATCACTCGGGCGTTTCGGCCGTGCTTGACGCGTCTATGGCCTGATTGGCCTGAGAGATGCGCGCCAGGATCTGGTCGGCCAGATCGTTTTGCATCTGTTCCAGCGTGTGTCGTCGCTGGTCGTCGATGGACAGCCGCTGGCTGGCCTCGACGCTGTAATCGCGCACGGCCACCACGCGCTCACCGGCCAGGCGGGCCTCGCCGTTGACGGTGTAGTTGTAGGTGACCTGCACACTCAGCTGATACACCGCGGCATCACCGTCCACCGGGCTGACCGCGATCGTGCGCTGGTTCTGGGCGACCCTGACGATACGCAGCACCGCCGGTGCCGTGGCGCGGCCCAGTTGATCGCGCTGGCGCAGGCGTTGCTTGAGCACCCGCACGACTTCCGGGTCACCCACGGTGTAGTCGTTGTCGTAGAGCACGGCCATCTGCTCGACGTTATCGGGCAGGACCGAACGCCCCTGCAGGTGAAAACCACAGCCGCTGATGACGAGCAGGCCCAGCAGGGCCGTTGCGAGGCGCGTCGCGCTTGACAGGCCGCCGGCGGCGATCGTGGATTTAAACATAGCCTCAGACCACCAGGTTGACGAGTTTGCCGGGCACCACGATCGTTTTCTTGATCGGCTGGCCGTCGATATGCCGGGTGACGTTCTCGTCGGCCACCGCAGCGGCTGCCACTGTATCGCGATCGGCGTCGGCCGGCACCTCGATACGCGCGCGCACCTTGCCATTGACCTGGACCACCAGCGTGAGCGTATCGCGAACCAAGGCGGCCTCGTCGGCCACAGGCCAGTCAGCGTTCATCACCAGCCCGTCGTGGCCCAGCTCGCGCCAGAGCGCGTCACAGATAT
Source organism: Salinisphaera japonica YTM-1 (assembly GCF_003788585.1). Taxonomy (GTDB): domain Bacteria; phylum Pseudomonadota; class Gammaproteobacteria; order Nevskiales; family Salinisphaeraceae; genus Salinisphaera; species Salinisphaera japonica. The sequence goes on along the minus strand of NZ_AYKG01000023.1, from coordinate 32,802 downwards.
GCGGGGCGATGGGGGCCAGCATGCGCACGATGGCCGTCAGTGCTTCCTGGCGCACGCCTTGCAGATCCGCGCTCGGCGTATCGTCCAGACGCCCCAGCGCGTTGACCAGCTCCATGATCGCGGCGATCGCGGTGTTGAAGGTATAACGCCGGCCCACGTCGTCGCCGACCTTGGCGATGGTTTCATGGAGCTTGCGCCGCAACTCGGCGCCCTCGCCTTCGGCCGACGTGGCCGGGGCGACAGCGCCTGCAGCCACGTGCGTGGCGACCAGACGCCAGAGCCGGTTGAGAAACCGGTTGGCGCCTTCCACGCCGGCATCCGACCATTCCAGCGACTGATCCGGCGGGGCGGCAAACATCGAGAACAGACGCACGGTGTCAGCGCCATAGGTCTCGATCAGTGCCTGCGGATCGACCGTATTGCCCTTGGATTTGGACATCTTGGCGCCGTCCTTGAGCACCATGCCCTGGGTGAGCAAGGCCTTGAACGGCTCGTCGTGGACAGCCAGGCCCAGGTCGCGCATCAGCTTTTGAAAGAAGCGGGCATAGAGCAGATGGAGGATCGCGTGTTCGATGCCGCCGATGTATTGATCGACCGCCATCCAGTAGTGCGCACGCTCATCGATCATCGCGTTCGCATCGGGGCACGTGAAGCGCGCGAAATACCAGGACGACTCCATGAACGTATCGAAGGTATCGGTTTCGCGTTTGGCGGCCTTGCCGCAAGCCGGGCAATCCACATTCACGAACTCGGGCATGTCCGGCAGTGGCGAGCCCGCGCCTTGTGGGGTCACGTCTTCGGGCAGTTCGACCGGCAGATCGGCCTCGGGCACGGCCACCGGGCCACAATCATCGCAATGAATGATCGGGATCGGCGCGCCCCAGTAGCGCTGGCGCGACAGGCCCCAGTCGCGCAGTCGATATTGGGTCTTGCGCCGGGCGATGCCGCGGCCTTCCAAGCGGTCGGCGATGGCCGCGAAGGCGGCCTCGAAATCCAGGCCGTTGTCCTCGCCCGAGTTGACGAGCACGCCCTTCTCGGCCACGGCCCCTTCGCTGATGTCTGGCGCGTTGCCGTTGGCATCGGCCACCACGGGCACGATCGGCAAATCATAGGCGGTGGCAAACTCCCAGTCGCGCTGGTCGTGGGCCGGCACGCTCATTACCGCCCCGGTGCCATAGCCCATGAGCACGAAATTGGCCACATAGATCGGAAGATACGCGCCCGATAACGGATGCACCGCCTCGACCGGCAGCCGATAGCCTTTCTTCTCGCGCGTGGTCAGATCGGCCTCGGCGGTGCCCGCGGTGCGGCACTCGTCACAGAACACGGCCAGGTCGGGGTCAGCATCGGCGGCGGCGGCCACCAGCGGATGATCGGCGGCCAGCGCCATATAGGTCGCACCGTGCAGCGTGTCCGGCCGCGTGGTGTAGACCGTCAGCGGTGCGTCGTGGCCGGCCACGGCGAAGTCGATCTCCAGCCCCGTCGAGCGCCCGATCCAGTTGGCCTGCATGGTCTTGACCGCCTCGGGCCAGCCGTCCAGGCCGTCCAGATCATCCAGCAGCTCGTCAGCATAGTCGGTAATGCGCGCGAACCACTGCGGGATTGCGCGCTGCTCGACCAGCGCGCCCGAACGCCAGCCGCGCCCGTCGACCACCTGCTCGTTGGCCAGCACGGTCTGATCCACCGGGTCCCAGTTGACCACCGATTCCTTGCGATAGACCAGGCCTTTCTCGAACAGTTTGATGAACAGCCATTGTTCCCAGCGGTAGTACGACGGATCACAGGTGGCGATCTCGCGCGACCAGTCATAAGCAAAACCCAGCTGCTTCAACTGCTCGCGCATGGCCGCGATGTTCTCGCGCGTCCACTGGGCCGGCGGCACGCCGTTCTTGATGGCGGCATTCTCCGCGGGCAGGCCGAAGGCATCCCAGCCCATCGGCTGCAGCACGTTACGCCCGCACATGCGGTGATAGCGGCTGATCACATCGCCAATGGTGTAATTGCGCACATGCCCCATATGCAGCTTGCCGCTGGGATAGGGGAACATCGACAGGCAATAGAACTTCTCGCGATCGTCGGCTTTGACAGCAAACGCATCGGCCGCATCCCAGCGTTGCTGGACATCGGACTCGATGGTGTCGAAACGATAGCTGGCTTCCATGGGCGCGCGAATCTTTGGCAAGGCAATAGGGGCGAAAGTGTAATGCCTTGGCCTTGTCGTGTCCCGAGGCTTGGTTGTTTGAAGGCTATCCGCCGATGAACGCCGATGGCCGCAGATGAAGAACGTGGCTGTAAATGCACTTTCGTGTCGTATCAGGCGGCAGCCAATGAAATGCGCCGCTGGCTTCGTTCTTTCAAAGCTATCCGCAGATTTTGCGGATTGCACAGATTTTGGCTCGGGTGGGGCTTGGCGTTGTGCGGGACTGGCGCGGTGGTATTGGTGCGGCGGATGGATTGTTATTTATCCGCCGATTAACGCCGATGTCCGCAGATGAAAAACACGACTATTGATGTGCTCGTGCGTGGTATCGCGTAGCCGCGTACGCGAATCCTCTCGCGGGCTTCGTTCTTTAAGAGCTATCCGCAGATTTCACAGATCGCACAGATTGGGTCTGCGGGCGCGCCAGCGGTTGCGGGACTGGCGTGGACGCTCAGGCGAGTTTTCTGCTTTTTATTGATCCGCCGAGGCACGTCGATGAGCGCGGATAAGACACGCAAGAAAAATTCGTTGATTGTCCGGTGGGCCGTCGCGATCTACTGCCTAGCCACCAACCTATTCATCACATCTGTCTTCTTTCATCTGCGGCCATCGGCGTGCATCGGCGGATGAATAACAAACACCTGCCACGCAAAACCGCCACGACAGTCCCGCACGCGCCCAGGCGCTCCCCCGAACCAAAATCTGTGCAATCTGCGGATAGCCCACAAAGAACCACCCGCAGACCCGAAACGAAGCTACACGCGCCCGGCCAGAGCACGGCGGCGATCGGCCACGCGGTTCTGGCCGCGACGACGCAGGGCGCCGGCGGCCGCACTCAGAAGCCCTAGTAGCACGATCGTGCCCGAGCCGGCCACGACCGGGGTTTCGCCGTAGCGCACGAAGGGGGTTACCCCTTCACGGGGTACGACCATGCCGGTCAGGCGGGTGCGCACGTCTTCGTCGGTTCGGGCGAACACACGGCCGGTGAAGTCGATATGGGCCGAGATGCCGGTATTGGCCGCGCGCACCATCGGCCGGCCCATCTCGGCGGCACGCATGCGCGCGATCTGCAAATGCTGGGGCGGGCCGTTGCTGCCGGCAAACCAGGCATCGTTGGTCACGTTGACCAGGATATTGGCCCGTGGCATTTCGGTGAGAATATTGCGCGAGAAGACATCTTCGAAACAGATCGAGGCGCCGAGGGCGATATCCCCCTTGTAGAACAACGGCTGCACGCGCTCGCCGATCGCCAGGCCACCGATCGGGGCCCCCATGCCGTCCAGCAACGCGCCGAGCCATTTCGGCCCCGGCACGTATTCACCAAACGGCACCAGATGACGCTTGTGGTATTCACCGCGCCCGGCGCCCAGTGCGATCAGGCTGTTGTAATAACGCTGGCCGTCCGGGTCCAGGCGCAGCAGGCCGGCCAGCACGAGCTGATCGTTGGCCGCGGCCTGCCGGCTGATCCGGCGTAGCGGCGTGGCCACGCGCTGGGCCAACGCCGGGATAGCGACCTCGGGCCAGACCACCAGATCGGCATCGCTGGTTTCGGTCATGCGCTCATAGCCCGCCATCGTGGGGGCCAGCGTTGCCGGGTCCCATTTCTCGGACTGCTGCGTGTTGCCCTGAACGACCGTGGCCTTCATGGCCGGGCCGGCCGGGTGTGTCCAGTGCACGGCCGGCGGCAGACACCACAACAAGACCGGAGTCGCCAGAATCAGCACCAGTGCCACAAGCCGGGCCGGCACGCGCCCGACATAGAGCATGTACAGAGTGCCGGCCGCGGCCATGACCAGAAACGACAGGCCGTGCACGCCGATGATGGGCGCCAGCCCGTTGACCGGTATCTCGGTGCCGATATAGCCAAGTGCCAGCCAGTCGAAGCCGGTGAACACCCAGCCGCGCAGCCATTCGCCGATCGTCCAGGCTGCCGGCACGGCCAACAACGCCCAGAGCGTCAATGGCAGCCGCCGCATCAGCCCGGCCAGTGCACCGGCCAGTGCGGGATAGAACGCCAGATAAACGGACAGGCCACCCACCGACAACACCGCGAGCGCAGCGGGTACGCCGGCATGGCCGTGCATGGCGACATAGATCCAGTACACGCCGGTGGCGAAATGCACGCTCGCGAACACGAAGCCGCGCCAGGCACAACGCACGGGGCCGTGCCCGCGCCAGAGCGCGACCAGGCCGAGCACGGCCAGCAGCGTCAGCGGGTACAGGTTATAGGGGGCAAAGCCCAACGTAGCCACGCCGCCGAGTGCGGCCGGCACGAGCCAGTCGAAGACGATCCTGCGCCAGGCGCTCATGATCGGATCATTCCGCGCCTTCCGGCAGAACGGTCATCTGAAACAGATGAATACGGCGCGAATCCGCGCGCTGCACGTTGAACTGGAAGCGATCGATGATCGTTGTCTCACCGCGCCCGGGCATATGTCCGAACTCGTGCATCACCAGCCCGCCGACGGTATCGAACTCGTCGTCGGAGAAGTCGGTGCCGAAGTAACGATTGAACTCATCGACCGGCGTAAGTGCATGCAGCTGATAGCGGTTCTTTTCCTGGCGCAGGATATTCGCGCCCTCTGCCTCGTCGTATTCGTCGTCGATCTCGCCCACGATCTGCTCGAGCGCGTCTTCGATCGTGACCAGCCCGGCCACGCCGCCGTATTCATCGACCACCACGGCCATATGATTACGCGAGGCCTTGAACTCCTTGAGCAGCACGTTCACGCGCTTGGATTCGGGCACATACACCGCCGGGCGCACGATGGCATCCAGCACGAAGGCATCGCCATCGGCGCCCTCGACGCCCAGCAGATCCTTGGCCAGCAGAATCCCCACGACCTCATCGCGTGATTCCCCGATGATCGGAAAACGCGAGTGCCCGGATTCGGCGGCCGTGGCTCTCACCTCGGCCAGCTCGGCGTCGGAGTCGATGACCACCATCTGCGAGCGCGGAATCATGATATCGCGCACCTGCTGCTCGGATACGCGCAACACGCCCTGCATCATCCAGAGCGCGTCGACATCCAGCAGCTGGTTTTCCTGGGCCTCGGCCAGCACCTCGACCAGTTCTTCTCTATCACGCGGCGGGCCGGCCAGGCTCATGCCGATCTGGCGCAGCCAGCCGCCTCTAGACGGGTCGGGATCGTCGTCGCTCATGCTCGTGCGGCCTGGGCCGCCTCCTCTATCGATGGTTCAGGCGCGGGGTCGCGCTTATGCCTCGTTCGGCAATGCGTAGGGATCGCGATGGCCAAGCCCGGCCATCACACGGCGCTCGGCCGCTTCCATGATCTTGGCCTCATCATCATCGATATGATCATGGCCGAGCAAGTGAAAGCTGCCGTGCACGATCATGTGCGTGAAGTGCGCGGCCAGCGATTTACCCTGTGTGGCGGCCTCGTCGGCCACCACCGGCATACAGATCACCAGATCACCCAGCGCCCGAAACCCGGGCAACGCGACATCGGCCGGAAACGACAGCACGTTGGTGGCATGGGGTTTGTCGCGCCACGCCGCGTTGAGTGCGGCAGATTCATCGCGATCAACCAGGCGCACGGCAAGTGAGACCTCGTCATCGGCGTGATCGATGCCCTGGGTGTCCAGAACGGCTGCCACCACCGCCTCGATATCCACGGCTTGGATACCGGCAAAACCGGCGGCCTCGCCGGTGGTATCGACCTCGATCACGAGGGGGCCGCGCCGTCCTCGGCCTCGGCGTCGTAGGCCGCCACGATTTTCTGCACCAGCGGGTGACGCACCACGTCGCTGGCGGCAAAGCGCGTCACGCTGATGCCGTCGATGCCCTTGAGCAGGCGTACCGAATGCGCCAGCCCGCTGGCCTTGGACGACGGCAGATCGACCTGGGTCATGTCGCCCGTGACCACCGCCGTCGAACCGAAGCCGATACGCGTCAAGAACATCTTCATCTGGGCCACAGTGGTGTTCTGAGCTTCGTCGAGAATGATGAACGCCTCGTTGAGCGTACGCCCGCGCATGTAGGCCAGCGGCGCGATCTCGATCACCTGCTGATCGATCAGCCGGCCGACCCGCTCGTGGCCCAGCATTTCATAGAGCGCGTCATAGAGCGGGCGCAGATAAGGGTCGATCTTCTGGGCCAGATCGCCGGGCAGAAAACCCAGGTTCTCGCCCGCCTCGACCGCCGGGCGCACTAACAGTAGCCGGCGCACACGCTCGGATTCGAGCGCGTCGACCGCCGCAGCCACCGCCAGATACGTCTTGCCGGTACCGGCCGGGCCGATGCCGAAGTTCAGGTCGTTGTTGGCCAGATTGGCCAGATAACGCCGCTGGTTGGGCCCGCGCCCGCGCACCATGCCGTTGCGGGTCTTGATGACCACGTCGCGCGTGGGCTCGGCCGGGTTGTTGGCGGCGGCCTCGATCCGCTCGCGCTCGGCCGTGCGGGCCACCACGTGCACGCGCTCGGTATCCAGCGCGCCCGTGGCGGTGGCGGCATACAGCTCGTTCAGGGTGTCGATCGCCGCCTCGGCGGCGTTCTCACTGCCCTCGATCTGAAACAGATGTCCGCGGTTATGCACGGCCACGTCCAACGTGTTCTCGATCAGGCGCAGATGCCCGTCCTGTGGGCCGCACAGGTTGGCCAGACGCGCGATGTCCGGCGGATCGAGCTCGATGGTTTTTTTCAGCAGTTCTTCAGCCAAGGGGCCTCGACACGGTTGATGAGCGTGGGCGTTGCCGGTTCAGGCAGGCGCCAGCGGCTCTACGACGGTTTCATGAGTCTTGATGCGGCCACGCAGTGAATTATCCAAGGCCTCGGTGATCTCGATTTCAACGAAATGCCCGGCCATGCGCGGGTGGCCTTCAAAGTTCACCCAGCGGTTGGAGTCTGTCCGCCCGGCCATCTGGCCGCCACCGCGCTTGGATTCGCGCTCGACCAGCACGCGCTGCGTGGTGCCGACCATATCGGTCATGAGCTGGCGATTGAACACGGCAATACGATCCTGCACGCGCTTCAGACGTTGTTTCTTCAACGCCCGCGGCTCGTCGTCGGCCATATCGGCGGCCGGCGTACCCGGCCGGCTGCTGTAGATGAACGAAAACGCGGCATCGAAACCGATCCGCTCGATCAGATCCATCGTGGCCTCGAACTCGGCCGCCCCCTCGCCCGGATGGCCCACGATGATATCCGTCGACAGGCTGATGTCCGGGCGCACCGCGCGCAGCTTTTCGATGCGCTCGATGAAGTGCTCGACGCTGTAGCCACGGTTCATGGTCTCCAGCACGGCGTTGGAACCCGACTGCACCGGCAGATGCAAAACATTGGCCAGCTTCGGTACACGGGCATAGGCCTCGATCAGCGCATCCGAGAACTCCAGCGGGTGGCTGGTGGTATACCGAATACGTTCAATGCCCTCGAACTCGGCCACGAACTCCACGAGCATGGCCAGATCACAGATCGAGCCGTCGGCCATGGGCCCGCGATAGCCGTTGACGTTCTGGCCCAGCAGCGTGATTTCCTTCACCCCCTGCTCGGCCAGCTCGGCGATTTCCAGAATCACATCGTCAAACGGCCGGCTGATCTCTTCGCCGCGGGTATAGGGCACCACACAGAAGCTGCAATACTTCGAGCAGCCTTCCATGATCGAAACGAACGCCGTCGCGCCCTCGGCCCGTGGCGCCGGCATGGCATCGAACTTGTCGATCTCGGGGAAGGCGATATCCACAATGCCCGCGCCGTTATCGGCCACGTCATCGAGCATCTGAGGCAGGCGGTGCAGCGTCTGCGGGCCAAAGACCATATCCACGAACGGGGCCCGCTCACGGATGACGTGGCCTTCCTGCGAGGCCACGCAGCCGCCCACGCCGATCACCAGATTCGGGTTGGCGTCCTTGAGCGGCTTCCAGCGGCCCAACTGCGAGAACACCTTCTCCTGCGCCTTCTCACGAATCGAGCAGGTGTTCAGCAGAATGATGTCGGCCTCTTCCGGAGTCGCCACGCGCGTGGCCCCGCGGTTCTTGGCCAGTACGTCGACCATCTTGGCCGAGTCGTACTCGTTCATCTGGCAGCCCCAGGTGGCCACGAACACACGCGGCGTGTTGGCGTTTTCGATGGTCTCGGACATAGATGATCGGCTCCGGCAGCAGCCAGGATATGACCCGCTAGTCTAACGCATCTGGCTGGCCGCCTCGTAGCCCCTGCCGTCGCCGGCGAGCCATCAGTCGGCGCTGTGCCTCCATGACGTACGCAGCCGCCTGCGATGACAGCGCGATCGCTGGCCGCTCCAGCATGCGATATGCCAAATCCGCCACACCGAACATCGAGACCAACGTGACTGGCAACAGCACGACCAACGACAGACGGTCGGCGAAGACATGCAGCATCGCCAAGAGCACCAGCGGGTGAAACAGATACAGGCTGTAAGAGATTCGCCCGAGGTAACACAGCGCCGGGTGTTCCAGGCAGCGTCGAAACCGCGGTGCCGCGGCCGCGGTGATCAACAACAGCGCCGATCCGGCCATTAACGGCCAGTCATAGGGCACCATGGTCGCCAGCCCGAAGACCTGCATGGCCTGACCGCCGTGTACACAGAGTAGAAAGGTCAATATCGCCAGAAGCAGCCGCGTGCGGGGAGACAGCCGGCGATAAGCCGCAATCAACGTCTCTCGATGTCGCGCCAGGCTCGCACCGATGGCGAAGGCCAGCAGGTAGTGTACGGTCAAGACATATGCCGTCAGCCCACCACGATCAGCAACACCGGCCACCGCGTTCAGCCATGGCCAACCGGCTTCGACGCCGGGCTGGCCGATCCAGGCCACGGCCACGCTAGCCAACACGAACGGCCCGAGTGCGGCCCACCCGGGCAAGCGACGCACCAGCCAGAAGATTAGCGGGAACAACAACGAGATCCGCATCTCGTGAACAAGCGTCCAAACCGTGAAATCGTAACGATCGGCATTGAACTGGCCGAGAAAAATCGCGTGCTCGGCAACGGCCTGCCATGTCACCGGCCATGACCAGAACTTGCTGATCCAGCTGTTGAAGCCGGTCAGCGTATCGCCATCGACACCGTAGGCCCCGACGACTCCAATCATGACTGCCGCAGCATAAGGGACGTACAGACGCATCACGCGTTTGACCACATAGCCGGCCATCGACAACCGTGCCCTCTGGAGCAGCAGATACAACACGAAGCCGCTCAGCGTAAAAAACAGCACGACAGCGGCCTGACTCTGCCAGAGCACATGCAGCGGCGTGAATGCCGCCACGCGCGTCCAGTCGAAGAAGGTGGCATAGACCGGATCACTCTGGCCTTGCAGCACTTGAATCAGATGTCCGAAGACAACAGCACAGGCAGCCAGCCCCCGCAGAGAATCAAAAGCGTGGATCCGCGAAGACGACGCGCCCGACATGATGCTCGCTTGGCCGACGGCCGGCCCGACAGACGAATGACGTTGTCATTGACGCCGCATGGGCCGAATCGTTCCGTCAGCCGCGGTGGCGGGCAGCCATTCGCGGGCCGGCTGTGATCAGTCAGCGTATTTTCGTGGCCGCAGACGCCCGATCAGCCAGGGCGCGACGAGCAACGCCACGGCCGCGATATACAGCCCGATCGAAATTCCCGAGGCCCAGAGCACATCCGGCGAGCCGCCGCTGATCGCCAGCGCCCGGCGTAGATTGACCTCGGCCAGCCCGCCCAGCACGTAACCCAGAATCACCGGCGCCAACGAAAAACCGAACTTGCGCAGTACATAACCGAACACACCCACGGCCAGCATGGTGTAGATGGCGATCGGATCGGAATGCAGTTGATACACGCCAACGAAAGCCAACAAGGCCACGAACGGCACCAGCACCCAGCGCGGTATCGTGAGCACTTTGGCAAACAGGCCGGCCAGCGGCAGATTCAAAAGCAACAACACGACGTTGCCGATATACAACGAGGCAATCAGCCCGCCGGCCACTTCGGGCCGCTCGGAGAACATCATGGGCCCGGGCGTGATGTTGTAGAGCATGAGCGCGCCCAGCAGCACGGCCGTGGTGCCCGAGCCGGGGATGCCCAGCGTGAGCAGCGGCACGAACGAGCCCACGGCCGAGGCGTTGTTGGCCGCCTCGGGGGCGGCCAGGCCGCGCATGTCGCCCTCACCAAACGTGCCCTCGCGATCGTTGATGCGTTTTTCCGTGGTGTAAGCCACGGCCGAAGCCACCGAGGCGCCGGTACCCGGCAACGTGCCGATCACGAAGCCCATAAATCCCGAGCGTAGGATCGCGCCGCGACAGGCGATCACTTCCTTGAACTTCACGAACACACGGCCCACCGCCGGCATATCGGTCACGCCGTCGCGGGCCGCCTGCTCCAGCATCAGCAGAATCTCGCTGACCGCGAACAGCCCGATGATAAGCACCACGAAATCGATGCCGTCATACAGCTCGGGCATATCGAAGGTATAGCGCAATACGCCGGTGGAAGAATCCACGCCGATCATGGCGATCATCACGCCCAGCACGGCGGCGATGCCGGTCTTGAGCGGGTCGCTGCCCATCATCACCGACATCGAGGCAAAGGCGAAGATCATCAATGCAAAGAACTCGGCCGGGCCGAACATCACCGCTACCCGCGCTAACAGCGGGGCGAACAGGGTGAGCCCAATTATCGCAATGGTCGCACCTACGAACGAGGCCACCGCCGACAGCCCCAATGCCGGTCCGGCCAGGCCTTTCTTGGCCAGCGGATGACCGTCCAGCGTGGTCATCACCGCCCCGGCATCGCCCGGCACGTTGAGCAGAATCGACGACATGCGCCCGCCGTATTCGGCGCCGGTATAGATACCCGCCAACAAGATCAACGCCGACTCGGCCGGCAGACCCAGCGTGTAGGCCAACGGCATGAGAATCGCGATGCCGTTGATCGGCCCGATGCCCGGCAGCGCACCGAAGAACGTGCCAAGAATGGCCCCGCAGAGCGCCAGCCCCAGGTTCAGGGGCGTGAGCGCGACATCGAAGCCGTGAATCATGAAATCGAACATCGATGTCTCCTAGTAAACAAGCCAGCTGCCGACCGGCAGCACGATGCCCAGCGCCCAGACGAACAGGCCGTAGCTCGCGGCCGTCAGGACCACACCGGAAATAATCGCCTTAACCCAGGTCGCACCGAAGATCCGCGCCAGCACGATCATCGCCACCACGGTGCTGGCCAGATAACCGGCGCGGGTGAACAGCGCGGCGTAGGCGATGAGTACAACCAGCACACCGACCAGCTGGGCGCCCACGCGCCCACCCGGCAGACCGGTGCCGGCCGCCGGGCGCAGCATCAACGTGATCGACATGACGCCAAGCGCGCCCGACAGGATCAGCGGAAACGCCGTGGGCCCCAACGGGTCATAGGCAAACGGGACGTGCATGGCCAGCGCCATGGCACCAAAACCAATCGCCAGAACCAGAAGCAGCCCGGCGAAGATGCGATCGTTGTGCGTGGAAGAATCCGACATCACTTGAGCCCTACCTGTCGTGCCAGTGCTTCGAACTCGTGGGCCTGGTTGACCACGTAATCATCGAAATCCGCGCCAAAGCGGGCCTCGGGGAACAGCCCCTGCTTGGTGCGCATGGTCTTGAACTGATCGGTGGCCGCCAGCTTTTTCAAGCGCGCCACCCATGTTTCGTAATTGGCATCGGTCACGTTCGGCCCCATATAGAAGCCACGCCAGGTCGGCCACTCGATGTCATAGCCCTGCTCCTTGGCGGTCGGAATATCGCTATAGACACCGCCCAGGCGCTGATCGGCCAGAATCGCCAGCACCCGGATCTTGCCCGAGCCGATATGACCGGCCATCTCCGAGGCATCGCCGGTGAAGACATCGATGTGATGGCCCAGCAGGCTGCCCATGGCCTCCCCGCCGCCTTCATAAGACACAAAGCGCAGATCCTTGGGCGCCACGCCGGCAGCACGTTTGGCCACCAGCGCGATCTTCATCCAGTCCTGGCTGCCGATCGAGCCACCGGCCCCGGCGACGACGCTGCCGGGATCTTTTTTCAGTGCCGCCACCAGATCGGACAGCGTCTTGTAGGGCGAATCGGCGGCCACCACCAGCACGCCGTAATCAGCGGCAAACGCGCCCAGCCAGCGCACGGCGTCGGCGTCGTAGGAACCGAACTTACCAAGCGCCAGATTCACCGCCGCCCCGGTGCTGGCGGCCACAACCAGATCACCGTCGTGATCGCGGGTGGCGTTGACGTGGTTGTAGGCCACCGCCCCGATGCCGCCAGGCATATAGCTCACGATCATGGGCGTGGTCATCAGGCCGGTCTTCTGTAGGCCGTTGGCCAGCAGACGACAGGTCAGGTCATAACCCCCACCGGGCTTGGCGGGCGCGATACACTCCGGATGATCACCGGCGACCTGTTTCTGGCAGCCGATCAACGCGATAGCGACGAGCGCGATAGACGCGACGCGCCACCACCGGGCTGCGCCGCGGCGGGCAGGCTCTTGCATGAGACTCTCCTCGATACGGCCCGGCGGCAGCGCCGGGCACGTGCTGGCACACGACGGGGTCGTTATGCTCTTGTGATCGTGCGAACCATGCTAGGGAGGCCTGCTGTCATGAACCTGTCAGAACCGAGCCGATTCGCGCCGACTTTAGTCGCATGCGCCTGCTGCTGATCGAAGACGACACGCTCATCGCCGAGTCGGTGACCATGTCATTGACGGCGGTCGGACATACCGTCGATCGGCTGGCCCGTGCGGGCCAGGCCCAGGCCGCGCTGGCCCGTGAGCGTTTCGATCTGGTGCTGCTGGATCTGGGCCTGCCCGATGGCAGCGGCCTGGATGTGCTGGCCCAGCTACGCGGCACCGATGACGACACACCCGTGCTCATCATCACCGCCCGCGACGGCGTGGACGACCGGGTGCGCGGCCTGGATCTGGGCGCCGACGATTATCTGGCCAAGCCCTTCTCGCTGGCCGAACTGCGAGCCCGGGTACGCGCGCTGGGCCGGCGCAGCCAGCAACGCGTCGATGATCGGCTGGTACTGGGCGCGCTGGTCTTCGACCCGGTGACCGGCACGCTGACCCTGGCCGGCCAGGCACTCGATCTGCCACGGCGCGAGTTGCGCCTGGCCGAGAACCTGCTGCGCCACGCCCAGCGCATCGTCGCGCGCGAGACGCTGGAGGCCCAGCTGTTCGGCTTCGATGCCGTGGGCTCTAACGCGCTGGAAGTTTATATCAGCCGCCTGCGCAAGCGCCTGGCCGGCTCGGGGCTTGCTATCCGCACCCTGCGCGGGCTGGGCTATCGGCTTGAGTACGACGGCCATTGATCCGGATCACCACCAGCCTGCGCGCGCGCCTGATGCTCTGGCTGCTGGCCGGCGCCACCGCCCTGGGCACGATTCTGCTCATCGAGGCCCATATCTCGGCCACCCGAAACGCACAGCGCGCCTACGACGCCCAGCTTACCGCCGCGGCCCTGACGATGGCCGATGCTATCCGCTGGGCCGGCGATGAGCCTGTGGTGACCGTACCGGCGGCGGCGCTGCGTATCCTGTCGGGCACGGCCGAGGCACGCGTGTATTACGGCGTGTTCGACCAGGCCGGGCAGCGCCTGACGGCCAACCTGGATCTGCCGGTCGAGCCGGGCAGCCACCCGACCCTGCCGGCCTGGCGCACCGTCAGCCATGACGGCACGCGCTGGCGCCTGCACGGCCGCCAGCTTGATCTGGCGGGCTGGTCGGCGCATACGTCGCTGACGATCTGGATGGGCCAGACCCTGGGCGGGCGCCGTGCCTTGGCGGCCCGGTTGTTCGAGCCGGCCGTGATGCGATTCGTGATTCTCATCCTGGCCGCCGGCGGCCTGGGCCTGGTGGCCATCGCGAGTACGCTGGCACCGGTACGCCGGCTGCGTGACCGCCTGGCCGCACGGCGTGCGGATGATTTCAGCGCGCTGGATGCGCGTGTGCCGGGCGAAATCGCCCCGCTGGCCGCCACGCTCGATAGCCTGTTCACGCGTCAGCGCGCCGCACGCGACAGCCTGCTGCGTTTCACCGCCGATGCCAGCCATCAGCTGAAGACACCGCTGGCCGGCCTGGCCAATGCCAGCGAGGCCGCGCTCGAATCGGATGACCCCGCTGTCTGGCACGCTGCGCTGGCGCGTATTCATGCCACGGCCCAACATGCCGGCCGTCTGGCCGGCCAGCTTCTGCACATGGCCCGTCTAAGCCACGACACCACACCCGGCGACGAGTCGATCGAGCTGGCCACACTCGCCGAGCAGATCACGCGCGAACACGCCGAACAGGTCGCGCTTTGCGACAGCCCCCCGCACGAGCTCAGTTATATCAACGCGCTAACCGGCCCGGCCGCCGTGACCGGCACGCGCTGGGCCTTGCAAGAGGCGCTGCGTAACCTGATTGATAACGCGCTCGTCCATACGCCGGCAGGCACGGCCGTTACGGTGCGGTTATCCGAACGCGACGCCGTGTTCTGGCTGTGCGTCATCGACGATGGGCCGGGGCTGGCCAGTGCGTCGCCGCAGGCGTTGCGCGCTGCGTTTCGTCGCGGCGAGAACACCGAGCAGCCCGGCTCCGGGCTGGGGCTGGCGATCGTGAGCTCGATCGCCGAGGCCCACGGCGGCTCGTTCTCGCTCGACGAGCGCGCCGCCGGCGGCTGCCGGGCCTGTCTGTGCCTGCCGCGCGCCAGGCCGTGACGATGCGCCGCCTGCCTTGTGCCTGTCTGCTGCTCGCACTCTGCCTCTCCGGCACGGCAGCCTCGGCACCGGCCGCCACGTCGCTGCATATCGCCGCGGCCTTGGACCGACCAGCCATCGCCCCCGTGCTGGCAGCCTTTGAACGCGCCCATCCGGATATCGATATCCGCTACGCCGATCTGGCGACCCGTGCGGTCGAGCGCCGTATTCACGACATGAGCCGGCCACCGGATGTGGTCATCAGCTCAGCGATGCCCTCACAGCTGGCGGCCGCCAACGCCGGCTATGCCGCGCGTCTGTCCGGGCCGGTGATTGATGGCTGGCCGGCGCGTTTCAAATGGCGCGACTCGGTGTTCGGCTTCACGTTCGAGCCCGTGGTGTTCGCCTATCGCGCGGATCTGCTGCCGGCCGACATCGCGCTGGATTCCCACGGCGCGCTCTACCGCGCACTCACCGACCGGCGCCCCCGATTCTGTGGGCGCGTGGCGATCTATGACCCGGCGCGAAGTGCCGTGGGGTATGCCCTCTATCAGGCCGATGCCGGCCATACCGCGCGCTTCTGGCAACTGGTCAGCGCCTTTGGCCAGGCCCGCGCCCGCCAGGTGTCCAATACCCGCGCCATGCTAACCGGGCTGTCCGAGGGCCGGTTCGTGCTGGCTTATAACCTGCTGGGCGCTTATGCCAGACGCTATGCCCGCCGCCATCCAGAGATTCGCATCGTCGCACCCAGGGACTACACGCTGATGCTCAGTCGTATGGTGTTCGTGCATCGCGCGGCCCCACACCCCGAAGCCGCGCATAAATTCGTCACCTATCTACTCTCCGGGCAAGGCCAACGCGTATTGACGCGCCAGACACAACTTGCCGGCCCGCCCCGTGCCGGCACATCGACCGACCGCTCAAACGGGACGCGCCCGGCCGATCAGGCACGCATCATGCCGATCGCACTCGACGCCGGCCTGTTGGCACAAGTTGACCCGGCCCAACGCCGTCGTGATCTGGCCCAATGGCAGGCGCGCTTTTCAGTGCCCGGCCAACCCGGCTGTGGCGCCTCAGGCAGCGCTGGCCCGTCGCGATGATCGACCGGTGTTCAGCCCCAGGCGTTTCTGAACCAGGCGCATGCTTTCCTGGGCAAACGTGGCGGCGGGGTCGAACGGCACCACCATCATGACCCCGTCGTGCGCGGTAAGATTGTCGTTGAACCATCGGCCCACGGTGTCGTCGTCGCAGGGCGGGCGTTTCGACCACAGCCCGGCGGCCTCGTCGTTATAGCAATCACGCATGATCAACGTCGTCGGATCGAGCCGATCACCGTGACCCAGCCGATCCGCGGCCTCGCGAGCGATCGCGGCGATGGCGGCCGGCGGCTCGCGCCCATCCAGCGCGGGATAAATCGGCTGCCGGCCGACCTGGCCGGCCTGCCAGGCGCTGTAGACCAGCGGATTGCCGGTCCGCACCACGGCATACAACGTGCGCGGAGCGGCCGCGCCCAGCGCCGGCAGGAACAGGTGGCGTGCTGCCGAGCTTGTGATGCCGCTACCCTGCCAGGCCGGATCGACCCCGGCCGAGCTGCCGTAAAAACACCGTCGCCCATCGACCTCGAACGCACCGGCCGCGGCCCAGGCGATCGGCTGGCCCGTCTGATCGAACACCAGAATGAAACGCTTGAGCTGATTCAAACTGTCGTCGGATAACCACGTCAACCAGAATCGACGACTGGTACGGTCGAAAACACGTTGTGCCAAGGGCACGAAAGCGCTGCGCAGCCACACGCGAGTCGCGGGCGACATCTGCTCGGGAACGTTATCCCATATCAGGGCCGGGAAACGTGAGCGGATCATTCGACAGCGCGCTTGCCTGACCAGTCGGTTGGGCAAGCGCTCGAACAGTGAGCCCTGCCACGGCGCTCGCATAGGCAGAACAAACGGCGTGAATCGATAAGCCATGTCGCAGCTGCTCGATGAGTGTAGAGCGAAACCTTATCATCGCAAAATGACTCATTTGTGACAGGACGTGATGCAACCAACTGTTTTCAAGTCATTTTCATGACGCGAATGATCGGTCGGCATCCGGGCATGCGCGCTAAAATGATGTCGCACCGCTTGTCTCTGGCGCACGAAACGCGATCATGCAGACAGGACTTTTCCAAACGGAACCCACATGAGCGACTACACGAGTGATCTTAGCCACGCCGCACGTTACGGCAACGAGATCGTCACCGCCGGCCAGCCGAGCGAGGCCCAGCTCCAGGCCGCAGCCCGCGAGGGCGTACGCACGGTCATCAATCTCCGCCCGGCCGGCGAGTTCAACGAATACGACGAGGCCGCAGCCGTGGCCGCGGCCGGCATGACGTATCTCGTGATTCCCGTGGCCGGCCCGGACGACATCAACGCCGGCAACGCCAAGCAGCTCGACGATGCCCTGGATGGCGGCACGCCAGCGTTGGTGCACTGTGCCAGCAGTAATCGCGTGGGCGCTCTGATGGCTTATCGCGCCCGCTATCTGCACAACGAACCGGCCGAAAGCGCGCTACAGATCGGCCTGGATACCGGGCTCAACCCGAGCTCACCGCTGCTGGGTGCCATGCGCGACAAGCTCGGCGTGACCAACTGACCCGCCGCTAACACGGTGACTCTCGTGGCTATCGGGCCGTTTCTGATTGGCGGGGATCGGCTCGTCTGGTTAGCCGCCTTCGGCGTGGCCGTGCTGGCGGGCATCATCCTGGCCCGAGCACGACGTGCCCGACTTGTCGATCGCCTGTTCGCGCTCGCATTCGTCGGGCTGGTAGCGGCACGCCTGGTGTTCGTGGCGCGCTACGCCGCGCTCTACGCGCCCCACCCGCTACAGATTCTGGACCTGCGCGACCAGGGGTTCGATCTCTGGGGCGGGTTGGCGGGCGCAGCACTCTACGCGCTCGTTGCCGGCTGCCGCGTCCCCGCACTTCGCCTGCCTCTGGCCGGGGCACTGGCGGCCGGCGGGCTGAGTGCTGGCTTGGGGTTCTGGGGGCTGGCCGCACTCGATACCCAGCCAACCCACCTGACCACGATACCGCTGGCACGCCCGAATCAGGCCGACATCTCGCTTGCCGGCCTGGCCGACGCGGCCCCCGGCAAGCCGATGGTGGTCAATCTATGGGCCAGCTGGTGCGGGCCGTGTCGTCGCGAGATGCCGATGCTGGCCCGGGCACAGACACAATACCCGGGCGTCGTCTTCGTGTTCGTTAACGAAGACGACAGCCGCGCCGCCATGCAGCGGTTTCTCTCCGACGCCGGGCTGAAACTCAAGCATCAACTGATCGATACACAACATCGACTGGCCGAAACATGGGCCGTGCGCGGCTATCCGACAACCCTGTTCTTTGACGGCCACGGCAAGCGCCAGGCGCGTCATACCGGCCTGTTATCGCCGGCCACGCTGGCCGCACGACTACGTGGCCTGACGGGTTCTTAGCGCGTCTGAGCTAGGGGCTGTTGCCGTTTCGTACGAGCGCCGCGTTGGAGCCCAAAATCTGGCCAGGCAAGGCGCGAGCCGCAGGTCGTGGCGTGCCACGATCAAGGTGATCCAGCGGCATGGCCAGATTTTGGGCCCAACCCTTCGGGACAAGCGCTGTTTTGCGGGAATCCAGCGTTCTAGCCCACTGGCGCAGAATGACTGCGCGGCGTGAGCTACGCTTCGTCTTGCCGCAAAACAGCGCTTGGCGCGGACTCGTACGAAACGGCAACAGCCCCTAGAACGGAATATCGTCGTCCAGATCGTCATCGAAGCCGGGTTCGCTGGCCGGCTGTGGCTGTTGGTAGCCCTGCTGGCCGCCACCGCCGCCCTGATTGCCACCGCCGGTGCCGCCGCCCTGCTGCTGGCTGCCCCCGCTGCTTCGTTGTTGACCGCCGCCAAACGGGGCACTGCCGCCACCCTGGCCGCCCCCGCCGCCACGGGAGTCGAGCATCTGCATCTCGTTGGCCACGATCTCGGTCGTGTAACGATCCTGGCCGTCCTGGCCCTGCCATTTACGGGTCTGGATACGCCCTTCGACGTAGACCTTGGAGCCTTTCTTCAGGTATTCCCCGGCCACTTCAGCCAGACGGGCAAAGAACACGATGCGATGCCACTCGGTGCGCTCCTGCATCTCGCCCGAAGTCTTGTCGCGCCAGGTCTCCGAGGTCGCGACGTTGCAGTTGGTCACGGCGGTACCGCCGGCGGTGTAGCGAGTTTCTGGATCGGCGCCGAGATTCCCGACGATGATGGCTTTATTGATGCCTCGACTGGCCATGACGGCCTCCCTGCTCGATGAACGACGCCCCGGCCTCAGGCCGGCGCTGGCGTGGAATGAGACGGTGCGAAACGGTTGAGCACATCGGGCTCGACCACACGGCCGTCGAATTTGATGTAAGCGACTTGGTCGGCCGGCACGACGACCGCTTCGAACACGCCTTCGACGGCCTCGATCTCGGCCGCCAGACGACGGGCCTCATGATCGCTGATCGCACCGACATTGACCATATGCGAGCGTGCAAAGCGTGGCTTGGGCATGCCGGCGGCGATGACCAGCCAGATCAGCCCGACGAGTGCCGCAAAGCCGAACACGCCACCGGTGCCGAACTGGCCGTAGGCCCAGCCGCCCACCGTGCCGCCCACAAAGATGCCGAAAAACTGCGACGACGAGTAGATCCCCATGGCCGTGCCCTTGGCATCGGCCGGGGCCACCTTGGAAATCAGCGACGGCAGGCTGGCCTCCATGATATTGAAGGCCGCGAAGAACAGCGTTAGCAGTACCAGAATCTCGACCAGGCTATCGCGATAGAACGCCAGAATGCCGGGCGCAATACACAGCACGGCCACCGAGGCCACGAACACCGGCTTCATCTGGCGCTTGGACTCGGCGACGATGATCGCCGGCACCATGATGGCCACCGACACCGCCAGCGTTGGCAGATAGACCACCCATTGCCAGTCCTGATGAATACCCAGCACCGTACGCAGCATGCTCGGCAACGCGATGAAACTAGCCGTGAGAATCGCGTGCAGCGCGAAGATCGCAAAATCCAGGCGCAATAGTTCGCGATCGGCCAGCACGCGGCCAAAGAGTTCCGGAACGGCCTGGGTATCCCGGTGCGAGCGGATGTTCGCCGGCGTCGGCGTCACCAGATACAGCACGCCGATGCCCAGGATCGCCAGCACGGCCGTGAACCAGAAGATGCCCGGTACGCCGGCCCAGGCGTTGATCACCGGCCCGGCGACGAGCGCCAGGGCAAACGCCAGACCGATCGTTAGCCCGATGGTCGCCATGGCCTTGGTCCGCGATTCCTCGCGGGTCAGATCGGCGTTGAGCGCCAGAATCGTCGAGCCTACGGCGCCCGCGCCCTGCAGGATACGCCCGAAGATCACGCCGTAGATCGTGGTGGAGAGCGCGGCCACGACGCTGCCACCGGCAAAGATCAGCAGGCCGATGGCGATCATGCGCTTGCGCCCGATGCGGTCCGAGGCAAAGCCGAAAGGAATCTGGAGCAGCGCCTGGGTGAGCCCGTAGGCCCCCAGCGCCAGGCCGACCGTGGTGGGCGTGGAGCCGGCCAGGTGTTCGGCATAGAACGTGAACACCGGGTAGATCATGAACAGGCCCAGCATTCGCAGCGAGAAAATACCGGCCAGCGAGAATGCCGCGCGTGATTCAGTTGGTGTCATGGGCCGCCCTGGATACGTCTTGAATGCTGCATGACTACGCAGCTGATGGGTCGGCCGAGGCGTCCGGCGCGTTTCCGGCCGGCGTCCGGCAACAGGCGCGAAAGATTAACACAGCGCCCGAGCCGGCCTGTTTCGTGATCGGCCGTTTTATCGGTCTGACTTGTGACGGGGGCTATACTGTGTGGTTTGGTCTGTTGGCGAGTTCGTCGCATGGAAAGCCATATCCGCATTCGCGGTGCCCGCACGCACAACCTGGCCGGCGTCGATGTCGACCTGCCGCGCGATCAGCTGATCGTGATCACCGGCCTGTCCGGTTCCGGCAAATCCTCTCTGGCCTTCGACACGATCTATGCCGAGGGCCAGCGCCGCTACGTCGAGTCGCTATCGGCCTATGCGCGCCAGTTCCTGTCGATGATGGAAAAACCGGATCTGGATTCCATCGAGGGGCTGTCGCCGGCGATCTCGATCGAACAGAAATCGACCTCGCACAACCCGCGCTCCACGGTCGGCACGGTCACCGAGATCCACGACTATCTGCGGCTGCTGTTCGCCCGCGCCGGCACGCCCTATTGCCCGCACCACGACGAACCCCTGGCCGCCCAGAGCGTGTCGGAGATGGTCGATCAGACGTTGACCAAGGAAGACGAATCCGCCTGGATGCTCCTGGCCCCGGTGATCCGCTCGCGCAAGGGCGAGCACCGCGAGATCTTCGAGCAGATGCGCGGCGCCGGCTTCGTGCGTATGCGCGTGGACGGCGATATCATCGAGCTGGACGACGGCGTGCCCGAGCTGGATCCCAAGAAGAAACACGACCTGGAAGTGGTGGTCGATCGCTTCAAGATCCGCGAGGGCATCCAGCAGCGCCTGGCCGAATCATTTGAAACCGCGCTGCGCCTGTCCGAGGGCATGGCCTGGATCATGCCCTGGCGCGGCGACGGCGAGCCCGAGGTCTTTTCCTCCCAGTTCGCCTGCCCGGAATGCGGTTACTCCATCAACGACATGGAACCGCGGCTGTTCTCGTTCAACTCGCCACACGGGGCCTGTACCACCTGCGACGGCCTGGGCTCGCAGAGCGTGTTCGACGTCGACCGCGTGATCACCGATGACACCTTGAGCCTGGCCGGCGGCGCCGTGCGCGGCTGGGACCGGCGCAACCCTTATTTCTTCGGCTTGATCGAGTCGCTGGGCGAGACCTACAACTTCGACGTGGATCAGCCCTGGCACGAACTCTCCGACGAGGCCAGGCAGGTCATCCTGCACGGCTCGGGATCGAAAAAGATCGAGTTCCGCTATACCAACGCCCGCGGCAACACGCGCCGGCGCAAGCATGCCTTTGAAGGCGTGCTGGACAACATGCAGCGCCGCTACGCCGAAACCGACTCCATGGCCGTGCGCGAAGAGCTGGCCAAGTATCTATCAGACAAGTCCTGCCCGGCCTGTAACGGCGCGCGGCTGAACGTGGCGGCCCGGCATGTGCGCGTGGCCGACCAGACGCTGCCCGAGATCAACGCCGCCAGCATCGCCGGCGCCTACGACATCGTCGAGGCTCTGGATATCCCCGGCCATCGCGCCGAGATCGCCGAGCCGATCCTCAAAGAGATCAGCCAGCGGTTGAAGTTCCTGCTGGACGTCGGCCTGAACTATCTCACCCTGTCGCGCTCGGCCGAGACGCTGTCCGGCGGCGAGGCCCAGCGTATCCGCCTGGCCAGCCAGATCGGCGCCGGGCTGGTGGGCGTGATGTATGTGCTCGACGAACCCTCGATCGGCCTGCACCAGCGCGACAACCGCCGTCTTCTGAACACGCTGGAGCACCTGCGTGATATCGGCAACACCGTGATCGTGGTCGAGCACGACGAAGACGCCATCCGCGAGGCCGATTATCTGGTCGATATGGGCCCGGGTGCGGGTGATCACGGCGGCCGGCTCATCGCCCAGGGCACGGCTGAAGATGTCGCGGCCTGCGAGGAATCGCTGACCGGGCAATATCTTTCCGGCAAGGCCAGCATCCCGATTCCGGCCGAGCGCATCGCCTACGACAAGACCCGCCAGATCCGCATCAAGGGCGCGCGGGGCAACAATCTCAAGAACGTGAACACCGCGTTCTCGATGGGCCAGCTGACCTGTATCACCGGCGTATCCGGCTCGGGTAAATCCACGCTGATCAACGAAACGCTGTTCCCGGCCGCAGCGCGCCAGGTCAACCGGGCCGTGGCCCGCGCCGCGCCCGTGAGCGCCATCGAGGGCCTGGAGCATCTCGACAAGGTCATCGATATCAACCAGGCGCCGATCGGGCGCACCCCCCGATCCAACCCGGCGACCTATACCGGCCTGTTCGGCACGATCCGTGATCTGTTCGCCAATACGCCCGAGGCCCGGCAGCGCGGCTACAAGCCCGGGCGGTTCTCGTTCAACGTCAAGGGCGGGCGCTGCGAAACCTGTCAGGGCGACGGCGTGATCAAGGTGGAGATGCATTTCCTGCCGGATGTGTATGTCACCTGTGAGACCTGCCACGGCGCGCGCTATAACCGCGAGACGCTGGAGGTCCACTACAAGGGCAAGACGATCGCCGAGGTGCTGGATATGCGCGTGGAGGCCGCGGCCGAGTTCTTCGAGCCGGTCCCCAGCCTGAAACGCAAGCTCGACACGCTCATGGATGTGGGCCTGTCCTACGTCAAGCTCGGCCAGAACGCCACCACCCTGTCCGGTGGCGAAGCCCAGCGCATCAAGCTGGCCCGCGAGCTGTCCAAGCGCGATACCGGGCGCACACTCTATCTGCTGGACGAACCCACCACCGGCCTGCATTTCCACGACATCAAGCAACTGCTGGCCGTACTGCTGCGCCTGCGCGAAGCCGGCAACGCCGTGGTCGTGATCGAACACAATCTCGACGTCATCAAGACCGCCGACTGGCTCATCGACATCGGCCCGGAAGGCGGCTCCGGCGGCGGCGAAATCATCGCCACCGGCACCCCCGAGGACGTGGCCGACGTGGAAGCCTCACACACGGGTCGTTTCCTCAAACCCATGCTGGGCACAGGCCGTCCCGGCACCGGGCACAACACCGCCGGCGACAAGAAAGACCTCGCCCTGCCGCCGAAAAAAGAAAAGAAAGAGAAAAAACCACAGCCCAAGGGCATGGTCGCCAAGCGTAAATAGGCTTGGCGGCTCTTCTTTGAACAGTCCGCCAATACACGCGAATGAGCGCGAATGAATACAGACAGGAAGACAATCCGCAGATTACACAGATGACGCAGATTGGTTGGTCGATGCGTTCAGATCAGAGTCGTGGGACTCACCGGGTAAATCGATAAAATCTCATCTTTTAATCTGTGAAATCTGCGGATGAATATCTTGTCCGATCAGCCGTTATCTTCAAACCATCATCGTCTTCATCGGCGGTCGGCGGTCGGCGGTTCTCTCTGAATCGTCCGCAAATGAGCGCGAACGAATACAGGCAGAAAGACAAGCCGCAGATTGCGCAGATGACGCAGATTGATTGGCCGATGCGATGAGGTCGGAGTCGTCGCACTCACCAGATCAATCGATAAAACCCTTGTCTTTTAATCTGTGAAATCTGCGGATGAATATCTTGTCCGATCAGCCGTTATCTTCAAACCATCATCGTCTTCACCGGCGGTCGGCGGTTCTCTCTGAATCGTCCGCCAATGAACGCGAATGAGCGCGAATGAATACAGACAGAAAGACAATCCGCAGATTACACAGATGACGCAGATTGATTGGCCGATGCGATGAGGTCGGAGTCGTCGCACTCACCAGATCAATCGATAAAAACCTTGTCTTTTAATCTGTGAAATCTGCGTAATCTGCGGATGAATATCTTGCCCGATAAGCGGCTATATCCAGACCATCGTCTTCTTCATCGGCGCTCATCGGCGCTCATCTGCGTTCATCTGCGGATAAATGTCTGTATTGATTTGCGTTCATTTGCGGACGATGTTCTTCAAAAACGCTCCACCTGCCAGACCAGTGTCGCCATGCGCCCGGTCTGGCCCTTGTCGCGGCGATGCGAGAAAAAGCAGCGATCGCTGATCGTGCAGTGTTCACCGCCGGTGACGTTGATAACGCCGGCGCGCCGCAGGCGGGCCCGGGCCAGCGCGTAGATATCGGCCACGAATTTACCGGGGCGGCGGGCCTCGCGGAAGGCGGCGTGGTCGTCGCTGTGGTGATCGACGAACGCCGCGCGCACGTCGGCGCCAACCTCGAAGCGCGTGGGGCCGATGGCCGGTCCGAGCCAGGCCATGAGTTCACGCGGCGGGCCGGGCATGGCCTCGATCGTGGCTTCGAGCACGCCAGCGGCCAGGCCGCGCCAGCCGGCATGGGCCGCCCCTAGAGCCGTACCCTCGGCGTTGCAAAACACCACCGGCAAGCAATCAGCCGTGAGGATCGCCAATACCCGTGTGGGATCCCGTGTGACCGCGGCATCGGCTTCGATGCCCTCGCCTGTTTCTTGGTCGAGATCAATGACCCGCGTGCCGTGGATTTGGCTCAGCCAGGCGGGCGCGCTGGGGAGTGCCAAGGTGTCGACCAGACGCGCGCGGTTCAATGCCACGGCATCGGGGGCATCGCCGACGTGATCCCCGAGATTCAACGACGCGAATGGGGCCGCGCTCACGCCGCCGGTGCGCCGCGTCGTGCCGGCCCGCACGCCGGCCAGGGCCGGCCAGTCGGCCCAGACGATATCGCTGACCGGGTTCATTTGCCGTGCTCGCGTGCGTCGGCGGCCAGGGCCGCCAACAGGGCTTCGAAATCGGCTGGGCGCGGCGCGCTCCATTGCATGGCCTCGCCGGTTTCCGGATGGGTCAGGCCGAGCGTGGCGGCATGCAGGGCTTGGCGCTTGAAGCCGCGCAGGGCACCAACGAAGGCCTCGCTGGCGTCCTTGGGCAGCGCCAGACGCCGGCCATAGACCGGATCGCCCAGCAGCGGAAAGCGCACGTAGGCCATATGGACCCGAATCTGGTGCGTACGCCCGGTCTCCAGCTGACAACGGATATGGGTGTGCGCGCGATATTTATGGATCACGCGATAGTGCGTGACGGCTTCGCGCCCTTCTTCGCGGATCGCCATCTTCTTGCGATCGACCGGGTGCCGATCGATCGGGGCATCAACATGGCCACCAGCCGTCATCACGCCGACCGATACGGCCTCGTACTCGCGCTTGATGGTGCGCTCGGCCAGATCATCAACAAGCTGCTTGTGCGCGGCAAACGTCTTGGCAACCACTAGGATGCCGGAGGTGTCCTTATCCAGGCGATGCACGATACCGGCGCGCGGCAAGGCCGCCAGGGATTCGTCGTAGGCCACCAGCGCGTTTTGTAGCGTACCGCTCTGGTTGCCCGCCCCCGGATGCATGACCAGGCCCGCGGGCTTGTCCAGCACGAGAATCGAGGCGTCCTCGTGGATGATGTTGAGCTGCATCCGCTCGGGCTCGACCGATTCGTCGTGTGGCGTCTCGGGCACGATCAGTCGTATCCGCTCGCCGCCACCCACGGCGGTCTTGGGCGCGGGCGTGGCCTCGTCCACGGTCAGCGCGCCCTGTTCGAGCCACTGTTTCAGACGCGAGCGCGAGTAGTCGGGCAAGGCCTCGGCCAGTGCCTTGTCCAGGCGTTTGCCGGCCGCACTCTCGGGCAGCAGGAAATCGTGTACCGCCGCGTCGGCCGGGGCACTCATCGGCCCATGCCTCGCGTACAAGCCACGAAACGGCCACGCGTATGACTCGCTGGAATCATCATAGGTATACTTTCGCTTTGTTTTGCTTGGAAAAGCGCGGGGACGCGCTCGGGGCTTCAATGCGACACATCGTTCTCGCGCTCGGCATCACCGCGGCACTGTTGGTCACCGGCTGTGCTTCGGACAAGAGCATCGAAGACACCGGCTACAGCAAGACGCCGCTGGTCAACCGCAAGGGCGAAAAGCTGAAATCCGCGGATGCCGCGCGCCTGTACGATTCGGCTCGTGACTTTCTCATGCACGGCCAGCCCGAACAGGCGCTGCCATTGTACTCCGAGGTGACCGCGCGTTTCCCGTTTACGCCTTACGCGCCGCAGTCCGAGCTGGAATCGATCACTGCGCACTACGAAGCCGAAGACTACGACCAGGCCACCGACGCGGCCGATCGTTTCATCAAGCAGCATCCGCGTAATCAGCATATCGATTACGTCTATTACATGCGCGGCGTATCCAACTATGCCCAGAACCAGCAGAGCCTGATCAGCGCCAACCCGGATCGGCGCAACGTCGAGTACCTGAAACAGTCGTTCAACGACTTCAGCCTGCTGGTGAATAACTATCCCGACAGCGTCTATGCCAAGGACGCCCAGCTGCACATGATCGATATCCGTAATCGTGTGGCGCATTTTGACTTGGATATCGCCGAGTATTATCTCAAGCGGCATGCCTACGTGGCAGCCGCCCGGCGTGCCGAACAGGTGGTTGAGGATTATCAGGGCTCGAATGCCGTGCCCCGCGCGCTGGAGATCATGGAGGTCTCCTACGCCAAGCTCAATCAGCCGGATCTGGCCGAGGACAGCCGCGCGATTCTGCAGGCCTCCTACCCGAACTATCTCCTGCACCGCGACGAGTTCTATCGCCAGCAGGCCGGCGAGACACCGGACTACGAGCTGCCGGCCATGGACAGCACACCGGCCAGCGGCGCGCCGATCGATGGTACAAACGACACCGCCACCGGCGATGCGGATAGGGCCAACGCCGGCTGAACGATAAGCGTTCGGGCACAAAAAAGCCGAGGTGCTGCCTCGGCTTTTTTGTGCGTGGCGAACGGCTGGGTTACACAGCTAGAGATCACCGTAGACGGCGGTGATCGGATAGCGCCGGTCACGCCCGAAGGCCCGATGCGTGATCTTGGGCCCCGGTGCGGCCTGACGACGCTTGTATTCGTTGCGCCGGATCAAACCGGCGGCCTGACGGACATCGGCCTCCACGAAGCCGCGCGCCACGATGTCGTCGATCGATGCGCCCTCCTCGACCCAGGCCTCGATGATCGGATCGAGCACGTCGTATTCGGGCAGCGTGTCGGTATCGGCCTGATCATCACGCAGTTCGGCCGAGGGCGGACGTGTGATCACCCGCTCGGGGATCACCGCACCGCGGGTGTTGCGAAAATTCGACAGGCGATAGACCCAGGTCTTGTAGACATCCTTGAGCGGGGCAAAGCCGCCACACATATCGCCGTAGAGCGTGGCGTAGCCCACCGCCATCTCGGACTTGTTGCCGGTGGCCAGCACCACGTGGCCGAACTTGTTGGACAACGACATCAGCAGCGCGCCGCGAATACGCGACTGCAGGTTCTCCTCGGCCGTGTCCGGGGCCCGATCGCCAAACAGCGGCGCCAGCGTATTCAACAGACTGGAAAACCCATCCTCGATGGGCATCTCATCGTAGCGCACGCCCATGCGCTCGGCCTGGTCGGCGGCATCAGTGTTGCTGATATCGGCGGTGTAGCGCGAGGGCAGCGATACCGCCCAGACCCGATCACCGCCGAGTGCATCCACAGCGATCGCCAATGCCAGCGCCGAGTCGATGCCGCCGGACAGCCCGATCAGCGCCCCGGGAAAGCCGTTGCGATCGACATAGTCGCGCGTGGCGCGTACCAGCGCGTCATAGACCAGCGCCTCGGGCGCGGGGCGCTCGGCGATATCACCGCTCGAACGAGTGCCTGTCATCTCGACCGTGAACACCCCAGCCTCGAAGGCGGGTGCGCGGGCCGCCACGGTGCCGTCCCGCGCCACGGCAAACGACTGGCCGTCGAAGACCAGCTCGTCCTGGCCGCCAACACAGTTGACGTAGCAGATCGCCACGTCGTTGTCCGTGGCCCGCCCGGCCAGAAGCCGCTCGCGCTCGGGCTGCTTGTCGGCATGGAACGGCGAAGCGTTCAGGTTGACCAGCATCTCGGCCCCGGCCGCACGAGCCTGCGCCGCCGGGCCCGTCTCCCAGATATCCTCACAGATGGTCACGCCGATCGCGTGCCCGGCCTGCTCGAATACACAGGGCGCGTCACCCGGCCTGTAGTGCCGGCGCTCGTCGAACACGCCGTAGTTGGGCAGGCACTGCTTGCGGTAATGGGCAATGGCCTGGCCGTCGCGGATCACGCGGGCGGCGTTGTAGATCGCCTCTCCCGCGTATTCGGGATAGCCCACCACCGCCGTGATGCCGGTGATACCGGCCTGCAGCTCATCCAGCGCTGCGGCAATGGCATCCGGCAGGCCGCGCCGCAGCAACAGGTCGTCCGGCGGATAGCCGATCAGGGCCAGCTCGGGAACCACGACGATATCCGCGCGATCACGATCCCGGGCGGTATGGGCCGCCTCGATGATCTGTCGGGTGTTGCCGGCGATATCGCCGACCCAGACATTGAGCTGGGCCATGGCGATACGAAGCGAATGGTCTGCCATGCGTGACGCCCTCAAGCCTCGGTGTGGGATTTGGAAAACAGATCGCCGTCGTCGGCGTGTCTGGGCAGCTCATCGCCCATGTCGATCACACGCTGATCGTAGAACAGATGCACGGTGGGCTCGAGCGGGCCGGGCAGACGGTCGTCGCCGGCCACACGAAAGCGCTCGGTGGGAATGACCAGATAGCCATGGCGGTTACGCCCGTGAACCAGGCGGCCACAGGCCGCGCAGTGATAACGCCACATGCGCCGCCCGGGCTGGCGATGCGCGATCAGATCGGTGCCGGCCGCAACGCGGCGCGTTACGGCATCGTTGGCCCAGGCGCTGGCCGAGAGCATCTCCACGCCATACATCTCGCGACAGCTTCGGCAATGACAATACGCACTGACGACCGGCGTACCGCTGACATCGAGTTCGACCGCGCCGCAGTCACAGGCGAGATGATAGATCGTGGCCAAGACAGGCTCTCCGCTCGAAAGCGCGTCATCATCGCATGCCTTATCGGCAATAAAAATGCCGGGCCCGTTTCCGGTGCCCGGCATGGCGCTCAAAGACCTGGCCGACGCTTACAGACCGACAGCCTCGCCGCCCTGCGATTTCTCGAGATCATCGTCTACATCGACGACCCGATCACGATAGAACAGATGCAGCGTGGGCTTGAGCTCGTCTTGCAGCTCGCCGCCGTTGATCTTGCGGAACAACGCATGCGGAATCACCGGAATGCCCGGCTTGTGCACGCCGTACATCGTCATGCCGCATCTCGGGCAGCCGTAACGCGTCATGTCCTTGCCGTCCATCTTGTGAACGAACAGCTTGGACTCGTCCGGCAGCTCGACGTTGTCATGCGCCCAGCCCGTGGCCGACAGCATGTCAGCGTTATAAAGCTGGCGGCAACTGCCGCAATGACAGAACAGCGACAGCTTCGGCTCGCCCTTGGCCGTCATCGTCACGTGACCACAGTCACAGCTCAGTTCGTACGTCTCGCTCATGGTGTTGAACGCTTTCGAGTGTTGACGCCATGACAGCACGTACCGGCGATGTAATCCTATAACCCTGGTAACTCTAGTCACCCTTGCGGCTTCGTTCTTTGAGTCTATCCGCAGATTTCACAGATTGCGCAGATTTTGGGCGGACGGCCCGGGCGTCGTGGCGACTTCGGGGCGCCACCGTTTTCGAGTCGGTTCTTTAAGACATTGATCCACAGATGGACGCAGATAAACGCAGATGGCGGACTAGCAAGAAGCTCGAACGAAGCCACACGGGCGCCACGGCTTGCGGCATCGTAAGCGGCTACTAAAAAATGATGGGCCCAAGAACGTGAACAGACTTTTCATTCTTGGCGACTACGACGCGGAAGGCCGTGGCGCCGCGATTTCGAAACGACTTAACATCGCACCGCCCATCTGCGTTTATCTGCGTCCATCTGCGGATAAAAAATCTCGCAGCAACGACTGGGACAAATGTGGCGCCCCGAGACCGCTACGACTCACGGGTAATCCGCCCAAAATCTGCGCAATCTGCGGATCGTCTTAAAAAACAAAGCCGAAAAAAAACCGGCGCCCCGAAGGACGCCGGTTTCATCAGCCGGAAGCGGATTGGAACTTAGCCCAGCACTTCTTCCATCTTGGTGCCGATTTCGGCGGTGGAGCGCACGGTGGCGACACCGGCGGCTTCCAGAGCGGCGAACTTGTCGTCGGCCGTGCCCTTGCCGCCGGAGATGATCGCCCCGGCGTGGCCCATGCGCTTGCCCGGGGGCGCGGTCACGCCCGCGATATAAGCCACGACGGGCTTTTTCATGCTGTGCTTGATGAACTCGGCGGCTTCTTCTTCGGCCGTGCCGCCGATTTCGCCGACCATGACCACGCCTTCGGTCTGCGGGTCGTTTTCGAACATCTCCAGCACGTCGATGAAGTCCAGGCCGTGGATCGGGTCACCGCCGATGCCGACACAGGTGGACTGGCCCAGGCCGTTGTGTGTGGTCTGGAAGACGGCTTCATAGGTCAGCGTGCCCGAGCGGGACACGATGCCGATCTTGCCCTTCTGGTGAATATGCGCCGGCATGATGCCGATCTTGCACTCACCCGGCGTAATCACGCCCGGGCAGTTGGGCCCGACGAGTACCGAGTCGGACTCATCCAGCACCGCGCGCACCTTGAGCATGTCCATGACCGGGATATGCTCGGTGATGCAGATGATGGTCTTGATGCCCGCAGCCTCGGCCTCGAGGATGGCATCGGCGGCGAACGGCGCCGGCACGTAGATCATCGTTGCGTTGGCGCCGGTCTCACGAACGGCTTCGGCGCAGGTGTTGAACACCGGGCGCTCGAGATGGGTCTCACCGCCGCGGCCGGGTGTGACACCGCCCACGATATTGGTGCCATAGGCCATGCACTGTTCGGAGTGGAACGTGCCCTGGCTGCCGGTGAAGCCCTGGACGATGAGTTTGGTGTCGTTATTGACGAGAATGCTCATGAATCGATCCTGATCTTGAAATCGTGTGGCTTGACGACGGCAGCGCTTACTTGCCGGCCTCGGCGACGACCTTCTTGGCCGCGTCGGTCAGGTCCTGGGCAGCGATGAGGTCGTATTCGGACTCATCCAGCACTTTACGGCCTTCCTCGGCGTTGGTGCCTTCCAGACGCACGACCACCGGCACCTTGATACCGACATCCTTAGCCGCGGTGATGATCCCTTCGGCGATCAGATCGCATCGCACGATACCGCCGAAGATGTTGACCAGAATGGCCTTGACGCCTTCACCGGCAGTGATCAGCTTGAACGCCTCGGTCACGCGCTCGGTGGTGGCACCGCCGCCGACATCCAGGAAGTTGGCCGGCTCGCCGCCGTGCAGCTTGACCAGATCCATCGTACCCATGGCTAGGCCTGCGCCGTTGACCATGCAGCCGATGTTGCCATCGAGCTGGATATAGTTGAGATCGAACTCGGCGGCCTTGGCCTCGCGCTCGTTTTCCTGGCTCACATCACGCATCTCGGCGAATTCGGCGTGGCGGAACAGCGCGTTGTCGTCGAAATTGAGCTTGCCGTCCAGGGCCACCAGACCGCCGTCGGCAGTGGTGACCAGCGGATTGATCTCCACCAGCGAGGCGTCGCACTCGGTGAACATCTCGTACAGGCCTTTCATGACCTTGACGAACTGACCGACCTGTTTCTTGTCCAGGCCCAGGAAAAACCCGACTTGACGCGCCTGGAACGCTTGGAAACCGGCCGCCGGGTGCATGGCGATCTGCATGATCTTCTCGGGCGTGGCCTCGGCCACTTCCTCGATATCCATGCCGCCTTCCGGCGAGGCGATGAAGGTCACGCGGCGCGTGGCGCGATCGACCAGTACCGACAGATACAGCTCGGATTCGATATCGGCCGGCTTTTCGACATACACACAGTTGATCGGCAACGCCACGCCGCCGGACTGCTTGGTTTCCAGGGTCGAACCGATCATCTCGGAGGCGACCTTCTTCACCTCGTCCACGGAATCACAGATCTTCACGCCGCCGGCCTTGCCGCGCCCGCCGGCATGGACCTGGGCCTTGACCACCCAGCGCTCGCCGCCGAGCTCGTTGGCCACGGCCAGTGCCGCATCGGCCGAATGGGCCACCTTGCCCACACCCGCCGGCACGCCGTAGCGCGCGAATATTTCCTTGGCCTGATATTCGTGAACGTTCATCTCATCGCCTCACTTAAGGATCGAAACCGACTCGTAAATCGGGAGGCATTGTCGCGTGATGTGTCCGTGACCACAACTTGCCTGGCCTAGGGTCTGTTGCCGTTTCATACGAGCGCCGCGTTGGAGACCGCAAATCGTGTCCG
>NZ_AYKG01000022.1 GCF_003788585.1 Salinisphaera japonica YTM-1 | reverse complement strand
GGATTGCCGGGGCTTGGCCACCGGCCCATTCGGGTTGCTCGCGCCGGACGCGCCATGCGGCGTTACGGGCCTTGACCGTGGCTGGCCACGCACGGCGGCCCGCGCCTTGCCTGACACGCCCGGCGCGGGCAATGCGACGTCATATCTTATGACGACACGCCCTAGTTCAAGCCGCGCTTTCCATATCCGAAGAATAGCTGCCCTGCGCGGCCGCGCCGTTGTTCTTGGCCCGCTTGTGGTAAGCCTTCTGTGCGACCTCCACGTTTTCCGGCTTGCCCTGCCAGGCTGCCAGCGCCGGCGCCTGCAATGCACGGCCATAAGAGAACGACAGACCCCACGGCTGCTCGCCGCGCTGATTCATGGCGTTCAGATGCGCGGTGGCCAGCTCATCGCTCTGGCCGCCGGACAAGAATACGATGCCCGGCACGGCGGCCGGCACATGGCGGCGCAGGCAACGCAGGGTGGCATCGGCGACTTCATCAACGCTGGCCTGTTTCTGGCTCTTCTTGCCGGCAATCACCATGTTCGGCTTCAGCAACATGCCTTCCAGCAGCACGTTCTGGCCATCCAGCGCTTCAAACACTTTCTTGAGCACACGCCCGGTCACGCGCTCACAGGTGGCAATATCATGCTCGCCGTCCATGAGCACTTCCGGCTCCACGATCGGCACGATATCGGCTTCCTGGCAGAGCGCGGCATAACGCGCCAGCGCATGCGCGTTGGTGTCGATGCAGTAATCGCTGGGCTGCTCATCGGTGATGTCGATCACGCCGCGCCATTTCGCGAAACGCGCACCGGCCTTGGCGTACTCCGCCAGGCGCTCGCGCAGGCCGTCGAGGCCTTCGGTGATTTTCTCGTCGCTTGCGAGCGCCAACGGCTTTGCGCCCTTGTCGACCTTGATGCCCGGCACCACGCCCTTGTCAGCCAGTACTTTTGCGAACGGCGTACCGTCATCGGCCGACTGAAACAGGGTTTCTTCGAACAGAATCACGCCGCTGATGTAGTTCTCTACACCGTCGGTAGTGAACAACAGGTTGCGATAGGCCTGTCGATTGGCTTCGGTGGATTCCACGTCGATGCTGGCCAAGCGCTTGGCGATCGTTCCCGTGGATTCATCGGCCGCGAGAATACCCTTGCCGGGCGACATGATCTCGTGGGCGGTGTTCTTCAGCGTTTCAGGGTTCATGCGTCATCCCCTCCAAGATAGTGCACGTCAGGCGCCTTGGTGCCTGAAATCTATAAACCGTGGGGAAGATGGCGGAGAGGGTGGGATTCGAACCCACGAGGGGAATGACCCCCTGCCGGTTTTCAAGACCGGTGCAATCAACCGCTCTGCCACCTCTCCGTTTGCGCTAGTTTGATGCGTCCCGAGCGGCCCGGGACGTACAACATCGTTTTGTTATCTCCTTATTTTCGTCGGCCTGCCCGACAGAATGCAAGCCTTTTGTCGTATTCGTCGGACAGGCGTTGTCGCGGCGCCAACCTTTGTTTATACTCCGCGCCTTCGCGATTCCCGCCGAGGTAGCTCAGTCGGTAGAGCAACTGATTCGTAATTAGTAGGTCGGAGGTTCGATTCCTCTCCTCGGCACCAGATCAAGGCCCGTCGGTTCTCCGGCGGGCTTTTTTATTGTCGGAAGCCACCCCGCTCGTTTTGTGACGCCGCTCGTGCATACTGGCCTCACAGGGATGCGCTCGGGGGAGCACGCCGAATGATACGTTCTCGGCATGGCCGAACACGGAGCGAGATGGCGGAAGCCGGCGTGAAGGCAGCCTGTGCGCATGCCTGCGGCTTTTCCCTGTTCGAGCTGATCGTCACGCTTTCCGTGGCTGCGATTCTGGCGACGATCGCGATCCCCTCCTATCGCTCACTCGTTCAAGGCAACGGCTTGACCACACAAACCAACGAACTGGTCGGCGCCCTGAACTATGCGCGGGCCACGGCGGTGGCCCGCGGCACCACGGTTACGCTGTGCAGCAGTGCCGATCAGCTCACGTGTCGCAACGACTCGGACTGGAGCGTGGGCTGGCTCGTCTACACGGGCGGCGCGAGCGCCACGCCGGGCAACGGCGCCGAGATTCTGCGGGTTCATCGCGCGCTGGCCGGTGGTATTACGCTGACCGCCAGCACCGAGCAATCGATCGATTTCAACTCCAGCGGTTTCGCAATGTCCGGCCACAGCATAGAAGCCCGCGCCGAAGACGCATCGGCCACACAGACCGTATGCATCGCCGCCACGGGGCGCGTGGCGACCGTCAACGCGGATGGCTGCTGATGCGTCATGTCTCGTCCGCCGCCGGTTTCACGCTCATCGAAGCGCTGGTCGCGCTCGTGATCATCGCCGTGGGGCTTTTGGGGCTGCTGGGTCTACAGAGCGCGGCGATCATTGCCACCGATAGCGCCGGCCATGTTTCGCTCGCTCGGATCGCCGGTAGTGGCATGGCCGATCGTATCCGAGCCAATCCTGCGCCGGCCGCGCGCTCGGTTTATGCCGCGGTCAGCCCGACCAGCGCCGTCGCCAGCTCAAATACAAGCTGTATCGGCGCAGCTAACCCCTGCACGCCCGGCGAGATGGCCCGTCAGGACAGCCGCGAATGGCAGATGATCGTGGCGCGCAGCCTGCCCCAGGGCCAAGGTTTCGTGGATTGCGCGGTCAATGATCAACCCTGCCCGCTGCTGGAGGTCACGGTGGGCTGGCGTGAACGCGAACAGCCAAACACCACCGCGCCGCCCGGGCTTGTGCGCTGCGCGAGCCAAACCCACGCGGCAGCTATCGACGGCCCCTGTATTGTCACTCAGGTTCGCCCATGAGCTCGCCCCACGCCGCCCAGCACGGGTTCTCACTGGTCGAGCTGATGGTCACGCTGGCGGTGGGCCTGTTTCTGCTCGTGGGGGTACTACAGATACTGCAGGCCAATCGCGAGAGTTTCGAGGCTCAACGCGGTACGGCACATCTAGAAGAAAACGCACGGCTGGCTGTGTTCGTGCTCGAACACGGCATCGCCCACGCCGGCTATCACGTCACCCTGGATAGCCAGCCTTTCACGGCCAGCAACGCGCTGGCGCCGACGCTGGCCCAGGACGCTGTCATCGGCGGCCAGGCCAATGTCCAGAACCATAACGATCAGCTACGCATCCGGTTTCAGGCTGCCGGCGGCGTGAAAAACTGCCGCGGCCAGGACATCGGCACGCCCGGCGCGCCGGCAATGGCGGATTTCGAGTTTTATATATCAGATCAAAACGCGCTTCTCTGTCATCAGGCAGGCAGCGATCGACAACCGGTGATCGACAACGTGGATCGGTTCGAGGTGCGCTACGGTATCGGCGGGCCGAATCGCGCCGATGGCGTTGTCTATTACACCGCCGAGCCGAGCGCCGATGCCCGTACTCGTATCAAGAGCGTACGTATCCAGCTCTTGTTGCACAGTGATCCGGAAAGCGGTGATCGGGCACTACCTGTGCCCACGGCCCAACGCTACGACCTGATGGACGGCTCGGTGTTCGAGATCACCGACCGACGGGCACGACTGCTGATCGATCGCACGATCGCGCTCAAGAATCGTTTGCCATGAACCACTGCCCCGCACCACATACCCAGCGCGGCTTCATTCTAGTCACGAGCCTGATTTTTCTGGTGGTACTCACCCTACTGGCCGTCACAGCTATCTCTTCGGCCACGCTGCAACAACGCATGGCCGCCAATCAGCAAGACAAGGCCGAAGCACTGGACCGTGCCAATTCGGCACTGGCCTATGTCGGGCATCTTCTGCGCGACAAGCGTCTTGGCTCGTGTCACGCCGCACTCGGCGCCGCGGCCGGCTCGGCGGCCGACTGCCCCCAGGTATTACCGAATCTGCCGATTCGACTGGCCGGCCCGCAAACACCGGATACGCCCGCACGATATCTGGGCGATGCGTTCTGGAGCGCCGGCCCCACGGCTCAATACGCCGCACCTGGAAGCAACGCCCGAACCGATTATGTTGTCGAGGCCCTGCCTGGCGAAATGACCGTGCTCAACGCCCGGCCGGATCGCTGGCGTTTCCGCGTCACGGCACGTACGGGCGGCGGCGGCGGTCGCGCGGGCCGTGCGGTGGCCCAGATGATCTTCGAGGTGGCGCGATGAAGTTGGGGATTACGACACGGCTGGCACTGGCGACCTGTGCGTTGATCGGCGCATCGCTTTTCGGCGGCGCGGCTGTTGCCCAGAGCACGCCGGCACTGTCACTGACCGATCAGCCCAGCGCAGCAACCACCGCCCGACCGCCCAATATTCTCGTGGCGATCGACGACTCGGGATCGATGGATCTGGAAACATTGTTCAACCCTGCACCGGGCCTGTCACTGACCCCGGACCGGCTGCTCACCAAGGACAGCGAGACCTACGGGTATCTGTTTCCCAACGGCTTCAACAACTGCAACACCGCCGGCACGAACTGCCAGGCGCGCGATCGGCGGATCTATGACCGGTTTTACGCGATTCCGCCCCTGCCGTCGTTCGCCTATGCCCGCGATCCGGAATTCAATCGCGCGTATTTTGATCCGGCCACTGTGTATAGCCCGTGGATCGGTTACGACAACGCCGATCCTTCGGCGGCGCGCTACGATCCGGCTCATGGCAACGGCACGCTCGACTTGCGCGGTAATATGGCAAGCAACGAGCCGGGGTATCAATTCTTCGTGCCGAGCGGCACCACTATTCCCGAAGGCACGGTGTATCACCACACCGTGCCCAGCTCGACCACGTACACGAACGTTTGTTACAGCCCGTTGCTCAATGCGGTGGCCCAGCCCAGTCGGTTGGGTGGCTGTGGCTTACTGGCGCTTTTCGGCTACGAGTTTCGCGCAACGCTTACCCTGCAGACCGGCAGCCAAACCGGGTTCTTCCCCGCCGCCGAGCCCGCGACGATCCAGGATGGCCGGGAACTGGGCATTGCCTACGTGCCGGCCACGTTCTATCTGAAAAAACCAGCCGACGGATCCAGCCCCCTGCCGCCGGGCTTCGGCTGGAGTGCGTCCGCCACCCCATTGACGGGCACGGGCCCGAACGGCGAAGCGTTAATGGGCTATCAGATTCAGCCACAGAACTTTGTCGGCGGCGCCGAGGGCACGGCTTATCGAAACGCGATCCAGAATTTCGCCAACTGGTTCGTGTATTACCGCAAGCGAAGCCTGGCGATCCGCGGCGCGGCCACCCGTGCCTTCGAGCCTGTCAACGACATACGTGTCCATGCCTGCACCATCAACGGCTCGGCCACGTGCTTGCGCGACAGCCAAAACATGACGGCGTTGACGACCGGCACAACGACGACACGCACCGCTTTCTATAATTCGATCTACCAGATGGATTTCGCTGTGGCGCGGGGCACGCCCAATCGCCAGGCACTGCTCAATCTGGGCGAGATCTTTGAAAACGATACGCGCGTCATACAGGCCGCCTGCCAGCGCAACTATTCGCTGTTGTTCACCGACGGTTTCAACAGCAGCCAGGTCAGCGGTATCGGCAACGTCGATGGCGGATTCGGCGGCCCAAACTCGCCGATACCGGACGCCTACAGCAATACGATCGCCGATGTTGCGATGAAATATTACGCCGAGTTCGAGCCACCGCCCGGCATACCCAATCAGCCGGTTTTGCCCGTGCCGGACGGCTGCCCGGGCGACGAGCGACAGGATTGCCTGGCCCGGCCCCATGTCAGCACCTACGGGGTCACGCTGGGCATTGACGGCGTGATTTTCGGCAACGACGCCTTCGCCGATGTCAACCGCACGCCGTATCTGAATCCGCCGCCCTGGTATCTGCGCCGCGCCGCGCCAGCTGAGCGGGAACCCGCCCCTTCATTGTCCGTGGGCGCTGCCTCGGAGATTGACGATCTCTGGCATGCCACGCTCAACACGCGCGGCCGGCTGGTCAACGCGGATTCACCACAGGCGCTGCTGAGCGGCTTCACGGCACTGATCGGCGATATTCTGGCGCGCAGCGAAACCAGCCGCAACGCGACCGGCAGCGGCACCGACTTTCGTAGCGACGCCGTGCTTTATCAGACACGCTACGACACGCGTCGCTGGTCAGGAGATCTAATCAAAAAACGGGCGCTGGATGCCGGCACCGAAAACGAAACCGTGTTCTGGCGCGCCTCGGACACGCTGCCCGGTTACAACGGCACGGCAGCCAACGACACACGACAGATCATCACCGCCTTACGCAACCAGCCGAACGCGCTCACCGGCGGTGCGGTAAGCGGCCGCGGCTTCCGGGCGGATACAGCGCTGACCGGCCGGTTCCCCACACTCGACGGCCCGGCCGTGGCTTATCTGCGAGGAGATCGATCGCGCGAGCGACAGAGCGTGGCCCAGAACACGATCGGCGGCTTCCGGAACCGGGCCGATACGGTGCTGGGCGACATCATCAATGCCGTGCCGGTATTCGTTGGCACGGCCGATCCCCTGCGCTATGCAGGCCTCTGGCTGGATCGGCGTTTTCCCACGGTCACGCCGCCAGAAAACACGGCCGGGGCCCGGCCCTACAGTGGCGCCAGCGGGTTCGTCGCCAACACGGCCGCTCGCACCCCGCTGGTCTATGTCGGCGCCAACGATGGCATGCTGCATGCCTTTGATGCCGATTCCGGGCGCGAGCGATTCGCTTATGTGCCCAATGACGTGCTCGGCGAATTGGCCGGCACGGCTCGCCTGACCGATCCGGCCTATCGCCACCGGGCCTACGTCGATGGTCAGGTCGCCGTCGATCCGGCCTTTTACGATAACGCCTGGCACAGCGTGCTGGTCGGCGGCCTGCGAAACGGCGGACGCACGATCTATGCCCTGGATGTCACCGACCCGCCCGCGCCCGGCCAGGCAGAGGCCCGAGCGGCGTCGCTCGTACGCTGGGAATTTCGCGACCCGCAGCTGGGTCGTACGTTCGGCACGCCCAGCATCGTGCGGCTGCATACCGGCCGGTGGGCCGCGATATTCGGCAACGGTTACAACAGCGACGGGTTCGGCGCCTCTCTGTTCGTGGTCGACGTGGAAACCGGCGAGCTCATCAGACGTCTGGACACGGGCGCCGTCCCGGTGACGGGCCAATCCGGCAACGGGCTGGCCAGCCCGACCCCGGTTGACGTCGACGGCGATCGAATCGTGGATTATGTCTATGCCGGGGATCTTTATGGCAACGTCTGGCGCTTCGATCTCTCCGCACGCTCGGCCGGCGCATGGACACAGAGCCGCCTGTTTCAGGCCAGTCGTGACGGTCAGCCCCAGCCCATCACCAGCGCCCCGGCGGTCGCCCTTCATCCCCTGGGGCCAAGCTACGGTGTCATGGTCTATGTCGGCACCGGCCAGAACATCACGCCGGTCGCCGCCGATCGACAGACGCCGGCCAACTCGGTCTACGGTCTGTGGGATACCCAGGTCTTTTCATATACCGAAAACGGCGACGTGCCGCCGCGCCCGGGCAATACGCCGATTACGCGCAGCGCGCTGATCAGCCAGCAGTTACAGAATACGGGCGCGGCCGGCAATACGGCCTTGAGCTTTCGAAGCGTCACCGATAGGCCGGTCAATTTCGTCACGCGCACAGCGACAGGCGACCCACGGATCAATGATCGCGGCTGGGTGATCGATTTTGACGCCACTACGACCGAAGCCGTGGTCCGCGCCCCGCGCGTCGTGGGCGACACGCTGGAGTTCGAATCCGTGGTGCTCAACGCTGAAAGCTGTCAGTTGACCAGCAGCGGCTTTTTCACCGTTGTCGACCGGGCAAGCGGCGGCGAGCCCGCGCGAAACGTCTTCGATCTGAACGCCGATGGGCTCGTCAACGAGGCCGATACGATCGACGGCACGCGAATCGTGGGCATTGGCTACGCCAGCCGCGGCTCGGCCGGTGCCGGCGCGCGTTTCATCGATTCCGATAATGGCACCCGCGTCTATAAACTGCCACTGACCAGCGGACAGACCGCCACCCTCACCCTGGCCAACGGCGCGTACACCGGGCGACGCACCTGGCACGAGATTCGAGAATGATGTTGCGCACAGGCATACCAAGACACACCGGTTTTACGCTTATCGAGCTGATGATCGTGGTGGCGATCATCGGCATTCTGGCGGCCATTGCCTATCCGATGTATACCGATAAGGTCCGCCAGGCGCAGCGTACCGAGGCCAAGCAGGCCGTGCTGCGCGCGGCCGCGCGCCAAGAGCAGCTCTATAGCGCCAATGGCCATCACTATATGGATACGATGCCCGCGCTGGGCATGGCCAGGACGACCGACAACGATCTTTACAGGCTGTCGACGGTGTATCCCGATAACAACGATCAGCGCTATCGCATCACGGCCACGGCCCAAAACGCACAGACCGCAGACCTATGTCAGCGCTTCGTGGTGGACGATACCGGCGCACGCCAAGCCTACGACGAAGACGGTGCCGACGTGAGCCAGACCTGCTGGTGATCAGCGCCGCCTGGATACAAACAGCATATCCACGAAGATCAGTATCGCCCCCACGACGATCGCGCAGTCCGCGACGTTGAATGCCGGGTAGTGCCAGGCACCGATATGAAAATCCACGAAATCGATTACGTGCCCGCGCAGGGCACGATCGATGGCGTTGCCCAGCGCGCCGCCGGCGATCAACGCCAGGCACAGACCGAACAGACGATTGGTGTAGGGGTGGCGGCGTAGCCAGACCATCACCCCGATCGTGACCACCACGGACAGCCCCACGAACAGCCAGGGTGTGGCCCCGGCCAGCATGGAAAACGCCGCCCCCGTGTTGTGTACGCGCGTCAGGTTCAGCCAGGCGAACAACGGCGTGGACTCATACAGCCCGTAGTGATTGACGACCAGCTGCTTGGTGAATTGATCGAGGCCGATCACGAGAGCAGACAGCCACAGCCAGTGGGCGTTGGCGATACCGCGGCGCTGGCGCGCGTCGGCGGTGGAAGATGTGGAGTGCGTCATAACGTTTCTGTGGGGTCGAGGATCCGACGAACATCGTCGACATCGCGGTTCATCTGCTCTATCAAAAGATCCAGCGAGTCGTAGTTTTCTTCACCGCGCACGAAATCCACGAACTCGACGTCCAGGCGCATGCCGTAGATATCGGCGGCGAAATCCAGCAGATAGATTTCCAGCAGCTCATCCTTGCCGTCGACCACAGGCCGCACGCCGAAGCTGGCCGCCCCGGCGCGCACCGAGCCATCGGCCAGGCGCACGCGCACGGCATACACGCCGTAACGCAGGGCCGCCGGGCGTTTCAAACACAGGTTGGCCGTGGGAAAGCCCAGCGTGCGCCCCAGGCGCTGGCCGCCGACAACCCGCTCGCTGATGCGATAGGCCCGGCCCAGCAGCCGGCCCGCTTGGCGAACCTGGCCGTTGGCAAGCGCCTGGCGCACGGCGGTCGAGGAGACCCGCTCGTTGTCGATACAGACATCGGGCAGGCCCATGCGCTCGATGCCGTGGTGCGCGGCAAACGCATCGAGCGTGGCCACATCGCCGGCGCGTCGATGCCCGAAACGAAAATCGTCGCCGACCAGAATCGCCCGTGCGCCCAGGCGCTTGGCGATCAGGGCCTCGAGAAAGGTCTGCGGCGACATGGCGGCGAATGCCGCATCGAACCGGGCGCGCACGAAGCAATCGATACCCAGGGCCGCGGCGTCTTCCAGTTTCTCGCGCAGTGAAGTCAGCCGCGCCGGTGGCGCATCGGGGCGAAAGAACGCGCCTGGCATGGGGTCAAAGCTCATCATCACCGCGGGCAGGGACAGCTCGGCAGCCCGGGCACGCACCCGCTCGATGATCGCCTGATGGCCCAGATGCAGCCCGTCAAAATTGCCCACGGTGAGCACGCAGCCGCCGGCCAGGCCGGGATGACGTCGTATCGAGCGGATGATCTGCATGATGCCTTCGACTCGTGGTGGGTGGCCGGTCGCTATCGCGCGCCGTGGCCAGCGATCGTTATTGTGCTGTTTCGTCGGCCGTTGTCGCCATGCGTAAATGATGCGGCCGCAGCCCCGTGGCTGCGAGCGTCACGAAATAGATGGCCATACCCGCCACGATCCAAAGCGCCAGCCAGGCCGCTCGTATCCAGGCTTCGCGACCCATCCAGGTCGTCGCGTCCGCGGCCCCGAAATGGAGCACCACCGCCATGATCACACAGCCGAGCACGATACGCAGATACAGGGCCACCCATCCCGCACCGGGTGCATAAGCCGCCGAGCGCCGGAGATAAAGATACAACAGCCCGGCGTTGACGAACGCGCCCAGCGAACCCGCCAGTGCCAGACCGGCGTGCGGCGCTGACCATCCCTGCCAGATGAACAGGCCCACGAAGATCAGATTCATCGCCATCGCGCTCAGCATGGAAATCACACCGCACTTGACCGGCGTGCGGGAGTCTTCTCGGGAGAAGAAACCGGTGACCAGCACCTTGACGATCGAAAATCCCATGAAGCCCAGCGAGTAAGCCATCAACGCATACTGGCTCATCCACACATCGTGCGTGGTGAACGAGCGATAGTTGAACAGCGTGATCACCAGCGGCCCCGCCAGGATGAACAGACCGACCATGGCCGGCAGGCCCAGCACCATCAACACCTTGAGCGCCCAATCCAGGGTGGCCGAAAAAGCCTCGGTGGATTTGGCCGCATGCCGGGCCGACAGGCTCGGCAGAATCACGGTGGCGATCGCGATCGAGAACACGCCAAGCGGGAACTCCATCAAACGATCGGCGTAATACAGCCAGCTCACACTGCCGCTGGCCAGAAACGAAGCCACGATCGTGTCCAGCAACAACATGATCTGAGCGATCGATGAGCCGAACATGATCGGTAGCATCAGCTTCAGAATCCGGCGGACCTTCTCGTTGGCCCAGCCCCAGCGCGGACGCGGTAGCCGGTCCAGACGGATGAGAAACGGCACCTGAAACACAAGCTGTGCGACACCGGCCAAGAACACCCCGATGGCCAATCCGATCGTGGGTTCGGCAAAATAAGGCGACAGCAGTGCCGCGGCACCGATCAGACAGATATTGAGCAGCACCGGCGTGACCGCGGGCACGGCAAAATGCCCGTAAGTGTTGAGCACGCCACCCGCCAACGCGGTCAACGAGATGAAGAACAGATACGGAAACGTCAGCCGCAGCAGATCGACAGCCAGATCAAACTGGGCCGCGTTTTCAGCAAACCCCGGCGCAAACAGATAGATCAACAGCGGCGCCGCGATGACCCCGATCACGGTCAGCGCCATCAGGATCACGCCCAGCGTGCCGGCAACGACCGAGACCAGGGCTTTGACCTCGTCGCCGCTTTCCTGATCACGCGTAGCCGAGAGCACCGGCACGAACGATTGTGCGAACGCGCCCTCGGCAAACAGGCGTCGCA
Organism: Salinisphaera japonica YTM-1; assembly: GCF_003788585.1. GTDB lineage: Bacteria > Pseudomonadota > Gammaproteobacteria > Nevskiales > Salinisphaeraceae > Salinisphaera > Salinisphaera japonica. The sequence continues at coordinate 33,709 of NZ_AYKG01000022.1, read as the reverse complement.
GGAAGTTCGGGATCTTGAAGGCGACCAGGAACGCATCCATCGCCGGACCGGCGCCGAACATCACCGCCAGCACCACGTCCCGGCCGAAGCCCAGAATACGAGAGATGAAGGTCATGCCGGAAACGACGGTGGTCGATCGGACCAGTGATGACGCCATGTTTACAAGTCGGCCGTGGGCAACGCCGCCGCACTATAGCCGCTGTGTCGTGTCGCGCCTACCCGGCGTCATGATTGACAAGTCAGGCGCCAGTCCCGATAATCGCGCGCCTATTCCGGTTCCGCCCTCACAACATCATCTTCAGGAGCACCTAAGTGGCGAATACTGTGCAAGCACGCAAGCGCGTCCGTCAGGCCACCGAACGCCGCCAGCGTAACGTGGCGCAGCGTTCGCTCGTGCGTACCCATATCAAGAAAGTCCAGAAGGCCATCGCCGCCAACGATCTGAACGGCGCGCAGGAAGCCTTCAAGGTTGCGGTGCCGGTGATCGATCGCATGGCCGGCAAGGGTCAGATCCATCGCAACAAGGCCGCGCGTCACAAGTCGCGCATGAACGCCCAGATCAAGCATATGGCCGAGGCCAGCTGATCACGGCGGGCTGATCGCCGCTTCGGCGATCAAGCTGAAAATCCGGCCAGCGCCTCGCGCGGTCGGATTTTTTTATGCATGTCGATCGTGGTATCAGGTCATGACCAGATTGTCGCGATGGATGAATTCCGGCTCGTGAGCCGGGCCAAACCGTGCGGCGATCTGCTGGCTGGTCAAGCCTTTCAGCGCATGAGCGTCACGCACGTCATAGTTCGACAGGCCCTGTGCCAGCTCGCGCCCGTCGGGATCCACGCAGGCCACGAGATCGCCCCGGCGGAAATCGCCTTCCACCGCAACGACGCCGATCGGTAACAGACTGCGGCCGGAGTCACGCAACACGTGTGCGGCGCCAGCGTCGATATAGACACGGCCTCGCACCTGGCGTTGCCCGGCGATCCAGTTCTTCCGCGCTGCCCGTCGTTTACCGGGGGGCGGCAATAACAACGTGCCCAGCGCCTCCCCGGCCACGATGCGTGCAAGCCCGTTGGGCGTTGTGCCGTGGGCGATGACGGTGAAACCACCCGAGTCAGCGGCCTGTCGCGCCGCCCGGATCTTGGTGGCCATACCACCCCGGCCCAGCGCTCCCGCGCTGTCGCCGGCTACCCGGACTAGCGCATCGTCATAGGCGCCCGCGCTGTCGATCAGCTGTGCGCCCGGGACTTGCCGCGGGTCGGCGTCGTAAACACCGGCCTGGTCGGTCAGAATGATCAGGCCATCCGCATCCAGCAGATTGACGACCAGCGCGGCCAGCGTGTCGTTATCGCCCACGCGAATCTCATCGACCGCGATCGCATCGTTTTCATTGACGATCGGCACAACGCCGAGCCCGAGCAACGTGGCTAGCGTACGTCGGGCATTGAGATAACGGGCACGATCAGCCACGTCCTCATGGGTAAGCAACACCTGAGCGGTCTGGCGGTCGTATGCGGCGAACCCGCGGCTGTAGGCCTCGACCAGCCCGGCCTGGCCTACGCTTGCCGCTGCCTGCAGGGCCGAGACACGATCCGGCCGGCGCGTCCATCCCAGCCGGCTCATGCCTTCTGCCACAGCGCCCGAGGACACGATCACGATCTCGTAACCGGCGTCCACAAGCGTTGCGATCTGGGCCGTCCATTCAGCCAGTCGCTTGTTATCCAGCCCGGCGCCGTCCGCGGTCAGCAGCGCGCTGCCGATCTTGACGACCAGCCGTCGTGCCTGGGTCAGCCGCTCACGCGTCATCGCCAGCGGACTCGGCGTCGTTTTCGGCCATTTCACGTGCACGCGCCTCGACGGCATCCATGGCGTCGTGGACCAGCGTGTCCAGTGTTTTCGGCTGAATCGCCGATACGGTATAGATCGGGCCCTGCCAGGCCAGTTCCTCGCGAATACGCTGAATCAGCGCGTTCTGCTCGTCTTCATCGATCAGATCAGTCTTGTTGAGAATCAACCAGCGTGGCCGCTCGGCCAGCGCCGGGTTGAACTCCACGAGCTCGTCGGCAATCGTGCGAATCTGGGCCAACGGATCGCGGCCTTCCATGTCCAGCACGTCGACGACATGAAACATGAGACGCGTGCGCTGCACGTGACGCAGGAATCGATGGCCCAGCCCGATGCCCTCGGCCGCGCCTTCGATCAGTCCCGGCAGATCGACCAAGGTGAAGCTGCGTAACGGCCCGGCACTGACCACACCGACCTGCGGCTGGAGTGTCGTGAACGGATAATCAGCCACCCGCGGGCGCGCTGCCGACACCGCGGCCAGAAACGTCGATTTACCGGCATTGGGCAAGCCCACAAGGCCCACATCGGCCAGCAGCTTCAACTCCAGGCGTAGCTCGCGTACCTCGCCGGGCGAGCCGTCGGTGGTCTTGCGCGGCGCCTGATTGGTGCTCGACTTGAAGCGGGCATTACCCATGCCGTGAAACCCGCCCTGGGCAACACAGACCGTCTCGCCGTCGTGGGTCAGGTCGCCGATCAGTTCGTCGGTTTCGCGCGCATAGCACAACGTACCCACCGGGACCGGCAGATACCGATCGCTGCCCTTCGAGCCGGTTCGATTCTTGCCGGCGCCGTTGCCGCCGCGCTCGGCCTTGAACACGCGATTGATGCGGAAATCGTAGAGCGTGTTCAGATTGTGATCGGCCACGAGATACACGCTACCGCCGTCGCCGCCGTCACCGCCGTCCGGCCCACCGTGGGGCACGTATTTCTCACGACGGAAACTCAGGCAGCCGTGACCACCGTCGCCGGCTTCAACGCGTAATTGGGCTTCGTCTACGAACTTCATGGCGTGTTCTCGTGGCGGCTTGGCGGTTCGCGCCAAAGGATACGCATAAAAAAGCCCCGCTGGCGCGAGGCTTTGACGCGTTTAACGTGAAACGCGTTTATTCAGCCGGAACAACCGAAACGAACTTACGGTTGCGCGGGCCCTTGACCGCAAAATCCACCTTGCCTTCGACGAACGAATACAGGGTGTGATCCTTGCCGATGCCAACGTTGTCGCCAGCATGCCAGTGCGTGCCGCGCTGACGAACGATGATGTTGCCCGCCTTCACGGCCTCACCGCCGAATTTTTTCACACCAAGCCGTTTTGACTCGGAATCGCGACCGTTACGCGTTGAGCCGCCTGCCTTTTTATGTGCCATGGATACTGTCCTCCAATTGGGTTCGCGGTGCGATCAAACGCCCGGAATCGAGGTGATCTTGAGTTGCGTATAGTGCTGACGATGTCCATGACGACGACGATACTTCTTGCGCCGCTTGAACTTCACAACCTCGATCTTATCGGCACGTGCATGCTGCTGCACCTCTGCCGACACTGTCTTGCCCTCGAGCAGGGGCGTGCCGATCTCGATGTTGTCGCCGCCGTCCGAGACGAGCAGGACATCCGACAGGTCGATCGTGCTGCCGGCCTCGACGTCAAGCTTCTCAACGCGCAACACATCGCCTTGTGCGACTCTATACTGTTTACCGCCGGTTCGAATCACCGCGTGCATGACCACTCCAAATACGCAACGTGTGGCGGGAAGGCCCCGTCCAAAGTCGGCGAATCATACGGACTGGCCGGCGCGCGGTCAATCATTGCGTAAACGACACGTCATCTTGACAGGTCGCGGCCGCCCGCCTACTTTTGCCGCTGTTTTACCGATCCCGGGCCCATGACTATTCAGCCGCTGTTCCAGCCGGTTGCGGACGACATGCGTGCAGTCGATGCGCTGATTCGCAGGCGGCTGAACTCCGATGTCGTCCTCATCAACACGCTAGGCGAATACATCATCGCCAGCGGCGGCAAGCGCATGCGCCCGGCCCTCGTGCTGCTGGCGGCACGCGCGGCCGGCTATGAAGGTGAGGCGCATCACCTGTTGGCCGTCATCATCGAGTTCATCCATACCGCCACGCTGCTGCACGATGACGTGGTCGATGAATCCACGCTGCGCCGTGGGCAGCAGACCGCCAACAGCGTCTGGGGTAACGATGCCAGCGTGCTGACCGGTGATTTTCTGTATTCGCGCGCGTTTCAGTTGATGGTCGAACTCGACTCGTTCGAGGTGATGAAGGTGTTGGCCGATGCCACCAACCGCATCGCCGAGGGCGAAGTGCTGCAACTGATGCACAGCCACGATCCGGATCTGACCGAACACGACTACATGGAGGTCGTGGATCGAAAGACAGCCAGCCTGTTCTCGGCCGGCTGTCGCCTGGCCGCCGGTCTGGCGGGCTGCACCAGTCAGCAGTGCCAGGCAATGGCTGATTTCGGTCGTCATCTGGGTGTGGCGTTTCAGGTCACCGACGACGCGCTGGATTATGGTCACGGGGATGAAACCTATGGCAAGAATCTCGGCGATGATCTGGCCGAAGGCAAGACCACCCTGCCCCTGATCTGTGCCCTGTCGCGCCTGGGTGAGGCCGAAAGCGCTCCCTTGAAGACCGCCATTCGTGACGGCGATCTCACCGCGCTGGATTCGATAAAGAAATCCATTGAATCGACCGACGCGATGACTTACACTTTTGGCCGCGCCAACGAGGAAGCACAATCCGCCATCAATTGTCTGGCCGGATTTCCTGAATCGGAGGCCAAGACCGCGTTGATCTCCCTCGCCGAGTTCTCGGTGCAACGGCGGTCCTAGAAGACATCGGAGTATAGCTCAGCTTGGTAGAGCGCCACCTTCGGGAGGTGGAGGTCGTAGGTTCAAATCCTGCTACTCCGACCATGTTTTCCCGCCCTCTTCAGCATGTATTTCCTGCTGCTCGCTTGCGGGTGATGCTTCAAGCTTGCCGCTCTGCCGGAGCGCGCATGGTCGTCGCCGGACATACCCTTTAGACTCAAGAACATGAACGATCGCGCTCTGCGACTCGATCGTGTGTGGTCTAAATCGGGGGCGCAATGTCGCAACACCACGCAACATCTTCTCATTCGAACGGCTTGACCGGGCCGGCACGCCAACTGGTCGCCGACAAGCTCATCGATGCCGAGACAGCGCACCGCCTGCTGCACGAGGCTGAGCGCGACGGTGAGCCGTTTGTCGCCCGCGTCGTGGCACAGGGGGTGTTGAGCGCCAGCGTGCTTGCCAAAGCCCTGTCCGAGGCGTTCAGCGTACCGTTGATCGACCTGAAAGACGTCGACTTCAGCCAGGCGCCGATTGATATCGTGCCGGAGCCGGTCGTACGCAAACATCAGGCCATTCCGTTGTTTCAGCAGGGCCGCACGCTTTATGTGGCACTGGCTGATCCCACCAATCTGGCAGCGATCGACGAACTACGCTTTCTCACGGGCCTGCAGGTCGAGGCCATGCTGGTCGAGCAGGACAAGCTGGAACGCGCGATCGAGACCCACTTCAGCGCCCTGGACAGCGCCGTGGCGGGCCTTGACGATATCGCCGTCGATGATGGCACGGCAGCAGCCGATGCGCTCGGCATGGATGTATCCGCCACGGATGCCAACGATGCGCCGGTGGTTCGTTTTGTCAACAAGGTTCTGCTGGACGCGATCAATCGCGGCGCCTCGGATATCCATTTCGAGCCTTACGAGAACGCCTACCGCGTACGGCTGCGCCAGGACGGCGTGCTGCGCGAGGTCGCCCATCCGCCGCCGGCGATCGGCATGCGTCTGGCCGCGCGTATCAAGGTGATGGCACGCCTGGACCTGGCCGAGCGACGCGTGCCACAGGACGGCCGTATCAAGCTCAAGGCCGGCAAGAATCGCGCGGTGGATTTTCGTGTTTCGACCTGCCCGACGTTGCACGGCGAAAAGATCGTCATGCGTATTCTCGATCCGAGTACCGCCCGCCTTGGCATCGAGTCTCTGGGCTATGACGCGCGCCAGCGCGAGATCTTCGAAACCACGGTCCACAAGCCCTACGGCATGGTACTGGTCACCGGGCCAACGGGCAGTGGCAAGACCGTGTCGCTGTATACCGCGCTCAATATTCTCAACACCAGCGATCGCAACATATCGACCGCCGAGCACCCGGCCGAAATCAATCTACCCGGGGTCAATCAGGTCAGCATTCAGCCCCGCGTGGGGCTGAGCTTTGCCACCTGCCTGCGCGCCTTCCTGCGCCAGGATCCCGATGTGATCATGGTCGGCGAGATACGCGATCTGGAAACCGCGGAAATTGCGATCAAGGCCGCACAGACCGGCCATATGGTGCTCTCGACGCTGCACACCAACGATGCGCCTCAAACCCTTACGCGTCTGGTCAACATGGGCGTTCCGGCCTACAACATCGCCGCCTCGGTCACGCTGATCATCGCGCAGCGCCTGGCGCGTCGGCTGTGTGCGCACTGTCGACACCCCGCCGACATCCCGCGCGAGGCCTTGATCGCCGAAGGCTTTGCTGCCGACGAAATTGACGCGCTGCAGCTGTTCGAGGCCAACCCGGAAGGCTGTGATCATTGCACTGCCGGCTATCGCGGGCGCATCGGTATCTTTCAGGTCATGCCCGTGACCGAAGCGATCGGCCAGATCATCATGAACGGCGGCACCGCCCTGGATATCGAGCGCCAGGCCGCCAAGGAAAACGTTCTGGACCTGCGCGCCGCCGGCTTGGACAAGGTCCGCGCCGGCGTCATCGGCATGGCCGAACTCAACCGTGTAACCGTCGAGTAACGTCGCACGCTTGCCTGCGCTGTTTTATCCGGTCTGCCAATAGACGCGAATGAGCGCGAATGAATACAAAGCAGGTATCCGCAGATTTCACGGATAGAAAGAAAACCCCGAGCGCAATCTGCGCCACGAGATCGCTTCTTTGTGAAACCGTCCGCCAATGAGCGCGAATGAATACAGGCAGGGATCCGCAGATCACGCAGATTTCACAGATTAAAAGCCGCTAAATAAACTCGCGGGTGAGCTACGATCACTCGTGAGCTAGCGCGCCGTCGGGCCAATCTGCGTCATCTGCGGATTGTCTTCTTTTTATTCGCGTTTATTCGCGTTCATTTGCGGACAGGATTGTCTTTTCGGGCAGCGACTGAGCCTCGTATGCAATCAGGCAGGCGGCTATCCGCGGATTTCCTGAATTCAGAACCTCGACACGAATCACCCGGTGAGCCGCGATGACGCCTGGGCTGCCGCGCCCGTAACCCAATCTGCGTCATCTGCGCAATCTGCGGATTGTCTTTTTTTATTCGCCTTTATTCGCAGACAAGATTTTCTCTTGAGCAGGACCGAGCGCGTCTCGTACACAATCAAGAGCCACATTGATTGTCTTCATCTGCGCCCATCAGCGTTCATCTGCGGATTGCCTTCTTTCATTCGCGCTCGTTCGCGGCCCACAAAAAAGCCCGGGCGCTAAACCCAGGCTTCGATCCGCTAGCACTGGATAACAGCGCTAGGCCTGTTCGGCGGTCTCGCTCGATGTAATATCGAGATCGAGTGTGTCGCCAGCTACTCGGACGACGACGCGGCCGCCGTTGGCCAGTTCGCCGAAGAGCAACTCATCGGCCAGGGGCTTCTTGATGTGCTCCTGGATTGTGCGGCCCATGGGCCGTGCGCCCATGTTGGCGTCGTAGCCTTTCTCGGCCAGCCAGGTGCGGGCCTCGGGCTCGACCACGAGCTCTACGTGGCGCGCTTCGAGCTGGGCTTCGAGCTCCAACACGAACTTGTCGACCACCCGCTCGATGACGTCGCCCTTGAGCGGCGCGAACTGGATCGTGGCGTCCAGACGGTTGCGGAACTCCGGCGTGAAGCCACGACGAATCGCTTCCATGCCGTCAGAGGTATTATCCGACGGATTGAAGCCGATGCCACGGCTTGCCATTTGTTCGGCACCCGCGTTGGTCGTCATCACGAGGATAACGTTACGGAAATCCGCCTTGCGGCCGTTGTTGTCGGTCAGCGTCCCGTGATCCATGACCTGCAGGAGCAGATTGAAAATATCCGGATGCGCCTTCTCGATCTCGTCGAGCAGCACCACCGAATGCGGCTGCTTGTTCACCGCCTCGGTCAGCAGGCCGCCCTGGTCATAGCCGACATAGCCCGGCGGCGCGCCGATCAGGCGCGATACGGTATGACGCTCCATGTACTCCGACATATCGAAGCGCGTGAGCTCCACGCCCAGGTGCAGCGCCAGCTGACGCGTGACCTCGGTCTTGCCGACACCGGTCGGCCCGGCGAACAGGAACGAGCCGATCGGCTTGTCGCGATTGTCCAGGCCGCTGCGCGACATCTTGATGGCACTGGCCAACGAGCCGACGGCCTCGTCCTGGCCAAAGATGACGAGCTTGAGATCACGCTCGAGCGTTTCCAGCACCGAGCGGTCGTCGCGCGACACGCTCTTGGACGGAATACGCGCGATCCGCGAGACCATCTCTTCGATATCGCGCACCTGAACGGTCTTGCGCTTCTTGGTCGACGGCCGCAGACGCAGCCGGGCACCGGCCTCGTCGATCAGATCGATCGCCTTGTCGGGCAGATGTCGATCGTTGATATGGCGCGCTGCCAGCTCAGCCGCGGCTTCGAGTGCGGGCTGGGTGAAGCGCACCTGGTGGTGTTCTTCAAAACGCTCCTTCAGCCCGGACAGAATCTTGACCGTATCGGCCACGCTCGGCTCCGGCACATCAACCTTCTGAAAACGCCGTGCCAGAGCGCGGTCTTTTTCGAAGATATTGCGGAACTCCTGATACGTGGTCGCGCCCATGCAGCGCAGCTCGCCCGAGGAGAGCTTGGGCTTCAAGAGATTGGACGCATCCATCACGCCGCCCGATGCTGCACCGGCGCCGATCACGGTATGGATCTCGTCGATGAACAGCACCGCGCCGTCCTGCTTGCCCAACTCGGCCAGCACGCCCTTCAGGCGTTTTTCGAAATCGCCGCGATATTTGGTGCCCGCAATCAGCGCGCCCAGGTCCAGCGAATAAATCACACTATGCGCCAGAATATCCGGCACGCGCTCTTCCACGATCATGCGCGCCAGGCCTTCGGCGATCGCAGTTTTACCGACACCGGCCTCGCCCACGAGCAGCGGGTTGTTCTTGCGTCGCCGGCATAGCGTCTGGATGACGCGCTCGAGCTCGTGATCGCGCCCGATCAGCGGGTCGATATCACCTTCGGCGGCCTTGCGATTCAGGTTGGTGGCGAATTGCTGCAACGGCGACTGGTTGGACTCGCCGTCCTCGCCCTGGGCCGCCGCGGCGTCGCTGGCTTCCCCGGCGCCGTCCTCGGCCTTGCCCACGCCGTGCGAGACATAGTTCACGACATCCAGCCGGGTCACGTCCTGCTCGCCCAGCAGATACACCGCGTGCGACTCCTGCTCGGAGAAGATCGCGATGAGCACGTTGACGGCCGTGACCTCTTTCTTGCCCGAGGACTGGACGTGATAGACCGCGCGCTGAAGCACCCGCTGGAAACCCAGCGTGGGCTGTACCTCATGGTCTTCACCGGCCGGCACGACCGGCACGTGGGTATCGATATAGTCCTTGAGCTCCTGCTCGAGCCGCGGGATATCGGTGCTGACGGCTTCCAGCACCTCGACGACCGCGGGATTGTCGAGCAACGACACCAGCAGATGCTCGACCGTGAGCATCTCATGGTGTTGACGGCGTGCCACCATGAAGGCGGCATCCAGTGCAGTCTGCAGTTCTTGGCTGAGCATTATGCGTCCCCGAACTTGACGTTCGTTTAAGACCAACCACGCGCGCGGGCGCGTCGTATTTAGGCCTGTTCCATAGTACACAACAGCGGGTGCTGGTGTGCGCGGGCATGGTCGTTGACCTGGGTGACCTTCGTTTCGGCAATCTGTGCCGTATACGTGCCGGCCACGGCCTTGCCGCGTGTATGCACGGTCAGCATGATCTGTACCGCCTGTTCCCGATCACGGGTGAAGTACGTCATCAGGCATTCAACGACGAACTCCATCGGCGTGAAGTCGTCGTTATGCATGATCACCTTGTACAAAGGCGGCTTCTTGGTTTTCGGTTTGGCCGGGGCAACGGCGAGATCGTCATCGCCTTGGCCGTCACCTTGGCGGGTATCGGGTTTATCGGTATCCGTCATCGCGACCTCTGGAAAACCGCGGAAATAAAATGACCACGTCGCTGTATTCACTTACAAGATTCGTTCAAACCCGCTTGTTTGGATGCGCGTTCAAGCGATCTACTGGCCTCAGATATAAGGACGATCGCCGCCGAATCAAAGCCGATTCGAGCACGAGATATAAATACCGCCCACAACAAAAGCGCGGGCCGAAACAATCGACCCGCGCTTTTATTACCTAGCGCTAGCCTGCCGCCGTGAACGGCAGGCCGTTGTCGCTTGCTACGCGTCGTCCTGGGTCTCGATGACCTGACGACCGCGATAGAAACCGTCACGCGTGACATGATGACGACGATGCGTCTCGCCCGTGGTGGCATCCACCGACAGGGTCGGCGGGTTCATGCTGGCATGCGTGTTACGACGCTTGTCACGCTTGGAACGGGATTTACGGTTCTGTTGAACGGCCATAGCCTTGCCCTTGGGTTGTGTTCAGTCTGTCTCGTTGCTGTTGCCGGCTTTCAACGCCGACAACGCCGCGAACGGGTTGAGTTTTTCCGAATCGGGCACGTCCTCGATCGGTGCGCCCTGTTCCTTGTTTTGTTCATAAGCTGTCCGACAGCTCTGGCGATCACAGCGCACCGTGATCGGCAGCGCCAACAGCAGCTCGTCGTCGACCAGCGCATGCAGATCGAGCGTTTGGCCATCGGCCAGCATTGGCTCCCAGTCACGCGGCACGCTGGCTGCCGCCGTGTCGTCAGCCACGGCCATGCCGCGGATCGGTATATCCAGCGCCACGTCAGCCGCCTCGAGACACCGCTGACAGGGCAGCTTGAGATGCGCGCTGGCCCGACCTTCAACGATCACACGCCGTTGTGCGTCTTCTTCAAAACCCATCTCAACGGCGACGTCTGTTTCATGCGCCTCCACACAGACCGCTTGGGTACGCGGCAACGCGGATAACGCCAGTACGCCGGTCAGATCGGCCCTATCGAAAGCGGCACGCCGATAATCGATACGTCTTGGAATCGTGCCTGTCTTCGACATGGCGCGCGATGATAGGCGCGTGCGGCCAACGAGTCAAAAAATGGGTTGGCCGGGTTCGGCCTGTCGCCCGCCTCGTTTATGCTCGCAGACCACAGATCCACCGCCACTCGTCATGAGCGCAACTACACAAGTCGATACGCCGCCCATCATCCTGGCCTCCAGCTCGGTATTTCGGGCGGGCCTGCTCGAACAGATCGGCCTGGCCTTCACCACCGCATCGCCGGATATCGATGAATCCGCCCGAGACGACGAGCCCGCCGATGCCCTGGCCTGTCGCCTGGCCGAGGGCAAGGCCGCGAAGATCGCGCGAGAGCACCCCGAGGCGATCGTCATCGGCTCGGATCAGGTGGCCCACGTCAACGGGCGTATTCTGGGCAAACCCGGCACGCCGGCCAAGGCTCGTGAACAGCTGGCCTTTCAATCCGGGCGCACGGTGGCTTTTCATACCGGTGTATGTGTCATCGCCCCGGCCTTCGACACCCCGCGCGTGCATCTGGAAACCGTGCACACCACGTTTCGCCACCTCAGCGATATCGAAATCGCGCGCTATGTCGCCGCCGAAGACGTCACCGCCACGGCCGGCAGCATGAAAAGCGAGGGGCTTGGCATCACGCTGGTCGAGGCCATCGAATCCGCCGACCCAAGCGCCTTGGTCGGCCTGCCCCTGATCGCCGTACGGCGACTGCTGGCCGAGGCCGGCGTGGCCCTGCCTTGAGTGGGCCCGTCCGCAAATGAACGCCAATAAAAGCGAATGAATACAGGCGGGAAGACAATCCGCAGATTGCGCAGATGACGCAGATTGGCTGGCCGCTGTCACGAGCCTTGAGTCATCGAAGGCACGAGAGCAGTCGATCCCTAAGAAGCAGAATCTTTTAATCTGTGAAATCTGCGGATGAATGTTTTTCAGGATCAGCCGCAGATCCAGATCATCATCGTCTTAATCTGCGGCCATCGGCGTACATCGGCGGATTGTCTTCTTTCCATGGGCTTTTATTGACGTTCATACAGGAAAGACAATCCGCCGATTGCGCAGATGACGCAGATTGGTCGGTCGATGTCACAGGCTTCGAGTCATCGAACGCACGAGGCCAATCGATCCTAAAAAGAGCCAAATTTCTTAATCTGCGTAATCTGCGGATGAATGTTTTTCAGGATCAGCCGCAGATCGAGATCATCATCGTCTTAATCTGCGGCCATCGGCGTTCATCGGCGGATTGTCTTCCCGCCTGTATTCATTCACGACCGATCTATTCAGCCCCGCCCGCCAGACCGGCAAGCCAGGCCGGCAGACTGCCTACGCTGGGCAATACGGCGATCGCCCCGGCGCGCGTCAGGCGGGCCCGGTCGTGGACGCCGCTGCCCACGGCCACGGCGTCCACGCCGGCTGCGCGGGCCATGAACATATCGTATTCGGTATCGCCAACGACCAGCGCTTTCGAGGGCTCGGTGGCGGTGCGCAGCAACAGATCTTCGACCAGATTGGGCGCGGGTTTGGGCGCCGATTCGTCAGCACAGCGGGTGATATGAAACCACTCGCGGGCATTCGTGTCGGCCAGCGCACGGTCAAGCCCGCGTCGTGATTTACCGGTTGCAATCGCCAGCGTATAGCCGGCGGCCTTGAGTGCTTCCAGGCTGTCGAGCACGTCATCGAATAATCGCGCCCGGGTCTTGGGCCAGCCGTAGCGCGCTCGATAACTGGCCAGGCGTGCCCGGACCTTTGCGGGATCCAGCTCCGGCCAGAGCCGACCGAGAATATCCTGGATGCTCATGCCGATCAGCTCACGCATCTGGGCGGGGGTACGTTCCGGCAGGCCGGTATCCTGGATCGCCTGCTGTAGCGAGCCCACCAGGTCACCGGCTGAATCTGCCAGCGTACCGTCCCAATCGAAGATGATGAGGTCATAAGGCCCGCTCATTCGATCGGCTCCAGCCCGCGCAGGGCGGTTTCGAGATCTCGGGCCAGCGGTGCCTTGAACACACGCCGCTGGCCGTTGAAATCCAGCTGTATTTCTTCGGCGTGCAGAAACATCCGCGCCAGACCGTTGGCTTTCCAGCGCGCGGTGGCCGCGTTGGCGGCGTATTTGTCATCGCCGGCGACCGGATGACCACAGTGTGCGGCGTGTACCCGAATCTGGTGCGTGCGACCGGTTCGAATAGCCACCGACATGAGTGTGGCCCCGCGATAAGCCTGTTTGGGCGAAAAGATCGACAGGCTGGTCTTGCCCTGAACATGATCGACCGTGACCACGCGCTCGCCGGCCCGCTCGACGTCACGCGACAGGGGCGCGTCGACTTCGCGGATACCGTGGCGCCAGGCGCCTTCCACCAGCGCGAGATAGCGCTTCTGGGTGGCGACATCGTTCAGAGCGTCGCGCAGCGCGTCGAGTGCCGCGCGCGAGCGCGCCACGATCAGGACCCCGCTGGTCTGGCGGTCGATCCGATGCACCAGCTCGAAGTATTCATCCGGGCGTGCGGCGCGCAGCACCTCGATCAGGCCGAACCGCTGGCCGGTACCCGCGTGCACGGCCAGCCCGGGCGGCTTGTTGAACACGAGATAATCGGGTGTCTCGGTCATGATCGCCTCGGTGACGCGCGTCATTAACGCGTCCGGCGGACGCTCCAGCGCGCGCCTGGGCTTTTGCTTGACCGGCGGCAGACGCACGGTGTCATCGACTGCGATCCGCGTGGCCGGCTTGGCCCGGCCCTTGTTGATGCGCACTTCGCCGCTGCGAATGATCTTGTAGATACGCGATTTCGGCACGTCCTTGAAGACACGCAGCAGATAATTGTCCAGGCGCATGCCGTCGTCGTCGGGCGCGATCTGAACATAGCGGACTTGAGGGCGTTCGAAGGTCAGATTACACTCCAAAGGTCGCGCTGAGCGCGGCCACTCGACAACACGAGCCGGCCTGCGAGCGTCGACCGACAGTCTTTTTCGGAAATCCGCGGCCAGGTGGCAAAAGATATCACGCCACCACACGCGGCGATTTCCTTCGCCGAGTCAATCGTCTCGAATTTTTACACCATGCGCTCCTGTCTGAACGCCTTCATCTCGCTGCTGCTCGTGCTGATTCAAGCGACGCGCAAGACGGCCGATGTCGCGGATACGCGCCGCGGATATTTAATCGCAGGCGCGAGGCGGCCAGCCAGTCGAGCGCGTTACCGGATACCCCACAATGAAACGTATTTTGGTCAACGCCACCCAGCCCGAAGAGCTGCGCGTGGCGATCGTCGATGGACAGAAACTGCATGATCTGGATATCGAAGTCGGCTCCCGCGAACAACGCAAGGCCAACGTCTATAAAGGACGCGTAACCCGCGTCGAGCCGTCGCTGGAAGCCGCTTTCATCGACTACGGCGGCAATCGCCACGGTTTCCTGCCCCTGAAGGAAGTCGCCAAGGGCTATGTTCAAAGCGCCGGCGAGAACAACACCAAGCACATGCTGGCCGAGGGCCAGGAAATCATCGTGCAGGTGGAAAAAGAAGAGCGCGGCAACAAGGGCGCCGCCCTCACCACCTACGTGAGCCTGGCCGGACGCTATCTCGTCCTGATGCCCAACAATCCCAAGGCCGGGGGCGTGTCGCGTCGTATCGAGGGCGAAGAGCGCAACGAGCTGCGCGAAGCGCTCAATCAGGTCATGGTGCCCAACGGCATGGGCGTGATCGTGCGCACCGCCGGTGTCGGCCGCGGCTCGGAAGAGCTGCAATGGGATCTGGATTACCTGGTCAACGTCTGGAACGCCATCAACGAGGCCGCCGAGGCCGACAAGGCGCCGTTCCTGGTCTATCAGGAATCCAACGTCATCATCCGCGCGCTGCGTGACTACCTGCGTGATGACATCGGTGAAGTGCTCATCGATCAGCCCGAGGTCTACGAGACCGGCGAAGAGTTCATGAAACAGGTCATGCCGCATGCCCTGAACAAGCTCAAGCACTACACCGACAACACCCCGCTGTTCACGCGCTTTCAGGTCGAATCCCAGATCGAGTCGGCCTTCGAGCGCGAGGTCACCCTGCCCTCCGGCGGCTCGATCGTGATCGATCACACCGAGGCCATGACCTCGGTCGATATCAACTCGGCGCGGGCCACCAAGGGCGGCGGCATCGAGGAGACCGCGTTCAATACCAACGTGGAGGCCGCCGAAGAGGTCGCCCGCCAGCTGCGGATTCGGGATCTCGGTGGCCTGGTGGTCATCGACTTCATCGACATGGAGAACGCCAAGAACCAGCGCGAGGTCGAGAACCGGCTCAAGCAGGCCGCCAAATCCGATCGCGCCCGGGTACAGATCGGGCGGATCTCACGCTTTGGCCTGCTGGAAATGTCGCGCCAGCGCTTGAAACCGAGCCTGTCCGAATACTCCAGCCACGTCTGCCCGCGCTGCTTGGGCCGCGGCTCGATCCGTAGCGTGGAGTCGTTGTCGCTGTCGATCCTGCGCCTGCTCGAAGAAGAGGCCATGAAGCCGGGGACCGGTCGTGTCGTCGTGCAACTGCCTGTTCCCGTAGCCAGCTTTCTGCTCAACGAAAAACGCGCCGATCTGGAAAGCGTGGAAAACCGGGCCAAGACGCGGGTCACGCTCGTGCCCAACGTCGAGCTGGAAACCCCGCATTACGAGATCAAGCGTATTCGTGCCGACCAGCTCGAAGAAGACGAAAACGGCGTGGCCAGCCACAAGCTGGATACGCAGGTGGATATCGAGAAACCGGCCGAGCCCGACCACGCGGCCCTGCGCGCCAAACGCGAAGAGCCGGCCGTCAAACGCGTGGCGCGCCCGGATGCGCCGGTGGTCGATCAACGGGCCCCGGCCGAGGTCACCGGCATGACCGCCGGGCAGATGAACAACCCGCCGACCGCCTGGCAACAGCTCTGGGATGCCTTCCGTCGTATCTTCGGCGGCGAAGGCGAAATGGGTCAGGACCAACAACGCGACGCCCTGCCCCACGACACCCAACAACCCGCGCCGGCCGAACCCTCGCAGCCGAAACAGAAAGCCGCACCGGCCAAGAATCGCGGTAACAACGACAAGTCGAAAAAAGATAACGGCCAGAAAGACGGCCAAAAAGACGGTCAGAACAATGGCCAGGACAACGGCAAGAACCACGACAAGAACAACGGTGGCGCCAAACCGGCAAAAGCAGACACGGCGCAATCAAACGAAACCGACGACGACAGCGACGACAACAATCGTCGTAACCAAGGCCGTCGTGGCGGCCGACGTCGCGGCGGGCGCGGGCGCAATCGGCGTCAGAACGACGACAACGCCAACGACAACAACGCCGAGACAGACGCTCAGCCGGTGTCAGACGAGGCCGACAAGCCGGACAACACACCCGGCGGGCAAGGCGGCCAGAACAAGAAAAACAACGCACCGGGCAATAACAAGCCGGCCAACCCGGGCAATGCACAGAAAAACAAGCCTGCTCCGGCCACACCCGAGCCAGAGGCCGACCTGATCGCGCCTGCCGATACGCTGGACGACAAGAGCCGGGCGCGTCACAACATCGAGAAAGCCTCGGCGCGCCGGGCGGCCCAACAGCACCGGCCCGGTCAAGCCAATGACAGCACGGCCGAGGCCCCCGCGCCGGATACGTCAGACAAGCCGAATACGGCCAACGACGCGGCGGACGACAAAGACGCGGCCTCGTCGAACAACGATGCCGATCAGAACGCATCGAACGGCCGTGACCGTGGTGGCAAGAACAAGCCGCGCCCAGCCGAGACGGCCGAACAGCCGTCTGATGAATCACCGGGCGCAGACAAGGCCACCGAAGCTGACGCGCCGCAAGCCGCGGCCAAGCCGGCCTCGGGCAAGAAAAAACCCGAGCCCAAGGACGAGCCCTGGTCGGCGGTGACCGCCAGCGACAACGCCCGGCGTGCCTCGAACGCAGCCGGCGCCTCGACGGTCGACAAGCCGGCCGTGGCCCCGGCGGCCGAGCCGGCGACCCCGGCAGCCGAGGCCGACGACAACACGCCGACAACCGACGACGCGCCTGCCGCCACGCCGAAAAAGACCCGGCCGCGTCGCCCGCGCAAGCGCAAGAACAGCGCCGCTGCCACCGAGGCAGAGACCGATACGAGCGGCGACACCGAGGCCAACGAGACCGTAGCCGATGCCCCTGCACCGACTCCGGAAATCGAGAGCGATCAGCAGCCGGCCAAAGCCGTTGCCGAATCGCCAGTCGCTGAAGACGACTCGAGCCCGGCCGCCGAGCCCGCACCGGTAAGCACTACCGACGAAGCCACGCCGGAGCGTGCGTCTGATGAGCCCGTAGCAGCGTCTGAGCCCGATCAGGCCGACGAGGCCGCCAGTCAGGCGACGACCGATGAAACCCCGGATCCCGTCCAGGTCGAAACCCGGCCCGCTGCGCAACGCCCGGCCGAGCCGGATACGTCGCCGGCCGATTCATCCGCCGATACGCCGGCTGATGAAACTGAGGCGACCGACGATAACGCCGCTGACGGTACGGACGACCCGCTGGACGACAACGACGACGAAACGGGCTCGGCGCGTTAAGCGCGGTATGCTCGGATAGAACAGGCCGCTTTCGAGCGGCCTTTTTTATGCGCGGCGAAAGCCGCGCCGTCAGCCTTTGCCGGCGCGGCCGAGTTCGTCGGCCAGCCGCTCGGTCAGGGCGGTAACGCAGGTATCGATCATCGCAAAGACCTGGGCAAAACCCGCATCCCCGCCATAATACGGATCACCCACGGGTTGGCCGGCGTATTGCGCGCTGAAATCGCCCAGCAGATGGACACGGTTACGCCGTGATGTATCGTTACCGGCCAGCGCCAGCAGATCCGCCTGATTGTCATGATCCATGGCAATCACATAATCGAAACGATCCAGATCGCCCGGCTCAATCTTCTGGGCTCGCAGATCGGCAATATCGATACCGTGGGCCGCCGCCTCGGCGCGGGCACGCGCATCCGGCGCCGAACCGATATGCCAGGTGCCCGTGCCCGAAGACGCCACGTGAACCGCATCCGCGAGCCCGGCCTCGGCCAGTCGCTGGCGCAGCAGACCGTGCGCGGTCGGCGAGCGACAGATATTGCCCAGGCAGACCATCATCACTGACAGACGGGCATTATTCTGGTTCATGGGTTGGTCATCCTCTGTTCGACTTCAATCAAATCGGCCTCGGTATCCACGCCCGGGCCCGGCAAGGCGATCGCATCCACCAGGCTCAGCTGAAACCCGAGCTCGAAAGCGCGCAGCTGCTCCAGTGACTCGATCTGTTCCAGTACACCCGGCGGCGCGGCCGCAAAACGGACCAATGCCCCCACGCGATACGCATAGATGCCCAGATGCCGCCGGCCGGCCGAGAAATCGGTATTGGCGCTGTCGCGATGAAACGGTATCGGCGCGCGTGAGAAATACAGCGCCCGGCCGCCGGCGCCCACGGCCTTGACCACGTTGGGGTTGGCCCATTCCTCATGGCTTGTGATCGGCGTGGCCGCGGTGGCGATCTGGGCCTCGGTGTCCTGGACCAGGGCGATGCCGACCTGGTCGATCAAGGCCGGCGGCATCATCGGCTCGTCGGCCTGTACGTTGACCACAATCGCTTCCGGGGCCAGGCCCATGGCCGACACCGCCTCGGCGATACGATCACTGCCACATAAGTGATCGGCACGGGTCATGGCCACACTGGCGCCGGCCTCACGGGCCACAGCGGCCACGTCCTCATCGTCGGTGGCCACCCAGACCGAGGCCGCCCGGCTGGCCCGTGCCGCGGCACAGACATGGGCGATCATCGGGCGACCGGCGATCGGACGCAGAACCTTGCCCGGCAGCCGCGTACTGGCCAGCCGGGCCGGGATAACGACATGGAAAGACATCAGCGATTCTCTTTGTGGGTCGGTTCGAAAAACGGCGCGATCAAGCCGTCAAGGCGGGCAGCGAAGTCATCACTCAGGACCGCATCGGCCGGTACGGCCCAGAGCCGTGAATCCGTCATGTCGCGACACTTGATGGCATCCTTTTCGGTCATCAACACGGGCCGGTCGTCGCCAAAAACCAGATCGGCTGGCGTATAGCGGTGATGATCGGGCATGGGGTGTGCTTTCACATCGAGCCCGTGGGCCGTCAGTGCCGCGAAAAAACGGGCCGGATCCCCGATACCGGCCACGGCATGCACCGTCTGGCAGGCAAAATCATCCAGGGCGCAGCGTGCGTCGTCGACCAGTCGCCGTGCCGCGCGAACGGTCAGTTGATAATCACCGCCGGCGCCGTGTGCGGCTTCCAGATCCACCCGCGCCAAGCGCGCCAAAGGCTCACGCAGCGGTCCCGCGGGCAACAGCCAGCCGTTGCCATAACCGCGGGCGGCGTCGCGCACGGCGATCTCGGCCTGGCGGGCCAGCCGGTAGTGCTGCAGACCGTCATCGGCCACGATCACGTCGATATCCGGGTGGGCTGCGCACAGCGCCTGCGCGGCCGCCACGCGGTCGGGTGCCACAACAACCGGCGCACCCGTGCGCGTGGCGATCAGTACCGGCTCATCGCCGGCCTGGGCCGGCGCGGTATTCGCATCCACGGCCAGCGGATACGTTGCCGCGCGCCCGCCGTAACCGCGCGACACCACGCCAGCCCGCACGCCACGAGCCGCCAGGCGCGTGACCAGGGCAATCACCAACGGCGTCTTCCCGCTGCCGCCGACGGTGATATTGCCCACCACGATCACCGGTCGCGCGACGCGCCGGGTCTTGAACACCCCGTTTTCATAGGCTTTTCGGCGTAGCCAGACCAACGCGCCATACAGGCACGCCAACGGCATCAGCGCCATATAGGCTGATCGGGCATACCATCGCGCCTGGATACGCTGCGCCAACGCTTGCCACACGCCGGCGCTAGAACGTCGTGACGACACGTTCTATAGCGCGTCGGGCCGGGAGAACTGGATATCGTGCAGGCTGCGATAGTGCCCGCCGTGGGCCATGAGCGTGGCGTGATCGCCCTGCTCGACCAGCGCGCCGTCGTGCATGACCACGATACGATCGGCGTCCTGAATCGTGGACAGCCGATGCGCGATGACCAGCGTGGTTCGGTCGCGCATGAGATTATCCAGGCCTTGCTGAATCGCACGCTCGGACTCGGTATCCAGCGCCGAGGTGGCCTCGTCGAGAATCAGGATCGGCGCGTCCTTGAGCAAGGCCCGGGCAATGGCGATACGCTGGCGCTGGCCGCCGGAGAGCATGATGCCGTTCTGGCCCACCTTGGTGTCGTAGCCCTTGGGCAATGCCTCGATGAAGTCCGCGGCGTAGGCCCGGCGTGCGGCATCCTCGACCTGAGCCCGCTCGATGCCGCCCAGCGAGCCATAGGCGATATTGCCGGCGATGGTGTCGTTGAAAAGCACCACGTTCTGGTCAACCAGGCTGATCTGGCGGCGAAGATCGGCCAGTCGATAGTCAGTGATCGCATGCGTATCCAGACGAATCTCGCCGCGGTCATAATCATAGAATCGCGGCAACAGTGATAACAACGTCGACTTGCCGCTGCCCGAGCGCCCGACAAACGCCACGGTCTGACCCGGCTCGACCGAAAAGCCGATACCGCGCAACACGTCATGCTCGCTCGACGGATAGGCAAACGAGACATCATCGAACACGATCGAGCCGCGTGCGCGCGCAATCGACCGGTCGCCGTCATCGGGCTCGCCCGGTTCATCAATCAGCTCGAAGATCGCCCCGGCCGCGGCCATGCCGGACTGGATGGTGGCGTTGACGCTGGTCAGGCGCTTGATCGGGCCCATCATGCCCATCATCGCGCCGAAGAACGTGGCCAGATCCCCCGGCGTCATCACCCCACCGCCGGTATCGCGTACGGCGATGCCGACCACGAAGGCAATGGCGATCGCGGCAATGAACTGAATCACCGGCACGCTGGCGGCACTCGTGGTGGCCTTGCGCATGGCCATGCGCTGGTTCTTGCCGTTGACCCGCTCGAAGGCCTCGCGCTCGTGGCCCTCGCCGCCGAAGACCTTGACCACGCGCTGGCCGATCAGCACCTCTTCACTGATGTGCGTGATATCGCCCATCGATTGCTGGATGCTCACGCTGTAACGCCGAAAACGCTTGGACACGAGATTGACCACGAGGGCAATGACCGGCCCGACCAGCAGCGTGATCAGTGCCAGCGACCAGTTCACCCAGAACATCAGCAGGGTGAAGCCCACCACGCGCAGCGAGTCCTGAACCATGATGGTGATCGCACTCGTCGCCGCGCCTGAAATCTGGCTGGTGTAGTAGGTCAACATCGCCGTGGTGCGACCGGTGGCGTTCTTGTCGAAAAACGCCGCCGGCAGCTTCAGAAACTTGTCGAACACGTCGGTGCGTACGTTATAGACGACCCGATTGGCCACCCAGCTCATGCCGTAGCTCGATAGAAAGCCGGCAATGCCTCGACCGATGAACAGCCCCAGCATGAAAAACGGAATCCAGTGGATCATCCACGGATCGCGATCCACGATGCTGCCGTCCAGCAGCGGCTTGAGGATATAGATCAGCGCCGTGTCGGCACCGGCATAGAGCGCCATGCCGAGCCCCGCCAGACCCAACCAGCCCTTGTAGCGAAAGCTATAGCGCAACAGCCGCGGATAGATCTCGCCCAGCGGCATATCGGTATGGATCTTTTTCTTGCTGGCCACGTGCCGCGCTCCCTGTCGTCGATCGCCTGCGGACGGGCCTCGACGTGCCGATGGACGTTGCATGATAAAGACGCGCCCGGCCCGGGGCCAGCCGGCGCGCGTGCATCTGGACGATACGACATCACGGTGTCTGCCAGAAGCGCGGCGCCTGGCTGCGCCAACGCTGAATACGAAGCACGCCGGATGGCCAGGTCACACGAACCCGCCCGGCCATGGCCGTGTTGTAAAGCCGGATATCGCGCGCCGCGTAGCGGGCCATGACGCCCGGCCTGGGAAAGCCCCAGCGGTTGTGCCAGCCGCTGGATATCACCGCCGCCCGTGGCGCCACGGCGTCCAGCAACACACCCGATGACGATGTCGCACTGCCATGATGCGGCACGATCAGCACATCACTTGCCAGAGCATCCCTCGGCCAGGCCGCCACCAGCGCGCGCTCGGCGGCCTTCTCGATATCGCCGGTCAGCAACACGCTTCGACCACGCGCGCTGACCCGCAGTACACACGAGGCGTCGTTATCATCAATCACGGCGCGCCCTGGCGCCGGGGCCAGCACATGAAACGATACGCCGTCCCAGCGCCAGGCCATCCCGGCGCGACAGGGCCGTGCGCTCTCGGCCCCGAGCCGCCGGCCGATCGGAAAACGCTCGGCCAGCGCGGCTGCCCCGCCGATATGATCCATATCCCCGTGGCTGATCATCAAGGCATCGATCCGCCGGACGCCCACGTGGCTGAGAAACGGTGCCACGAGCATCGCCCCGGCATCAAAGCCGCTGCGATAGGCCGGCCCGGCATCGAATACCAGCGTGTGGGCGGCCGTGCGTACGACCGTCGACAAGCCCTGGCCAACGTCGAGTACATCAACGGTGAACGCCCCGGCGGCCGGCGGCGCCGTGCCCGGCCGTACCCCCAGCACCAGCGGTAACAACAGCCACAGCCCGAGCGCACGCAGCCGTACCGGTAGCGGCAAGGCCAGCCACCCCACCCCCGTCATCGCCAACACGAGCACCACGAGGGCCGAGAGCACGCTGGCCAGCGCGGCCAGCTCGAAGTGGGCGGCCCACGCCAGGCCTTGCCAGCCGATATCGAGCGCCTGTGCGACCCAGCCCAGCACAAGCCCGCCCGGCCCGGGCGCGACGAGCGCTGCCAACACCGCCAGCAGCACCGCCGGCACGAAGACCGTCGCAGCCGGAATGAGCAGCCCGTTGATCAAGGGCGCGATGAGCGATGCCTGGCCGAAGAACCAGAGCGTTATCGGGGCCAGAGCGGCCACCAGCCCCAGCTGATAGCCGATCCAGCGGGCCCACCACGGCCCGCGTATCCAGCCGGCCAGCACGATTAGCCAGGCCACCGCGCCGAACGAGAGCCAGAAACCGGGCGCGGTGACCGACGGCGGCGCGACAACGATCACGGCCAGAGCGGCCGCGGCCAACGCACGCGATGCACCGATCTCGCGCTCCACGGCGACTGCCAGCAGTCCGACGCTGACCATGACCAGAGCGCGCTGTGTCGGCAATGCCCAGCCGGCCAGGCCGGCATAGCCACAGGCGCCGATAAACGCCAGACCACAGGCGATCACACGCGCATGAAACCGTGCCGGGCTACGCAGCGCCAGCCAACGCGCCACAAGGAAAAGCAGCCCGGCGATCAGGCCGATATGCAGCCCGGAAATCGCCACCAGATGAGAGGTGCCGGTCGCTCGCAGCACCGCCCACTGGTCATCATCGATATGCTGGCGCACGCCAAGGCTCAAGGCCTCGACGATGCCCCTCATTGGCGAGGCCTCCAGCACAGGCGCGATACGGGCCAGGGCCGCCCCGCGCAGCCGGTCCAGCGAATACACGGGCCCGGCGCTACAGCCCAGATCCTGTTTCACATAGCCCGTGGCATCGATGCCCTCACGCCAGAGCCAGGCGGTGTAATCAAAGCCGCCGGGATTGGCCGAGCCGTGCGGCGTGGAGAGTTTGGCACGAACGGCCATACAGTCTCCGGCCTGCAACGCCGGTGCATCGCGATACCAGGACAGACGATATCGGCGACCATCGTCACCGGCCACACGAAACCGGGTTCGCGTGGGTTCCACTTCGGGCAAGGTCACGACATGCCCGCGCACCTGCGTGACCGTGCCGTCACGGGCAACGGGCAGGCGATCGGCCATGCGCCATTGGGCATCCACGAGCGTCCAGGCGGCGATCAAACCGAGCGTGGCCACCAGCATGCGCCCGGGGAAGCGCCACAGACAGACGATCAGCAGCGGCACACACCAGAGCGGTGAGACCAGCGTGGGCAGGCGATAGATTAGCAGCACGACGAGCACGCTCGCCGCGGCAATCAGCCGTATATCGCCTGCCAGCCCTCGCACGCTCGACGTGCCCCCACACGTGTCTTGTGCTCAGACGCTAGAACATTCGAGCGTTTTCGGCTACCCGTCCACCCCGAGCGCATGCACCGAGGTGAACCCACGCGGCAGCTGCTGGCCGCGCGCGGCACGTGCCCCGCGATAGGCCTCGCGCTCGGCCGATTTCAGGCTCTTGTAGCGCTTGCCGCTGTAGACGATCAGCGTGGCCGTGCGCGCCAGGGCCTGAACGGCCACGATGCTTTCACCAGTCTTGAGCGCGATCAGCTTGTTGCCCTTGCCCTTGGCAAGCTGTGGCAGATCGGCCAGGGCCACGCACAACAGATGCCCGGCACTGGTCACCACGCACAGCTCGGCCTCATCGGCGGCCGTGGTCGTCGGCGCGAGCGATGCCCCGTTCTTGCCCGGCGACAGCGTGGCCTTGCCCGCTTTCTGGCGGCTGGCCATATCGGCCAGCGTCGTTGCGAACCCGTTACCGGCGGTCGAGGCCAGAACACAGGTCAGCGTCTCGTCGCCGATGGCCACACCCACGAAACGCGCGCCGTTGGCCGGGTTGAGCGAGCCGGTCAAGGGCTCGCCCTGGCCGCGGGCCGAGGGCAGCTTGTGCGCGGCCAGGCTATAACTGCGCCCGGTCGAATCCAGCACGATGAGCGCCTGATTGGTACGGCCCGCCGCATGCGCCAGATACGCATCGCCCGTGCGATAGTTCAAGCCCTCGGGGTCGACGTCGTGGCCCTTGGCCGCCCGGATCCAGCCTTCGCGCGAGAGCACGACGGTCACGGCTTCGCTGGGTAACAGATCCGCCTCGGACAAGGCACGGGCCTGTTCGCGCGCAACCAGCCGGCTGCGGCGCTCGTCGCCGTAGGTCTCGGCGTCGGCGGTGATCTCGTCGGCGATCAGTTTCTTGAGTTTTTTCTCCGAGCCCAGGAGCGCTTCGAGTTTCTTGCGCTCGGCGTCCAGGGTGTCCTGCTCGCCGCGGATCTTGAACTCTTCGAGCTTCATCAAGTGGCGCAGGCGCAGGTTGAGGATCGCATCGGCCTGCACGTCAGTGATCTCGAAACGCGCCATCATCACGTCCCGCGGCTCATCTTCGGTGCGGATGATATGAATCACCTCGTCGATGTTCAGATACGCCGTCAGCAACCCTTCGAGGATATGCAGCCGGTCGACGACCTGATCCAGCCGGTATTCCAGGCGCCGGCGTACCGTGGCCGTACGATAGCTCAACCATTCGGCCAGCAGATCCCGCAGATTCTTGACCTGGGGCGCGCCGTCCAGGCCGATGACGTTGATATTAGCGCGGACGTTCTTTTCCAGCCCGGTGGTGGCGAACAGATGCGCCATCATGGCCTCGGTATCCACGCGGTTGCTGCGCGGCACGATCACCAGGCGGGTCGGGTTTTCATGATCCGACTCGTCGCGCAGGTCCGAGACCATCGGCAGCTTCTTGGCCGCCATCTGTGCCGCGATCTGTTCCAGCACCTTGGCGCCCGAGGTCTGAAACGGCAGCGCATCGATCACCACCTCGCCGGCCTCGATCTGATAAGTCGCGCGTACCTTGATCTGGCCATTGCCCGTGGCATAGAGCCGGCGCAGCTCGGCGGCCGGGGTGATGATTTCTGCGCCGGTCGGGAAATCCGGGGCCGGCATGTGGGTCATCAGGGCGTCGAGATCGGCCTCCGGATGCGCCAACAGATGAATCGTCGCGGCGGCCACCTCGCGCAGGTTGTGCGGCGGAATATCGGTGGCCATGCCCACGGCGATGCCCGTGCCGCCGTTCAAAAGCACGTTGGGCAGGCGCGCGGGCAACGTGGCCGGCTCGTCCAGCGTGCCGTCGAAGTTGGGCTGCCAATCGACGGTGCCCTGGCCCAGCTCGGCCAGCAGCGTGGCGGCATAGCCGGTCAGGCGCGACTCGGTGTAGCGCATGGCCGCGAACGATTTCGGATCATCCGCCGTGCCCCAGTTGCCCTGCCCGTCGACCAGCGGATAGCGATAGGTGAAAGGCTGGGCCATGATCACCATGGCCTCGTAGCAGGCCGAATCGCCGTGCGGGTGGAACTTGCCGATCACGTCACCCACCGTGCGCGCCGCCTTCTTGGGCTTGGAGGCCGCCGACAGGCCCAGCTCGCTCATGGCATAGACGATACGCCGCTGGACCGGCTTCAAGCCGTCGCCGACGTGCGGCAGCGCCCGGTCAAGGATGACGTACATCGCATAGTCGAGATACGCCTTCTCGGCAAAGGCATTGAGCGGCAGGCGTTCACTGTCCTGATCGTGCGTGGTGGCCATCGGGTCTCGCAGACGGATCGGTTGGCAGAAACCGACAGTGTGTCGGCGCTGCGAACGTTAACCGTCGGGCCACAGCTACCGCAAGCTGTCGCGACAATTCATGGTGTTGCCGACAAATGCTTGTACACGGTGGTACGCGATACGCCGAGTCGCCGAGCGGCCGCCGCGATGTTGCCGGCCTCGGCGGCCACGGCCTCGCGCACATCGTCATCGCCGACCGCCTGACCCGCGCTTGCGCGGCTGCCAGTGGCGCTACATGGGGCACGCGGGTGCAAGCAGGCGTGCACGGCATCGGCCGGGATCGTCTGTGCCGGCGTGGCCAGCACCAGCTGTGTGATCACGTTGCGCAGTTCTCGAATATTGCCCGGCCAGTCGTGGGCGGCCAAGGCCGCCAGCGCATCGGCGGACAACGTTTTGCTTTCATCCACGCCGGTCAGCAGCGCCTGCGCGATAGCGCGGCAATCCGAACGCGCACGCAGCGGGGCCAGCGACACACGCGCCACGCGTATCCGATGCAACAGATCAGCGCGAAAGCTGCCCGCCTCGACCGCGGCATCGAGATCACGATAGGTCGCAGTGACGAGCTGTACATCCACGGTTTGCGAAACATCGCTGCCCACCGGGCGTACGTCCCAGGTATCGATCAGGCGTAACAGATGCGCCTGTAGGCGATGCGGCATATCGCCGATTTCATCGAGAAACAGCGTGCCACCGTCGGCCTGGCGCACCAGGCCGCGCCCGCCCTCGGCGCGGGCGCCGGTATAAGCGCCCGGCGCATGGCCGAACAGTTCGGCCTCGATCAGCTCCGCCGCCAAGCCGGCACAGTTCACGGCCACGAACTCGCCGACGCGCTGGCTGGCCGAGTGCACGTGTCGCGCGGCCTGCTCCTTGCCAGTTCCGGTTTCGCCCTCGATAAGCACGGGCACGCGATAGCGGCTTGCCCGCCCCGCCAAATCCAGCGCGGCCTTGATGTCGGCATCATCAGCGATATAGCGCGCCTGCCCCGCCCCCGCCGCGGGGCTATCGGCGGGTGCCGGCGACTGGCAGA
This sequence comes from Salinisphaera japonica YTM-1, assembly GCF_003788585.1. GTDB lineage: Bacteria > Pseudomonadota > Gammaproteobacteria > Nevskiales > Salinisphaeraceae > Salinisphaera > Salinisphaera japonica. The sequence goes on along the minus strand of NZ_AYKG01000022.1, from coordinate 6,307 downwards.
GATAAAGCGTGGCCGTCAGCCAATGGCCGTCGTGATCGACCAGCTCCACAAAACCGGCCGGCGGGCGAATCGTATCGACGAGCGTGTCGAGCGATTGACGAAACAGCGCCGAAAAATCGGTACCCGGCACCATCAGGGCATGCGCAAACAGCTGGCGCGCCCCGGCACTCGTCGCGCGCAGCCGCCCATCCGGTTCGAAAGCCAGGGCGATGGCCGACTGTGTTGCCGGGCCGACCTTCATATCGAGCATCACCACGTGCGCGTCGTGATGGCGTTGCCGAAACAGCTCGGTCTGGACATGCCCGCCGGCCATCTGCATCAGGCCCAGCGTATAAGCCAGCGCGTGCGAGTCCACGGCCGTTTCAGCCGTGGCATCGATGATCGCGCGCAGCTCGCCGTCCGCGCCGAAGATCGGCGTGGCGATACAGACCAGGCCACGATAGGTTTCAAGATAGTGGTCGGCGCCGGCAACGACCACGACACGACCGGCGGCCGCGGCGGTGCCGACCGCATTGGTGCCGTGGGTGTCCTCCAGCCAGCAGTAACCCGGCGCCAGCTCACCGGCGCTGCTGACCGAGTGATCATCGCTGGGCAGGCAATCGAGGATCACACTGTCCGGATCAGCCAGCGTAAGTGTGAAGCCGCGCGCGCCCAGCTGATCATGCAACAGCCGCATCTCGGCGAGCGCCAGCGAACGCACATCGGCCGTTGCCGCATAGAGCCGCTCGAGACGCCGCGCCGAAACACGCCGTGCACGCGGGCGCTCATCACAACCCAGCCCCGCCGAGCGACAGCGGCGCCAGGAGTCTCGAATGGCACGAACGTTCTGTTGCAGCAACGGCTGGTAGGCCGCCAGCAACTGTTCCGGCTCGGCGCCATCGGCGACAAAGGTCTGTGACATGACAGGCTCACCGTAATCCGTTGCCCGCAGCGGCGCCTCGGGCACTGGCTTTGCGACAATACGGCGCTTTACGACGGCATGCGCGGCCGCCCGCGCCGATGATTGTTGTTCAACCCCAGACTTCGTCACGTGAGCACGCTCGTCTACTCGACCATCGGCTACCTTGCCCATCCTGGGCTATCTTCGGGCCAGCGCATCCACGGCCTTGATCGCGGCCACAATATCGGCCGGCGCAAGCGCATAGGCCACGTTATGGCTGGACTCGGGCGCGGCAAGCGCGGTTTCGGCCACGCGATACAGATCGTCGTCGCTGACGTTCTCGAGCCCGGCATCAGCCAGCGTGACCGGCAGATCGAGCGTTTTATAGAGCGCGAGATAACGCGCGAATTCGGCGCTTGGCGCCGCTTCAAGCACGAGTTGCACGAGCGTGCCGTAGGCGACCTTCTCACCGTGTGTGAGCTCATGTATCGGGCCGTGCAGTGCGGTGAAGCCGTTGTGCACGGCATGGGCCACGGCCAGACCACCGCTTTCAAAGCCCAGCCCCGAAAGCAGGGTATTGGCCTCCACCACGGCGTCCAGCGCGGGGGTGACGACCCCGGCCTGATTGGCCGTAAAAGCGGCCTCGGCATGCTCGAACAACACCGCCTCACAGCGCTCGGCAATGGCCGTGCCGAGGATTGTAGGCCGACCACCCACCATGTTCTGTGCGCCGGCCTGGGCCACGGCACGTGCCTCGATCCAGGTCGCCAGGGCATCCGCGATACCGGAGGCCAAAAAGCGTGTCGGGGCGGCCGCAATGAGCGTGGTGTCGACCAGCACTAGATCCGGGTTGCGTTCATAGAAGCGATACGCCTCGAACGCCCCGTCGTCGGTATAGATCACCGATAGCGCGCTGGTTGGCGCATCGGTGGATGCCGTGGTCGGCAGAATCACGCACGCCAGCCCCAGCGTATTGGCCACACCCTTGGCCGTATCCATCGTCTTGCCGCCGCCAAAGCCAACCACGGTATTGACGCCCGCACTGCGGATATCCTCGGCAATACGCTCGATTTCAGCGCTCGATGCCTCGCCGTTGAAACGGACACGGGCATACGTCACATCCGCAGTATTCAGACTGGTGGCCAGCTTCTTGCCGGCCATGTCCCAAACGAAATCGTCGGCGATGACCGTAATACTGTCGCCGAGACGCGCGATCGCGGCCCCGGCCTCATTCAACGCATCGGCGCCCTGGATATAGCGCGACGGGCTGGCAAACACCATGGGCCGGCGCGCGTTGGTTGCATCTGGCATGAAGAGTCTCCACGGCCGGCCCTGCAGTTGGACCGGCCGTCTGCTGCTGTCGTTACAACGAGAAACCGCCATCCACGGCGATCGCCTGGCCGGTCACGTGCTCGGCACTGGCCAGATAGACGGCCAGCCCGCCCATGTCCTCGGGCGTCTGGGCTACGCCCTGCGGCAGGAACGTGGCCTGATGGCGTGCCCAGGAGTCTTCCTCGGACTCGCCTTCTTCTCGCCAGGCATGGGCCAACCCGTGCTCACCGCGCCACATGCCGGTGCCCACGATGCCGGGGCACAGCGCGTTGACGGTGATGCCCTCGTCGGCCACTTCCTTGGCTACCGCGTTGGAAAAGCCGACCACGGCGAACTTGGAGGCACAGTAGTGCGACAGATCGGGCAGGCCCACCTTGCCGCAGATCGAGGACACGTTGATCACGCGGCCGAACCGGCGCGGGCGCATCACGTTGATCTCGGCCTGGGTACACAGAAACACCCCGCGCGCGTTCACTGCCATCAACGAATCCCATTTCTCGGCGTCAAGTTTGTCGACGCCCATGATGCTGATCACCCCGGCGTTATTGACCGCGATATCCAACGGCCCAACACGGGATTCGGCTTCGTTGACCATCGCCTCGATCGAGTCGGCCTGGGTGACGTCGACTTCAATGGCGGCCGACTTGCGCCCGAGTGCCTTGACCTTCTCGCTGGTCTCTTCGGCGATCGCGAGATCCACGTCCGCGGCCACGATATTCGCACCGGCTTGTGCCAGGGCCAGCGCAATGCCCTGACCAATACCCCGGCCGGCGCCGGTGATCAGTGCTGTTTGGTTATCGAGTTGCATGCTGTTCTCCTCGGTTTATGTTTCTTCGATTGGTTTAGCGCGCCAATGCCTGGCCCGCGGCGCTGTCGGTGCTGGCAACTTCGCGTTGGCGCACGGCCAGCACGCGACTGCACAACGTCGCGTTGAACTCGCTGTTCATACGAATCGATTGAATATGACGTCGATGGGCATCCAGATCGTCGGCGGCAATGGCCTTGCCGGCGGCGGTGACGAACGCGATTTCCCGGCCATCGCCGCGATAGCCCTGGCCGCTGAAATCCCCCGGCGTATGCGACCGGCGCATGGCCAGATAGCGCTCGCGCAGATGCAGGCCTCGGGCATCGGTCAGCGTGTACGCCGCCAGATCGGCGACCGTCCAGGCCACGAGTGTTTCTCGAGAAACACCGTGGGCGAGCAGCCACCCCATCAGGCGTTCCTGGCGCGACATGAAGGCCTTATAGCGAAACGTCGCCCGCAGCTCGGTGAGCCCGCCGCTGGCCTCGTGGCCACAGGTATCCTGAAACGAGGCGTTGTCGGCCAGCCCGCGGTTGATTTCGTCGGCATAGAAATGATCGAGCAGGCGCACGCTAACGTGCTGCGTCCAGGCCAACTCGCCCAGCCGCTCGGCCATGTCGTTGCCCATCATGAAAGCGAAGTTGGCGGCACACCAATAAGTCGGCAGGCGATAGGCCACGCTCACGTCACCGCGGATCGCATCCACCTCGAACTCGGTGATGAAGCCCAGCTCGGTGACCGATTGATCCAGCTCCGGATCGGTGACCTCGCCGATCGCCGCCCACGCCTGGGCCCGCCGCGCGGGCGCGTTCACGCGACCTCCGCCGTGGCGAAGGCATCGCCGGCCAGCGCTTTCTTCTTGGCCTCGATATCGATGCCGTAGAGCCGGGCCGCGTTTTCGCCGAGCACCTTGCGTTTGATATCGGGCGTGAGCTGGATGCCCGTGTCTTCGACCATTTCCGTGGGGATCTGGAAATCCACGAACTGCTCGACCAGCCAGCGCGGGTGCCAGATGGCATAGTCGCTACCGAACAGGATGCGATCCTCGCCGATCCAGAACAGCAGCTCGGACATGATGCGGCCGAAGTATTTGGGCCGGGCGTGCACGAACGGCATCGCCACCGCCATGCCGCCATAGACGTTGGGCTCCTGGGTCGCGATCCAGCAGAAATCATCCAGCCGGGGCAGGCCGATATGCTCGACGATGAAATTCAGCTCGGGAAAATCGGTCGCGACATGATCCACGTCCTTGACGTCGAAAGCGTCCCGATCCAGCGGCAGAATCGTCGGGCCCTTGTGGATATGGATGTTCTTGATGCCACGCTTCTGACAATGCTCCAGACAGCGATACGACCAGTCGTCGTTCAGACTCCAGCCGCGTGATTGGCCCTTCCACTCGGCGGTATAGAGCTTGATGCCGGCGATTTGATAGTCATCGACCAGATAATCGATGTAATCCAGCGCGGCCGCGCCGTCGCGGGGGTCGAACGAGCCGTTGAGAATGAAGCGCTCGGGAAACTCCTGCTTGATCAGATCGCAGCGCTCGGTGGTATTGAAGCCCTCGTGATAGAAATCCTTGAGGTAGGTCGGCTGAAAGATAGCCATATCGTCATAGCCGTCGACGAACAGATCGTCGAGCATCGTCTCGCGGCCATAGTTGCGGAATTTCTCGTCGCCCCAGATGTATTCATCCGGGCTCAGGCCTTTCTGATAATCATGGAAACAGTTGACGAACTCCTCGCCGTGGCGGTTCTTCTGATTGGCTTTGCTGGCATCCCAGTAATGGATATGCCCGTCGATGATGAAATACTGCTCGCCGTCGGGTGCGGTATACATGTTGTCCTCCTGCTCGCGATCGACCGCTGGCGGCCGATCCGTTGTATGGGCTTCTGGCCCTGAGATTGTCGGTTTTGGGTTATGGAATGAGTACGGCACGCCCCGGCACCTGGCCGGCGTCCAGATCGTGCAGCGCCTGGTTAGCCTCGGAGAGCTTGTATTCGCGGGTTGCGAGATCCACCAGGCCGCGGTCGGCCATCTCCATGAGCTCGACCAGTTCGGGATAAGTGCCCACGAGATTGCCGACGATGGATTTTTCCGAGACGACCATCTCCATCGTGGGTATCTCCAGCCGGCCGCCGTAGCCCACGATGTAATACGTCCCGGCGTCACGCGTCATCGCCAGGCCGTTGGCCACGGCGTTGCCCTCCCCCACGAAATCGATGACGGCCTCGGCGCCGTAGCCCTTGGTGAGCTCCTTCACGCGCTCGATCTCGTTGCCATCGGCCAGAACGGTATGGGCCACACCAAAGTTCTCGGCGTGTTTGAGTGCCCCTTCGGCACGATCAACCACGATGATGTCGGCTGCACACAGGGACCGGAGCACCTGGATGCCGATATGGCCCAGCCCGCCGGCGCCGATCATCACCGCGGTCTGACCGGGCTCGAGCTGCTTGGCCGCTTTCTTGGCCGCGCGATAGGCGGTCAGCCCGGCATCGGAATACGGGGCCACGTCCTTCGGGGCCAAAGTATCGGGCAGGCGCACGAGCGTGCGTTCATGCGTGCGCAGATAGTCGGCGTAGCCGCCGTCGCGGGTCAGCCCGGGGAAGGCTTGGTCCTCGCACTGCATGTCGTGACCGCGTCGGCAAGCCAGATCGTGGCCACAGGTCACCAGCGGATGACAGATCACCGCGTCGCCCGGTTTGAAGCCCGTGACGCCGGCGCCGACCGCCTCGACCCAGCCCGCGTTTTCATGGCCCATGATGTAGGGCAGCTGGACTTCCGAAATTTCCTGCCAGAGACCTTCGATCACATGCAGATCGGTGCGACACACGCCGGCACCGCCCACGCGCACGATCACTTCTCGCGGATGCGCGATCGCCGGATCGGCGACGTCTTCATATTCGACCCAGCGCCTATCGGTCACCTCGGGGTCGTATGTTTTGAGCACGGCTGCCTTCACGACTGTCTCCTTTCGTAACGTACGAAAAGAGGCGCAAGGCACATGCCAGGATTAAGGCAGCATCTAAGTCTTTGATTTAATTGAACGCCGGACGCAGCAGGCTGTTCATCCGGTGTCCACGCGAACGTTCACGGTGGACAGTCTGGACACCCGCGCCTGGACACCGGCGTCCAGGTGCGGAGAGTCTGTCGGGCGGTATTAGGGCCTGTTGCCGTTTCATGCGAGCCCGCGTTGGCGTCCGCAAATCGTGTCCTGCAAGGCGCGAGTCGCCGTGTCGTGGCGTGCCACGATCAAGACTCGCAACGCCGCAGGGCGCGATTTGCGGCCCAACCCT
>NZ_AYKG01000021.1 GCF_003788585.1 Salinisphaera japonica YTM-1 | reverse complement strand
GCGTTCTAGCCCACTGGCGCAGAATGACTGCGCGGCGTGGGCTACGCCTCGTCTTGCCGTAGAACAGCGCTTGGCGCGGACTCGTATGAAACGGCAACAGGCCCTTACGAGTCGATTCGTCGGATGGCAGCGGCTGGCGTATGCTCGGGCCGGTGGGCATACAGGGGGTAGAAACATGGCACGACTGATCATCCTGGGGCTCGTGATCGCCGGCGTGGTGTTCATCGCGCGGCGTCTTCGTCAGCGGGCACGCGTCGAGGCATCCGAGACACCACGGTTCACCTCGACCGTGCGTTGTGACGAGTGCGGGGCCTATATCGCGGCGGACCGGGCCATCACTGACGGCGACGGCCATCGCTGTGCCGAACACGACCGGGCCCCGCGCGGCTGAGCGCCGGCAAGCGATCTGTCGTGCGCGATTCCTCGCCGGCCAACCATACCTTTCACTGGATCGGCACCGACGCCGCCGGGCATCGCGTGACCGGGGCCAGCGAGGCGCCCAACGAGGCGATGATCCGCGCGACGCTGCGCCGTCAGCAGATCCGGCCGATCCGGGTGCGCAAGAAAACCCGGCTGTTCGGTATCGGCGGCAAGCGCCGACGACGTATCGCGGCCGCGGATATTGCGGTGTTCTCGCGTCAGTTGGCCACCCTGCTCTCAGCCGGCGTGCCGTTGGTTCAGTCACTGGAAATCGTGGGTCGCGGTGCCGACAACGCCGCGCTGGGTGAGTTGACCGCGCGTATCAGTGCCGATGTCTCCGACGGCCTGGCCCTGGCCGATGCGCTGGCACGCCATCCGCAGCACTTCGACGAGCTGTATATCGCCCTGGTCGATGCCGGCGAGCGCTCTGGCGCCCTGGAAACGCTGCTGGACAAGATCGCCGCCTACAAGGAAAAGACCGAGGCCATCAAATCCAAGGTCCGAAAAGCCCTGTTCTACCCCACGGCCGTGGTGGTGGTGGCGATCATCGTGGTCGGTATCCTGCTGTATTTCGTGGTGCCCCAATTCCAGTCGTTGTTCGCCGGTTTCGGCGCGGACCTGCCGGCGTTCACATTGCTGGTGATCGGTGCATCGCGCTTCATGCAGCACTGGTGGTGGCTGATCCTGCTGGCCATCGGGGCGACCGGCTTTGGCTTGTATACCGCGCATAAACGCTCTCGGGCGATGCGCCGGGCCACCGATCGGCTGGTCATGCGTCTGCCGGTGATCGGCTCGATCGTCTACAAGGCCGCCGTGGCCCGCTTTGCGCGCACGCTCTCGACCATGTTCGCGGCCGGCGTGCCGCTGGTGGACGCCCTGGATTCGGTCGCCCGGGCGGCCGGCAATGTCGTGTTCGAGGACACCATATTCCAGGTGCGCAATCAGGTCGCCACGGGGCAATCGTTGGCGCTGGCCACCGAGAACACGGGCCGCTTTCCCAGCATGGCCCAACAGATGATGGCCATCGGCGAAGAAGCCGGCGCGCTGGATGCCATGTGTGCCCGCGTGGCGGATTTCTATGAAACCGCGGTCGATGATCAGGTCGACCAGCTGTCGTCGCTTCTGGAGCCGTTCATTATGGCGATCATCGGCGTTCTGGTCGGCGGTATCGTGGTGGCCATGTATCTGCCGATCTTCAAACTCGGGTCGGTGGTCTGATGGCCGATACGCTCACGGGCCTGCCGGTCGCGTTCGTCTATATCGCCATCGGCCTGATCGCGCTCGTTCTGGGCAGTTTTTTCAACGTGGTGATCGTGCGCCTGCCGCGCATGATGATCGCGCGTTGGCAGGCTGAAACCACCGACGCCACGGCCGATCTGGACGGCTCCGGACCCGATCACGCGTTGTCGCTGTCGTTCCCGGCTTCGCACTGCCCGACGTGCGCGACCCCGATCCGGTATCGCCATAACCTGCCGATCGTCGGCTATCTGCTGCTGCGCGGACGCTGCAGTGCCTGCGGCACACAGATTTCCTGGCTTTACCCGATCATCGAACTTTTGAGTCTCGCCGCGGCCGGCGTCGCCGTCGCACGCTTCGGCCTGACCGGCGCGGCACTCGGCGCGTATCTGCTCAGCGCGTATCTGCTGATCCTGGCGGCCATCGATGCCCGCACCCAGCTGCTACCGGACGTGCTGACGCTTTCGCTGCTCTGGCTGGGGCTGCTCGCAAGCCTTTGGCACGGCCAATTCACCGATATCAGCCCACCGGATGCGATCATGGGCGCTGCGGCCGGCTACGGCGTGCTTTGGCTTGTCTTTCAAGGCTTTGCCGCGCTTACCGGCAAGCACGGCATGGGCTACGGCGATTTCAAACTGCTCGCCGCCCTGGGCGCCTGGCTGGGCTGGCAGTCGCTGCCGCTGGTGGTGATCATCGCATCGACAGGCGGCGCGCTTGTGGGCGGCACCCTGCTGGCCACTGGCCGCATGGAGCGCGATACGCCCATGCCGTTTGGGCCTTGGCTGGCCGCGGCCGGCTGGCTGGCACTCATCGCAGGCGATACAATCACCGCCGCTTATTTGCGTTACGCCGGATTGGGTTAGTGTCTGTCACCCGTTTATGCATCAGTCGTCATCTGTGTTGTCAGCCACCGGCACCTGCCGGCTCGACCGCCCGGCAGGCCCGCCCATGACACAACGTTTGACGATCGGCCTGACCGGCGGCATCGCCAGCGGCAAATCCGTGGTTGCCCAATCCTTCGAGCGCCTCGGCGTCACGCTGGTGGATGCCGATCTCGTCTCGCGCGAGATCGTGGCCCCGGGCCAACCGGCCCTGGCCGAAATCATCGAGCGCTTCGGCCCGGATATCGTGGACGCCGAGGGCGCACTCAAACGGCGCGACCTGCGGGCCATCATCTTCGACGATGACGCCGCCCGCCGCGATCTCGAGGCCATCACCCATCCGCGGATCCATGCCGGCGTGGCTGCCCGCCAGGCAGCGGCCGAGTCAGAGTACTGCATCCTGGTGGTGCCGCTTCTGACCCGCTCGAAGATGATCGATCTGGTCGATCGCGTGCTGGTCATCGATGCGCCCGAAGCCGTGCAGCTGGAGCGCCTAATGGGGCGCGACGATATCGACGAGGCTCTGGCACGCAAGATGATCGCGGCCCAGGAAGATCGCGCCGAGCGCTTGGCCATCGCCCAGGACGTGCTGATCAATACCGGGCCTCGAAGCGATATCGCCGATCTGGCGGCGGCGTTTCATGCCGGCTATCAACGGCTTGCACGCGGCGAGATCGCTGATCTACCGCCGCTGCATCTGCCCGGCTAGCGGCCGAATCTTACGCCCGGCGTGCCAGACTCCGCGGTTTGAGGCATGGGGATCTTCGCAATAAATTATGGTCGACGATGATCTGTCCTGCTACGAACAGCCGCTCAACGAGCGTATCCGTACCTTTCTACGGGTCGAGCATCTACTGACACGGCTGTCGCACCACCGCGCCGACACGAGCCACTGGGGCCGTCGGGCCACGGTCGAGGCCACGCTGGATCTGCTCAACGTCATGTCGCGTCACGATATCCGCGGCGAGGCCAGCAAGGCACTGGTCACCCGTCGCGGCACGCTGGCCGCCCTGGCCGAGCGCGACGATATCGATACGCGCGCGCTGACCGACATCCTGGCCGAGATCGATGCCCGTGCCGGCGAGCTGGCCCGTATCCCGCCGCAGTTCGCGGCCTATCGCCTGCGCGATGACGAACTTCTCAAAAGCGTGAACAACCGCACTGCCATCGCTGGCGGCACCTGCAGTTTCGATGTGCCGGCCTATCGGCACTGGCTGCGCCAGAGTGATGCACGCATTACGGCCGATATCGATCGCTGGATCGCCCCGATCGAAACCATCGGCGCCGGCGTGGGGCTGGTACTGCGAATGCTGCGCGAGGCCAGCACCGCCGATGCCTACACGGCCAAATCGGGCGTGTTTCTGCATCAGACGGCCAGCAACACCCAGCTCATCCGTGTATTCGTGGCCGACGACGACGTATTCCCGGAAATCAGCGCCGGGCGTCACCGCGCCACCGTGCGCTTCATGTGCGATGTCGACGGCCGTAGCCGCCAGGCCAGTCGCGACGTGGACTTCCATATGGCCTGCAGTCGTTTGTAGGCTATGGCCCAAACGCCTCACCTGCCATCGTCATGACAAAGACCCTGGAATGCCCGCACTGTGGCCAAGACGCCGACATGAGCGCGGCCAACGCTTATCGCCCCTTCTGCTCGAAACGCTGCAAGCTGATCGATCTGGGCGACTGGCTCGATGAATCCAACCGGATCGCCGACCCCGAAGGCAGCGCCCCCGGTGCCCCCTGGTCGGGCGGCGACGAGACCGCGCACTAGCCCAAAGCGCGATGGTCCGCGAACAAGCGCAAATGAATACAGGCAGAAAGACAATCCGCAGATTACACAGATGACGCAGATTGGTTGGGCGATGCCACGAGCCCGGAGTCATCGCGCTCACCGCGTCAATCGAGCAAGAATATCGTCCGCGAATGAACGCGGATGAGCGCAAATCAATACGGACGGAAAAACAATCCGCAGATTACACAGATGACGCAGATTGGTGGGTCGATGCCACGAGCCCCGAGTCGTCGCGCTCACCGGTCAATCGAGCAAGAATATCGTCCGCGAATGAACGCGGATGGGCGCAAATCAATACGGACAGAAAGACAATCCGCAGATTGCGCAGATTGCGCAGATGACGCAGATTGGTTGGGCGATGCCACGAACCGGGAGTCGTCGCGCTCACCGGGTCAATCGATAAAAATCTTATCTTTTAATCTGTGAAATCTGCGCAATCTGTGGATGAACGTCTTTTCAGAGCAACCACCGATTTCAGGCTATCGTCTTCTTCATCTGCGGCCATCGGCGTTCATCGGCGGATAAACGCCTGTATTCGTTTGCGTTTATCAGTGTTTATTCGCGGCCAACTCTCGTTTGAAGCGCGGAATGCCTAGCTGCCGGGCCAGAAGCCGCGGATGCCGGCCACGCCCTGGGCGTAGTGGTCGCGTGCGGCCCCGAGGTCATCCGGGCGCATGCCGCCCAGGGCATAGACCGGTAGGGCGGCTTCGCCGCGGGCGTCTTCGAACCCTGGCCAGCCCAGCGGGCGCGCCTCGGAATGGGTTTCTGTCGCGGCTACCGGGGATAGTGTCGCGAAATCGGCATTGATCGCTGCGGCGTGTGTCAGCTCGTCGGCGCTGTGGGTCGAAACACCAAACCAGTAGTTATCCGCGATCGGGCGCTTGTCCATGCGCTGGGCACGGCGGGTCGAGCAATGCAGGCCGTCCGCGCTGAGGCGCTCGACCAGCGCCACGCTGCGATCAAGCAGCACACGGGCCTGTTGGCGGCGTGCGTGCTCGAGCACGCGCTTGGCCAGATCAGCGTAGTCGTCATCGTCGAGACCGGGCTGACGCAGCCGGACAAAGGCTTTCGTCCCGTCGCCGACGTGGGCACGCAGCGCCCGATCAAGGGCATCGAACCAGCTCTGGCGCGCACTGCGCCCCCGCCCGATCGACGGCGTGATGATATACAGCGGTGGCAGGTTGAGCGCAGCCAGAATAACGTTGGTGGCCGGCAGCAGCTCGACATCGCTCAAATCGTTTTGAGCACACCAACGGACCTGCTGACCTTCCTGGCCGGCGGGTTCGCCCGTCCAGTTGTCGATACGTGCCACGTGCAGGCGTACGGGGCGCGGGCCGCGGTCGTGCGAAAAACGAATCAGGCTGCGACTGGTCAGATCAGTCACCCCGATTTCCTCGGCCAGCTCACGCGACAGGCATGCCGCCACGGACTCGCCGGGCTCGCGCTTGCCGCCGGGGAACTCCCAGTAGCCGGCGCCGGGCGTATCGGCACGGCGACGCGCGATGAGCAGCCGGTCATGGTCATCGACCAGCACACCGACCGCGATATCCAGGGGCGCTCTATCCATCAGCTGCGGTACTCGGCATTGATGCGTACATATTCGTACGACAAATCCGAGGTGAAGACATGGGTTTCGGCACTGCCGCGGCCGAGCCCCACGCGGATCGTGAATTCCGGACTGGCCATGACCGCGGCAGCCTCGGCCTCAACATAGTCCGGGCGCGGCTGGCCGCCGGCCACAATGGCGACGTCACCAATGGCGATATCCACGCCGTCGATGGCCAGATCATCGATCGGGGCCCGGCCGACGGCAGCCAGTATCCGGCCCCAGTTCGGGTCACCGGCAAAGGCCGCGGTCTTGAACAGCGGCGACTGAGCCACGGTGAAGCCCACGGCGCGGGCTTCGTCGATATCCGCCGCGCCGGCGATATGGATATCCATGAACCGGGTTGCCCCTTCGCCGTCGCGCACGATCGCACAGGCCAACTCCTGCATCAGACCGGTGAGTGCAGCCACAAAAGCGCCCCAGCCCGCCTCGTTGCATTCGATGGCCGCGCCCTGGCCTGTCGCCGAGAGCATGGCCGCATCGTTGGTCGAGGTATCGCCGTCCACGGTAATGCTGTTGAACGAAGCCTGGTTGGCCATGACCAGCGCTTGATGCAGATCGGGCTCGGCAATCGTGGCATCCGTGGCGATGAAGGCCAGCATGGTGGCCATGTTCGGGCAGATCATGCCCGAGCCCTTGGTGATGCCGGTGATATCGCAATATCGACCGCCGCCCAGATCGACCCGGCGCGACGTGCCCTTGGGCACGGTGTCGGTGGTCATGATCGCCCGAGCCGCGGCGAGCCAGCCGGCGTCCGTGTCGTTATCGCACAGAACCGATAACGCCGGTGCCATACGCGTCATGGGCAGCGCCTGGCCGATCACGCCGGTCGAAAACGGCAGGATCTCGGCCTGCTCGAAGCCGCGGGCCACCGCGATCTGATCACAAAGTGTCAAGGCATCCTGCTCACCGGCGATGCCGGTGCCGGCGTTGGCGTTGCCGCTGTTGATGAGCAGCGCCCGCGGGGCGACGGCCGTGAGATGGCGCCGGGCAACGGTCACCGGCGCCGCGGCAAAAGCGTTTTTCGTGAACACGCCGGCCGTGATCGTATTCTCGGCCAGCCAACAGACCGCAATATCGTCGCGCTCGGCGGACTTGATAGCCGCGCCGACGGTCGACCATTTCACCCCGGCGATCGGCGTGAGTGCCGCAGGCGGTGCCAGATTTACAGCCATCGCGGGCCTGTTCCTTGTCGTGTTGGGCCGGTCATGTCGCTTTTATGCGTCACGGCCGTGACAGTGCTTGTATTTCTTGCCGGAGCCACAGGGGCAGGTTTCGTTGCGCCCGATCTTGCGCCCGTCACGGACGAAGGTTTCCGGGTTGGCGTCATCGCCCACGCTGGCATCGGCCTCGCCCGGTTGCGAGGCACCCGGCAGATTGGCCTGGGCCGCGGCCTCGGGCGTCACCGGATGGCCGGATTCGGCGGCCGCCTGGGCTTCGGCCTGCGCAGCCGCCTGGGCCTGGGCCTGTTCAGCGGCCGAGGCGGCGTCCTCGTGCTGGTATTCCATGGCCGCCATCTGGCGCTGGCGATCCTCGCGGGCCTCTTCGGTGATCTGGGTATCCACGCGGCCCCGGGCCAGCACGGTCACGGCCTCATGCTTCAAGCGCGTGAGCATGGTATTGAACATCTCGAAGGCTTCGCGCTTGTACTCATTCTTCGGGTCCTTCTGGGCATAGCCGCGCAGGTGGATACCCTTGCGTAGATAGTCCATCGAGGCCAGATGCTCGCGCCAGAGCGAGTCCAGCACCTGTAGCACGACCGATTTCTCGATCTGGGCCATGTTCTCGGCGCCGGCCGTCTCGCGTTTTTCGTCGTAGGCGGCTTTCAGCTGCTCGCTGATGCGCGCGCGCAGGCCTTCCTCGTCGAGATCGTCTTCCTCGTCGAGCCATTGGCGTACCGGCATCTCGGCGCCGAAGTCACGCGTGATGGCGTTTTCCAGGCCTTCGATATCCCACTGCTCTTCCAGGCTGGCCCGCGGGATATATTCCGAAATGGCTTCGTCGACCACGTCAGACCAGATGTTTTCGACCAGCTCGGAGACCTCTTCGGCATCCATGATCTCGTTGCGCTGCTCGTAGACCACCTGGCGCTGGTCGTTGGCCACGTTGTCGTATTCGAGCAGCTGCTTGCGGATATCGAAGTGATGCCGCTCCACCTTCTGCTGGGCATTTTCGATCGCGCGAGTGACCCACTTGTGCTCGATGGCCTCGCCTTCTTCAAGGCCCAGGTTCTGGAGCATGGCGCGCAGGCGCGGCGGCGTGAAGATCCGCATCAGCGAATCCTCGAGCGACAGATAGAAGCGCGAGGCGCCGGGATCCCCCTGACGACCGGAACGCCCCCGCAGCTGGTTGTCCACGCGGCGCGATTCGTGGCGCTCGGAGCCGATGACCAACAGGCCGCCGGCCTCCAGCACGGCGTCGTGTGTCTTCTGCCACTCCTCGCGCAGGCGGGCACGCCCGTGCTCGTCGTCTTCTTCGAGTGCGGCGATGGCTTCTTCGATATTGCCGCCCAGCACGATATCCGTGCCACGCCCGGCCATGTTGGTGGCGATGGTCACCGCACCGGGGCGCCCGGCCTGGGCGATGATGTCAGCCTCGCGCTCGTGCTGCTTGGCGTTCAAGACCTCGTGGCGAATACCGCGCTCCTTGAGCAGCGCCGAGAGCACTTCCGAGGCATCGATCGAGGCCGTGCCGATCAATACCGGCTGGCCGGTTTCGCTGGCAGTCTTGGCCTCATCGGCGATGGCGGCGAACTTCTCGCGCCCGCTCATGTAGATCTGATCGGGCAGATCCTTGCGCTGGAGCGGTCGGTTGGTGGGAATCACCACCACTTCCAGGCCATAGATCGACTGGAACTCGAAGGCCTCGGTATCGGCGGTGCCGGTCATGCCCGAGAGCTTGTCGTAGAGCCGGAAAAAATTCTGGAAGGTGATCGAGGCCAGCGTCTGGTTCTCTTTCTGGATCTTGACCCCTTCCTTGGCCTCGATCGCCTGGTGCAGGCCATCCGACCAGCGCCGGCCAGGCATCGTACGCCCGGTGAATTCGTCCACGATGACGATCTCGTCATCGGCCACGATATATTCGATGTTCTTGGTATAGAGCGTGTGTGCGCGCAGTGCCGCGTTCATGTGGTGCATGAGCGCGACGTTGTTGGCGTCGTAGAGCGACTCTTCCGGATCCAGCAGATTGGCCTCGTGCATCAAGGCCTCGACCTTCTGATGCCCGTCCTCGGTCAGGTAGGCCTGCTTGTTCTTTTCCTCGGTGAAGTAATCACCCGGGCCTTCTTCTTCTTCCTGCTTGACCAGATGCCGCACCAGACCGTTGACGTCGAGCGAGGTCTGCGGATCATCGTCGGTCGGCCCGGAGATGATGAGCGGCGTGCGTGCCTCGTCGATGAGGATCGAATCGACCTCGTCGATGATGGCGTAGTGCAGGCCGCGCTGGACACGATCGGCCGGCGTGAAGGCCATGTTGTCGCGCAGATAATCAAAGCCGAACTCGTTGTTCGTGCCGTAGGTGATGTCACAGGCATAAGCGGCGCGCTTGGACTGGCTGTCCTGGCCGGAAAAGATCGTGCCGACCGACAGCCCCAGAAACCGATAGAGCTGGCCCATCCACTCGGCGTCGCGGGCGGCCAGATAATCGTTGACCGTGATGATGTGCACGCCCTTGGCCTCGAGCGCGTTGAGATAGGTCGCCAGCGTGGCCACCAGGGTCTTGCCCTCGCCGGTCTTCATCTCGGCGATCTTGCCTTGATGCAGCACCTGACCGCCGACCAGCTGAACATCGAAATGCCGCATGCCTAGCACGCGCTTGGCGGCTTCTCGCACCACCGCAAACGCTTCGGACAGCAGGTCGTCCAGCTCAGCGCCGTCGGCCAGACGGGCCCGAAACTCTTCGGTCTTGGCACCAAGCGCCTCGTCGCTCAAGGACTCGAAGTCGGCCTCGCGAACGTTCACGGCATCGGCAATCTTGTGCATGCGTTTGACCACACGCTGATTGCGACTACCGATGAGTTTGGTCAGAAAATTGCTCATGAACCCTCGTCGTCTGGCCCGGATCGCTTGATATGGCGGATATGACGTACACGCCACACCGCGCGCGATGATAACGAAAAGCCGCTTCCCGGTCTCAACGCATGCGAAAACGGGCCTCGGCGGCTGCTACCATGCCAACTTGGCCTTGCCGCGTACACCGTCCGTTATGGGGGCGACCCCGCAATCAATCCAGTCTTTGCTGCATATTGCAACGCCGGCCGTGGCCGATGTGCTGGGCCGCGCGCGCTTTCTGGCGCGTATGCGCGCGGCATTGCTCGACGTATTGCCCCCGGCGATTGCCCCACACATGCAAGTAGCCGCCTATGAGGCTTATGTGCTGCGTCTGCACGTTGACAACGCCGCCTGGGCCACGCGTCTGCGCTATATGGACGCCGCTCTCAAGCAGGCTCTGGCCCAGCGCATGCGCCTGCAGATCGATCGTATCGATACCAAGGTGCGCCCCGGTATCGGGCCGGTTACCGCAGCACCGGCGCGCCCGCGCTATGTCTCACCCACCGCCCGCGCCCATCTCGAGCAAAGCGCGCGATATATCGAAGATCGTGATCTGGCCGACGCGCTTAACCGGCTGGCCGCGGCCGGGCGCGACACGCCCGACTGATCGGGCGCGCGAAGCTAGGGCCTGTTGCCGTTTCATACGAGCGCCGCGTTGGCGTCCGCAAATCGTGTCCTGCAAGGCGCGAGTCGCCGTATCGTGGCGTGCCACGATCAAGGCTCGCAACGCCGCAGGGCGCCCATCTTTAATTTTTATGGGCGGCCCAACCCTTCGGGACAAGCGCCCACAAAGTGAGCGACGCGTCGGCAATACAGCGTTCTAGCCCACTAGCGCAGAATGCCTGCGCGGCGTGGGCTACGCCTCGTCTTGCCGCAAAACAGCGCTTGGCGCGGGCTCGCATGAAACGGCAACAGGCCCTAAGCGCTGACGCGCTCATCCGCGCCCATCAGCCGGGCCTGGCCGTTCTCGATCCGATAGACCCGATCCGAGCGCTCCGTCAGCGCCGCGCGATGGGACACCGCCAGCACGGTATAGTCGCTGCCCAGCGCGCCCAGCGTGGCACTGACCGCTTTCTCGGTATCCGGATCGAGCGCGCTCGTGGCCTCGTCGAGAATCACCAGCCGCGGCTTGTGCACGAGCGCTCGTGCGATCACCACACGCTGGCGCTGGCCGCCTGACAGCCGGCCGCCATGCTCCCCCACGTTGGTGTTCACGCCATCGGCCAGGCCAGCCACGAAATCCGCGGCCCCGGCCTTGTCGAGTGCGGCATGCACATCGGCCTCGGTGAGGGCGGTGTCGCCCAGCACGATGTTGTTATAGATAGTGTCGTGCAAGAGCACCGTGTCCTGGGGCACATAGCCGATCAGATTGCGCCAGGCGCGGATATCCAGCGCGTCGATGGCCTGGCCATCAATCAGTACCCGGCCGGACGATGCCCGCAACAGCCCGATGATGAGATCGATGAGCGTGGTCTTGCCGGCCCCGGAGAAACCGATGAGTGTCGTGAACTGGCCTGCCGGTACGTGCAGATCGACGTTCTTGAGCACCGTATTGCCATCGTAGTCAAAACAGACGTCCTCCAGGCGGATATCCCGATCCAGCGTGGGCTGTCGGTCACCGAACGGCTCTTCACGCGCATCTCTGGCTTCGTCGATGGCCGACATCATCGACCAGTAGAACGATTCCTTGGAGGCCAGCTTCTGATACTCCTGCTGCAGCTTGGACAGCTTGGTCAGCAGCCGTGCCAGCACGATCGTGAGCACCATGATCTCGGAGAGTTGCAGTTCGAGCAGCGTCAGCGACGCCGCCACGCCGGCGACCAGCACCAGCCCGATCAGCAGCTCTTGGGTGGCCTTGAGCGTCTCGCTCGCGAGCACGCTGGTGCGCAGCGCGCTGTTGAGATTGCGCGTCTGGCGCTCGAGCATCTGATCCATCTCGCGCTCGCGGGCCATGGCTTTCAACGGTTTGAGCGAGGACAGCGAATCGGTCAGCAGCCCCATCAGGCCCTGAAACGCGTTCTTCTGTCGCGAGCCGGCCTCACGCGAGATCGAGACCATGACCTTCAACAGCGCGAAGATCCCGACGCCGATCGCGATGGCCAGACAGGCGATCTTCCAGTTGATCAGCATGGCCACGGTCAGAAACACCGCGCACTGCGACAGCAGCGCCGACAGACTGGCCAGCGACTGGAACGCACTCGCGCTATTGGAGGCTTCGGTCGAGATCGAGTTGGCCAGCCGGCCCGTGCGTTGGCTCAGGAAATACTGCCAGCGCGAGGCCGAAAGCGCGCGCAGGAACGACAGCCTCGTGTTGGTCGCGATCGCGGCCACGGTGTAGCCGACCTGGCGATAAGCCACCAACGTCAGGCCGGCCTTCACCACCAGGCCGATCAATACCAGCACGATCATCACGCCTACCGAGGGCGTGATTGAGGCCCAGTCCAGCGCTTGGGTGAGAAAATCCGACGTGCTGGCGCCGACCAGCGACGCGCTGTCGCCGGTCGCCACGGTCAGCAGCGGCAACAGCGTGGACAGGCTCAAGCCCTCGGCGATACTGGCAATCGCGAGCGCCAGCCAGACGATGATCACCTGGCGTGGATAATGATAGAAAAAGTCTTTAATCAGTTGCACGCGCGGACCCGCTTTGATTTCAACGCGTAGTTATCACGCCCGGGCAACCCGGCGCGTGTACGCATACGCCTGCGCAGCGTATTCTGGGGCGCTGGATTCTACGCACCTCGGACGTCGCTTGCTGGTGATTGGCCTGGCCGATATGTTCTTGCCGGCGTGCACGGCCCGGTGCATGGCCGCGACATTAGCGATGTCGGACAATAACCTCAGCGTACACGGTGTGGTCGCTGGCTGCCCTGTTCCGGCCGCTCTGTAATGTCAGCCAGCGCCACAAGCAAACGCCTGTGTGTGTTCACGTCCGCGCTTGGCGGCGGCGGCGTCCAGCGTTCCATGCGTCAGCTGGCCAGCGGCCTTGCCGCCCGCGGCTATACCGTGGATCTCGTGGTGTGTCACGGGGATCGGCAACTGGCCCGCGAGCTGGCAGCCGCGCACGTGAACGTCGTGGTGCTGCGCCCCAGCTGGCCCGGGGTGGGACGGCTGCTGGCACTCAAGGCCGATCCATTGGCGCTGGGCCTGCTGGGTTCGACCGTGCTCTGGCCGCTCAAAACCTGGCGCAAACTGGCCTATCTGGCCGCGCTTCGTGATCATCTGCGACAGCACCCGCCGGTCGGGCTGCTTTCTGCGATGACCCAATGCAACCTCGTGGCACTCTGGGCGCATCGCCTGGCCGGGTGCCCCGGCCGTGTCGTGGTCAGCGAGCGCAACATGCTGTCTGCCTTCATCACGCGACACGCCGACAAATGGCGCTGGCAATATCTGGCCCCGCTCGTGGCCCATGCTTATCAGCGCGCCGATGCCATCGTGGCGGTCTCTCAGGCGGTCGCCGATGATCTGGCACACACCACCGGGCTCGCCCACGCAGCGATCGTCACCGCGCCCAATCCGGTTATAGACGATGTGCTGCGCGGCGACGTCGCCGAGGCCCGGCGTGGCCCACACCTCGCCAGCCCCAAGCCCACCGTGCTCGGCGTGGGCCGGCTGGTGGATCAGAAAGACCCCATGACGCTGCTACGCGCCTTTGCCCGAGTCCGTCGGCATCGCAGCGCCCGGCTGGTGCTCATCGGTGAGGGCGACCAGCGCCCGGCCCTGCTGGCCGAGGCCGCAGCACTGGGCATTGCCGAGGACGTGTCCCTGCCCGGCTGGGACGAGCGGCCGTTTCATGCCATGGCCATGGCCGATGTGTTCGTGCTGGCCTCGCGCTGGGAAGGGCTGCCCGGCGTGCTGATCCAGGCGCTGGCCTGCGGCTGCCCGGTCGTCGCGACCGACGCACCGGGCGGCAGCGCCGAGATCCTGGCGCACGGCCGCTACGGCCACTTGGTGCCCGTGGGTGATGTTGAAGCCATGGCACAGGCGATCGAGGCGAGCCTGGATGCGCCCGGCGATCGCGCCGCGCGTCTGGCACGTGCCGAGGATTATTCGGTCGAGCGTGCGACCGCCGTCTATGCCGCTCTGCTCGACCCTGGCCTCATCTAACCCTTGGCCTTCAGATCCCGCCACACCTGACGCACTTCGTGGATCGGGCTGGCCGGGTTCCAGCGGGCTCGCGTGGTCACGCCGCGCATGTGATCGAACTCGGCCAGAAACGGGCCCAGACCGCGTACGTCCTCGGCCAGCTGCTCCCAGCGCGCCAGAAATTCGGGGTCGGTCAGCGACATCTCGTCGGCGGCCACCGCGTCCAGTAGCCGATAGCCTTCGGTGGTCCAGCGATTGGCCTGCGGATCGGCGATCAGGTCATCGCGCGAGAACCGTGAAGCGGGCTTGTCCTGTTTGAGGAACTGTGTGGCGTAGTCTTCGATACCCGCGGATTCCTGCACGCCGAGCGGCAAGCCCAGATCACGCGCGACGCGCCCGAGCTGGCTTCTCGGATCCGCCATCAGCCGATCGAAATCGACCACGGCACGGGGCCGATGTGCCGTGCGATAGAAATAGGGCACCACATTGACCAGCCACTCCATGTCCGACCAGACCTGGCGGCCCCGCTGCGGGTTGATCTTGCCCCGCGAGCGCGCCACGGACAGTGGATTGCGCAGGGCGATGACATAACGCACGTCCAAGTCCAGGGCCTCGTGGATGCCCTCCCAGAACGGCATGGTGCGTAGCGTGCGCGAGTATTTATAGCCCCAGAGCGGGGTATTGCCAAAACGCGCGCCCAGCGTGGCGATGGCCTGCTGCTGGATCGCGCGCAGCGCCGGGGTTTCGAATACGGCGTCATCCAGCAGGCGCACGCTGTGCCCCCGGATGCCCAGCGCTCGCTTCAAGCGTTTGCTGATCGCCAGCACGTCGTTATCTTCGAAAAACCCGGTCGGGTTCTTGCCGCCGGGCCGACGCAGCTTGTCGCCCAGATCGACACCCAGTGCGGCCAGCCCGCGCGTGATCGCCGATGTACCGCTACGCCCGGCCCCCAGCACCGGCACGACGGTCGAGCGCGCCGGATCCGGCGGCGCCACCGTCTCACCGGTCTCAGACATCACGCAGTTCCTCGCCCTTCAAACGGCCCTTCACACGGCGTACCGCGGCCCGCACACGATCGTTGATCACGACAATGAAGACCTTGCGGTGCATGCCTTCCGGGCAGGTGATCTCGCGCACGCCGTGCCAGGACTTGGCCTGGCGCTGGAACAGCAGGCTGTAGTTGCCCACGCTTTCGCCCTCGTAGGCATCCGGGAAATCCTCGAACGCCGGGGCCGATTTCCGATCAAAGGCGCCGTGGTCATCCAGAATCACGGTATCCCCGCCCCATTGGGGCGACCAAGTCTCTGGCGAGCTGAAATAGAAGATATGCGAGCCGAGCTTGCGCTGGGCATCACAGTGCGGGGATACCGACGCGCCGGTGGGGGCGTAGTGCCAGTGGAAGTTCAGCTTGAACAGGCCTCGCCCGAACATCTTCTTGATGAAGGCGTGGTATTCGTCGGACTGCAGCTCATCGATGAAACCCTGCCAGGCCGGCGAGATATCGATGCCGGGCCGATATTCCAGCGAGTAGCGATCGTGTGGTTTTTGCCCGTGCGAGCGGGCCTGGCCGAACTGCGGCGTCATCTGGTCGGTCGTGGGCATCGAATCCAGCAGCGCGGCATAGCCGGCCTCGGTCAGCAGTGCGGCCGGATTGGTCCACGGATACGGATCGGTATTACGAAACGCCTTGCCGTCCATCGCGGCCAGCTTGTCGAAATCGAGATAGGTCATGATGCGTATCCGGTCGAAGAATAAGAATCGGGCGTGCCTGTGTGCCAGCCCATCAGCTGCTCGATGGCCGCCACCGCGCGTGCCATATCGGGCGGCGGCGGGGCCGGCGTGGGCGTATCGACAAGCCCGGCATCGCGCAGGCCCTGGTGAAAGGCCGCGAAATCGCGTCTCGGCTTGTGCCAGCCCCCATAGACTAAAGCACGATGAATCGGCTTGACCATAGCGGGCAACGATCGCGGAGAACGCCGGGCCGGCCATTCGAACAAGTCGACCGGGCGCCCCGTTGCCGCGGCCTCGGCCGGCAGCGAGGCCGAATCGCCGGTCACGACAAACCGATCGGCCAGCGCCAGAAACGCCGGATACGGGTTATCCGCATCATCAGCGCGCCAATGATGCAGATAATGCGGCGCGACTAGCCGCGCCGCGATCGCCGCGGTGGCTGCTGCCGGCGTACGCCGGCTCGTCGTTGCCAGCACGCTGCCCTGATTCGCGCCGGCCACAGCGTTGACACGATCAGCCAGCTGCTCGGCCGTTGCCACGTCCAGCCGATGGCTGGAACTGTCGCCGCCGACCAAGAGTGCGGTCCAAGGCCGGGGCAGATGCGCCAGCCGGGGCGCCCAGCGCTTGGCCGCCTCGGCCTGGCGCCGGGCGTCGATCACGTTCAAGGGCAGCGTGGCGCGCAAGACGTTCGCTGCCTCGGGCACACGAAACTGGGCCGTGGTGATCACCAGATCGAAGGCGGCAAGCGGCATTTGCGTATGCAGCAGATGCACCAACCGCGTATGCCCGCCGGATTGTTTCTTGATCCAGCGCGCAATCGGTGCCGAGCGCCGCGACGCCGCGATCACCAGATCCGGCCACGGCGGCGCCAACGCGGCCGCCCTGGACGACAGCGTGGTCGCCCGCGCGCCGATCAGCGGGTTAGGCAGGTGGTTGAGCCGGTTCCAGTCCAGCTGGCGCGTCTCATAAGACCAGCCCAGCGCCTCAGCCAACGCAATCATCTGTGCGTTTCCGCCGGCGCCCTCACCGAGCAGCACCCAGACGGTGGGCCCCGCCGCGGGCCAATCCTTGGCCGGGCGCGTCACGCTAACCGGCCTGCCGAGCCGTGGCGGCGCGACGCTGGCCGCCCGCTGGCGTCGCTGCATCGCCCGGCAAGGGCAGCAGCGCGCGAATTCGTCGGGCCAACCACTCGGTTTCGTGCCAGACCGGCGGGCGAAACGCCTCGAGCGCGTCGTCCAGATAGCGCGCCACGCCTTGATCGATGAGTGCTTCGTGCAGCTCGGGCATATTACGGCGCGGCACGAACACGCGCTGCTCGACCAGGCGCGCACACAGATACTGCAGGCCTTCCTGTGGCCGGCGAGAGCCGCGCTTGTTGAAGCGATCACGCGCGGCCTGGCCCACCACCCAATCAGCCAACCGACGCCGTAGATCCGGCCGGGCCTCGGGCACCGGGGCGATATAGACCGGCCGACCGGTGGCGATCGCCTCGGCCAGCATGGATTCACTCTCGCCGGTGACCACAAGCCGATCGGCATGGGCCAGATAGCCCAGATACGGGTTGGCCGCGCCGGCGGTCTGCCCGGCCCAGTCGATGAACACGGAATCGGGACCGCGAGCAGCCTCGATGGCCTGGCTGGCCGCGGCCGGCGTGCGCCGGCTGTTGAGAATCGCCAGCTGCCCGCCGGCCGCGCGGGCCTGCTCGCCGATCCGGCGCGTCAGATGTTTGGCGGTGGCCGCGTCCAGAGCGTGCTGAGGCGTATCGCCGCCAACCAGCCAGACGATATGCGGGCCGGGCTGCTCGGCGAACACATCCGGCCAATCACGGCGCGCCTGAGCCAGGCGTGCGCTGGCCACACGGCTTGGCGGCAGCACGGTCGCGATCTGGCGTGGATTGGGCGGCAGGTCGAAATGCTGACAGACCACGGCAACATCCTGGCTTTCGCCGATACGCCCGCCGCGCCGGCCCATCAGCACCAGCCGGGTTCGGGCCAGGCTGCGCCGGGCAACGGCTTGTGCGGCCAGGCTGGGCAACCAGCCGGACGCCACGATCACATCCGGCCACGGCGGAGCCAGCTCCCCGGGCCAGGCCCCGGCCGGGCGGCCGGTGAGGCCGCGCACCAGATCCCCGGCCAGCGCACGGGCATAACGTCGTGGTGCGCGCTCGATCGGCTTATCGGTCAGCGACCAGCCCAGCGCCCGGGCCACGCCGAGCGCCTGGCTGCGATGCCCGGTCTTGTAGTGCGTAAGCGCCCAGACCGTGGGCTCGCGATGGGCCAGTGCCCCGCCCGACCAGCGCCAGACGCGATCAGCGCGCCCGCGCCGCGGCTTGCGCACGATCAGTCGCCAGTGCCGGTCCGGTGCCCGGCAGGCCGCCGATACCAGCAGCTGATACCACCAGATCGCATCGGCCGGTGTATGCCGGCTGCGGCTGGTATCCAGCGTGATCGAGACACAGACTGCCCGGGCCGCCGCAGCGAACAGGCCATCCAGTATCCAGGGCAGATCGGCATCGGGCAGATGGACCAGATCGTCGGCCAGCACGGCGTCACACGCCGCAAGCGGTGTATCAGCCAGCAGGTCGGCGACGCTGGCGCGAGTCACCGCGCTGACGCGCAGATCGCGTGGCCGCAGTGTGGCACCGGGTGCCGAGAAATACGTGGCCTGCTTGATCTTGCAGTCAGTCATCAGGCGCTTGAAGTCAGCCAGCGCGGCCGGGCTGATATCGCTCGCCCGCGCGTGCCCCGCCGGCCCGGCCTGTTGTCGTACCAGCAGCGGCGAGGGCACGTCACGGCCCCAGACCTGAAAGCCGGCCGCATCGGCCTCGTCCTCGATCTGTTGCCAGATCGCGCCCGCCGGGTTGGGCCGGTAGACATAATCCTGTGGCGTGGGCCGCCAGGGCTGGGTATGGATCGTGGTGTAGTGGACCACCGCCGACTCGCCGGGCACGTATTCGGCATCGCGGGCGTTCCAGGCATCGTCGAGATCGGCCCAGAGGCCGGCATCGCGCATCTGTTTTTCCAGCTCGCGATTACCCACGCGGCGCGCGGTGTCGCTATTCCATAGCCCGACCATGCGCGCACAGTCCATGAGCATGACCGAAGTATCGCGATCATTGATCGACAACACGCCGGCACCGCCCATTTCGGCATCGAACAGCTCGGCCGGATCCCGCAGATAGATCTGGTCGGTATCGTTATAGATCGCCCGGCCCGTGCCCGCGGCCAGCTCGGGGATCATGAAACGATAGTTGGTGAACCCGGTCAGCCAGAGCCGACGCTCGAAGCCGGCAAAATCCTTCATCAGATGGATATCGTAGGCCCGGGCCGGATCACGAACCCGCTCGATCGAGTAGATGAATGCGCGTTCGGCCCGAAACTGCACGGCCTCGGTGCCCAGATAGATCTGCACCGCCGGCTTGGCGCTGGGCGTCACCCCGGACCGTGGCCCCAAGCGCACACGCATCGTTTCTGCCTGGCCGGAATCGGCGTGGCGAAGATCGCCTTCCCAGAAGGTCTCGGCGATGCGTTTGATACGAATGGCCACGGGCTACCTGCTGTGTCGGTTCCGAAGAAAAGCAGAGCGCATTATAGCGCCGCGCGGGCCGCCCGGGCGCAAGGCCCGCGGCTATCAGGCATGGTGCTGATACACCTGCTTGGGCCAGCGACGCTTCAGACACAGCCACTGCTCAGGCCGTGCCAGAATCTCGCGCTCGAACAGGGCATTGATCTGGCGCGACATATCCAACACCTGATCATCGTTGGGCGCCTGCAGATCAGCCGGGGTGATCGGCGGATGGATATTCACCCGAAAGCGCCCGCCCGGTAGACGCTCGGCCAGAACCGGCACCAGATCACAGTCGAATTTCAGCGCCAGGCGCGCCGGCATGGTGTTGGTCATCGCCGGCTCGCCGAAGAACGAGACCGACTCGCCCGAATCCAGCCGGGTATCGACCGTCAGGCCGATCGACTGGCCCTGGCGTAGCGCGCGCACGAACGCCCGCATGCCACCATCGCGCGCGACAAGCGGGGCATCAAAGACAGCCCGAAACCGATTGAGCAGGCGATCGACGTAGGGATTCTGCTCGGGCGCATAGATCACCGGAATCGTCATGCCGTATTCCGGACCAATGAGCGGCGTCATCTGCCAGGGCCCCAGATGGGCGGTGACGAACACCGTGCGTCGTTCGGCCGTGGGGGTCGTGGCACCGGGCATTTCGTTGAATTCCAGCCGGCTACGGCGTGCCCGCCAGATACGACGCAGGTTGACAAGCTCGGCAAACGCCACGCCGACGTTGGCGAACGAGGCCCGGGTCAGCCGATCAAGCTCGGGCGCGTCTGCGCTCGAGAACACGACTCTGAGATTACTGCGAACCTTGTCGATCCGCGGGGAGAAACGCCCCAGCACGTGACCCAGCCATGCACCCAGCGCGAGTGCACCGCGCAGCGGCAGCGCGCGCACCACGGCCACCACGAGGCCGATCGCAGCGGCCTCGGCCAGCCACATCGGCCGTGCCAGCCAGCCGGAGACATCCTGGCTGCGCTGCGACGAGAAATAGAATCGTGGCATGCCCTCGTGCCTCTATCGCAACGACGTGGCGACGCGGCGCGCCGCTGTGGCCCGGCATGCGGTGATCGCACGCCGGGATTGCCAGTAAATAGCCAGTAACGGGCCGTGTTGGCGCCCGATCAGGCCATCGCTGCCTTGTAACGTGCTTCCCAGGCGCGCTGGTTGGCCAGCGCGTCGCGGAAATAGCCGGTACGCCGCAGGGCCGCGATCATGCCGCGCGATACGGCCTTGCCGGGCAGGCCCATCGGGCGCTCGATATCGAACAACAACACCGCACGATAGCCATCGGTGTCGTTCCAGACCTCGTGCGGATAGGTGTCGTCAAAGAAGAACATGCCGCCCTCTTCCCACGGGCAATCCACGTCATCGACCTGGATCATGCAACGCTCGGACGAATCCGGCACCCGCAGACCTATATGACAGCGCACCAGGCCCTTGGTCACGCCGCGATGACGCGGAATATGCTTGCCCGGGCCCAGAATCGAGAAGAACGCGTTCGACAGGCCCGGCACACGCTCCAGCGCTGCCGCGGTCTGCGGGCACAGTTCACAGCCGAAATCCATGCGGGTGCCAAAGCCCCAAAGCATGAATGTCTTCCATTGATCGTCGGTGGAGATCTTGGCCTGATCCGGGCTGATCTCCTGGAAGCTCGGCAGCGCGGCACGACGCTCGAGCAGCGTATCCAGCTCGTCGCGCATGACCGTCCACTGCGAGCGCAGGTCTTCGGCCCAGGGGAACAAGGCGTTATCGAGTACCGGCTCGTCCGGGATACGCGACTGCGAGGACAGAAAATCCATCAGCGTGCCGCGAAACATCTTCTTGCCGTATTTTTTGATCGTCTTGCGACGCATATCGGCCAGGTTCTTCGAGTCGTTACTCATAACCACCTCTGAAACGCCTGTCAGCGCAGGCGACAATACCCGATCACGAACGCCCGCGACCGGCCATCAAACGAATATAGGCGCGGGACGGTAGCAACCGCAGCACCTCGCCGGCAACTATCAGAATCCACGGGCCACGCCAATACGGGCGACGCCGGAGAATCACCCGCGTCATGGCCGCGGTTGCGCGCGCCATCGACATGCGCGGCCACTTCACGCGCTTGCCCGGCTTGGTGATAAAGCCCGGCTCGAGCAGCGTGACGTCGATGCCCGCGGCCCGACAGTCCACGGCCAGGGATTCGGCAAACCGGCCGATACCTGCCTTGGCCGCGGAATAAGCCGCGGCCGTGGGCAGGCCGCGGGTGGCGGCCAGGCTGCCCATCACCACGATATGGCCCTGCCCGGCCGCGCGCATCGCGGGCAGGACATAATCGATGCAATGAATCGTGCCGTCCAGGTTCAGCCGCAGCGTGGTCAGCACCGCCGCAAGATCGAATGTCTCGATACGCGTCGGCGCCCCGCCCCCGGCATTGGCCACCAGCCGCGTGATCGGCCCGGTTCGTGCCACGGCCGTATCAAGGGCCGCGCCAAGAGCGGCTCGGTCCGTCACATCGGCCACAGCCACGATGGCCGTGCCACCGCGTTCCTGGATCGCGGCGGCCAGCGTGTCCAGCTCGGCGCGGCGCCGGGCCAACAGGATAAGACGATCGCCGGCCGCGGCCAGCCGCTCGGCCAGGTGATAGCCGATCCCGGCCGAGGCCCCGGTGACAAGCGTTGTCTCGCGGCCATCGCCGGTCACGGCGCCTGGCTACTCGGCCGCCGCGGCCGCGTATTTCTTCAGTGCCAGAGCCGTTTCACCAAAGGCCGCGATCAGGGTCTCGATCTGCGCGGTGCTGTGGCCCGCGCTGAGGCTCGTGCGTACCAGACACTGCCCGTTGGGCGTGGCCGGCGGCAGCATCAGGTTCACATAAACACCGCGATCCAGCAGGCCCTGCCACATACCCAGCGCGGCCTCGCGCGAGTCGAATACACAAGCCACGACCGGCCCCGGCGCGGCGGCGATCGTGAAACCCAGATTCGACAGCCCGGCGTGCAGCCGGTTGGCGTTGGCCCAGATCCGGTCACGCAAGGTGTCGTCGGTGGCCAGACGTTGCAGGGCCGCCCGCGTCGAGGCGATCACCGACGGCACCATGGAGGCGGTGAAGATATAAGGCCGGCTGGCATAGCGAATCATGTCCAGATCGGCATGCGGGCTGACACAGAAGCCGCCCGCCGAGCCCAGCGACTTGGAAAACGTGCCGACGATGAAATCCACGGCCCCCAGCACGCCTTCGGCCTCGACCACGCCGCGCCCGTGGACGCCGCAGATCCCCATGGAGTGGGCCTCGTCGACCAGGACATAGGCGCCGTGTTTTTTCACCACGCCCACGATTTCGGCCAGCGGCGCCGCATCGCCCAGCATGCTGTAGATGCCTTCAACAACCACCAGCGTGTGCTGGGCGGCCTCGCCCAGGCGGCCCAGGCGCTTGTCCAGATCCCGCGGGTCGTTGTGCTTGAACCGCAGTGTCTTGGCCCCGCCGAGGCGCAGCCCGTCGTAGATGCTGGCATGACAGTCGGCGTCCAGCATCACGGTGTCTTTCGGGCCCACCAGCGTGGAGAGCATGCCCAGATTGGCCTGGTAGCCGGTGGAAAAGACCAGCGCATGCGGCATGTCATAAAACGCGGCCAGCTCCGCCTCAAGCGCCAGATGCCCGTCGTAGGAGCCGTTGGCCATGCGCGAACCGGTGGTGCCGGTGCCCTGGTTGCGCACCGCGGCCACCGAGGCCTCCACGCAATCCTCGTCGAAGGTCAGCCCCAGATAGTTGTTGCTGCCGGCCAGGATCGTGCGCTTGCCGCGAATCACGGCCTCGGTCGCCGAGAGGACACGCTCCATGGGCACGGCCAGGGGCTCGATGCCGGCATCACGCATCTGGCGTCGGACATCGGCGATCGGGGCGAACTTGTCGAACAGGCTTACTGGCCGATGGCCTCCTCCAGCGCGCGTACCAGCTGATCCATCGTCTGCACGTCCGGCAGGAAGTTCAGCGGAATCGAGGTGTCCAGGCGATCCTCCAGCTCCATCATCACTTCCATGACCTGCACCGAGTCCAGCCCCAGATCGTCGACCAGACGCGCGGCCGGCGTGATCGTCGCCGACTCCGCCACCATGGGCTTGAGAAGCTGGGCCAGATGGGTATAGATCTCGTCGTAGCGGCTGCTCATCGATGGATTCCTTGTCAAATGCGTGCGTGCCCAGCATTTCGGCCAGACCCGCAGAAAGCGTGATGCGCGGCTGCCAGTCCAGAGCGCCAGCCAGCGAGGCGGTGTCGGCCACCCAATCGGGCTGCGTCAGTTCCGCGGCCTTGGCCGGCGTGAGCATCGGCGCGTAGCCCAGGCGACGTGCCGCCGCCACGTTGAGCGCCCCGGCCCAGCCCAGTGCCCGGCCCGGTACGGCGATACGCCGCACACGACGGTTCAGCTGCACCGATGCCTCGGCGATGATCTCGTTCCAGTCATGGCCGCCGGCCGCGCCGTCATCGGGCTCGTGGACGCCGGTTGCGCTACAGCCCTGCGCCACCCAGGCACAAACGGCCTCGGCCAGATCCCGGACGTGCAGCATGGAGAAACGGGCATTCGTGCGTCCGGGTGTCACGGCCAGGCCGCGGCGCATCGCGGCAAACAACGGCGCGATTTCGGTGTCGCCGGGGCCATAGACCGCCGGCGGGCGCAGCACAAGACTCCGCGGCGCCGCGGCACCCTCCAGCAGGCGCTCCATGGCCCGCTTGGACAACGCGTAGTGCGAGATATCCGGCGCTCGTGCGGCCAGCGACGAGATAGCCAGCACCGGCAGGCCAGCACGCTCGGCTGCCGCAAAGACAGCCGCGCTGCCCACCACGTTGACCCGCTCGAAATCGGCGTAATCGATTCCGCGTGTGGCACCGGCCACGTGGATGACGGCCGTCGCCCGTGCGCACAGCGCGGCCAGGCGTTCCGGCTGGTCCAGGCCGCCAAGAATCGGCGCGGCGCCGAGAGCACGCACTTCTCCGGCTGCTTCCGGGCGACGCACGAGGGCGGTGACCGAGTGTCCGGCATCGATCAATGCCGTGGTGATTGCGCGCCCGATGAAGCCCGAAGCGCCGGTGACGGCAAGCCGTGCCACGACGCTAGCCGGCCTGTCGGTCGCCGGCCGCCTCGTTGGCCGTGGTGTGGTCCTGGCGACGGGCATGGACGCGATCGGTCAGACGCTGGATATAGTCGTTACGGGCCCCGGCGCGCGACAGCTTGCCCGACGAGGTGCGCGGCAGGGTATGCGGGGCCACGGCCTCGACCAGGCACTCCACGCCGAATTCACGGCGCATCAGCCCTTCCAGGCGCCCGATCAACGCATGACGCTCGGCGTCTTCACGCACACGACACTGGATAACCAGCACCGCAGCATCCTGGCCGTCATCGGCCGGGGCAGCGAATGCCAGCGCATCGCCCGGACGCAACTCCGGCTGTGCCTCAGCCAGCCATTCCAGATCCTGTGGCCAGATATTGCGCCCGTTGACGATGATCAGATCCTTGGCTCGGCCGGTGATCACGATACGCCGGCCGATGCAATAACCCAGATCGCCCGTATTTAGCCAGCCGTCTTCGGACAATACGCGCTCGGTCTCTTCCGGGCGCTGGAAATAACCGGACATGACGCTGGGCCCGCGCACGTGCACGGCACCGATCTGGCGCTCGTCCAGCACCTGGCCGTCGTCGGCGCGAATTTCGAAGTCGTACTCGGGCAACACGTCGCCACAGTCAACGAAGCGTGAAGAGCGCTGGCCGGCAACAGCCGGCTCGGCCGTGCCCGACTCCGCCAGCGCTTCGGCATCGATGCTGTCCGTGGCAAGCCCGGTATCCAGCGGCGCGAAGCTGATCGCCAATGAGCATTCGGCCATGCCGTAGCAGGCCACGAACGCTCTGGGATCGAACTGTGCCGGGGCCAGCGTTTCAGCAAAACGGCCCAGCGAATCCGGGCGAATGGTCTCGGCCCCCGCACCGGCGATGCGCCAGCTCGACAGATCGAAATCGTCGGCGTTGTGTCGAATACGCCGGGCACACAGCTCGTAGCCGAACGACGGGCTGAACGAGATCGTGCCGCGATTACGGCTGATCAGTGACAACCATTGGCGCGGGCGCATGGCGAAATCACGCGTGGCCAGATAATCGACCGAGCGCTGGCTGGTCAGTGCGGCCAGCATGAAACCCACAAGCCCCATGTCGTGATACAGCGGCAACCAGGAGACCAGACGGTCGTCCTCTTTCATCTGTACGCCGAGCTCGAGGATGCTCGACAGGTTCTGCATGACTTGTGCCTGGGTGATCACCACGCCGCGCGGGAACTGCGTGCTGCCCGAGGTATATTGCAGATAGGCCGTGCGGGTGACGTCCGGCTCGGCGAGCGCCCCCTCGGCCTCGGGCAGCTCCGCCAGTGTTTCGTAGCTGCCCAGATGCGCCAGGCGCACATCGGCCGCCGCATCCTCGAGAAAACTCATGAACGCTTCGGGCGCGAGAGCCACGTCGGCATCACAACCGGCCAGCAGGGATTTGAGCTGGCGCGTGTAAGCCTCGCGACTGCCCAGGCCCACGGTCACCGGCAGCGGCACCGGCACATAGCCGGCGTACTGGCAGGCAAAGAAAGCGATCATGAAGCCCGGCACGGTATCGGCCACGAGTGCCACGCGACTGCCTTCGGCCAGGTTCAACGATAGAAAACGCCGGGCTGTCACGCGGGCCTGATCACGCAATTCGCGATACGGCATCGCGTGCACGAGCTCGCCACGACCGGAGTAGAAGTTGAAGCCCGTATCGCCTTCGCCTGCGTAATCGAGCGCTTCGCCGAGCGTCGCGAAATCGGCACGACGCATCGTCAACCGCTGTTCGGTAGGCGTTGGCTTGATCATCGAGTTACCTGTCCTGTGTACGGGCACTTGCAAGATACTGCCGACCATATAAGCGCCAGCGTGAATCCAGCGTCGCTGCCACGGCGTGCCGTTACTTGCATGCAATCATTTGAGCGTCGAATCGGGCCGGCTGGCGCACTGGCCGTGCATGCACCGAAACATCTGATAACGCTGACTCACGTTGTATGAAAAGCATGGCACGCAACCTTAACGGCGGAATCGTACTGCAACACGCTACGCTTTGCACTAGCACACCGCATATCATCTGTATTAGCCGGCGCGTTACAAAATACCGACGTGGCTTCAATCGGCTCATCGACCATCGCGCGATACATGGCTCACCGAGCTGCCAATGATGCCCGAAATAGAATTAAAAAATCGTTCAGAACGACACATGCGCATCACACTCGCTGCATCTACCACGATCGCGGGCTGAACACGGCCGGCGCGTCGCGTATATTGCCGGGCTTGAATGTATCCAAGAGAGCGTGGCCATGGCGTATTCGCACAGCCGGGGGGCGGTTACGATCGTAGCCGTGAATTCGCGGGCCAGACGCGCGCGATTCATAGCGCTGACACACGATCTCTACGCCGATCGGCCCGAATGGGTTGCCCCCATCCGGCTCGAGCGTAGCCTGCATTTGTCAGAAAAACACAATCCTGTGTTTACGCACCTGACATGGCAGGCATGGATCGCGGTCCAGGACGGCCGCGACGTCGGGCGCATCACGGCCCAGATCGATGCGCTTCGCCCGCCGGAAAACAACCAGCGCATCGGTTTTTTCGGCATGTTCGAAACAATTGATGACCCGCGCGCGAGCGCGGCATTGATCGCCACGGCACAAGCCTGGCTGGATGAGCGAGACATCGACCGTGTCCAGGGCCCGTTCAATCTCACGATCAACGATGAGTGCGGCCTGCTCATCGACGGCTTTGATACGCCGCCCATGATGATGATGCCCCACGGGCGCGATTATTATCTGGCGCATCTTGAGGCCCAGGGCTATACGAAGGCCGTGGATATGCTGGCCTACTGGTTGCCTCTGCCGTTCGAGCGCCCCCGGGTGATGCAGCGGCTGCTGGCCCGTTATGCCAAGCGGATCCATATCCGCCCGATCGATCGCAAGCATTACGCAGACGATCTCGTCGTCCTGCGCGATATCTTCAACGATGCCTGGGCCAATAACTGGGGCTTCGTGCCGTTCACCGAGGCCGAGTTCGACGATCTGGGCAGCACACTCAAGCTCTTGATCGACGATGAGCTGGTGCAGATCGCCGAGGTCGACGGCGAACCGGCCGCCTTCATCGTGGCGCTGCCCAATCTCAACGAGGCCGCCCGGGATATCAACGGGCGCCTGAGCCCGCTGGCGATCGCCAAGCTGCTCTGGCGGTTGAAGGTACGGTTTCCCAAAAGTATTCGTGTACCGCTGATGGGCGTTCGCCAGCGCTATCAGAACAGCCCCATGGGCGCTGCCCTGGCCTACGGCGTGATCGGCGCGGTCGAGCAGGCGTTGGTGGCACGCGGCGTCAACGCCAGTGAACTGTCATGGATTCTCGATGACAATCAGGGCATGCGCGATATCATCGAGTCGATCGGCGGCCACGTCTACAAGACTTATCGTATGCTGGAAAAACGCCTGTGATGCGTTGGGATATCATCATACTGGCCGGTGATCGCGGCGCCGACGATCCCGTCGCCCAGGCCGCCGGCGCCGGCTGCAAAGCCATGGCCTCGATCGCCGGCCAGCCGTTACTGGCCCGGATTCTGGAGACAGTGAACAGCGCGCCACAGCTTGCGCACTGTCATATCGTCGGTCCCAGCGCAGACATCGTGGCCGCCAATCCGACGCTGGCCTCGCTGATTGCAACCAGCGGCGCACGCTGGCTGGCCCCCGAGGACTCGCCCGTGGCAAGTGCGATGACCGCCCTGGCGGGTATCGACGCCGATCGCCCGGTGCTGATCACCACCGCCGATCATGCGCTTTTGACCCACGACATGATCACCGCCATGTGCACGCCGCGCGACGATGTCGATCTGGCCGTCGGGCTGATCGATCGGGCGCGTGTATCCAGTGCCTACCCCGAGTCCCGGCGCACCGCGATAAAGCTTGGCGGCCGCGGGTACTGTGGCTGCAACCTGTTCGCTATTCATAAAGCCCGTGGCCGTGTTCTGGTCGATGCCTGGCGGCGCGTCGAAGACGAACGCAAGCATCCGGCCCGCGTGGTCTCGGGCATGCTCGGCTGGGGCGCACTGGCGCGCTACGCCCTGCGCCGACTGTCGATCGAGCAGGCGTTTTCCGGGTTGTCCCGGCGTTTCGATGTCCGCGTGGCGCCAACGCTTTTGACAACGCCCGAAGCCGCGATCGACGTCGACACCGTGGCCGATTTACGCCAGGTCGAAGCCATACTGAGCGCACGCCACTAGCCGATGGCGCGCATCAAACGTCTAGAATACGCGTCTCATATCGTCTGGAGCCGGCATGGTTCGTAAAGCGTATGCCGACACGCCGCGCCGGCTGGGCATCATCTACAATGCACAGAGCGGGCGTCATCGGCGTCGATGGGGGCATCATCCCCTCCCGCTCGATGTACCCGCGATCGAGGCCAATACGGTCGAGGAGATCCGCGCGGCCGTGGCCCGGCTGGCCGCAGCCGGCGTCGATCTGCTGGCTATCGCCGGCGGCGATGGCACCGTGCAGTGTGTGCTCGGCGAAATATTGATCAAAACCGTTTTCGACACGCCGCCGGACATCGCGCTGATTCCTACCGGCAGCACCAACATGACGGCCAACGATGCCGGCTTTGTCGATGTCCGCCACGACGGCTGGCAGCCGCTGTGCGACTGGGCCGCCGGCCACCGCTCGGCGCGCCTGCGTGATCGGGATGTCCTGCGTATCGATCCGGCCGACGGGGCACCGGCCATCGCCGGCATGTTCTTTGGCGCCGGCGCGATTCATCACGCCGTCGAGCACACCCAGAAACGGCTGCACAGCGTGGGACTACGCGGCGAGGTCGGCCCCGCGCTGGCGTTCCTGCGCTTCGTGAAATCAGTGATCATAGGCGATCGTCGACATTTCACCCCGACCCCGCTGAGCGCCGACGACGGCCCGCACCGCCGCCTGGACGGTGATACGTTGCTGATCGTCGTCTCGACCCTGCACCGGCTGGTTCTGCGCTTCAACCCGTTCTGGGGCGAGGAAAGCGCGCCGTTGCGTTGGACCGCGATTCGCCACGGCGCGCCGCGTCTGTTCTGGCGCCTGCCGGCCGTGGTCCGGGGCAAGCGTCCCTTCGGCAAGGCCCACGACGGCCATGACGGCTACGTCAGCCATAACAGCCATACGCTGTCGCTGTGTTTTGACGGCGGCTATA
Organism: Salinisphaera japonica YTM-1; assembly: GCF_003788585.1. Classification (GTDB taxonomy): domain Bacteria; phylum Pseudomonadota; class Gammaproteobacteria; order Nevskiales; family Salinisphaeraceae; genus Salinisphaera; species Salinisphaera japonica. The sequence continues at coordinate 18,864 of NZ_AYKG01000021.1, read as the reverse complement.
TCGTCGACGGCGAATTCTTCCAGCACCGCAGCGCCGACGGCCCGCTGCGTCTGTCGGTGGCCGGCCGGCTATCGTTCGTGGGGCTGTCGTGATGAACGAAAACGTGGCCTTCAAGAGCGCGCGACTGGCCGCACTGGCCGGGCCCTGTCGATTCGACAACGCCGAGGCACTGGCGCCGTTTCTCACGGCCATCAAGACACGCCACGGCGCCAGCGTCCTCGGGGTGATCTTCTATGGCAGCTGCCTGCGCAGTGGCGATATCCGCGAGGGCCTCGTGGATTTCTATGTCGTCGTCGACGACTATCGCCGGGCCCACGATAGCCGGCTGAGCGCGGCCGCCAATCGTCTTGTCCCGCCCAACGTGTATTACCTGGAGGCCGCCGACGCCGCCCCCAATACCGGCGCCGACAAGCCGTCGCGGCTGCGCTGCAAGTACGCGGTCATCAGCGAAGCCGAGCTGGCCTATGGCTGTCGCGATGCGTTGACCTCCGGGCTCTGGGGCCGCCTGGCACAGCCGGTGGCCATCGTCCATGCCCGTGATACCGTCATTCACGAGCGCCTGCGCATGCACTGTGGCCAGGCGGTCGTCACGCTGCTCGAGGAGAGCCTGCCGGTACTGCATGCCCCGCTGGCGCCGGCCGAGGTTTTCGCGCGCTGCCTGGCGCTGAGCTATGGTGGCGAGCTTCGAGCCGAGACCGATGAGCGCACCACGCGCATCACGGCCCAATACAGCGCTGAATATGCTCGACGTGCCCGCGATGCGATCGATTTACTCGATCTCGCCGTGCACATCGATGATCGCGGCCTGATGCGTTGGCAGGCATCGGCGGCCCGACGACGCCAGGCACGACGGCTCTGGTCGGCGCGCCGTCCGATCGGGCGTTTACTATCGGTCGCGCGTTTATCGAAAGCCTGTTTCACATTTGGTGACGCGGTGGATTACGGCGCCGACAAACTGGCGCGCCATACCGGCGTCACGATCGAAGTCACCCCGCGCCTGCGCCGTCATCCGCTGATTTACGGCTGGCCCGTGCTCTGGCGGCTTTATCGACAAGGGGTTTTGAAGTAACCCCCGAACACGAAAAAGCCGGCGCTCGGGCCGGCTCATTCACACCGCGTTGATGACGCGCCGGACTCGTCTAAGCCGCCACGGTCACCGGCTGGGCATTGATATAAGAGATCGGCAACGCCTCGGGCGCATCGAAGGTGATCTCTTCCCAGGCCTTGGGATTATCGAGCAGCGCCCGAACCAGCTTGTTGTTGAGGGCGTGGCCCGATTTGAACCCGGAGTAGCTCCCGATCATGCCCCGGCCGGTCAGATACAGATCGCCGATCGCATCGAGAATCTTGTGCCTGACGAACTCGTTGTCGTAACGCAGGCCGTCGGCGTTGAGCACGCGATAGTCGTCAAGCACCACGGCGTTGTCCATCGAGCCACCGCGGGCCAGATCGTTCTGGCGCATATACTCGATATCACGCATGAAACCAAATGTCCGTGCCCGGCTGACCTCTCGCACGAACGACGTCGTCGAGAAGTCAACCGTGGCTGACTGCGTTTCCTTCGAAAACGCCGGATGATCGAACTCAATCGAAAAATTGACCTTGAAGCCATCGAACGGGTCGAAGCGGGCCCATTTATCTCCGTCACGCACTTCCACCGACTTACGGATACGCATGAAGCGCTTGGCGGCATCCAGCTCCTGTATGCCGGCGGATTGCAGCAAAAACACGAACGGCCCGGCACTGCCGTCCATGATCGGCAATTCGTCACAGGAGAGCTCGACGACCGCGTTGTCGATGCCCAGCCCTGCGAGAGCCGACATGAGATGCTCCACGGTCTTGACGTGCACGCCATCCTGTACCAGCGTTGTCGCCAGCGTGGTATCTCCGACCCGATCGGCCGTGGCGCGAATATCCACCATCGGGCTCAAATCGGTGCGACGGAATACGATGCCACTGCCAGCCTGTGCCGGGCGAAGCGTCATATAGACCTTCTTACCGGTATGCAGGCCGACGCCGCTGGCGCGAATTGAATTTTTGAGCGTGCGCTGTCGTAGCATGAGTCGAGTTTCCCTGGCCATCCATAGACGGCCTTCTTCCCTAGTCATTTTTATCGGTCATTCTTTGATCACTGACTGATCAAAATCTCGGGTCATCAACTGGACGAGTCCGCGGCACGCGTCATCATCCTGTCATCAAGACAGACTATAGTTTAGCCAACCAGTCTTAACTTTGACTTAATTTTAACGGTGTTGTAACGCCGTCAATAAAACCCGCCACGATATCACGGCTGGAAGTACGAGTTCTATTCGGCATTCGTCGCCTCCCCCAACGACGCCGCCACTGATCGCCCAGTGGCGGCCACGTGTTCTAGCGGTTCAGTCCGCTTGATTACGCAGGAATGCCGGCACGTCGAAGTAATCCATGTCCACCGCGGCGCTGTCGTTCTGCTGATTACGCGGCGACTGGCGAATGACGGTCGGGCGATCCAGATCCTCGTAGCGCATCTGGCCGGCCGCATCGCGCTTGACCGGGCGACGTACATCGCGCTCGGGCGTGGCCTGATGACCGCCCAAGCCCGTGGCCACGACCGTGACCGTGATTTCATCGCCGCAATCGGCATCCTCGGCCATACCGACAATGACCTCGGCGTTGTCTCCGGCCATCTCGGCCACGACTTCGTTGACAATCTGGAACTCGTGAATTCCCAGATTCTCGTCGCCGGTAACGTTAACGAGCAGGCCCTGCGCGCCGTGTAGCGACAAGTCGTCGAGCAGCGGGCTGGCCAGCGCGGCTTCAGCGGCCTCGCGGGCACGATCCTCGCCCTTGGCGGTGGCCCGGCCCATCATGGCCATACCCTGAACGCCCATGACACGTTTCACGTCCGCAAAGTCGACGTTCATCATGCCGGGCCGGGTGATCAGATCGGAAATGCCCTGCACGGCGTTGTGCAACACGTTGTTGGCGGCCTGGAAAGCGTTTTTCAGCGTGATCGACTTGCCAAGTGCGGTCAGCAACTTCTCGTTCGGGATGACAATCAGCGAGTCCACGAACTGACCCAGCTCATCAATACCCTTCTGCGCCACTTCCATGCGCTTGCCGCGCTCGAACGGAAACGGCTTGGTCACTACGGCCAGCGTGAGAATACCCATTTCTCGGGCAATCTCGGCGACCACCGGTGCGGCACCCGTGCCGGTGCCACCGCCCATGCCGGCGGTGATGAACAACATGTCCGCGCCTTCGATCGATTCACGAATCCGCTCACGATCCTCTTCAGCGGCCTGACGCCCAACCGACGGGTCGGCACCTGCACCCAGACCACGCGTGACGTTATTGCCCATCTGCACGAGCACATCGGCGTTGCAGCGCTCGAGGTGCTGTGCATCGGTGTTGGCACAGATGAAATCCACACCCCGGATACCGCCGGCCACCATCTGGTTGACGGTGTTGCCACCGCCACCACCGACGCCAATGACCTTGATCACCGCTTGGGCGTTGTGTTGATCAGCAAACTCGAATACTTCTGGCATGTTGCACCTCATGTTGCTTGCCGTGCTTTTCCTCTGCGGGAAAACATCTAGCCTCGTGCCCTGGCTGTCTTTTCGATCGTATGACTTGCAACGCTCGCGGCGAACGCTGTGTTTTAGAAATTACCCTTGAACCACGCTTTCATACGTTCCCAGACCTGGGCGAAGGTCGCCTCGCCCTGGCCGGCCTCGAGCCCACCCCGTGGCTGAGTGCGATTGCCGAACTCGAGCAACCCCACGCCGGTGGCATGAATCGGGTTTCGCACCACGTCGGACAATCCGCGGATCCGCTGCGGCGTACCCAGGCGTACCGACATATGAAAGACTTCCTCGGCCAGCTCGGTCAGCCCCTCCATCTTGGCCGAGCCGCCGGTCAGCACCACGCCGCCGGCCAGCAGGTCTTCAAACCCTGACCGTACCAACTCTTTATGAATGAGCATGAACAGCTCTTCATAGCGCGGTTTGATGACCTCGGACAGCGTATAGCGCGACAGCCGCCGCGGCGGACGCTCGCCTACCGATGGCACCTCGATGGCGTCGTCCTCGACGATCTGCTCGGGCAGCGCACAGCCATAGCGAATCTTGATCTGCTCGGCGTGCTGGGTCGGCGTGCGCAGGGCCACCGCGATATCGTTGGTGACCTGGTCACCGGCAATCGGAATGACTGCGGTATGACGAATCGAGCCGTTCACGAAGACGGCGATATCCGAGGTGCCGCCGCCAATATCGACCAGGGCCACGCCCAGGTCCTTTTCGTCATCGGTGAGCACGGCATACGACGAGGCCAGCTGTTCAAGCGACAGTTTGGTGACCTCCAGACCGCAGCGCGCCACGCATTTCTGGATATTGTGCGCCGAGGTTACGGCCCCGGTGACGATATGCACCTTGGCTTCCAAGCGCACGCCGGACATGCCGACCGGCTCCTGGATACCTTCGTTATCGTCGACGGCGAATTCCTGCGGAAGCACATGAAGAATCTTCTGGTCAGCCGGGATGGCCACCGCGCAGGCAGCATCGATCACACGCTCGATATCCGATTCGGTGACTTCTTTGTTTCGCACGGCCACGATGCCGTGCGAGTTGAGCGAGCGAACATGGGCACCGGAGATACCGCAATGCACGGCCTGAATCCGGCAGCCGGCCATGAGCTCGGCCTCCTCGACCGCCCGACGGATCGAATCCGTGGTCGACTCGATATTGACCACCATGCCTTTTTTCATGCCCTTGGACGGGGCACTCCCCAGGCCGATGATCTCGAGCTGGCCGTCGTTGGCCTCTGCCACGATACAGGCCACCTTCGAGGTGCCGATATCCAGGCCAACGATGAGATTCTTCTCCGGCCGTTTGCTCATCCTGTATTCTCCTGACCGGGCGTTGACGCCGTGACCGTTCGCGTGCCGCCCACGGCAAACCCGTCGCTGTATCGCAGATCCACATAAGCCGCACTGGCCAACGCGTCTTCAGCGGCCGAGCGGTTCAATGCAAACCGAACAAAACGCTGCATACGTTGTGCCAGGTGCGCCCGCCCGAGTCGCAGTTCCAGCCCGTTATTCAAGCGAGCCTGCCAGTCGCCGCTCGCATCCAGTGTCAAAGACACAAGATCCGCCCTCTGATCGGCGAGGATACCGGATAGTGCGCGGTATTGTGCATAGACTTTTGCCGCGTCTGTTTCCGGGCCGTTCAGGCTGATCAACCCCTTGGGCCGTTTGGCCGGGGTGAACACCTGTCCGTTGGCGTCGAGCAACTGCTCCTGGCCCCAGTACGCGACCGGTTTTCGATCCGCGACGTGTACTTCGATGCCGCTGGGGAACCGGCGCGAAACCTGGATATCGGTCAGCCAGGGCTGATCGGCCAGACGCTCGTGCAGACCGGCCAGATCGATATCGAAATACGAGGCCTTGAGATAAGGCCCGGCCAGGCGTGCCAGCTCGGCATCGGAGACATGATCGGAATGGCCGCTGAGATACAGCGTGCGCGCGTCGTCACCATCGGGTTTGAGCCCCTGCCACGTGCAGGCGGCCACGCCGAACAACAAGACAGCGCCCAGCGTGACGTCACGCAGACCACGTAATTTGAGCCCTTTCATGCCTGCTCTCCCGGGCTGCGATGCCCAACCGGCACACCGCAGGCCCCATCATCGAAAAAAACGCCAATCTTCATGAGATGCCTCGCGCGGCGACCAGCGCCTGTGCGGCCGCGCCGATATTCCCCGCGCCCAGCGTGAGCACCAGATCGTGCTCGCCGACGAGCGCGGCCAGGGTGTCGTCAAGCTTGTCGACGTCATCGACAAACACCGGGTCCACGCGCCCGCGTGCCCGTACGGCCCGAGCCAGCGCCCGGCCATCGGCACCGGTGATCACGGCCTCGCCCGCGCCGTAGACCTCGCACAGCACCAGCACATCCAGATCCGCCAGCACCTCACAGAAGTCCTCGAACAGATCGCGGGTGCGGGTATAGCGATGCGGCTGGAAGACCACGACCAGGCGCCGATCGGGCCAGGCCTGTCGCGCAGCCGCGATGGTGCTGGCCAGCTCGCGCGGATGATGGCCATAGTCATCAACCAGCAGCGCGCTTGACGTGCCAAAACGCAGATCGCCCAGCACCTCGCAGCGTCGACCGATTCCGGCGAACGCCGACAGGCTCGCGCCGATGGTGGCCAGGTCCACGCCCAGCTCGTAGGCCACGGCGGCCGCGGCCAGCGCGTTGAGTACGTTGTGCCGACCCGGCAGGTTGAGATGCACGCGATGCGAGCCGGCCTCGCGGGTGATCAGCGTGAAGTGGCTGCCCGTGCCATCGAACGATAGATCCGTGGCGCGGAAGTCGGCGTCCTCGTCGATGCCATAGGTCAGAATCGGCCGGCCCACCTCGGGCAGCAGCTCGCGCACGACCGGATCATCCACGCACAGCACCGCCAGGCCATAGAACGGCAGGTGATGCAGAAACTCCAGAAACGTATCGGTCAGCCTGGAGAACTGCCCGCCATAGGTCTCCAGATGATCGGCATCGATATTGGTCACGATCGCCATCATCGGCGTCAGGAACAAGAACGACGCATCGGATTCGTCAGCCTCGGCCACCAGATACGGCCCGGCGCCCAGACGCGCGTTCGAGCCCGCCCCCAGCACCTTGCCGCCCACGATGAAGGTCGGGTCCAGCGCCCCGTCGGCCAGGCACTGGGCGGTCAGGCTGGTGGTCGTGGTCTTGCCATGCGTGCCGGCCACGGCGATGCCGTAGCGAAACCGCATCAGCTCGGCCAGCATCTCGGCCCGGCGGACCACCGGCACCAGCCGCTCGTGGGCCACCACCACTTCCGGGTTGTCCGCGGCCACCGCGGTCGAGACGACGACCACATCGGCATCCACCACGTTCTCGGCGGCGTGCCCGCCATAGATCGTGGCCCCCATCTCGGCGAGCGAGCGCGTCGTGGCGCTGTCTTTTTGATCCGAACCGGTGACCGTGTAGCCAAGATTGAGCAGCACGCGGGCGATGCCGGCCATACCGACGCCGCCAATACCGACCATGTGCACATTGCGTACCCGGCGCATCGGGCGATGCGTCAAGGGCTCGAAACCGGCACGGCTCATGGCCGCGCTCTGAACATCCATCATGAGGCGCTCCAGGGCTGTGTACAGGCGGCCACGATCTTGGCGGTGCTGTCCGGCCAGGCCACGCGTCGAGCGGCCTGGGCACGCACGAGCAGCTCGGCGCGATTACGCCCCAGCCCGGTCAGGGCCTCGGCCAGGCGCGCCGGTGACAGCTGGTTCTGGCGCACCATCAGGGCGGCCCCGGCATCGACCAGATGACGGGCATTGGCTGCTTGATGATCGTCCACGGCATGAGGAAACGGAATCAGCAGCGCGCCCAGCCCGGCCGCGGCCAGCTCGGCCACGGTCAACGCCCCGGCCCGGCAGACCACCATATCGGCCCAGTCATAGGCCGCGGCCATATCGTCGATGAAAGCCTCGACGTGGGCCGTCACGCCGTGTTGTTCATAAGCACGCTCGGCGGCAGCCAGGGTGCGCCCGGCCTGATGCCAGACCGTGGGCCGTTGCTCGGGTGGCATTTCGGCCAGGGCTTCGGGCACCTGCTCGTTGATAGCCAGCGCCCCGCCGCTGCCACCCAGCACCAACAGCCGCAGCGGGCCCTCGTGGGCCATGAGTCGTTGCTCGGGCGCGGCCAGCGCCAGAATATCCGCACGTACCGGATTGCCCACGGTTGTGGCCCCGCGCGCGGCAACAAACGTATCGGGAAACGCTTGTAGCGTGGCATGCGCGACGCGCGCCAGCAGGCGATTGGTCAGCCCGGCCGCGGCGTTCTGTTCGTGAATCACCAGACGTCGGTTGGCGAGCCGTGCCATCAGGCCACCCGGCCCGGAGGCAAAACCGCCCATGCCGATCACCAGATCGGGGTTCACACGCTTGACCACGGCATGCGCCTGAAAAAGCGCCCGCGTGATCGCAAGCGGCGCCGCGAGCAGCGTGGTCAGGCGCTTGCCACGCAGCCCGGCCACGTCGATCGTATGCAACGGGATATCGGCCGCCGGCACGAGCCGGGCCTCGATACCGGCCGCCGTACCCAGCCAGGCGACCGTGGCCCCCTGCTCGGCGAGCGCTGCGGCCACGGCGAGCGCCGGAAAGACATGACCGCCGGTGCCGCCGGCCATCATCAACACCTGCTTGCCGGCGTAGGCGCCACTCATCGGGCCACCTCGCGCTGGGCGGCCGTGCTTTCCAGATTCACGCGTATCAACAGCGCACACAGCGCGCACATCATCACCAGCGACGAGCCGCCATAGCTCATCAAGGGCAGCGTGAGCCCCTTGGTGGGCAACAGGCCCATATTGACGGCCATGTTCACGAACCCCTGCAAAACCACCCACGCCGACAGGCCATAAGCCAGAAAACCACCAAAGAGCTGGCCCTGTTCGATCGCACGCCCGGCAATGACAAAGCCCCGCCAGACAACGATCGAGAACAGCGCGATCAGCACGAGCGAGCCGATCAACCCGAACTCCTCGGCATAGATCGCAAACAGGAAATCGGTGTGTGTTTCCGGCAGATAGGACAGCTTCTGGACCGAGTTGCCCAGGCCAACGCCAAAGACATGGCCCCGCCCGATGGCGATCAACGACTGGGTCAGCTGAAAGCCGCTGGCAAACGGATGGGCCCACGGATCAGAAAAGCTGATCAAGCGCTGCATGCGATACGGCGACGACATGACGAGCGCGGCCACGCTGGCCCCGCCCAGCCCGGCCAGCACGACCAGATTGAACAATCGCGCCCCGGCCAGAAACAGGATGATGCCGGCCACGGCCAGCAGCACCGCACTGGCGCCGAAATCCGGCTCGAGCAGCATGAGAAAACAGGCCACGACCAGAAAGACGATCGGGCGCAGCAGCCCCGCCCAGCTGGCGGCCAGCTCGGTCTGGCGCCGTGTAGCATAGCCGGCGATATAAAGAATCAGGCACAGCCGGGCCGGCTCCGAGGCCTGCAGAGCCACCGGGCCGAGATCGATCCAGCGCTGGGCGCCGTTGACCGAATGCCCGATGCCCGGCACCAGAACGATCACCAGCAGCGCCAGGCCCAGCCCGAGCATGGTGAAGGTATGGCGCTGCCAGGCCTGCATCGGCACATGCAGCACGATGAAGCCGGCCACCAGCCCGACGACCCCGTAGACCGCCTGGCGATAGAAGAAATACAGCGAATCGCCGGCCAGCTTATCGGCTACCGCCACCGAGGACGAGCCGACCATCACCAGCCCGAGCGTGGCGATCAACACGAGCGTGCCGAGCAGCCAGATATCCGGGGCCACACTTGGCAACCGAGCCGACAACAGACGCTTCATGCCGCACGCTCCTGGACATATCGTGTAAACGCATCACCGCGTGCGGTATAGCCGGCAAACTGATCGAAGCTGGCACAGCCGGGCGAGAGCAGCACGACATCGCCGGCCTCGGCGATATCGACAGCCCGGGCCACGGCAGCGGCTAGATCATCGACCGCGATCACCGTGGTGTAGTCAGCCACGGCGGCCGCTATCTTGTCGCCGTCTTGGCCAAAGACAATCACCGCACGGGCTTTGTCGGCGGCGACCGGCCCCAGCGGGGAAAAATCTGTGCCCTTGCCCTGGCCGCCGGCCAACAAAACCACCGGCGCATTCATACCGGCCAGGCTGGCCAGCATCGCGCCGAGATTCGTGCCCTTGGAGTCGTTGACATAACGCACGCCGGCAATCTCGGCGACCGGCTGACACCGATGGGCCAGACCGTCGAATACACACAGGCCGGTTTGGATCGCATCGGGCGCGATGCCGACCGTGTCAGCCAGCGCCCAGGCCGCCAGCGCGTTCAGCGCGTTGTGACGACCGGGCAAGGCGATATCTGCCAGCCCCGGACCGGTGTCGTCGCCGTGCGCCAGGCCGTGCTCGTCCAGCCGATAATCCGCGCGCTCGTGAACCCCGAACGACACCACGTTGGGATGTCCGGCAGCCAGCTCGGCGGCCGGGCCGTCGTCGGCGTTGACCAGAGCGGTCTCGGCGCGGGCGAACACACGCGCCTTGGCGGCGGCATAGGCCGCGAAATCCCCGTGGCGATCGATATGATCGGGCGAAAGATTGAGCACGGTGGCCACTCTTGGCGCCAGGCTATCGCATAGCTCAAGCTGAAAACTCGACAGCTCCAGCACATAGAGCTCGACGTCCGAGTCCAGCAAATCCAGTGCCGGCGTGCCGAAATTGCCACCGATGACCGCGTTGAGTCCGGCGCGCTGGGCAATCGCGTGGGTCCAGGCCGTGACCGTGGACTTGCCGTTGGAGCCGGTGATGGCGATGACCGGGGCAGCCGCGCAACGCGCGAACCATTCGATATCGCCCACCACGTCATAGCCGGCCGTGCGCGCGGCCTCGATCAGCGGCTCGCGCAGATCCACGCCCGGCGAGACCATGATCTCGTCCATGCCGGCCAGCGCCTCGACGGGCAGCCCGCCGGTCATGATCTCGATCTCGGGCAGCTCGGCGGCCAATGTTTCGGCGGCCGGCGCCGTAGCGCGGCTGTCGACCACACGCACGACAGCCCCCGCGGCCGCAGCAAAACGTGCCGCCGAAGCGCCCGTCGCCCCGCAGCCCACGATGAGCACGCGCTTGTTGGCGAGATTGGCGTACCAGGCGTTCATCGGATCTTGAGCGTGGACAAACCGATCAACACCAGCACCAGGGTGATGATCCAGAACCGCACGATGATCCGCGGCTCGGGCCAGCCCTTGAGCTCGAAGTGGTGATGCAGCGGGGCCATGCGAAAGATACGCTTGCCGGTGAGCTTGTAGCCCACCACCTGGAGCATGACCGAGACCGTTTCAGCCACGAAGATGCCGCCCATCACCAGCAGCACCAGCTCCTGGCGCACAGCCACGGCCACGATGCCGAGCGCCGCCCCCAAGGCCAGCGCCCCGACATCGCCCATGAAGACCTGCGCGGGGTAGGCGTTGAACCACAGAAAACCAAGCCCGGCCCCGGCGATCGCGGTACAGAAGATCGCCAGCTCACCAACCCCGGGAATGAAGGCAAAGCCCAGATAGCGCGAGAACTCGGCGTTGCCGGTCACGTACGCGAAAATCGCCAGGGCAGCGGCGACCAGCACACAGGGCATGATCGCCAGACCATCCAGGCCGTCGGTGAGATTGACCGCGTTCGAGGAGCCGACCACCACCAGATAAGTCCAGATCACGTAACCGATACCCAGGGGCACGGAAACGTCCTTGAGCATGGGGATCAGTACACTGGTCTCGGCGGCCGAGGTGGCCCCGAAATACAGCCAGAACCCGGCGATCAGGCCGATCAGCGTCTGGCCGCCGTACTTGGCCTTGGCCGACAGGCCCTTGCTGTTGCCGAATTTCAGTTTCTTGTAGTCATCGACGAAACCCACGACGCCAAACGCCGCGGTCACGAACAGCACCAGCCATACCCAGCCCACCGTCAGATCCGCCCAGAGCAGGGTCGCGATCAGTACCGCGGCCAGAATGAGCGTGCCGCCCATCGTGGGCGTGCCGGCCTTGACCAGATGACTCTGCGGCCCGTCGTCGCGTACGTGCTGGCCGATCTGGTGCACGGTCAGCGCCCGGATCAGCATCGGCCCGCAGACAAACGAAAAGATCATCGCCGTAAGCACGCCGAGGATGGCCCGCAGGGTCAGAAACTGAAAGACACGAAAGCCGGAAAAAAGCGGCTCGAGCCACTGTGCGAGAAACATCAACATGGCGAGCCTGCCGGGGATTCGTGAGACATCTCATGCGCGCGCGGCGCAAGGGCAGCCGCGACATGATCCATGCCGGCGCTGCGCGAGCCCTTGACCAGCACGATCGGTGTCGCCTGGGCCCGGGCCACGGCTTCGGTCAGTGCCGCGATCAGCGATTCGCGATCGGCAAACCACTCGGCCCCGTCACCAAACGCATCGGCCGTGGCCCGGCCGGCCGCGCCGGTGACGAACAGCCGCGATACACCGGCCGCACGCGCCTCGTGCCCCGCCTGTTCGTGGGCCGACATCGTGTGATCGCCCAGCTCGCCCATGTCACCGAGGGCCGCCCAGCGCGGGCCGGTCTGGGTGGCCAGCCAGGCCAATGCGGCCGCCAGCGACCCGGGATTGGCGTTGTAGCTGTCATCGACCAGACGCGCGCCGTCGCGTGTCGTGGCCACCGCCAGCCGGCCGCCGACGTGGGCCATGCGGGCCAGGCCGGCCGCGATCATGGCGATATCCAGGCCCAGGGCGTGGGCCACACCGGCTGCGGCCAGCGCGTTGGCCACGTTATGCCGACCGGGCATGGCCAGCTCGATGCGCGTCTGGGCTGCACCGGCCACCAGCGTGAAACGACTGCCCTGCTCGGTGGTTTCGATATCGGTGGCGCGCACATCCGCCTCGGGCGCATTCAGACTAAAACCCACGACACGGCGCCGCCCGGCCATCTCTTTCCAGAGCCCGGCATAGTCGTCGTCGAGATTGATCACCGCCGTACCGTCATCGGGCAGACGAATGAACAACTCGCCCTTGGCCTTGGCGATGCCCTCGCGCGAACCGAAACCTTCCAGATGGGCCCAGCCGGCGTTGGTGATCACACCCACCGTGGGCCGCGCGATGGCCGCCAGTTGGCCGATCTCGCCGGGGTGGTTGGCGCCCATCTCGATCACGGCCCGAGCGTGGTCATTGTCCAGGCGCATCAGCGTGAGCGGCACGCCCAGGTGATTGTTCAGATTGCCCTCGGTGGCCAGCACCGTGCCGGCCTCTGCCAGCACGGCCGCGATCATCTGCTTGACCGTGGTCTTGCCGTTCGAGCCGGTCACGCCGACCACCGGGCCGTGATAACCGGCCCGGGCCAGGCGGGCCGCCCGCTGGAGCGCGCCCGCGACGTCATCGACCACCAGCTGCGGCACGCGTGTGTCCTGGGCGCGGGTAACCACGGCTGCCGCGGCCCCGGCCGATGCCGCACGGGCCACGAACGCATGGCCGTCGTGATTGGCACCGGACAAGGCGAAGAACAGCGCGCCGGGCGTGATGCGCCGTGTGTCGATCGTGGCACTGACGAACTCGCCGTCGGCCCCGATCAGCTCAGCGCCAAGTGCTGCCGCGAATGCGGATAACCGGCCTTTCATGACGTCTCCCGGGCCTGGCCAGACGCGGCGCGGCGGGCATTCAGCGCCTGGGCCGCCGATACGCGATCGTCGAAGGGATAGATATGCGAGCCGTACTGCTGGGTCGTTTCATGGCCCTTACCGGCGATGAGCACGACATCCGCAGGGCCGGCGGCGTTGATCGCGGCCGCGATCGCGCGGGCCCGGCGATGCTCGATGTTGAAGTGGCTGCCCTCGATCCAGTCAGCGGGCAGCCCGGCCCGAATCTCGGCCACGATATCGGCCGGGGTTTCGCCGCGCGGGTTGTCATCGGTCAGCCACACACGATCCGCGCCGCCGGCGGCGGCCCCCATCAGCGCGCGCTTGCCACGATCGCGGTCGCCGCCACAGCCGAAGACACAGAACACCTGCCCCGTCGCATGGGCGCGCAGGCTCGACAACGCGGCCTCCAGCGCCCCGGCGGTATGGGCATAATCAACAACGACCAGCGGCGCGGCCGCCAGACCCGCCTCGTCGTGGCCGGCGATACGCTCCATGCGCCCGGGCACCGTCGTGGCCGCCGACAGCGCACGGCTGGCATCGGCCAGATCGACGCCGCGGGCCAGCAGCACGGCCATGCAGGCCGCCAGGTTATGCGCATGAAAAAGCCCGATCAGCCCGGTATCCAGCCGCGTGCGGCCAGCGTGGGTGGCCAATGTGACGCCCAGGCCATCGGCGTGGGCATCAACACGGGCGATATGCACGTGATGGGCGCGCTCGGCCACCGCGCTGCGCTTGCCGTAGGCGATCGGCGTGACGTCATCGCGCGTGGCGGCCTCGGCCAGCCACGCCGCGCCGTGTTCATCGTCGGCGTTCAGGACCACGTGTGAGAGCGTGTCGTGGGCGAACAGCCGGCGCTTGGCCGCCGCATAGGCCGCGTCACTGCCGTGATAATCCAGATGATCTCGCCCGATCTGGGTCAGCACGGCCACGTCGAAGGCCACGGCATCGGTACGATGCTGAGCCAGTGCATGAGACGAGACCTCCATGGCCGCGGCCGAAAAACCGCTGTCGGCGATCCGGGCCAGCCAGTGCTGGATCCGCGTGGCGTCCGGCGTGGTATGGGTGGCCAGCGACAGCGCGGCCGGATCGCCGAAGCCCAGCGTGCCGATATAGCCGCAGGCCATACCCAGCTTGCCCATGGCCTGGGCCAGCAGCCAGGCACAGGATGTCTTGCCATCGGTGCCGGTGATGCCGGTCATGTGCAGGCGCTCGGCCGGCCGGTTATAGAAATCGGCGGCGATCTCGCCGGCACGAATCGTCAGCCCCGGCACCGGGATCAGCGGCAGATCCAGGGCCGGCACCTTGAGGCCTTCGGCCGGCTCATAGGCAATGGCCGCGGCCCCGCCGGCCAGCGCGTGCTCGATATGATCCAGCCCGTGGCCACGGCTACCGGCCAGCGCCAGAAACAACGCCCCCGCGCCGAGCGTGCGGCTGTCCAGACAGACATCGTTGATCGCGGTCGCGGGCAGCGCGGCCTCGGTATAGGCCGCCAGCAGCCGGTCCAGCGTCGTGGCTGGATGCGTGTTCGTCGTCATCTCAGCCGCCTCGATTCGGGTGATAGGCCGCAGCGGTCAGCATCTTCGGATTGTCCGGCGGGACATGCAGGATCCGCATGGCGCTGGCCATGATCTTGGAAAACACGGGCGCGGCCACGGTGCCGCCGTAATACGAACCGCGCGTGGGCGCGTCCACGACCACCAGCGTGACCACGCGCGGGTTTTTCGCGGGCGCCATGCCCACGAACAGCGCACGGTGCTGGTCCATGTGATAGCCGTCGCTGCTGATCTTGCGCGCGGTGCCGGTCTTGCCGGCCACGCTGTAACCGGCGATCGCCGCGCGTGAGGCCGTGCCGTCCGGGGCTACCACACCCTCGAGCAGGCCACGCATGGTTTTGGCCGTACCCGGCGAGATCGCTTGCTGGGCCGGCGGGTGCATATCCGCGCCCTTGCCCAGAATCAAACGCAGGCTGCGCAGCTTGCCTTCGCTGGCGATCGCTCCGTAGGCGCGGGCAAGTTGCAGCGGCGTCACGGCAAAACCATAGCCGTAAGAAGCCGTGGCGGTTTCGACCTTGTCCCAGGTGAAGAAATCCTTCAGCACGCCAAAGCGCTCGCCGGGAAAACCCGAGCCCGTGGTTTCACCGAACCCGAAGTTACGAAAATCCTGCCAGACGCCTCTCGGGCCCATCGACAGGCCGACGCGGGCCGCCCCCACGTTGGAGGACTTCTTCAGGATCTTGGCGAAATCCTCGTCGCCGTAGTTCAGCTCATCCTTGACCGTGAGGCGGCCAACCTGGAACCAGCCCCGGGTATGAATGATGCTGCTGGTGTCATAAAGCCCGCTGTTGAGCGCGCCGGAGAGCACGATCGGCTTGGCCGTGGAGCCCGGCTCCATGACATCGGTGGCCGCGCGCATACGCATGCCAGCGGGCTCGATCGAGCTGCGGTCGTTGGGGTTGAAGCTGGGATACGAGGCCATCGCCAAGAGTTCGCCCGACCGTGGATCGAGCATGACCACAACGCCGTCCTTGGCTTTGTGGTCGATCACGGCCTGCTTGATGTTGCGATAGGCCAGATACTGCAGGCGGGAATCGATGGTCAGTTTCAGGTCCTGACCGGGCTTGGGCATCTTGTATTCGTCCAGATCATCCACGGCCCGTCCACGGCCATCCTTGATCACCTTGCGCTCGCCGGGCTCGCCTTCGAGATAGCCGTTGCGCGCCAGCTCGATGCCCGACTGGCCCTGATCGTCGATATTGGTCAGCCCCACCAGCTGGGCAATCGCCTCGCCGGCCGGGTAATAGCGCTTGTACTCGCGCTGCAGAAACACGCCGGGCGTCTCCAGAGCCATGACCTGATGGGCATCAAAGGGCGAGAGCTGGCGTTTGAGATACAGGAACTGACGCGATTTGTATTGGGCCAGGCGTTTTTCCAGCGCCGCGGGGTCCATCCCCAGTGATTTCGCCAGGGCGGCGATCTTGTCCGGCGCGCCCAGCACGGCCCCAGGCACCGCCCAGACGGATTCCGTGGGGGCCGAGAGGGCCAGCGGCCGGCCGTTGCGATCGACGATCGCGCCGCGATTGGCCGGTACTTCCAGCGTGCGGATATGGCGCATGTCGCCCTGGTGGGTCAAAAACGCCTCATCGTAGATCTGCAGATCCACGGCCCGCACCACCAGCGAGATGCCGAACACGGCGAACAGGCCCAGGATGACCCAGGCCCGCCACCGCGGCGGCGTGAAGTTGGTTGTCGTGTCCTCGGACACGATCTAGCGCGCCCCCAACACGATGTAATCGGCCGGCTGAATCATCTCGAGCTCTTGTCGGGCGACCTGCGACACACGATCCGGGCTGGCCCAGGCGCTGTCCTCGAGCTGGATCTGGGCCCATTCGGTCGCCAATTGATCGCGCGTCTGTCGCTCGGCCTGAAGCGCGTGATAAAGCTCGCGCGTCTGGTGCTTGGTCTGCACCACCGCCACGGCACTGGCGATATTGACCACCAACAGGGCCACGAGCAGCAGGATCGGGTGCTTGATCATACGATCACCTCCGGCGCCTGCGTACGCTCGGCCACGCGCAGCATCGCGCTGCGTGCTCGCGGGTTGGCCGCGGTTTCCATGGCATCGGCCCGTCTGGGTTTATTGATCAGCGACAGCGCCGGTGCAACGACGGCCGCCATTGGCACGGCCGGCTGGGCCGGCTGGGCCTGGGCCCGCATGAAGCGTTTGACCCGGCGATCCTCCAGCGAGTGGAAGCTGATGACCGCCAGCCGGCCGCCCGGCGCCAATACCGAAAGCGCACCGGCCAACCCGGCATCCAGGGCGCCAAGCTCGTCGTTGATGTGCATACGAAACGCCTGGAACGTGCGCGTGGCCGGATGAATCCGCTTGGTCTGGCTGATGCGGGCCGGCACGGCATCCGCCACGATCCTGGCCAGCGCGCCGGTATCGGTCAGGGTGCCGGCCTCGCGGGCATCGAGAATACGCCCGGCGATACGCCCGGCCATCGGCTCCTCGCCCAGCGTTTTGATCACGCGGGCAATCTCGCCGTGGCTGGCACGAGCCAGCCATTCGCCCAGCGTGGTGCCCGTGCGCGTATTCATGCGCATATCCAGCGGGCCGGCATGACGAAACGAAAACCCGCGCTCGGCAACGTCGAACTGCGGCGAGGACACGCCCAGATCGAACAGGATGCCGTCGATTCGACCGACCAGACCCCGCGCGGCGATCTCGTCGCCCAGCTCGGCAAACGATCGCGCGACAAAGACAAGCCGTGGGTCATCGAAAACGCCTTTGGCCACGGCCTGTGCGTCCGGGTCCTGGTCAAAGACCAGCAGCTGGCCCTCGGGGCCGAGCCGCTCGAGAATGGCACGCGCATGACCGCCCCGGCCGAAGGTGGCATCGATATAGATGCCCGCCGGACGAATCGCCAGCGCGTCCAGACAGGCATCGCGCATCACCGGCACATGTGACGGCTCGGCCATGACAGCGCACTCCAATGAATTTTCGGGGGCCAAGCAGCTCATAGACTGATGTCCATCAACACGTCGGGCAGATCACCGGCAGCGGCATCGGCGGCCAACGCGTCAGCCGTGTCGGCGTTGCGTCGGTCGAAGGTGTCGGCATCCCACAACTCGAACAGGTTGCCGATGCCCGACAACGTGGCCTTGCTGCCCAAGCTCGCCGCGCTACGCAGCGGCCCGGGCAGAAGCAGCCGCCCTTGCCGGTCCATGTCCACGTCGCGTGCGTTGCCGATGAAGAAACGCTGAATGTCGCGCACCTTTGGATTGAGACTGCCGCGTGCAAGCAATTGTGTTTCGAAGGCCTGAAATTCGGGCGCCGGATAAATCAACAGACAACCATCCCAATGTCGCGTAAGCACAAGCCGGCCCGCGCAGTCATCTAGCAATGACTGCCTGTAAGACGCCGGTATCGCTATACGACCCTTGGCATCAACGGTGACCGCGTGTGACCCCTTGAACACTGGATGGCCCCTGGGCGCTGTTTAAACCACTCTGCCCCACTTCATTCCCTTCGACGCCACTATAGGCAGGGCCTAAACAGAGTGTCAAGACAGGAAATCGGCGAAAAACCCCGGCCAATCAGCGAGTTCCGTGCGCCTTTACAGGCATCGCCCGAGACGGAAATGACAATTTTTAGGGCTTTAAGGTCAGTTGCTTGGCGAGCATCGCTGTATGTAAATACAGCTTTACGGCTGCATCCATGTTGCGTACAAGCGAAGCGCACGCCAGCGGTGGGGCAAAGTGGAAATACCACTAAAGGCTCGGGCGCGGCTGCGCCCGAGGGGATCGATTCAAGAAAGAGAGAGTCGGCCGATAAGCCGGGTTCTGTCGTGTGTCGTCATTCATCTGGGATGCACGTCGCCGTGCACCTCATGCGACCTACCCGAGGACTATGCGGGCCGCACGTCGTCCTCCTATTTGGTCTTGCTCCGAACGGGGTTTACCGTGCCGCTCACCGTTGCCGGTGGCGCGGTGCGCTCTTACCGCACCCTTTCACCCTTACCCACGGTGTCGATGACGAGCCGTGGGCGGTCTACTCTCTGTTGCACTTTCCGTAGGCTCGCGCCTCCCAGGGGTTACCTGGCGTTCTGCCCTATGGAGCCCGGACTTTCCTCGACACCACAGGTGATGCCGCGACGACATGGCCGACTCTCGGCGCGCAG
>NZ_AYKG01000020.1 GCF_003788585.1 Salinisphaera japonica YTM-1 | reverse complement strand
TATGGGCGGCCCAACCCTTCGGGACAAGCGCCCTGAAATTAACGACACGTCGGCAATACAGTGTTCTAGCCCTCTTGCGCAGAGTGACTGCGCGGCCCGGGCTACGCCTCGTCTTGCCGCCCATAGTCAATTTCAGGGAGCGCTTGGCGCGGGCTCGCATGAAACGGCAACAGGCCCTAGTCACGCGCTATCAACACGGACCGTTTAGCGGCCGAGTTGACGCTCACGGATCTCGTCGAGGCTCTTGCAATCGACACACAGCGTGGCGGTCGGGCGTGCTTCCAGCCGACGGATACCGATTTCCAGACCGCAGGTATCGCAGAAGCCATAGTCGTCCCGGTCTACCCGGCCAATGGCCTGGTCGATCTTGCGGATCAGTTTTCGCTCGCGATCGCGTGTGCGTAGCTCGAGGCTGAACTCCGACTCCTGGCTGGCACGGTCCGTCGGGTCGGGGAAATTGGCTGCCTCGTCCTTCATGTGATGCATGGTGCGATCGACTTCTTCCATCAGCTCACGCTTCCACTGCGCGAGCAGTCCGCGGAAGTGGTTGCGCTGTGCCTCATTCATATACTCCTCGTCCTCGGCTGGGACATAAGGCGTAAACTCTTGAGGCGCATCGAGTTTCTGGGATTTTTCAGTGGTCGACATGGTGTTCTCGCATCTGGAGCAGCGCGTAGCTTTAGCAAAAAATATGCCGGTTGCGCAATATTTGGGTTGAGCGCAACCGAGTGTCGGGCTCAACGTTCACGGTTTGGCGTTGGGCCGAGCGAGGTATCGAGCGGGCCTATGGTATCCAGATAGAGCAGGGTGGCGCCGATAACCGCGGCCGGCATCACGACCAGATTTGCCAACGGGATGGCGGTCATCAGCGTCACCAGGCTGCCAAAGCCGAGATGGCGCATGCGATGGGTATCTAGATGTGCCAGCTTGGCTTCGAAAGCCCAGCCGCGATTGCCCATCGGGCCATCCATATACTCGAAGGCCAGCATGTATGCGCCAAAGATGAACCAGAGGGGCGCGATCGCCAGGTTGGCCACGGGAATGAACAGAAGAACCAGACTGACCAAGGCCAGCATCAGGGCGCGCCCCGCGTAATAGCGTAGCCGGCGCACCTCGCCGGCTACGCCGTCCCACATTTCACCTGCCAGGCTCATGCGCGTCTGCGGCGTGCGTCCAGTGATCAGCTGCTCCACCCTTGAGGACAGTATCCCGTTGAAAGGGCTGGCAATCAGGTTGGCCAGTAGCGTGAAGAAATAACAGAACGCCAGGGTCACCAGGGCCATGACGATCCACCAGAGTACATCGTCGAGCCAGGCCAGCCAGTCCGGCAGCCCGGAGAGCCAGGCGTTCAACCAGTCGTTCACCTGCCAGCCCAGCAGGCTTACCAGGCCCACGATGAGCACGATGTTCACCAGGACCGGAATCACGACATAACGTCGCAGGCCGGGCTGGGTGAGCATGGAAAAACCGCGAGCCAGGCAACGCGGCCCGGCAGAGAGCTCGGTAACGGGATTCATTCGGTGTTCGGCATCGCCTTCTTATTCTGCCGCCATTGTATCGATCACGGAGCGCTTTAGATGACCCTGCACACCACGACTCGACTCGCCGCCATCAGCGCGCTTTGTTTAACGGTACTCGTTGCCGGTTGCTCGGATGGTCAGAACAACGCCGAGACCGATGCCACCTCGGTCGACTCGGCCGAGCAACAGCTCGAACAGGCCAATCAGAACCTCGAACAGGCACAGCAAAACCTGGCCAGCGCGAAGTCCGAGGCCAAGGCCGAGCGCCAGGACGACAAGGCCGCAGCAGCCGAGTCGGCCAACAACGCCGGCAAGCAGGCGTCCACCTCGGATAGCCGCAAGCCCGCATCGCCGCCACCACAGACGTCGACGCCGAAAACATCGCCGGAGCCGGCCCAGCAGCGGGCCGAGGCCGACCCCAAACCGGCCGTATGCGACAACTGTGGCACCGTGAGCTCGATTACGCCGGTACGCCAGAACGTCGACAGCGGCTCGGGCGTCGGCGCCATCGCTGGCGGCGTGGCCGGTGGTGCGCTGGGCAGCCAGATCGGCGGCGGTACGGGCAAGACCATCGCGGCGATCGCCGGCACCCTGGGCGGTGCCTACGCGGGCAACTATGCCGAGAAGAAGATTCGCAAGACCACGGTCTATCAGGTCAACGTGGCGATGGACGCCGGCGGCTCGCGCCAGGTCACGCTGGATACCGCAAACGGGCTGAGCAGCGGCACGCGCGTACGCGTGGTCGGCGACAGCGTTGCCTTGCTGCAATAACGCCAGCCTCGCTTGCATAAAAAAGCCGGCTGCTTGCGGCCGGCTTCTTCATCCCATGACGAGGTGGTATCTAGACGTGATCTAGGGCAACACGACCGGCGTCGGTGGCTGCCAGCCCTCGGCGCGGCGTTCTGCGATCACCGACGTGTCGATACCGCCACGAACCCAGAACTCGGCGGTGAGACGCATGAACCGCGGTGCGGTCGCGGCCACCAGATCGGCCAGCATCTGGTTGGTGACGGCCTCATGAAACGCGCCGACATCGCGAAACGACCAGATATAGAGCTTGAGCGACTTCAGCTCGACGCATCGCTCGTTCGGCACGTAGGCCAGATGCAGCGTGGCGAAATCCGGCTGGCCGGTCTTCGGGCACAGGCAGGTGAACTCCGGAATGCGCATTCGAATCGTGTAGTCGCGCTCGGGCGACGGGTTGTCAAAGGTTTCGAGATCGCGATTGGGGGCAGTAGACATAATCGATGGCCGTGGCCAGACGGTTGAACAAAACAGAAACAGATCACGCCGGCATGTGCGTGGCCGCGGAGCCGGCGTCGACAGCGCATAGGTTACACTAGCCGATTGACCATCCGGCGCCCGGCGGGCGTTGGATGCAGGCCTTCGATCGCGACTTTCATCATGCGCTTGACGCACATCAAACTCGCCGGCTTCAAATCCTTTGTCGATCCGACGACGTTGAGCCTGGCCTCGAACCTGACCGGTGTGGTCGGGCCCAACGGCTGTGGCAAATCCAACGTGATCGATGCCGTGCGCTGGGTGACCGGTGAGTCCAATGCACGCCACCTGCGCGGCGAAGCGCTTGAGGACGTCATCTTCAACGGCTCGAACGCACGAAAGCCGGTCGGCCGGGCCTCGGTCGAGCTGCGTTTTGATAACAGCCAGGGCAAGCTCGGCGGCGAATGGGCCAGCTACGCCGAGATCAGCGTGCGTCGTGAGCTCACGCGCGACGGGGCCTCCAAGTACACGATCAACAATACCCGCGCACGCCGGCGCGATGTGGTCGATCTGTTTCTGGGCACCGGGCTGGGCGGGCGCAGCAATTATGCGGTCATCGAACAAGGCGCGGTGAATCGCTTGATCGAGGCCCGGCCCGAGGATATGCGCCAGGTGCTGGAAGAAGCGGCCGGCATTTCAAAATACAAGGCGCGTCGTCGCGAAACCGAAAGCCGGATTCGCCACACCCGCGAGAACCTCGACCGGCTCAACGATCTGATCGGTGAGATCACCGAGCGCCTGACGACACTGAAACGCCAGGCCGACAGCGCCGAAAAATACAAGACGCTCAAGGCCCGCGAACGCCAGCTCAGGACCGAACTGCTGGCACTTAAGTGGCAGGATGAAGCGCGAGCGGTCGACGCGGCCCAGTCGCATCTCGGCCAGGTCGAGCATGAGCTGCGCGCGGCGACCACGACGCGCCGTGACGCGCTCGCGGCCCGTGAGCAGGCCGGGCACGACCAGCACGCCGCCGGTGAGGCTGTCCAGGCCAGCCAGGCGGTCTACTACGATGCCCAGGCCAGCGTGGGGCGCATCGAGCAGGCCCTGGCACACGCCAAGACGCTGGCCGAGCGCCTCGACAAGGAGCGCCAGTCGCTTGTCGACCGGCTGGATCGTGCCGCGCGCAGCCGCGACGCCGATGAAACCCAGCTTGGCACACTCGATCGCGAGATCGCCCGCGATCAGGATCATCTGAAACAGGCCGGCCACGAGCACGAAACGGCCCGTCACGACCGGCAGGCCGCAGAACAGGCTGCTGATGAGGCCGAACGCATCTGGGACGAGCTGTCACAGCAGACGACCAACCCGATCCAGCAGCTCGAAGCCGAGCGCACGCGGGCCCGCTACGCCGAGGCCGAGCTCGAGAAACTGACGATGCGCCGTGACAAGCGCATACAGGAACATCGAGACCTGGACACCGAGGCTGACGCTGATCTCGACGCTCAGCGGGAAGCGCTTCGCGCCCTCAAGGACACCCAGGCCAGTGAAACAGACGAGCACGAGGTCGCGCAGGCGCAGGAGCGTCGTCATATCGCAGCGGCAGCCGAAGCCGAACAGACGCTGGCCGATGCGCGACGCGAGATTGCCGCAGCCGAGGCCGAGCGGGCGGCCGCACGCCGCATGCAACAGGCCCTGCTGCGCGAAGACGATACCGCCCTGCAGGCCTGGTTTGACGCGCAGGGGCTGGGGGCACCGGCCGGCCTGGCACGGCGGATCCGCTTCGAGTCCGGCTATGAAAGCCTGGCCAAGGCCGCACTCGGTGACTGGCTGGCCGCGTTTGAAATCGCCACGCCCGCGGACGGTGCACACGCCACGGCATGGCCGGGCGAGCGTTTGACGCTGGCCGCCGGCACGGCCGAGCCAGCGGGTGACGACATCGTGGCCCCGGCCGACGGCCTGGTGCCGCTGGCGCACGGTATCGCCGGCCCGGCGGTCGTCATGCGAGCCGCGGCCGATATCTTTGTTGCCGGTGATATCGATACGGCGCGCGCGGCGCTGCCGCAGCTGGCCGCCCATCAGCGAATCGTGACCGAAGCCGGGGTATTGCTTGGGCCGGGGTGGCTGGCCACGCCGCCGCCGGGCGACGATACGGATGCGCCCAGCGCCTATGCGCGAGAGCAGCGGATCGCGGCGCTCGACACCGTGATCGCCGACGCCGGCAGGCAGCGGGATGAAACCGGCGAGAGTGCCGAGCGCGAGCGTGAACAGGCCGGTGACGCCACGCGGGCGCGCCAGACTTTGGAGCAGCGGCTGGGCGCACGTCGGCGCAAGATCGAAACCGCCGAGGCCGAGCTCGAGGGCGACACCCTGCGCGCGGCCGAGACCCGGCGCCGCGTCGCCGAGCTCGAGACCGAAATCGCCGAGCTGGACGACCAGTTGGCCACGCTGAAAACCACGCGGGACCAGACCCAGACCCAGATCGACAACTTGCGCGAGGCAGCCGAGCGCTTCGAGGCCGAGCGCAGCCAGGCCCGGGCAACGCTGGCCGAGACGCGACGCGTGCGCGACAGGGCCCGGCATACGGCGGGCGAGAAACGCCGTCGTATCGAGCAGCTCGAAGCCCGGCGCGCGCAGCACGCAACCCAGCGCGAGGCAGTGGCCACACGAATTGCCGACAGCCGCGACACCGTCGCTGCACTAAACGACGAAATTGCGGCCTTCGACGCTGCCACGCCGGCAGCGGCCAGCGAAAGCTATACGGCCCAGGACCTCACGGCCGCCAAGACCGAGCGCGAAGAGGCCGAAACAGCCCTGCGTCAGGCACGCGAGACCGCCAAGGCACAAGAACGAAGGCTTGAAGCGGCGCGCGATGACGAGATGCGCGCCGAACAGGCACTGGAGGCCGTGCGCGAGCGTCAGAACGACGCCCGTCTGGCGCTCGAGGCCGCGACCACGCGACGCAGCGGCGTGGTGGAGCAGCTGCGCGAGATCGGCGCGGCCCCGGCGCCGATCATTGACCAGCTGCCGGGCGCGGCCGTACCTGGGCAGTGGCAGGCGGCCATCGAGACGGTGGAAAAACAGATCGCGCGCCTCGGCGCCATCAACCTGGCGGCTATCGATGAATATCAAGAGGCCGGTGAGCGCGAGCGCTATCTGGCTGCCCAGCACGAGGATCTGGTCGAGGCGCTGGAAACACTGGAGGCCGCCATCGCGCGCATCGATCGCGAAACCCGCCAGCGCTTCAAGCACACCTACGAACAGATCAACGACCGTTTTTCAGCGATGTTCCCCGAGCTTTTCGGCGGCGGGGAGGCCGCACTCACGCTCACCGAGCAGGACTGGCTGACCACCGGCGTACGGGTGATGGCCCGCCCACCCGGCAAGCGAAACGCCTCGATCCAGATGCTCTCAGGGGGCGAGAAGACACTGACGGCGGTCGCGTTGTTGTTCGCGCTGTTCGAGCTCAACCCGGCGCCGTTTTGTATGCTCGATGAAATCGATGCGCCGCTGGACGACGCCAACGTGGCACGATTCTGTGATCTGGTGCGCACCATGTCGGACAAGGTGCAGTTCATCGTCATCACGCATAATAAGCTGACCATGGAGCTGACCGAGCAGTTACACGGTGTGACCATGGCCGAGCCGGGCGTGTCCCGGCTGGTCAGCGTGGATATCGATACCGCGCTTGGCATGGCCGGGTAACGTTGAAACGCGCGGTCGGCGGGTCGGCCCAATACATTTTTCGAACGAGCGTATGTCTATCGTGCAGTGGCTGCTTCTGATTCTGGTCGTTGCCGTCGTGGTCGGCGTGTATGTCTATATGCGTCGCCAGGCGGCAACCGATCCCTGGCGTAATATGGACGAGCCCGAGGAGTCGCTGGCCGACAGCACCGCCATGAACGGCGACTCGTATGTGGTTGGCGTGCGTACGGTCAATCACGAAACCCCGGCAGATCGGAAAGCCGCCGCGGCCGCGCGTGCCGATCGCGACGACGAAGCGGGCCAGGCACCGCCGCCGGCTGATCGCACACGGGCGCCGCGCAGCCCCACGGCCGTACGCCGCCGGCCCGCGCCGCCCGAGCCCGAACCCGAGCCGTTGCCCAAGCGCCAGCCGCGCCAGACGAATGCCACTTCGGGCAAAAGTTCCGGTGCGCGTTCCAGCGAGCTGGATACCCCGCGTGGCCTGAAATCGGAGCCGGACGAGACACCGGCACCTGCCTCTCAAGAGCCGGCAACCGGCGCCGGGCTGGAAACCCCGAGTGCCCACGCCACGCCGGTGGCGCGCCACGATATGGTGGCCCCTCAGCCCGGCTCGGATTCGCAGGTCTTTGTGCTGCACGTGGCGGCACCGGAGGGCCAGGCCTATGAGGGCACGCGCCTGATCGAAACGCTGGAGGCACTGGATCTGAAGTTCGGTCTCAACGATCTCTATCACCGCGTGACGGAACAGCACGGCGTGACGGAATCGGTGTTCGCCGTGGCCAGCATGGTCAAGCCGGGCACGTTGCATCCGGCAGAGGCCGAGTCGCTGGTCACGCCGGGCCTGTCGTTCTTCCTGCTGGTGCCGGGGCCGATGGAAGGCCGCGCGGCCATGCACGACATGATGGAGACCGCGCACAAGCTGACGACATCACTGGGCGGCACGGTGCTCGACGACAAACGCGCGCTGCTCAAGGCTCAGACCGCCCAGTTCGTGCTGGATCAGATCGCCGAGATCGATCGCAAGGCACGGCTTGCCAAACGGCGCGGCTGATATGGCCGAAACGTCTGTAGCGCGGGCCGGCCGGCTCGCCGCGCGTCTGACCGAGCTTTCGCGTGCCTACTACGCCGAAGACGCGCCCGAGGTCAGTGACGCCGAGTACGACCGGCTCTTTCGCGAGCTGGAAGCCCTTGAGGCCGATGAGCCGTCGCTGATCACGCCGGATTCACCCACCCAGCGCGTGGGCGCGCCGCCGGCGGAAAGCTTCGACTCGGTTGACCACGCCACGCCGATGCTTTCGCTGGCCAACTGTTTCGACGACGAAGAGCTGGCCGAATTCGATCGCCGGGCGCGCGAGGGCGTGGGGACCGAGGCGCTGGCTTATTGCGCCGAGCCCAAGTTCGACGGCACGGCTTTGAATCTGCGCTACGAAGCCGGCGTACTGGTCCGTGCGACCACGCGCGGCGACGGCACGACCGGCGAAGACATCACCACCAACGCCCGCACGATCCGTAATCTGCCGCTGCGCCTTGCCGGCGACACGCCGCCGGCGGTCATCGAGATCCGCGGCGAGGTTGTGCTGGCGCGCAGCCGCTTTGATGCCTTGAACGCACGGCTGGAGGCCGCGGGCCAGAAGGCGTTCGTCAACCCGCGCAACGCCGCCTCGGGCAGCCTGCGTCAGCTGGACTCCCGCATCACCGCCGAGCGGCCGTTGGCGTTCATGGGCTACGGCATCGGCCATGTGGACGGCACGGACGTGCCGGCCGGGCTCTATGATCAACTGATGCAGCTGCAGACGTGGGGGATTTCGATCAGCCCGTACGTCGAGCGGGTCGAGGGCCTGGCCGGATGCCGGGCTTACTACGAGGCGATGGCCGAACGCCGGGCCGATCTGGATATCGAAATCGACGGCGTGGTGTTCAAGGCTGACGCGGCGAGCGCTCGCGCGGAGCTGGGTTTCGTGGCCCGCGCGCCGCGCTGGGCCATCGCCCGCAAGTTTCCGGCCGAGGAAACCACGACCACGCTCAACGCGGTCGAGTTCCAGGTCGGGCGCACCGGCGCGTTGACGCCCGTGGCCAAGCTCGATCCGGTATTCGTGGGCGGCGTGACCGTGTCCAACGCCACGTTGCACAACATGGATGAAATCGCGCGCAAGGACGTGCGCGTGGGCGACCGCGTGATCGTGCGCCGTGCCGGCGATGTCATCCCCGAGGTGAAGGCCGTGGCCGAGCGCGGCGTCGATACCACGCCGATCGCGCTGCCCGAGGCCTGTCCGGTCTGTGGCTCGGCGGTCGAGCGCGTGGCCGGCGAGGCCGTGGCGCGCTGTACCGGCGGCCTGGTCTGTCCCGCACAGCGCCGCGAGGCGTTGAAGCATTTTGCCTCGCGTAACGCGCTGGATATCGAGGGCCTGGGCGATCGCCAGATTGAGGCCTTCGTGGCCGAGGGCCTGCTTGAAACACCGGCCGATATATTTCGTCTGCATGCCCATCGCGACGCACTCGTGGCTCGTGAGGGCTACGGCGAAAAATCGGTAGCCAATCTTCTGGCCTCGATCGAGGCTGCCAAGGCAACCACCCTGGCGCGCTTCATATTTGCGCTGGGCATTCGTGAAGTTGGCCAGACGATGGCGCGTGACCTGGCACTTCATTTCGCCACGCTCGACGGCCTGCGCGAGGAGGCCAAGGCGTATCTGGCGCGGGCGGCCGAGGCCGAGGCGTCGGCAACGACCAAGGCCGACTACGAACGACAGATGACCGCCGAGGGGCTG
The DNA here is from genome assembly GCF_003788585.1 of Salinisphaera japonica YTM-1. Lineage (GTDB taxonomy): Bacteria > Pseudomonadota > Gammaproteobacteria > Nevskiales > Salinisphaeraceae > Salinisphaera > Salinisphaera japonica. The sequence goes on along the minus strand of NZ_AYKG01000020.1, from coordinate 41,710 downwards.
CAGACCGTGGCCGGCGTCGGCCAACGGGTGGCTCGCTCTATCGCCGATTTCTTTGCCGAGCAGCGTAACCGCGACGTGATCGATGATCTGCTGGCCGAGGGCGTTCACTGGCCGACCGTGAACGTGTCGTCCACGCCGCAGCCGTTGGCCGGCCAGACCGTGGTGCTCACGGGGACGATGACAACACTCACGCGGGAGGTGGCCGGTGCGCGTCTTGAAGCGCTCGGCGCTCGTGTGACCTCCAGCGTGTCGAAAAAGACCGATTATGTTGTCGCCGGAGACAAGGCCGGCAGCAAGAAAGACAAGGCCGAGAAACTGGGCGTGGCGCTGTTGGACGAGCAGGGCCTGATCGATCTACTCACACAACACGAAGTGGGTGCCTCATGAAACATCGCGCGATCGCACTGATTGGCATGGGGTTGCTCGCCGGCGTGGCCAGTCCGGCGCTGGCCGCCGGCGCTGACAATTGCCACGCGGCACTCTCGCAGCTGTCACAAACGGCCGAACGGTTGGCAGATAGCAATGCCGCTTTTGATAGACGGGCTCGGGACATCCTGGCCCGGGCGAACGGCGCGGTGAACAACGCCTGTGCCCAGGCCGGTGATACGGCGACCGACAGGCCAGCCGCACCATCAGCCGATCGGGCGCAGCCTGAGGCTCCCGTGCCGGCGGCCGATGCCGCCTCGGAAGAAACATCGCGCGAAAAGCGCTCTCGACATCGCGCCCGCTCGCCCAAGGCCGGGTAGCGGCTTGCCGCCCATCGGCGCACGGCTTAGTCTTGGCGCTCTAAAATTATCAGGCAGGGGCATGAAGCGGTGGCGCGAAACTGGCTCGAGGTAACGACAACAGAAGTGCACGCCAAGCTGGGCGCAAGCGAGCGGCTGGCCGAGCGGCGCGATGTCATGGCCGATCGCGCCTGGGCGCTGATCGAGCAGACCGTGGCCCCGACTTTTCAGGCTGCAGCCGAGCGTATCGGCGAACGCGAGTTTCGTATGGCCGGCGATACCGAGTGGGGCGTGGCCAGCTGCGGCATCTACGGTATCGGTGCAGTCGAGCAGGACCCGCGGGTCGCGTTTCACGAGGCCGAGTTCGATGCCTATCAGCCGCTCGTGATCCTGCGTCGCAAGGCCGAGGGCGCCGGGGCCCCGGTCGAGTCCCGTACGGTGCACGTCGATAACCTCGACGGCGAGACGCTGGACGCTTTTCTCGCTGAAACGCCCAGCGCGGCCTGAGCCTCGGCCTACTCGGCTGGCGCCAGCGCGCGGATCGACAGCGCGTGTACATCGGTTTGCATGAGATCGCCCATCGCCTCGTAGACCAGGCGATGACGCTTGATCGGCGAGACGCCCTCGAAGACAGCGCTGCGGATCGTAACGTGGAAATGCCCCAGGCCGGTCTTGGCGCCGGCATGGCCGGCATGCAAATGGCTTTCATCGCGGATCGCGATGTCGTCGGTGTTCAGATGCGCCTGCAGGGCCGCACGGATCCGGGGGATACGGTCGCTCATATCGGGCTCGTGGTCGTTTGGTCGGTAGTGGCCTAAAAGACCTTCTTGTACGGGTAAACGTTACTTTCCATGTAAACCCCTTCGCCCTGGTAAGGATCGACCTGGGCCCACTGGCGGGCGGCGTCCAGGCTTTCGAACTGGGCCACGATCAGGCTGCCCTGAAACCCCTCGACGATCTGGCCGTATTCATCGGTCTTGGGCATGGGCCCGGCGGTGAGCAGACGGTTCTCCTCGGCCAGCGCCTTGATACGGGCCCGGTGCTCGTCCTGGGCTCGCTTGCGGCCGTCGGCACTATCGGCCACGTCGAAACTCACGATTGCGAAATAATCCATCGGTCGGCTCCTGTCGGACATGTGCGTGAATACGTGGCCCAGTGTGCCCGATCGCGCCCGTAGCCGGCTATCACGCGGTATAATCGGGCCATGGCAGAACTTCTACACGTCCACGCCGAAACGCCGCAGCCGCGGCGGATCACCCGCGCCGCCGATGCGCTGAAAGCCGGCTCGGTGGTGGCTTATCCCACCGACTCGTCGTATGGCCTGGCCTGTGCCATGGGCAACAAGAACGCGATGGAGCGGATTCGCTGGATCCGCGATCTGGACAAGCATCATTTCTTCACCCTGGTGTGTCGTGATCTGTCCGAGATCGCCAACTACGCGAAGGTCGAGAACACCGCGTTCCGATTGCTCAAGGCAGCGACGCCCGGGGCTTATACGTTTGTGCTCCCCGCCTCGAAACAGGTGCCGAACTGGCTGGCACACCCCAAACGCAAGACGATCGGTATCCGCGTGCCGGCCCATCCCGTGGCGCGTGCCCTGGTGGAGGCGCTGGGCGAGCCGTTTCTTACCGTAACGGCCATGACCGCCGATGATCAGAATCTGTCGGAGGCCCTGGATGTGCGCGAGGCCTTTGACCGGCATATTGATCTGGTACTCGACGGCGGGCCGACGGGCATCGAGCCCACGACCGTCGTGGACTTGACCACCGAGCCGCCCGAGATTCTGCGCCAGGGCAAGGGCAGGCCCGAGGAGATCGGCCTGGGCTGAACTTTGGGCTGAACCTCGGCCTGAGTCCGCGCGGCCGGTGCTTTATACTGCCGCCGCCCGAACGCTTGCCAGTCACAGGAGTCATCGCGTGTCAGAGCCTACTTCCCGCCCGGTCGTGCTGTCCGGTATCCAGCCGTCCGGCGAGCTGACGCTCGGTAACTATATCGGTGCCTTGAAGCACTGGGTGAATCTGCAGGCCAGCCGCGACTGCCTGTTTGCGCTGGTCGACATGCATGCCATCACGGTGCGTCAGGATCCGGCGGCCCTGCGCGCGCGCTGCCACGAATTTCTGTGCCTGTATCTGGCCGCCGGCGTGGACCCGGACAACGCCACGTTGTTCGTGCAGTCGCACGTGCCCCAACACGCCCAGCTGGCCTGGCTTTTGAACTGTCATACCTCGATGGGTGAGCTCAATCGCATGACCCAGTTCAAGGACAAATCGGCCAAGAACGTGGATAACGTCAACGCCGGGCTGTTCGATTATCCGGTGCTCATGGCCGCGGATATCCTGCTGTACCAGGCCGACGAAGTGCCGGTGGGCAACGACCAGAAACAGCATCTGGAGCTGGCCCGCAATCTGGCCGAGCGCTTCAATCATCGGGCGGGGCAAGATGTGTTCACCGTGCCCGAGCCGTTCATCCCGGAAGTGGGCGCGCGGGTGATGAGCCTGGGGGATCCGTTGGCCAAGATGAGCAAGTCCGATGACGTCGAAGCCAACGTCATCAAGCTGCTGGACCCGCCGAAGAAAGTGGTCAAGAAACTCAAGCGGGCCGTGACCGATTCCGACGGCGAGGTGCGTTTCGATCTGGAGGCTAAGCCGGGCGTGTCCAATCTGTTGTCGATCTTCTCCGCGGTCACCGACCGGCCGATCGCCGATTTGGAAGCGGATTACGCCGGCGCGGGCTATGGCGCGCTGAAGGGCGATCTGGCCGATGCCGTCGTGGCATTCCTGGAGCCGCTACAGGCGCGCTACGCCGAGTTCGCCGAGGATCGTGCCGGCCTGGATGCGATTCTGGCCCGGGGTGCGGCCGCCGCCCGCGAGCGGGCCCAGCCCACGCTCGATGCGGCCTATGGCGCGACCGGGTTTCTGGCGCAGGGCTGAGCGCCGGGTGGTTGACGCTCCAGCCGAAGTCGATTCCACGGATGCCCCGATCCGCGTGGCCGGGGCGCCGTATGAGACGTTGCCCGAGGATCTGTATATCCCGCCGGACGCGCTGCGGGTGTTTCTCGAAGCCTTCGAGGGCCCGCTGGATCTGCTGCTCTATCTGATCCGGCGCCAGAACCTGGATATTCTGGATATTCCGGTGTTCCGAATCACCCAGCAGTATCTGGCCTATATCGAGCTCATGGAAGAAATGGCCATCGAGCTGGCCGGTGAGTATCTGCTGATGGCGGCGATGCTGGCCGAGATCAAATCGCGCATGCTCTTGCCGCGCACCGTCGAACAAGACCCGGAGGACGAGGGCGACCCGCGGGCCGAGCTGGTGCGGCGCCTGGCCGAATACGAACAGTTCAAGGCGGCGGCCCAGACGCTCGACGAGCTGCCCCGGCAGGGCCGAGATACGGCGAGCCTGGCCGTGGCACTGCCGGCGCTGGATGTCGAACGCCCGCGTCCGGTCGCCGATATCGGCGCGCTTCTCGGTGCGCTGCATGACGTGCTTGCCCGCGCCGAGCTCAACACCGAGCACGTCATCGAGCGCGAGACGCTGACCGTGCGCGAGCACATGACACGAATGCTCGAGCGTCTCGGCAGCCGCGGCGAGACCCGCTTCAGCGAGCTGGTCACGACAAGCGAAGGACGCCTCGGCGTGGTCGTATCGTTTCTGGCGATCCTGGAACTGGCGCGCGAAGCATTGATCACGCTCGAGCAGGAGCGTGCCTATGCGCCGCTGACACTGCGCCTGGCGGGGTCGCGATGAACGAGATCGCTTGGAATGAAGGCCGGCTTGTTCAATCGCTCGAGGCGTTGCTTCAGGCCGCCGACGCCCCGTTGCCGGTCTCGCGCCTCGTCTGGCTTCTGGCCCCCGATCACGCGGCGGATGCGGCTCGGGTCGAGGACGCCCTGGCCGTGCTGGCCGCGCGCTACGTCGATTCGGCGGCCGAGGTGGTCGAGGTGGCCAGCGGTTGGCGTTTGCAGGTCAGGGCCACACACAGCGCGCTTATCGCTCGTCTCTGGGAGGCGCGCCCACCCAAGCTCTCGCGCGCAGTGCTGGAAACGTTGGCCATCATCGTCTATCGCCAACCGCTGGCGCGCTCGGATATCGAGGCGATCCGTGGGGTGTCGGTATCCACCCAGATCATGAAGACACTGGACGACTACGAGTGGATCAAGGTGGTCGGCCATCGCGACGTGCCCGGCCGGCCGGCGCTGTATGCCACCACGCCGCGGTTTCTGGATGACTTCGGTATCGCGCGCCTGGCTGATCTGCCGCGCCTGCCCGAAATCAAGGACCCCGAGGCGCTCGAGGCCGCTATGGCACGGCTTTCCGGGCCCGAGGGCACTGACGGCCAAGGCTAGCACTTGGAATCGTCGGCGCGCGTCGCCAGAATAACCGCGATAAACTTATCACCGGCCAATGACAAGATGGCCGATCGACAAGGAAGAACATGGCCGCCCTGAACACCGAAACCGTGACCGAGGTAACCCATTGGAACGAAGCGCTGTTTTCGTTCAAGACCACGCGCGATCCCTCGTTGCGCTTCGAGAACGGGCAGTTCGTGATGATCGGCCTGTCCAAGGACAACGGCAAGCCGCTGCTGCGGGCCTACAGCATCGTATCGGCCAACTATGAGGAGCACCTTGAATTCTTCTCGATCAAGGTGCCGGACGGCCCGCTGACCTCGCGTCTGCAGCATTTGAAGACCGGCGACGAAGTATTTGTCTCGACCAAACCCACGGGTACGCTGCTGATTTCGGACCTGCATCCGGGACGCAATCTGTATCTGTTGTCGACCGGCACCGGACTGGCGCCGTTTCTTTCGATCGTTCGTGACCCGGAAACCTACGAGCGTTTCGATAACGTGATCGTGGTCCACGGCGTGCGCCATATCAACGATCTGGCCTACGACGGTCTCCTGGAGACCGAGCTGCCGGGTGATGAGCTGCTGGGCGAGATGATCAGCGGCCATCTGTATTATTATCCGGTCGTCTCGCGCGAGCCTTTCAAATACGAAGGCCGCCTGACCACGCGCCTGGCGTCCGGGCAGATGACCGCCGATCTCGGCCTGCCGGATCTGGATCCCCGGCACGACCGCGCCATGATCTGCGGCAGCCCGGCCATGCTCGACGACACTGCCCAACTGCTCGACGAGCGTGGTTTCACCGTCTCACCGCATATCGGCGCGCCGGGTGAATACGTCATCGAACGGGCGTTCGTCGAGAAATAACGACGCGTTCGAACCGTTTGTCCGCGAATGAACGCTAACGAGCGCGAATAAAAAAAAGACAATCCACAGATTGCGCAGATTGATTGAGAGGCTGCCCGCTCGCGAGTTGTCGAACTCGAACGATCTTTACGAGGATCGATCAATTATCTGTGAAAGAAGCGACTTAAAAAGAAAGGCTGTCCGCGAATGCACGCAAATAAGCGCGAATAAAAAGACAAGATAATTCGCAGATTGAGCGGATCACGCAGACGGTTTGGAGACTGCCCGCCTCGAGTATCCGAACTCGACCGATCAGCTCAAGGATCGATTAACCCGTCTTTTAATCTGCGGATAACCATTTGTATTATTTTCGTTCATTTGCGGACGTACAGAACGAAAGAAGCCGAAAAACCGGATGAGCCCGGTGCCATCGTCATCAATCCATTAATCCTGTCTTTCATCTGCGCTAATCGGCGTTCATCTGCGGATAACCGCCTGTATTCGTTTATTCATTCGCGCTTATTTGCGTGCATTTGCGGACATCTAGAAAGAACGAAGCCGACGAGCCAGCCGCGACCGGCGCTCATTGGCGGATTGTCTTTGCCCGTCCGTCGTCACAAGCTTTCATTCGCGCATTCCGTTAGCGACTGATCCAAACAGAGGTTCTCTTGGCCGATCGTATTCAAAAAACACTGGCCCATGCGGGTTTTGGCTCGCGGCGCGAGATCGAGGCCGCCATTGCCGCCGGGCGGGTGCGAGTCAACGACAAGACAGCCGAGCTGGGGGCGTCTCTGTCCGCCGGTGATCGGGTGTCGATCGACGGGCGGTTTGTGAACTGGGAAAAACGCATCGACGTGCCGTGCCGGGTGCTGGCTTATAAAAAACACGTCGATCAGGTCGTCACCCGGTCTGATCCGGAAGGCCGGGCGACGGTCTTCCGCAAGCTGCCCAAGCTGGAAGGCGGGCGCTGGCTGGCCGTCGGCCGGCTGGACGTGAATACGTCAGGCCTGCTTTTGATGACCACCGACGGCGAGCTCAAGCGCCGGCTCGAACACCCGAGCTACGAGTTGCCCCGCACCTATGCCGTGCGTATCCACGGTCGCGTGGATCAGGCGATGATCGATCGCCTGGTCGACGGTGTCGAGCTTGAGGATGGCATGGCGCATTTTGAATCGGTTCGCGTGGCCGACGACGAAAACAAGGCCAACCGCTGGTTCGAGGTCGTCGTGCGCCAGGGGCGCAATCGCGTGGTGCGCCGGCTCTGGGCCAGTCAAGGTGTGACGGTCTCGCGCTTGATGCGTACCGGCTTCGGCCCGGTGCCCTTGCCGGGCGGGGTGAAGGCAGGCAGCTACTACGAGCTGTCGCGCAAGGAGGTGAAAGCACTGGCCGCCGTGGTCGATCTCAAGCGATGAACGCATGAGCGCGGCACAAACGCCGGCGGCCGCCATCACCACGCACGGCCTGACGGAATTCTACGCCCGCCTGGCTGAATATTACGGGCCACAGTGCTGGTGGCCGAACCTGGATGACAACAACCCGCGTTTCGAGATACTCGTGGGTGCGGTGCTGACGCAGCACACCGCCTGGGCCAACGTGGAGCGGGCGATCGGCACGCTGCTCGGCGCCGGTCCGTTGACCGCGGAAACGCTTCTGGCCCACGAAGATCTGGCCGAGCTGATCCGGCGAGCGGGGCCGCATCGCGTCAAGGCCGAACGGCTGAAGGGCCTGTGCCGGTGGTTCATCAATGCCGGCGGCTTTGGCGGCATCGAGGCCATGTCGACCGCTAAACTGTGTAGTGATTTACGCGCGATTCGTGGCATCGGGCCGGAAACAGCCGACGTCATCGCGCTATATGCCGCCGACCGGCCGCGCTTCATCGCCGATGCCTATGCGTTTCGTATTTTCGAGCGCCTGGGCTGGTGGCAGGGCAACACCCGGCGTTATGAAACCCTGCGAGAGCAGGTCGAAGCCGCCGCGCCCGAACATTGGCGCGCGGCTGAGTACGACGAGATACACGCTCTGGTCGTGCGCCACGCGATCGCGCTGTGTCATAAACGACACCCCGACTGTGCGAATTGCCCGCTAGCCGAGCGCTGCGCACAAATCGGGGTAACGGACACCTAGTATCGCCCCGCGCGACGGGGTTGTTATGGCTTGTGCCATAAGCTCGTGATCGCCTCGCGCAATTCGCTGACCGAAGCGACATGCCGATCGGCCGGCCAGGCAAGGGCATTTTCGCCGGCCGGGATGTAGCCATAGCCGGCCGTGATGGTCGCCGTGCCGGCCGCGCGCCCGGCGGCGATATCGCGATCCGAGTCGCCGACATATATACAGTGCGCCGGCGCTAGCCCCATGCGCTCACAGGCTAGATAAATCGGGGCCGGATTGGGCTTGGACACGCCGGCCGTATCGCCGCCGATCACGCAGCCCGCGGCCGGGTCGAACGCCAGATGATCCATTAACGGCACGGCCATGTATTCGGGCTTGTTGGTCACGATGCCCCAGGGAATACCATCCGCGGCGAGCTGGCTGACGAGCTCGCGTATGCCGTCGTACGGGTGCGAAGCCCGCGTCATGCGCCTTTCATAGGTCGTCATGAATTCCTTGATGAGGGCGTCGTAGCCATCGTCACCCGGCGCACGCTCGAAGGCCTTGCCGATCATGCCGCGCCCGCCGTAGGAGCAGAACGGGGCCAGCTCGGCCTCGGGTAGCGCCGGCAGACCGCGCGCCTGGCGCATGTCGTTGGCGGCGCCTGCGAGATCGGGCGCGGTGTGCACCACGGTGCCGTCCAGATCGAACAGGACAGCGCGTTGTATGGACGGCGCCATGTCAGGCGTCCGGCTTGGTGGCGTGAATGAAGTAGTTCACATCCGGCCGGTGGCCGAGCGTGGCCTTGCGTAGCAGCGGGTTATAGAACATGCCCGTCAGATCAGCGACGTGTAGGCCGGCGTTTCGACACCAGCCGGACAGCTCGGCCGGCTTGATGAGCTTGGCGTACTCGTGGGTGCCCCGCGGCAGCAGACCCAGAACATATTCGCCGCCGCCGATGGCTACGGCCCAGGACAATGGATTACGGTTGATCGTCGAGAAGAAAAGATCACCGCCGGGGGCGGTAAGGCGTGCGCAGTCGTCGACCGTATGGGCCGGCTCGTCGACGTGTTCGAGCATTTCATAGGCCACAACGATATCGAAGGCGCCGGCCATGTCGGCGGCCAGATCGCGCGAGGCAACCACGCGATAATCGATATCCAACCCCGATTGCTCGGCGTGGCGCTTGGCGGCCTCGATGGTGTCGCCTGCCAGATCGATCCCCGTGACGTGCGCGCCGCGCTGGGCCATAGCCTCGGCCAACAGGCCGGCGCCGCAGCCGATATCCAGCACGTTCAACCCCTTCAGACCGGCCTTGCGCTCGATGTAATCCGTACGCAAGGGGTTGATGTCATGCAACGGCTTCATCTCGCCTTCGGGATCCCACCAGTCGGCGGCCATGGCATCGAATTTGTTGAGTTCGCTTTGTTGATTGCTGGGCATGGGGTGCCTTGTCGGAAAAACGATCGTATGGTGCCTACTATGCGCGAAGTCAGCCGCTTGGAGGCGCGTCCGGGACAGATATCGTCCGCGAATGAACGCTAATGAGCGCAAATAACGGGAAGAAAATTCGCCGATTCACGCCGATTAATGCAAATGAAAACGATAAGCGTTGAAACAGAAAGCTCAATCTTAAAGCGTGCGACTGTCTAAAAAGCGGCGACAATGCGTGCCACACGCGCCCAGAAACCCGTCTGCGCTTCATCTGTGTCTATGTGCGGACAAACGCCTGTACTTCGGGGTTAGTTCTTTTGAACTGTCCGTAAATGAACGCGAATGAATACAGGCGGTCATCCGCAGGTTACGCAGATTAAAAAGACGAATTAATTGATGCTCTGGCTGATCGCTTTAGTTCGGTGACTCAGAGGTGGACGGCCTCACAACCAATCTGCGTCATCTGCGAAGTTTGCGGATTGTCTTTTCTTTTTATTCGCGTTCATTTGCGGACCGATTTTCACGCATAGCGGACAAGACGATCGGCCCACGCATCGGCGCGTGTGAGCAGCTCGGCTTCGTCGAGTGTGGTGAGGCCTCTGTCGCGCATCAAGGCTTTACCGGCCACCCAGGTATCGGTGACCTGTTCGCGGCTGGTGTTGTAGACGAGTGCCGCGATGGGATCGAACAGGGGGCGGGTTTCAAGAGCCGACAGATCGACGGCGGCGAGATCGGCCTGTTTGCCGGCGGTGATGCTGCCGGTGGTCTCGGCCAGGCCCAGCGCCCGGGCGCCGTTGATGGTGGCCATGGCCAGTGCGGTGTCGGCCGAGACGGCGGCCGCATCGTCGGCGGCGATCTTGCCGATGAAGGCTGCGGTACGCATTTCGCCGATCATGTCGAGATCGTTGTTTGAAGCCACGCTGTCGGTGCCGAGTGCCACGTTGATGCCGGCATCGAGCAGGCCCTGTACCGAGCACAGGCCGCTGGCCAGTTTTAGGTTGGATTCGGGCGAGTGCAGCACCTGCACGCCGGTGGCTGCACAGCGGGCGATCTCGTGGCTGGTGAGCTGGGTCATGTGCACGGCCAGCAGGTTGTCGTTGAGCAAACCCAGCTCGTCCAGACGTGCCAACGGGCGCTTGCCGTATTTGTCCTGGCTGTCGCTGACTTCACCGGCGGTTTCGTGGATATGCATATGGACGCGCACGTCCAGCTCGTCGGCATAGGTACGGATCTTGGTCAGTGGCTCGTCGGACACGGTGTAAGGCGCGTGCGGGGCAAACGCCGTATGAATCCGCGGGTGACGCTTGAGTGCGTCGTGCAGGGCCAGTCCCTTGTCGAAGTATTCGTCCGGACCGCTGGCCCAGGCGGTGGGAAAATCGATGACGATCATGCCCAGCATCGCCCGCAGGCCGGCTTCATCCACACGCTCGGCAACCACGTCCGGGAAGAAGTACATGTCATTGAATGTGGTGGTGCCGGAACGGATCATCTCGGCCATGGCCAGATCGGTGCCGTCGGCGACGTAGTCACGCGTCATCTCCGCGGCTTCGATCGGCCAGATGTTTTCGGTCAGCCAGGGCATCAACGGCTTGTCGTTGGCGATGCCGCGCATGAGATTCATCGCGGCGTGGGTATGGGTATTGATCAGCCCGGGGATGAGCAGATGATCCGGCCGGTCGATGACCTCGGACGCGGCGAACCCGGCCGTGATCTCCGCACTTGTGCCCAAGGCCTGGATACGGCCGTCGGCAATGGCCACGGCGTGGTGCTCAAGCAGGCGAGCCGCGCCGCGCTCCATTGGGGCGATCCAGCGGGCATGAATAATTGTGTCGACGTTTGTCATGGCGGGTCCGGCACAGGGCATGGCGAGCTGTGCATCGAGTCAATTGATGCCGGCATCTTACGAAAAGCGCGCGGCTTGCGTGTGGGTGTGATGCCAACGCTGTGCAGGGCAAGGTTTTACCCGTGGCCTGTGGTAATATGCCGGGCTTAGCGCAAGCGCTCTCTCGGGCCCGTGTTGGCGCGTTGTCGCGTCCCAGGCGCGGCATGTCATGGATGAGCCCGAGGCGGCCATGCGCCCGACCCAAGACGATCTGATCTATGGCCGACGTCGCAAAAGAGATTCTCTCGATCAACCTCGAAGACGAGATGCGCCAGTCGTATCTCGACTACGCCATGAGCGTGATCGTGGGCCGTGCGCTTCCCGATGTGCGTGATGGTTTGAAACCCGTGCATCGGCGTGTGCTCTATGCCATGGCCGAGCTGTCCAACGACTGGAACAAGCCGTACAAGAAATCGGCCCGCGTGGTCGGTGATGTGATCGGTAAGTATCACCCGCACGGGGATTCGGCGGTCTACGACACGATCGTGCGCATGGCCCAGGATTTTTCCATGCGCTATGTCCTGGTTGACGGCCAGGGCAACTTCGGCTCGGTCGATGGCGATGCGCCCGCAGCGATGCGCTATACCGAAGTGCGCATGGACAAGCTCGCCCACGAGCTATTGGCGGATATCGGCAAGGACACGGTCGATTTCATTCCGAACTATGACGAATCGGAATCCGAGCCGGCCGTACTACCCACGCGTCTGCCCAACCTGCTGGTCAACGGCGGCACGGGCATCGCGGTCGGCATGGCCACCAATATCCCGCCGCACAACATCCGCGAGATCATCGGCGCCTGTCTGGCCGTCATCGATAACGAAGACGTCACCATTGACGAGCTGATGACCCATCTGCCGGGCCCGGATTTTCCGACCGCCGGCGTGATCAATGGCGCCGGCGGTATCCGCGAGGCCTACGAAACCGGCCGCGGGCGGATCCATATCCGGGCACGCGCGCATTTCGAGGATGTCGATGCGCGCGGCAAACAGTCCATCGTGGTCACCGAGCTGCCGTATCAGGTCAACAAGGCCCGGCTGCTGGAAAAGATCGCCGAGCTGGTGAAGGAAAAACGCATCGAGGGCATCACCGAGCTGCGTGACGAGTCCGACAAGGACGGCATGCGCATGGTGATCGAGCTGCGCCGCGGGGAAACGCCCGAGGTGGTGCTCAACAATCTGTATCGTCACTCACAGATGCAGACCGTGTTCGGCATCAACATGGTGGCCCTCGACGACGGCCAGCCACGCACGCTGAGCCTCAAGCAGATGCTCACGGCCTTCATCCGGCATCGGCGCGAGGTCGTTACACGGCGTACGCAGTATGACTTGGCCAAGGCACGGGCGCGGGCCCATGTTCTGGAAGGCCTGGCCGTGGCGCTGGCCAATATCGACGAGGTCATCGCCCTGATTCGTGCTGCCGGTAGCCCGGCCGAGGCCAAGGACGGGCTGATGGGCCGCGTGTGGGCGCCGGGGCAGGTGACCACCATGCTCGGGCGCGCCGGTGCCGAGGCCTCGCGCCCGGCCGAGTTGTCGCGTGATTACGGCATGCTCGACGAAAACCGTTATCGCCTGACCGATACGCAGGCCCAGGCCATCCTGGATCTGCGCCTGCACCGGCTGACCGGGCTGGAACAGGACAAGATTCTCGAGGAGTTCGAGAAACTCCTGGTCGATATCGCCGATTACATGGAGATCCTGTCGTCGATGGCGCGTCTGTTCGAGGTCATCCGTGACGAGCTGGTGGCTATTCGCGACGAATACGGCGACGAGCGCAAGACCGAGATTCTGGATAATCATCTCGATCTGACAACGGCGGATCTGATCTCGCCCGAAGACGTGGTCGTCACGCTCACCCATGAAGGCTATGTGAAGTCCCAGCCGCTGGATGCCTATCGCGCCCAGCGTCGCGGCGGGCGCGGCAAGTCGGCCACGTCGACCAAGGACGCGGACTTCATCGAGAAGCTATGGGTCACCCATACCCACGACACGCTGCTGTGCTTCTCCTCGCTGGGCAAGGCGTACTGGCTCAAGGTCTACGAACTGCCGAGCGCCGGGCGCGGTGCGCGCGGCAAGCCGATCGTGAATCTGTTGCCGTTGGAGGCCGACGAGCGCATCAGCCAGGTGTTGCCCATCAAGGATTTCGCTACCGGCGAGAACGTCTTTTTCGCGACCCGCTCGGGCACGGTGAAAAAGACCGCGCTCGAACAATTCTCGCGCCCGCGCACCAACGGCATCATCGCCATCGATCTCAGAGACGACGATGCGCTGGTGGGCGTGGATCTCACGGCCGGCGATGATCACATCATGCTGTTTGGCAGCAACGGCAAGGTCATCCGTTTTGCCGAGAACGACGTGCGCGAGATGGGCCGAAATGCGGCCGGCGTGCGTGGTATTCGTTTCGGTGACGATGACACCGGCCGCGTCATCGGGCTCATCGTGGTGCGCGACGGCGATATCCTGACCGTCACCGAACATGGCTACGGCAAACGCACCCCCACCGACGACTACCCCTTGCGGGGTCGTGGCGGTCAGGGCGTGCTTGCACTCAAGCAGTCGGACAAGACCGGTGCCGTGATCGGGGCCACCCAGGTGTTGGCCGACGACGAGATCATGTTGATCTCCAACATGGGGACGCTGATCCGTACGGCCGTGGCCGAGGTGTCGACACTGGGGCGTAACACACAGGGTGTACGCATCATCCGTCTGGCAGGCGAGCAACACCTGGTGGGCGTGGATCGTATCGCCGTCGAGGATTCGGACGATGATCAGGTCTCGTCCGAGGCCGGCGATACGGATGCCGCCGCTGATACGGCGCCGGATGCCGGTGCTACCGACGAATCGAACGACGACACGCCGACCAGCGACGACTGATTACGGCGCGTCACAGGCTTTGAGTTCCACGAGGAGTGGTTTGCATGTCACGTGTTTATAACTTCAGTGCCGGCCCGGCCACGTTGCCGGTCGACGTACTCGAGCAGGCCAAGGCCGAGATGCTGGATTGGCAGGGCACCGGCATGTCGGTCATGGAAATGAGCCATCGCGGCAAGGCGTTCGTCTCGATCGCCGAAGACGCGACTGCGCGCCTGCGCCGTCTGCTGAACGTGCCCGACAATTATTCGGTGCTGTTCTTGCAGGGCGGGGCGGCCGGCCAATTCGCCGGTGTGCCGCTGAATCTTATGGGCAGCAATCCCAAGGCCGATTACATCGTGACCGGCAACTGGGGCAAGAAGGCGATCAAGGAAGCCGCCAAGTACGGCCAGCCGAACAAGGCTGCCTCGTCGGAAGACACAACCTTCACCACGATCCCCGGTCGCAATAGCTGGCAGCTGACCGACGATGCCGCGTTCGTCCACTACACGCCCAACGAGACCATCCAGGGCGTGGAGTTTCAGGACACACCGGACGTGGGTGGCGTGCCGCTGGTGGCGGATATGTCCTCGAACTTCCTGTCGCGCCCGGTCGACGTCTCGAAATACGGCGTGATCTATGCCGGCGCGCAGAAGAACGCCGGGCCGGCCGGCATCACGATGGTGATCGTGCGCAACGATCTGATGGGCAAGCCACAGTCGGGCTGCCCGATGATCCTGGACTATCAGCAGCAGGCCGATGCCGATTCGATGCTCAATACGCCGGCCTGCTATGCCTGGTATATGTGCGGCCTGACCTTCGCCTGGCTGGAAAACCAGGGTGGGCTCGACGCTATCGAGGCCATCAACAAGCGCAAGGCGGCCAAGCTCTATGACTTCATCGACGCCTCGGATTTCTATTCCAATCCGGTCGAGACATCCGTGCGCTCGCGCATGAACGTGCCGTTCCTGCTGGCCGACGACAACTTGAACGCCGATTTCTTGGCACAGGCCGAGGCCGCGGATCTGACCACGCTCAAGGGCCATCGATCGGTTGGCGGCATGCGTGCCTCGATCTACAACGCCATGCCGGAATCCGGTGTCGATGCGCTGATCGATTTCATGCAGACGTTCGAAAAGAAAAACGGCTGAACAAATCGGGCGGCCGGGCGAGCCGGCCGCTGCCGTTTTCAATGCTTGATCAAGGATAGACCATGACGCTCAAGGTTCAGACCCTGAACAATATCTCGCCGCGCGGCCTGGATCGCTTGCCGCGTGAGCGCTACGAAGTCGCCTCCGAGATGAACGAGCCGGATGCCATCATCCTGCGCTCGGCCAATATGCACGATATGGATATCCCGGCCAGCGTACGCGCGATCGGCCGGGCCGGTGCCGGGGTCAACAATATCCCGGTCAACGACATGACCGAGCGCGGCGTGCCCGTATTCAACGCGCCCGGCGCCAACGCCAACGCGGTCAAGGAGCTCGTGCTGTCCGGCATGTTGCTGTCGGCGCGTAACATCTTGGGCGCCTGGCGCTATGTCGAGGGCCTGACCTCGACCGGTGAAGATCTTCACAAGGAGGTCGAAGCCGGCAAGAAGAAGTTCAAGGGCATGGAACTGCCCGGACGGACGCTGGGCGTGATTGGCCTGGGTGCCGTGGGCGTGAACGTGGCCAATTCGGCGCAAGGCCTGGGCATGAACGTGACCGGTTTCGACCCGGGTATCACCATCAACAACGCCTGGCGCCTGCATGCCAGCGTGCACGGCGCGGTATCGGTGGACGATCTGATTTCGGGCTCCGAGTTCGTCTCGCTACACGTCCCGCTGATTGACGCCACGCGTGGCTTGGTTAACGCCGAACGGCTGAAGCTGATGCCCAAGGGCGGCGTGTTGCTCAATTTCTCGCGCGCCGAAATCGTCGATGAAGACGCGGTGCTGGCCTCGCTCGACGAAGGCCACCTGAAATACTACGTCTGTGATTTCCCCTCGGAAAAACTGCGGGCCCACGATCAGGTCATCACGCTGCCGCACCTGGGCGCCTCCACCGACGAGGCTGAGGACAACAGCGCGATGATGATCGCCGATCAGCTGCGTGAGTGGCTGGAGATCGGCAATATCCGTAACTCGGTGAACTTTCCTGAAGCGATCATGCCGCCGACCGCGCATGCCCATCGCATCGTGGTGATCAACAAGAACCAGCCCAACATGGTGGGTCAGATCACCTCGACGCTGGCACGCTACGAGCACAATATCGCTGATCTGCTGAACAAGTCGAAGGGCGAGATCGCGCTGTCGCTGGTCGATATCGATGCCGAGGTCACCGACGGGGCACTGGACGAGCTGCGGGCTATTTCCGGCGTCCTCTGCGTGCGGTATCTTGGCGCGATCGGGCGCGACGCGCGTTAGCCCAGCGCAGATCACGCCGTTGCCGGGCGGGTAGGCCGCCTGCCCGGCGCTCGTCATTCGATCCACCTGCTACTGGCGCGTTGTCCGACGCGCCGCGTTGTTCTGTCCATGACCCAGCCAAGCGCCGATGACGATGCCTTGAACGATGCCCGCCAGCGCATCGATGCTCTGGATCAACAGATCCAGGCGTTGGTCAACGAGCGGGCCGGTGTGGCTGTGCAGGTCGCCGAAATCAAGCAGCGCCAGGGTAGAACCGATTTCTACCGGCCCGAGCGCGAAGCCCAGGTTCTGGCCCGCGTGGCCGAGCGCAACGCCGGCCCGTTGCCTGACCAGGCCATGGCGCGCATCGTTCGCGAGATCATGTCGGCCTGTCTGGCGCTGGAGCAGCCGATGACGGTGGCGTATCTGGGGCCCGAGGGCACTTATACCCAGGCCGCGGTCTACAAGCACTTCGGCCATGCGGTCGCGGCCTCACCTCATGCTGCGATCAACGATATCTTTCGCGACGTCGAGGCCGGCAACGCGCATTTCGGCGTCGTGCCGGTCGAGAACTCGACCGAGGGCGTGGTCAGCCACACGCTGGATCAGCTGGTGGGCAGCGCGTTGATCATCTGCGGGGAGGTGGCACTGCCCGTGCATCATCACCTGCTTTCGCACGAGCGCGATATCGGCCGTATCAAACGTGTGGTGGCCCACGCCCAGTCCTTGGCCCAGTGTCGCAACTGGCTGGACAGCCATATGCCGGGCGTGGTGCGCGAGGCCGTGTCATCCAACGGCGAGGCCGCACGCCGAGTGGCCGGCGAAAACGGGGCCGCCGCGATCGCGGCCCGGGCGGCCAGTGACTATTATGATCTGCCGATTCTGGCCTCTAACATCGAGGACGATCCGAACAACACCACGCGTTTTCTGGTGTTGGGCCGGCAAAGCGTGCCGCGCTCGGGCCGTGATATGACCTCGATTCTGGTCTCGATCCATAACCGGCCGGGCATGTTGTATCGTCTGTTGGCCCCGGCGGCCGAGGCCGGCGTGGATCTGGCGCGTATCGAGTCGCGCCCGTCGCGTCGTCAGGCCTGGGATTACAATTTCTTCATCGACATGGAAGGCCACGCTGACGATCCGCCGGTTCGTCGCGTCATCGAGGCCATCCAGTCCGAGGCGGCCCTGATCAAGATTCTGGGTTCTTATCCGCGCTCGATCGGCCTTGAGGCCGAGTAACGCGCTCTCTCATCGCTAGCTGTCATGTCCAATAACAAACGCCCCATGCCGCACGCCGGCATAGAACGGCTCAAGACCTATGTGCCCGGCAAGCCCATCGAGGACTTGAAGCGCGAGCTTGGGCTGTCGTCGATCATCAAACTGGCCTCGAACGAGAACCCGCTGGGGACTTCGCCGGCCGCCCAGGCGGCACTGGCGAATTTCGACGGCGCGCTGTATCGCTATCCCGACGGGGCGGGCTACGAGATCAAGTCCGCACTGGCCGCGCGACACGGCGTCACGACCGACCAGCTCACACTGGGCAACGGCTCCGACGACGTGCTCGAGCTGACGGCCCGGGTCTTTCTGGGCCCGGGGCGTAACGCGGTGGTCTCTCAGCACGCCTTTGCCGTCTATCCGATCGTCTCTCAGGCGGTGGGCGCCGAGGTGCGCGAAGTGCCGGCCCTCGACCCGGCCGCCGATATGCCCTACGGGCATGATCTGGAAGCGATGCTGGCGGCGATCGGCCCGGATACGGGGGTGGTCTTCATGGCCAGCCCCAACAATCCGACCGGCACCTGGATCGACAACGACACGCTGGCCGATTTTCTGGATCGCGTGCCCGCGACCACGGTCGTCGTGCTCGACCAGGCGTATATCGAATACCAGAGCGGGGCCAGCCATCCGCCGGTGCTCGACTGGCTGGCGCGCTACGATAATCTCATCGTCACGCGGACGTTCTCCAAGATCTATGGCATGGCCGCGCTGCGTTTTGGCTATGGGCTGTCGAGCCCGCGTATCGCCGATTTCCTCAACCGCGTGCGGGCCCCGTTCAATGTGAACACGGTGGCCATGCACTGCGCGCGCGCTGCCCTTGATGATTCCGAATTCATCAGCCGGTCGGTGGCCTCGAACACCGCTGAGCGCGCCAGTCTGGCCCGCGAACTGGCTGCCCGCGGCTTTGCCTGCCTGCCGTCCGAGGCCAACTTCATCACCTTCGATACCGGGCGAGATGCAGCCGAGGTCTTCGATGCGTTGCTGCGCCAGGGCATGATCGTGCGTCCGCTGGCCAGCTATGACCTGCCACAGCACCTGCGCGTGACGGTGGGCGGCGCCGAAGAGAATCAGGCGTTCCTGGCCGCGTTGGACACGGTGTTTGCTTAAATGAGCGAAAAGAAACATATCTTCAATGCCAAACATGTGGCCATCATCGGCCTGGGCCTGATTGGCGGCTCGGTGGCACGCGGAATTTATCGTGCCGGGTTTCGTGGTGAGCTGGTCGGGGCGGTCGAGAACGAGGCCGACGTCAAACGCGCGCTTACGCTCGGCCTGGTCGATGCCTGTCACACCGATATCGCCAGTGCGGTCGGCCAGGCCGATCTGATCGTGGTGGCCGTGCCGCCGGCGGCCTTGGCCGAGGTGCTGGCCCAGATTGCCGCCCATGCCCCGCGCGATGCGATCATCACCGACACGGGCAGCAGCAAGCAGAGCGTGGTCGCCCTTGCGCAAGCGCATCTGGCCGATCGTCTGGCGTATTTCGTGCCCGGCCATCCGATCGCCGGGACCGAGAACCAGGGCCTGGATGCCGGGTTCAATACGTTGTTCGACGGGCGTCGTGTAATTCTCACGCCGAGCCAGGACACCGCAGCCAGCGCGTTGGACTGCGTGGTCGGGCTCTGGAAAGAGCTTGGTGCCAGCGTGATCGAGATGGACGCCGCCCACCACGACGACGTGCTGGCCGCGACCAGCCATCTGCCGCATGTGTTGGCGTATACGCTGGTCGATACATTGGCTGCCCTGTCCGAGCGCCAGGAGATATTCGCCTTTGCGGCCGGCGGATTCGCCGACTTCACGCGGATCGCCTCCAGCGACGCCCGGCTGTGGCGGGATATCGTCGTGGCCAACCGCGGCCCGGTACTCGACGTGCTCGATACCTATATCGAGCGCCTGGCCCGTATACGCAGCGCGATCGCCGATGACGATCACGACACCATCGACGGTGTCTTCGGCCGGGCAAAAGCCGCACGCGATGAGTACGGTGCTGATCGCAGAGAGAGTGCCTCGTGAGCGGGCGTCGGTTCGATGTCGCCCCGGGCGGTCAGCTGCGTGGCTCGCTTGGCGTGCCGGGCGATAAATCGGTCTCGCACCGTGCGATCATGTTCGCTGCCCTGGCCGAGGGCACGAGCCGTATCACCGGTTTTCTGGAAAGTGCGGATTGTCTGGCCACGCTGACCGCGTTCGAGGCGATGGGCGTTGCTCATCATCTGGACGGCGATATACGGGTGATCGAGGGCCGCGGTCTGCACGGCCTGATGCGCCCCGACGCCGCGCTGGATCTGGGCAACTCCGGCACCTCGATGCGGCTTCTGTGCGGCATCATGGCGGGGCAGGCCTTTGACAGCACGCTCACCGGAGACGCCAGTCTTTCACGCCGCCCCATGCAGCGTGTGATCGAACCGTTGTCGCGTATGGGCGCGGCGATTGCCAGCGCCGATGGCGGTCGCGCGCCGCTTCATATCAGCGGGGGGCATCGGCTTTCGGCCACCGAATACGCTGCCCCCGTGGCCAGTGCCCAGATCAAATCCTGTGTGCTGTTGGCCGGGCTGTATGCCCACGGCACAACACAGGTACACGAGCCGGGCGTGAGTCGCGATCATACCGAGCGCATGCTGGTCGGCTTCGGCGTCAACGTCGAGCGCCAGGGCCGCAGCGTATCGGTCGCCGGCGGGCAGCGGCTGGTAGCCACGGATGTCTCCGTGCCTGCGGACCTGTCATCGGCCGCGTTCTTTCTGGTCGGGGCCGCGATCAGCCCCGGTAGTGACCTGGTTCTCGAAGCGGTGGGTATCAATCCAACGCGCCGCGGCGTGATCGATGTGCTGCAGGCCATGCAGGCTGATATCCGCCTGGATAACGAGCGCGAAGCAGCGGGCGAACCGGTCGCCGATATCCATATCCGTGGCGGCGGCCTGCAGGCCGCCGATATCGGCGGTGATCTGGTGGCGCTGGCCATCGATGAGTGTCCGGCGTTGTTCATCGCCGCGGCCTGTGCCCAGGGCACCACGCGGGTCACCGGTGCCGGCGAGCTGCGTGTCAAGGAGTGCGACCGCCTGGCCGTCATGGCCGAAGGGCTGCGCACGCTTGGCGTGGATTGCCAGGAAACCGAGGACGGCATCGTGATACACGGCCGGCCCACGGGTGCTGCCTTCACCGGCGGGGCGATCGCCTCGCACGAGGATCATCGCATCGCCATGGCCTTTGCCATGGCCGCTCTGCGTGCCAATGCGCCGATCAGTATCGACGACTGCGACTATGTCGCGACTTCATTTCCCAACTTCGTGGCCCTGGCCGAAGAGGCCGGGCTGCAGATCCAAGTGGCGGAGGGTGCAGGATGAGTGCACAGGTGCCGGTCATCACGTTGGACGGGCCAGGTGGTGCCGGCAAGGGCACGCTGGCGGGCAAACTTTCGACCTGGCTTGGCTGGTCGCTTCTCGATAGCGGGGCGCTCTATCGGCTGGTGGGCCTTGGCGCGCTCCGTGAAAACCTGTCGGTCGACATCGACGACGATATCCAGCGGGCAGCAGATCAGGCCCGGGCCTTGGACGTGCGTTTCATCGCCGGCGACGACGGTCAGCGTATCGAGCTGGCAGGTGAGAACGTCACCCAAACCATTCGCCAGGACGAGATTGCCAAGGCAGCCTCGCGCTGGGCGACGATTCCCGCCGTGCGCGAGGCGTTGTTGGCGCGCCAGCGTACGTTTGCCGCGGCCCCGGGGCTGATCGCCGATGGCCGTGACATGGGCACCATGATCTTCCCCGAGGCCGATCTGAAGATATTCGTGACCGCCTCGGCCGAGGAGCGGGCTCGTCGGCGCCACGAACAGTTGTCGGCCCAGGGCGAGCCTGCTAGTCTCTCGCGGATATATCGCGAAATCGTGGATCGTGATACGCGCGATGCCTCGCGCAAGGCCTCGCCGCTGAAACCGGCGGACGATGCCTATGTCATTGATACCACGGGCGATAGTGTGACTGCGAGTGCGCGCAAGGTGCGTGATCTCGTGGTGGCCAAGGGCTGGCTCGTCGACTGATCGCGGCGCGCGGGTCCACCGGGTCCGGCCAGGGTGCAATGCCTTGGGCGGTGTTTTTGTTTTTCCAACAACCGATGGCGTGTCAGTTGTCGCGCCGCAGGATTTTTCCCTCACATGTCTGAAAGTTTCGCCGAGCTATTCGAGCAGAGTCTGCAAGGTCGCACCATGCAGCCCGGTTCCCTCATCAACGCTGAGGTGCTGGAAGTAAAGAACGATGTCGTGATCGTCGACGCGGGCCTGAAGTCCGAAGGCGTGATCCCCGTCGATGAATTCTACGACGAGAACGGCGAACTGACCGTTGTCGAGGGCGACAAGGTCGAAGTCGCACTGGAAGCCGTGGAAGACGGTTTCGGTGCCACGCGCCTGTCGAAGGAAAAAGCCCAGCGCATCCGCACCTGGGACTTCCTCACCGAGGCCTACGAGAACAGCGAGTCCGTGGTCGGCCACATCAGTGGCAAGGTCAAGGGCGGCTACACCGTGGACGTCGGCAACATTCGTGCGTTCCTGCCCGGCTCGCTGGTGGACGTACGCCCGGTGCGCGACACGACCTATCTCGAGGGCAAGCCGCTCGAGTTCCGTGTCATCAAGCTGGATCGCCTGCGCAACAACGTGGTTGTCTCGCGTCGCGACGTGCTCAAGGAAGAGTACAGCGAAGAGCGCAAGCAGCTGCTGGACACGCTCCAGGAAGGCATCGTGCTCAAGGGTATCGTCAAGAACCTGGTGGACTACGGCGCGTTCGTGGACCTGGGTGGCATCGACGGCCTGCTGCACATCACCGACATGTCCTGGAAGCGCATCAAGGACCCGTCTGACGTGGTCACCGTGGGCTCGGAGATCGAGGTCAAGGTGCTCAAGTTCGATCGTGAGCGCACCCGTGTCTCGCTGGGCCTCAAACAGCTGGGCGATGACCCGTGGGTCGATATCGCGCGTCGTTATCCCGAGCACACGCGTCTGTTCGGCAACGTCACCAACATCACCGACTACGGCTCCTTCGTCGAGATCGAGGAAGGCGTGGAAGGCCTGGTGCACGTCTCCGAGATGGACTGGACCAACAAGAACGTCAACCCGAACCAGATCGTCTCCGTGGGCGAAGAAGTCGAGGTCATGGTGCTCGAGATCGACGAAGAGCGTCGTCGTATCTCGCTCGGCATGAAGCAGTGCCAGTCCAACCCGTGGGAAGACTTCGCCGCTGCACATCAGCGTGGCGATACGGTCTCCGGCCAGATCAAGTCGATCACCGATTTCGGTATCTTCGTGGGCCTGCCGGGCAACATCGACGGTCTGGTGCATCTGTCAGATCTGTCCTGGAACGAGGCCGGCGAAGAAGTCGTGCGCGAATATTCCAAGGGCGATTCGGTCGAAGCCGCCGTGCTGGCCATCGATGCCGATCGCGAGCGGATCTCGCTGGGCATCAAGCAGCTGGCCACCGATCCGCTGGGCTCCTTCGTCGCTGATCATCCCAAGGGCAGCCTCGTCACCGGCACGATCGCCACGGTCGATGCCCGTGGTGCCAGCGTGGATCTGGGCAACGAAGTCGTCGGTTATATCCGGGCTTCGGATATCGCCCGCGAGCGCGTCGAAGACGCCCGTACCGCGCTGTCCGAGGGCGAGTCCGTCGAAGCACGCTTTGTCGGCGTGGATCGTCGTAACCGTTCGATCAGCCTGTCGATCCGGGCGAAGGAAGAGAAGGACGAGCAGCAGGCCATGCGCGATTACGCGGATACCGATGCCTCGACCGGCACCACCAGCCTGGGTGATCTGCTCAAGGAGCAGATGGCCGATCGCGACAGTTGATCGGTTTGAGACGTGTCTTTGACACGTCCCGAGACGAGAGATGCTTGCAAGCATCTCTTGTTTTGAAATAGCCTTGAAGAACGCGCCCGGCGCCTGGCTCTATCGGCCAACGTCGGGCGTTGTTTTATGGGCCACGGTAACGCGGGGGAAGCGTGCCACGGGGTCTGCGTCAGCGAGACGTTTGTCGCGCGACGGCGTTTGGGGAGAGCGCTGCATGACCAAATCAGAATTAATCGAGCGGCTGGTCGATCAATACGACGATCTGACCCAACGAGACGTCGAATTGGCGGTTCGCCTTCTGCTCGATCGCATGATTGATCACATGGCCGAAGGGGGGCGCGTGGAAATACGCGGCTTCGGCAGTTTTTCGGTGCATCATCGCCCGGCACGCCATGGGCGAAATCCGAAAACCGGCGAATCGGTCGAAATCCCGCCGAAATATGTTTCGCATTTCAAACCCGGCAAGGAATTGCGTGAGCGCGTGAATCTCGCGGTTGCCGACTGAATCATGACCCGCGCGCGGCTGATATGATGCCGAGCGCAACGATCACGAACGGACCGCCCAGGCGACAACGTCGGCTGTCCATTCGCGGTCCTCGTCTACAGGATCTTGGTGCATGTTGAGCTTGCTGCGTATTCTCGTTGTCTTTGTCGCTACCGTCATCGGGCTGCTGTTCGGTTATCTGAATTTCCAGAGTGCGCCGATCGATCTGCTTGTGGTTCGAACACAAGCCCCCCTGGTGGTACTGCTGGCAGCGGCGTTCGTGCTTGGCCTGCTGATCGCTGTGGTCCTGTTTACGCTGCGCGTGATTCGCTTGAAGACGCGGCTGTCGTCGTCCAAGCGCAAGCTCAGGGACGCTGAAGCCGAGATCGACAGTTTGCGGAGTGCACACGCCGGCAATGCCTGATCCGATTGTCTGGCTGGTCCTGTTGTTGCCAGTCGCGGCAGCTTCGGGCTGGTGGGCGCGCGCACGAGCCGAGCGCACCAGCGACAGTGCATGCGAGACCGAATCCGCTGTTACCCGCGATTACGTGAGCGGGATCACGCATCTGGTCAATGATGATGCCGAGCGCGCCATCGAAACGTTCTCGCGCGTGCTGGCCGTCGACGACGACACGGTCGAGACCCATTTGGCATTGGGCAACCTGTTTCGACGCCAGGGTGAGATCGATCGCGCGCTCAAGGTGCACCAGAACCTGATCACGCGGCCTCAGCTGTCCAATCGGCAGCGTAACCACGCCCGTTTTGAGCTGGCCTGTGATTATCTGCGAGCCGGCGTGCTCGATCGGGCCGAGCGACTGTTCGGCGATCTGGCTGATGACGATGTTCATGGCCGACAAAGCTTGTCTCGCCTGCTGGGTATTCACGAGCAGACCCGAGAGTGGCAGAGCGCGATCGAAGTCGCCGGTAGGTTGTTCACCGAGACAGACGAGAACTCGGCGACGCTGATCGGTCAGTATCACTGCGAACTGGCTGAAGAAGCTTTTAATTCAGGCCAGGTTGATACTGCCTTCGATGCGCTGGCAACAGCTGAAGGCGCGGCGCCGAACTGCGCTCGGGCCGGCTTGCTGCGAGGACGCTGGCATCTCCAGGCCGGGGCCTACAACGAAGCGGTCCGAGCCTATCGGCGCGTGTTGATACAGGATCCGAGGCTTGGCAGTGAAATCGTTGCCCCGGTGATCGAGGCACATCGCGGACTGGCCGATTCAGAAGGACTCTTGCGGTTTTTCGATCAGATGTCGGCCCGTTCGACGTCGCCGGCGGCTGAGATTGCCAGAGCACGGGCGCTCAACGAGGCCGGGCGTACGGATGAGGCGATCGCCCACCTGTCACGCTATCTACAAAGTGAGGCGAACTGGCTGGCTTTTCATGCGCTGCTCGAATATTCGGCACAACATGGCAAGACCCGCTTGAGCGGGCCACTGGACAGTCTACGGCTGGCGCTCTCACGTATCATCGCGACGGCGCCCAGCCATGCCTGTCACGCATGTGGCTTTGCCAGTCGTTATCTACACTGGCAGTGCCCGAACTGCCGGCGTTGGGACCAAGTACGCCCGCTGAGCGATATCGGGCCGTCTCGCGCGGTTTAGGGTCTGCTACCCATTCATACGAGTCCGCGCCAAGCGCTGCATGGTTGTGGCTATGGGCGGCAAGACGAGGCCTAGCTCACCTAGCGTGTCGTCCTGTGCAAATTGCCTAGAACGCTGTATTGCCGACGTCTCGTTGGTTTCAGGGCGCTTGTCCCGAAAGGTTGGGCCGCCCATGAAATTGAAGATGGGCCCCTGGCGCGTTGCAAGTCTTGACCGTGGGATACCACGACGCTGTGACTCGCGCCGTTCACGACACACGGCGGGCTCTCGACAAAAGCGGCGCTCGCACGAGACGGCAACAGGCCCTGGCTCAAGTGCCGGCTCAATAGTCCGCGTTCTGGGCCACGGCGCGTTCGCACTTCTCGGGTGACCAGGCCGCATGACAGGCCGAGACCATCTGATTACGCAACGCGCTTAAACGCTCCTGATTGTATTGGTCGAGGTCAGCAGTCTGAAGCGCGGTGCGCAGCTGATTGATCGCCTGCGGGTAATCGCCGATCATGGCGAAGTAACGGGCCTGGCGATAATACGCCTCGCCGTAGTCGTCGGTCTTGGCTGCTGCCTCGGCCAGCAGGCGCTGTGCGCTTGGGTAGGTATCCAGCAGCCGGCGATCGGCGATCAGCTGGTTACGCAGGCTGCGATAGTCGCCGCGATCAAAGCGGTTACGTGCCAGCGCCAGGGCGACGGCTTCGTCTTTGGGAAATCGCTTGCTGGCCGCCTCGAGGATCTCGTTAGCCTTGTCATAGACCCCGGCCTGTGACCAGGCCTCGGCTCGAGCCAGGGGCCAGGCCACGATGTCCGGATGGGTCTTTTGTCCGGCCGCCAATAGATCCACGGCCGCGCGTTCGTTGCTGGTACGGATCAGGCCCAGTGCATAGCCATAGTCCAGATCCGGGCTGTCGTGCTCGGCGCGTTCCCGAGCGAAATAATCGCGCATTTGATTCGGGCTGTTAGCCGTAAGCATGCGTACGCGCGCCTTCATGTACGCATATTCGGGATTGGTGTGCGCGGCCCGGTCGGGGTAACCGGCCGCGCGGGCCTCGGCTTCGGCCATACGCGTGGAGCTGACCGGGTGACTTAACAGGATCTGGGGCGGCTGTCGTCCATACAGATCGGACTGGCGTTGCAGGGTGCCAAAAAAGCGCGACATGGCATGCGCATCGTAGCCGGCGTCGGCCAGGGTATGTATCCCCACCCGATCGGCCTCGTATTCGTGTGTGCGCGTATACGAGATCTGTTGCATGCCCAGATGGCTCATACCGCCCATGATCGCCGCCGAGGCGGCCTGCCCGGCGCCGGCCGATGCGCCGGCGATTGCGGCCACAAGTGCTGTGGCCATGGTCGCGATGGCGTCGCCCTTGCTGTCCGCCATCTGGCGTGCAATATGGCGCTGGGTAACGTGTGCCAGCTCGTGGGCGAGCACGCTGGCCAGCTCGCTTTCGGTCTTGGTGGCCATGATGAGGCCGGCGTTCACGCCGATATAGCCGCCGGGCAGGGCGAAGGCGTTGATATCACCGGTATCGATGACATAGAACTGTACGTCATGCGAAGGTCGATTCGTGGCCTGTAACAGCCGATGCCCGACCTCGGCGAGATATTCGTTGAGCTCGGGATCCTCGATGATCCGATCCTGAGAGCGCAGCTGGGTGACCACCTGGGCGCCGAGTTTTTTTTCCTCGGCGGGCGACATGGCGGTATCAGCCGGCTGGCCGAGATCGGGCAGATTATAGCCTTCGGCCGAGGCCGGTACCCACGCACTACCCAGGCCTGCGATCAAGGCCGCGCCTGCGATCCATCCGGCGGTTCGAACAAGCGTTTTCATGGTTAAGCGCGCTCCCGCGAAGAGTTACAGACTACCGCGATTCCCGGGCATGCGGCGAACAGGTGATCGGAGTGGGCGCAGCGCTCGTAAGCGCCCGGCAGATCGGGCAGGATACGGCCATGACTGGCCTGTCCTCTTCTCAACATGTTTCTTCAATGAATGTTTTTCGTGCCTGGTTTGTACGGTATGCCAGTGATCCGCAGCTTGTCTCGCTGATCCTCATCCTGCTGGCCGGCCTGGCGTTGGTGCTGTTTGCGGGCCAGCTTGTCACGCCGGTGCTGGCAGCACTCGTCATTGCCTATCTATGCGATGCCCCGGTTGAACGACTCGAGCGCTGGCACGTGCCCCGCAGTCTGGGTGCGGCACTGATGGCCGTGATGTTGATACTCGCCGTGGTCTGGGTCAGTTTCGCGTTGTTGCCGCTCTTGACCCGCCAGGCTGGCCAGGTAATACAGGAATTGCCGGGTCTCGTGCATCGCAGCCAGGACTGGATCCGCAGCCTGCCGGCCCAGTATCCCTCGCTGATCACCCGAGGACAGATCAACGGGCTGGTCAGCAGTATGTCGATCGATTTCGGAGAATGGCGTCAGGCATTGGTCAGCCGGTCATTGATGGTCGGTGCCGGCCTGCTGTATCTCACGGTCTATATGGTGCTGGTGCCGTTGATGGTGTTCTTCATGCTCCGCGACAAGCGCCTGTTGATGCGTTGGTGTGGTGGCTTCGTGCCGAAGAACGGCGCGTTGCTGCGCCGTGTCTGGGACGAGGTCAACGTCCAGCTCGGCAACTATATCCGTGGCAAGGCGCTGGAAATTCTCATCGTATGGATCGCGGCTTATCTGGTGTTCTGGGCCCTGGGGCTGAATTACGCGATGTTGTTATCAGCCCTGGTGGGGTTTTCGGTCCTCGTACCTTACGTGGGCGCCTTTGGCATGACGATTCCGGTCATGCTCGTGGCATATGCCCAGTGGGGCATGGAAACTGAAACCCTGACGGTACTGGTGGCCTATACCGTGTTGCAGATGGCCGACGGCAACGTGCTGGTGCCGATTCTGTTCTCGGAAGCTGTCAACCTGCACCCGGTCGCGATCATCACGGCCGTGTTGTTCTTTGGCGGTATCTGGGGGTTCTGGGGCGTGTTCTTCGCAATTCCCCTGGCCACACTGGTTCATGCCGTCATCAACGCCTGGCCGAGACAGGGCACGGCCATAGGCGCGGCCATGCCGGACGAGACGTCTGGCACAACGCCGTAGCCCTCGGGGCCGTACTGACGCAAATAACGGGTTTGCCGATCAGGAGATACGGCATCAGGGCGCCACTGCTTTCTTGGCTTCGTTCTTTCAGGGGTAAACGCAGATGGACGCAGATTACGCCGATGTGGGCTTGGCGGAACGTTGAGATTGCCAGCTGGATGCGAGACTCGATATTCACGGCAGGCGATTTAATGTTGCCTTGAAACCGCCCGGCTATCGTTTCGATTTGCCTACACCCGTGCTGCGCAAGATCAAGCAGGCACAATCCAACCCGGGCCGCAGCGGCTCGGGTTGGCATCTGCTCAGCGACTGTGAGTCGATGGGCGAGCTAGGGCCTGTTGCCGTTTCATACGAGCCCGCGCCAAGCGCTGTTTTGCGGCAAGACGAGGCGTAGCCCACGCCGCGCAGTCATTCTGCGCTAGTGGGCTAGAACGCTGTATTGCCGACGTGTCGTTAATTTCAGCGCGCTTGTCCCGAAGGGTTGGGCCGCAAATCGCGCCCTGCGGCGTTACGAGTCTTGATCGTGGCACGCCACGATGCGGCGACTCGCGCCTTGCAGGACACGATTTGCGGTCTCCAACGCGGCGCTCGCATGAAACGGCAACAGGCCCTAGCGGCGCGCCGGCCCGGCAAGAAGCCGTGGAACGTCAGCCGACCGATGCACGATCGATCAGCTGTCCGCCATCCGCGAGCCGATTATTCAGCCGCCAGCCCGCCGCGCTACCGAGCCCGCATCGGCGCAATCTGCGTCATCTGCGGATAAAGCCACTCCTGCCCGAGCTATCGCCGCTCAGGCCAGCAGCTCTACCCAATGACGAACCGGCATGCCGGCCTTGGCTTCGAGATGCAGCTGGCAGCCGATGTTGGCGGTGGCGATCATATCGGGATTGCCCGCTGCCAGGCTGGTCAGCTTGTTCTGGCGCAGCTCGCCGGCCATTTCCGGCTGCAGGATCGAATAACTCCCGGCCGACCCACAGCACAGATGCGAGTTGGAGACATGCGTCAGCTTATAGCCGGCCTGTGCCAGAATTTCGGCGACGTTGTCATGCAGGCCGGGGGCGTTTTGTAGCGTGCACGGCGGATGATAGGCCACGCGTCGCCCGTTGCCGGTATCGGCCAGGCCCGACAGATCCTCGCGGGCCAGCGCATCCGATAGATCGCAGGTCAATTCGGAGACCCGTGCCGCGCGTTCGGCATAGACCGGATCGTTACGCAGCATGTGGCCGTATTCACAAACCTCGGCACCGCAGCCGCTGGCCGTCATGACGATGGCCTCGGCGCCGTCCTCGATATAAGGCCACCAGGCATCGATATTCTGCCGTGCGTTATCCAGCGCCTGATCACGCTGGGATAGATGCTGGTTCAAGGCGCCACAACATCCGGCCCCGGGGGCCGCGACCAGATCAATGCCCAAACGGTCGAACACGCGCGCGGCCACGGCGTTGGTATTGGGCGCTGCTGCCGGCTGCACGCAGCCCTGCAAGACCAGCATCTTGCGTGCGTGGCGCCGCTCGCTCGGGGCGGCGATCGCCTCGCGACGCGGCGGTATCTTCTCGCGTAGCGGGGCCAACGGGCCGACGAGCAGGGGCGCCACGGCGCGGCCCATGGCGAGCACGAACGCAAACCGGTGCCGATAAGCCGCGATATGTCGAAGCGCGAACCGGATGGCTTTCTCTCGGTTGCTGCGCTCGACGTTTTGATCGACCAGATGACGGCCGATATCGGCGAGTTTGGCGTATTCCACGCCGGACGGGCAGGTGGTTTCACAGGCCCGGCAGGTCAGGCAGCGATCCAGGTGATACTGCGTGCGCTCGGTCGGCGTGTTGCCCTCAAGCACTTGTTTGATGAGATAGATACGCCCGCGCGGGCTGTCTCGCTCGTCCCCGGTCAGCTGATAGGTCGGGCAAGTGGCCGTACAGAAACCGCAGTGCGTGCAGGCGCGCAGAATACGATCGGCTTCCTGGCCGTCGGGCGTGTTGAGAAAGGATTCGACAATCGAGGTCTGCATGATTCAGCCCTCCGGGATCAGGCGGCCGGGATTCAAGATACCGGCCGGATCCATGGCGTGTTTGAGACGATGATGAGCTGCCAGCAGCGCGGGCGCCAAGGCTTGGCCGCGCGGGTGCGCATCGCCGCGATAGAGGGTGGCGTGTCCACCGTGCAGGCGGGCCGCGTCACGCACGGCCTCGGCCGGTGCATCGGTGACGCGCCAACGCTGCGCGCCGCCCCAGTCCAGCGCGAGCGAGCCGGGCAGCTCGGTGATGGGTGCCGCCGGGGCGCACGACACACGCCAGAGCGCGTTCTCGCCGTCGGTGAAAAACACACGTTCGTGTTCACGCACCCCGCGCCAGAAGTCGACATCGTCGGCCACCGGCTCACCGCCCAGAGCCTGGGCCGCGGCGTCCACGGAACTCGTGGCTCCGGAGAGCCGCAGATAGGTCCTGCCGGCTTCCCAGTATGTGGCCGATATGGGCCAGGGCCGAGCCGCCCAGCTCGAAAACGCGGCCAGGGCCTGTTCGGCGTTGTGCTCGAACACGCGGGTGGCCTGCGTACGGGGCGTGGGCAGTACCTTGAGGCTGATTTCCAGCAGTACGCCCAGCGTGCCGTGGGCACCGGCCATGAGCCGCGACAGGTCGTAGCCGGCCACGTTTTTCATCACCTCGCCGCCAAAGCGCAGTATCTCGCCCTGGCCATTGATGATCTTGGTGCCGAGCACGAAATCACGCGCTGCCCCGGTATAGGGCCGGGCCGGGCCGGATACGCCGGCCGCGATCGTGCCGCCAAGCGTGGCACCGGCGCCGTAGTGCGGCGGCTCGAAGGCCAGGCGCTGGCCTTCGGCGGTCAGGGCGGCTTCGATATCAGCCAGCGGTGTGCCGGCACGGGCCGTCAGCACGAGCTCGCCCGGTTCGTAGGACACGATGCCGCGATGCGCGGTTATGTCGAGCGTGTCGTGTGCGCTCGTGTCGACCGGCTCACCGAGAAAACGCTTCGAGCCGCTGCCGGCGATCGCTATCGGCGTGCCTGCGGCGTGGGCCTGCTTGATGCGCTCGGCCAGGGCGTCGGTCTGATCCTGGGATTCGACGGTGGAGGTCATAGCCGCTCCAGTTCCGGGAAGGGCATTTCGCCGTGGTGCACATGCATGGCGCCAAACTCGGCACAGCGGTGCAGGGTGGGCACCGCTTTGCCGGGATTGAGCAGCGTCTTGTCGTCAAAAGCGGCTTTCACGGCGTGAAACTGCAACAGCTCGGCTTTGGGGAACTGGACACACATCTGGTCGATCTTTTCGACGCCCACGCCGTGCTCGCCGGTAATGGTGCCGCCGTGTTTCAGGCACAGCTCACAGATCGCGCCGCCGAACTCTTCGGTGCGTTCGAGTTCGCCGGGGTTATTGGCGTCATAAAGAATCAACGGGTGCAGGTTGCCGTCGCCGGCGTGGAAGACATTGGCCACGCGCTGGCCGTATTTCTTCGACAATTCACCAATACCGATCAGCACGTCGGCCAATGCCTTGCGGGGGATCGTGCCGTCCATGCAGTAATAATCGGGCGAGATACGGCCCATTGCCGGGAAAGCGGCCTTGCGACCGGCCCAGAACAAAGCGCGCTCGCCGTCGTTTTTCGAGATGCGCACGTCACTGGCGCCAGAGTCGTTGACGACCTGGCGTACGCGCTCGATGTCCTCGGCGACCTCGGCTTCGGTGCCGTCGATCTCGCACAGCAGAATAGCCGCAGCCTCGGTCGGGTAGCCGGCGTGCACGAACTCTTCGGTCGCGATGATGGCCGGTGAATCCAGCATCTCGAGACCGGCCGGAACGATACCGGCCTTGATGATGTTTGCCACGGCGTCGCCGGCGGCGCGCACATCGTCGAAGGCCACCATGGCGACCTGAGCCAGCTCGGGCTTGGGCAGCAGTTTGACCACGATCTCGACGATTACCCCCAGCAGCCCTTCCGAGCCGGTCATCAGGGCCAGTAGATCATAGCCGGGCGAGTCGAGTGCATCGCTGCCGATGGTCAGGCGTTCGCCGTCGACGGTCACGATCTCGAGCTTGATGATGTTGTGGGTGGTCAGCCCGTATTTCAGGCAATGCACGCCGCCCGAATTTTCCGCCACGTTGCCCCCGATCGAGCAGGCGATCTGCGAGGACGGGTCCGGGGCGTAGTACAGGCCCAGATGATCGACTTCCTGCGAGATCGCCAGATTGCGTACGCCCGGCTGGACGGTGGCGCGCAGGTTATCGGTATCGACATCCAGAATACGGTTGAATTTGGCGAGCGAGAGCAGCACGCCGCGTTCCAGCGGCAAGGCGCCGCCTGACAGCCCGGTACCCGCGCCGCGCGCGACCACGGGGGTATCGTATTCGTAGCAGATCCGCATGACGGTCTGAACCTGCTCGATGGTGGCCGGCAAGACCGCGATCATGGGAAGCGTGCGATACGCCGACAGGCCGTCGCACTCAAAGGGCCGCAGGCTTTCATCGTCGTGCAGCACGATGTCGTGCGGCAGTTCGGCCTGCAGGGCGGCGACCATTTCTGGCTTGCCGATGCAGCCCGCGGCGTCAAGCGCGCGGGCACGATCGTCGGTTGTTACATCCGACATAAGTTGTCTCCTCGGGCTATACCGTTCGATCTGTTTTTTATTTGAGGCCGTCAGGCCGATGATCGAGCGGTTGAACAATCGCTGTTACTACGTCTTACTATAAATGTTCTGATGCGAAATGAGCCAGGCGTGAGCGCTCGCCCTGGGCGAGGGTTACGTGGCCGGCATGACGCCAGTTGCGGAATGCATCAACCACGCGGGTCAGGCCGGAGCTGTTCTCGGTCAGATAGGGCGTGTCGATCTGGGCCAGATTGCCCAGACAGACGAACTTGGTACCCGGGCCGGCACGGGTGATCAATGTTTTCATCTGCTTGGGTGTCAGGTTCTGGGCTTCGTCCAGGATCACGAAGCGTTCCAGAAACGTTCGCCCGCGCATGAAGTTGACCGACCGGATCTTGATCCGATTGGCCAGCAGTTCGTTGGTCGCGGCTTTTTCCCAGTCCGAGGCTCCGGAGCTGCCGGTCAGCACTTCCAGGTTGTCCATCAGTGCGCCCATCCAGGGCGTCATCTTTTCTTCTTCGGTTCCCGGCAAGAAACCGATGTCGTCGCCCACGGGCACGGTCACGCGCGTCATGATGATTTCGCGATAACGCGACTCGTCCAGCGTCTGGGCCAGGGCCGCGGCCAGGGTGAGCAGTGTCTTGCCGGTACCGGCGGCACCCAGCAACGTGACCACGTCGATGTCCGGGTCCATCAACAGATTGAGCGCGAAGTTCTGTTCGCGATTGCGCGCATGCACGCCCCAGACGTTTCGCTTGCCCTCGCGATAGTTTTCCGCCAGCGCAAGCAGGGCCTCGTTGTTTTCGATATCGCGCGTGATGAGCTCGACGTCATTATCGCGATCGAAATACAGCAGCTCGTTGAGATGCCAGTCGGCGACGTCATCGCCTTCGAGCTGATAGAGCGTCTCGCCGCCTTCTTGCCAGGATTTCATGTCGTCGGCGTGGCCGGCCCAGAAATCCTCGGGCAGGGCCGCACTGCCGGTATGCAGCAGATCCAGGTCTTCCAGAACCTTGTCGTTGAAGTAATCCTGGGCCTGGATACCGATGACCGAGGCCTTGATCCGCAGATTGATGTCCTTCGACACCAGAACGATTTCGGCCTGGGAGAAGACATTTCGAAGCGCCAGTGCCGACAACAGGATCGAGTTGTCGGCCTTGCTGCCGGGCAACATGGTGGGCAGCTGGCCTTCCGGAGGGCGGGTTTCAAAAAACAGTCGGCCGCTCGGCTGAGGCGGGTTCTGGCCATTGGCACGGTTGGCCAGCTCGTCACGCTGCTCGAGTGGAATGCCGGCTTCGATCGTCTCGTGTGACTGGCCGGCCATCAGTTCGTCGAGAAAGCGGCTGACCTGGCGCACATTGCGCGCGACTTCGGACAGGCCTTTCTTGCCGCCGTCCAGCTCTTCGAGCACCACCATGGGCAGAAACACATGATGCTCGGCGAACCGGAAGATCGAGGTCGGATCGTGCATCAGCACGTTCGTATCAAGTACGAATACCCGTGGGCTCATAGACAGACTCATGGTTTAGTGGCGCCCGCCGCCGGGCGCTCAGTCGATGGCTGTGACGGCCTGTAGGACGTCCTGGGCGTGATCGGCGACCTTCACGCCCCGCCAGACATAGCGAATGATGCCGTGCGTGTCGATGACAAACGTCGAGCGTTCGATGCCGATATGTGTGCGGCCGTACATGTTCTTTTCCTTGAGTACCTCGTAGGCCTTGCATACGCGCTCGTCCGCGTCGCTGATCAAATCAAACGGAAAAGCATGCTTGGTACGAAAGTTCTCATGCCTGCGCAACGAATCCCGCGAGACGCCGAGCACGTCGGCCCCGGCCTGTTGCAGCGCCGGGTAGATGTCACGAAAGCCCTGGCCCTCTTGTGTGCAGCCGGGCGTGTTGTCACGCGGGTAGAAATAAAGCACGAGAATACGATTGGAAAAATCCGACAGTGAAAGCGTCTGATCCCCGGTTGCGGGCGCTTTGAAATCCGGTGCGCGATCGTTGGGTTCTACGGCCATGGCGAGTCCTTCTAGGTTTTGATCGGGTCGAGCAGGCCGTCAGCATTCAGGTCGTCGCAGATATCCATGAAGGCATCGCGCAGCGTTTGTGGATGCTGGTTGATGGGTACCCGCAGCGACATATGCACGGTGCACATCGCCGCGCCGGTCATCCCGGCGTCATACGCCTGGACGCTCAATTCGTGGATCAATACGTCCTGCTCGGAAAAGAAGGCCACGAGCTCGCCCAGCGTCCGGGGCTGCTGTGGGCCGACGACCTCGGCGGCATACGGGCGGTAATCGGGTGCCGGCACGCCAGGCTCCGTATGTTCAAACTGGATGGATAGCCCGAGCGTCTCCGCCAGGCCCGGCAGGGCAGAGGCCATCTTGCCCATGGCACTCCAATTACCGGCCAGCAGCATGACCGCCGAGAAATGATCGCCCAGCGGCGTGATGCGACATTCCTCCACTGCGCAGCCGCGGCGTGCCACGGCGCCGATCAAATCGTGAGCGAGCCGCTCGCGGGCAGTGCCGAGTGCGACAAGGGATAGATATTTCTTGATTTCAGGCATGACCGCTCAGAACAGAACTAGCGACACGCAGCACGCGCGCCGCGGAGCATCGACGGTGGCACAGGCAGTACGCGATGCGCTACGGCCGTGCGGGATGCATCAGCGCAACGCAGCGCGGCTTGAGAGCCGTCGACGGCATTTTAAAAGCCGGCTATGTTAGCACCAACAAGCTCGGTACAATCCCGGCCTGCGCAAGGGTAGGAGATGACCGTGGCAATAGACAGACAACAACTCGGCGGCAGCATGGTGGCGCTGGTGACGCCCATGCATGCCGATGGCAGCGTGGACTGGCAGGCGCTCGAGCGCTTGGTCAACTGGCATATCGAGCAGGGCACGCACGGCATTGTGGCGGTCGGCACGACCGGTGAGTCGGCGACGTTGGGTTTTCGCGAACACGACGAAGTGATCGAGCGAACGGTCGAGATCGTGGACAAACGCATCCCGGTGATTGCCGGCACGGGGGGCAACGCGACCGACGAAGCCATCCGACTGACGCGCCACGCCAAGCGGGTGGGCGCGGATGCCTCACTGCTGGTCTGTCCTTATTACAACAAGCCGAGCCAGGAAGGGCTGTATCGTCATTTCCATGCCATCGCGATGGCGGTGGATATCCCCCAGATCCTTTACAACGTGCCGAGCCGGACCGGCGTGGATATGTTGCCGGAAACCGTGGGCCGGCTGGCCGAGATCGACAACATCGTTGCCATCAAGGAAGCCAAGGGCTCGATCGAGCGTATTCATGATCTCATCGAGCACGTGGGCGACGGCATGGATATCTACTCGGGCGACGATGGCACGGCCATGGAGTCCATGCTGGTGGGCGGCAAGGGTAATATCTCGGTCGTGGCGAACGTCGTGCCGCGATTGATGAGCGACATGTGTCTCGCCGCGACCGCCGGTGAACGTGAGCGCGCCGAAAGACTGGATGCCGATATGCAGAGTCTGCACACCGCGCTCTTTATGGAAGCCAACCCGATTCCGGTCAAATGGGCGCTACAGGACATGGGGTGGATCGAGGCCGGAATTCGCCTGCCGCTGACGCCGCTTGCCGAACATTTTCATGAATACGTGCGCGAGGCCTTGCGCGGCCTTGATTTGCTGCGTGATTAACGACTTGCGCGTCTCGGCATGAAGAAATAAATACTGTGTTCTACTTGTATTGGTCGCGCGTATTTAGTAGTTTTTCACATAGCGCGTCGACCACATTGCGCCTACGGGAGGCTTAATTATGAAAAAGTTTTTGACTGCTGCTTCTATCACGCTGCTGGCTTTTGCGCCGGCCATCACGTTTGCCCAGGCGAACGACACCAGCAACGATAACCGCGAAGCGGCGACCTACACGCCGGCCAGCGGCGGTTCTGCCGGTGCCAGCGCTGGCGAAGTCGCTGGTTATACGGCATTGGCCGTTGTCGGTGCCGGCGCTGCTATCGGCGCCGCTTTCGCTGTCGCCAACAGCGGTAGTGACGATGAAAACGTCGACCTGAACGGTGCTACCGGCACGACGGGTACGACGGGTACGACTGGCACCACGAACTGATCCGTCGCTCATGACTGGATCACGATTCGATCGTGTCAAGAAGGGCCGCCGTAAGGCGGCCCTTCTTTATGTGGGTCTCGCGAGCATCGCGCTGTCCGGCTGTTCGTATTTCGACGCGAACGATCATCCGCTGATCGCCACCACTGCGGCGCTCTGGCCGTTCGACAACGCTGACGTGTCCGGCCGTGCTGAAGAGATCTCGTTCGCCACGATTAAGTTCACACAGGACAGCCGGGGTGGCCTGCTCGTGCTTGCCGAACAACAACCCGGCGTAACGTATTGGCAATCCGGGCGCTCCGAAACCGTGACGCTCTCGCGTGGGTATCTGTCATCGACGGCTGGCCTTAAAAACAACCTCGACATGACCTCGTTCGAGGGTTTGTCGCCGGCGCCCAAGGCATCGACGCCGTTTCCGGGCGCTTTGGATGAGCCGCGCTCTTATCGCGTTATCCGGCAGTGGCGAAATGCATCGTCGTCCCAGACGAAAGCAATGGCGGCTTCAGCGGTTTTGACCTGTGCCGGAGAAACCGAAGTGGTTGAACTCCCGCTTGCGCGGCTGCCTCTGTTGCGCTGTGAAGAGACGCTTGATTGGGTGGGGGCCGGTACGACGCGCTCGGTTTACTGGCTTGCTCCGGACACACACCGGATATGGAAAGGCAGAACCGAGCCCTGGCCGGGCAGCCCGTCCTTTGCTTGGTCCGTCGCTCGACCCTGGTGGTAGTCATGGTTCTGAATAATGCCCGTGGGGTGGTGAGACTCACGTTGAGCGCCTTGGTCGCGCCGATGATTATGTATGCCGGCAGCTCGGCAGCCGTAGCCCCCGGGGCACCGTCTTCGCTATTGGACGCATGGCTTGGATTTCCGGCAGCCAGTGATATCATTCCGCCTTATGCGTTTATCCGTGCCGATGAGTCGGCCCAGCGGCTCGATGGCGCACGTGAGGATCTGATCGCCGAGTTCGAGCGTCTGCGGTGGCGTCTGGATGCGGGCGGTTATGCGCGGTATGTCGCGGCACTTGATGCCTGGAAGGCCGGGCTCGGTCAGCGCGATCGCTCTCGTGTGCCGGGGGATTGGTCGCCGTCTTATTTATTGTCACACCCGAACAGCCGCCCGCCTGTGGCGCGTGTTGTCGCGATCGGCGCCTGTGACGTGCCGGACACCGTCGGGGTATGGTCTTCGGCCGGCCATGAACAGATCACCTGGCAATCCGACTTCAGGCTCAGTGATCTTTACGAGCAGGTGCCCGCTGTGCGCGATGGTACGACCGGCTTCGTGTCTGTCGTAACGCCCGATGGGCAGGTCAATCGCTACGGCACGCAGGCCTGGAATTACGCAGATGGCGTGTTGTCACCCGGGGCTCAGGTCGTGGGTAGCTTTCCACTGTCGGGCCAGGTGTTCGGCTGGATGCAGGACGCGATGGCAGACTATCTCGCGCATACCCCGTCGGGTATCGACTGTCGCGAACAAGATCTTTCAGGGGAGAGGGTGAGTGCGAGAGCCAAGGAATAGGCCGGCTCGGTCCAGACGATCGTTCGTTGCCTTCAGCCTCGCCGTTGCGGTCACGCCGGTGGTCAGCCTGCCGGCACCGGCAAAGGACTTCACCGGGGACTATGCGCCGTTTCAGGCGAACTATGGCGGCACAGGGCTGTTGGAAACGCCCACGGCACGCATGGCGCCGGTCGGCGAATTCGCCTTCACCTATTCCAATGCTGACCCATACAGTAACTTTGCCTTCAGCTTTCAGCCGTTTTCCTGGCTGCAAGGCGGTTTCCGCTACACCAGTATCTCGGGCCGGGATTTCGGTGCCGGCTCGGATCGGGATTATCTGGACAAGGGTGTCGATCTTAAGCTTCGGCTGCTAAGCGAATCACGCTGGGCGCCGCAGATCGCGCTCGGTTTTCGCGATTTCGGCGGCACCGGCCTTTTTGGAAGTGAGTATCTGGTTGCCAATAAACGCTGGTATGACCTCGACTTCAGCTTTGGCATGGCCTGGGGTTATCTCGGCGCGCGCGGCGATGTAAAAAATCCGTTTTCTTATATCGACGACGGCTTTGATGATCGCGACCGCGATCGCTCGGCTGGCGGCGGCGACTTCAACTTCAAAAGCCTTTTCACCGGGCGAAGCGCGTTTTTTGGTGGCGTTGAGTACCACACACCGTTCGAGCCGCTCACGCTGCAAGTCGAGTACGAAGGTAATGACTACGAGAGCGAGCCGTTAGGGCTGTCCATCGAACAGGATCTCCCGGTCAATTTCGGTGCGCGTCTTCGGGTCAACGACAATCTGACGCTTACCGGCGCCTATGAGCGCGGTACGACAGCAATGTTCGGTGCAACGTTAAGTGTCGGCCTGGCGCACCTTTATCAGCCGAAGTCCGACGCGCCGCCGGTGCCCGTTCAGCCGGCGCCCGTGGAAACGACCGACAACTGGCAAAAAACCGCGCAGGCGCTCGGCGAGAACGCAGGCATCCAAGTGCGCCGTATCAAGACACGGGGCGATACCGTCATCGTGGAGGGCGCGCAGTCTCGCTATCGTGACCTGGCACAGGGCGAACTACGCGGGAACCGAATCCTCAATAGCGTGACCAACGACGACATCAGCTCGTTTCAGTATCGCTATACCAAGCGCGGCTTCTATCTGCGGCAAGACAATTTGCCGCGCGATCCAATGCCGAACGACGCACCGTTCTTGACCGAGCCGGGCAGTGTGTTCGCTTACGATGATTATCGCCGCGGTGTGAAAGTCGTGGATGTGAGCCAGAGCGAGACCGCGGATCTCTCAGAGATTGAAACTACGGTTTATGAACAGCACCCGGATCGGTTTGATTGGAACATTCGTCCGGCGTTGATACAGAACTATGGCGGCCCCGACGGTTACTTGTATCAGGTATTGGTTCAGGCCAGTGCCGAGTTGCGTACCGATGATCACGGCTGGTTCACGGGAACGCTCGGCTACTCGCTGATCGACAACTACGACGACTTC
Source organism: Salinisphaera japonica YTM-1 (assembly GCF_003788585.1). Taxonomy (GTDB): domain Bacteria; phylum Pseudomonadota; class Gammaproteobacteria; order Nevskiales; family Salinisphaeraceae; genus Salinisphaera; species Salinisphaera japonica. The sequence goes on along the minus strand of NZ_AYKG01000020.1, from coordinate 1,215 downwards.
GACTACGTCGCCGATTCTGATCTCCCTCGGGTACGTACGTTCATCAACCGTTATACGGACGAGACCGATCTCGGCGTCTACAACCTGCAATACACGCGTACCGCGCGCCTGGCCGACAACTGGTTCGGCATGGGATACGCCGGTCTGCTCGAACAGATGTTTGGCGGCGTCGGTGGCGAAGTGCTTTATCGTCCGTTCAACAGCCGTGCAGCGTTCGGTATCGACGTAAACTACGTGCGTCAGCGCGATTTCAAGACACAGTTCGATTTTCGCGACTACGATGTCGTGACCGGCCATGCGACCGCCTATATCGATACCGGCATCAAGGATGTGCTGATGCGGGCCAGCGTCGGCCAGTATCTTGCCGGCGATTACGGCGGCACACTGGATCTGTCGCGCCAGTTCGAGTCAGGTGTCCGCATCGGAGCTTATGCCACCTATACGGATGCCAGTTATAACGACAACTTCGGCGAAGGCGGTTTTGACAAGGGAATCTATGTGACGATCCCGCTGGATACCTTCTTCACACGTTCAACGCGTAACGCGCTCGGTCTGAAATGGAGCCCGCTGACACGAGACGGCGGGGCGTTCCTGAATCGACGTTACTCGTTGTACGGTCTGACTTACGATCGAGACGTTGACGATTACTGGCAAGGCTTCGAGCCACCGGAATCGCGATGATCGATGCGCCACGACACCCTGTTTTTTCTATGCGCCGGATTGGTATGCGTAAACTTGTGAACGTCACAGCGCTGGTTGTTGTTGCTATTTCAGCGACTGCCTGCAGTAGCACGCCCAATTGCCTGAAACGCCAGGGCTATGCCGATGCCATCGCGTTTCCCAAGCTTAAGGCCCCCGCCGGGCTTGAAGTGCCGAAATCCGATGATCAGATGAGCGTACCGGATGTTCGCAACGGGCCCGTCGCAGCCTACGGCGAGGCGCCGGTCGGCACCGAGCCGGATAACGACCAGTCACGGTGTTTGACCACACCCCCAGTCCTCCAAACCAGGCGCTAAAACGCCCGGCGTTCGCAGAATATGGCCGTGTTTCGAAAATACGGTCGCGTGGGTGTCCGGTTTAAGTTACAATTCGCGCCGCTCGATGGAGAGGTGTCCGAGCGGTCAAAGGAGCGCTCTTGGAAAGCGGGTGTGCCCGGTGATGTTTAGGCCCCGTACCGAGGGTTCGACCGGCGGCACAGCCGCCGACGCGAGCCGA
>NZ_AYKG01000019.1 GCF_003788585.1 Salinisphaera japonica YTM-1 | reverse complement strand
ATACCAATAAAAACCGTCATCTCGTCACTTCTCCTTGTCCGTACAGCATCACCGATCGATTGTCGGGCGCTTGGATACCATTCAAGTTGGTCGAGATTAAAACGCCGGGGGCCTGATCTAACGCGCAGGTTAAAAACCTCAGGGCGTGTGGAAGCTCACCCGGCGAGCACCCCGGATACTAGCTAGATATCCGGGGCAAGACACAAGGGCGTGTCGTTCAGCCTGACAGCCGTCGCCGCCGCGGGGCCATGTTCTCGCGGCGCTGGTCGGGCGAGTCGAGATCGAATCGCTGGCCCCCGGTGGGCAGGATCACACGTGCCAGGGCGCGATCGCCGGGGGTGTTCGCATCGGCCCGTGCGCGCAGGGTCTCGGCCAGGGCGATACGGGATTCGGTCTCGCCGTGGTTGAGAAACACGGTCGCCGGCACGCGGGGCCGAGCCTCCGGGCCGGCCGGGTCGAAGACAAACCGCTGCAGGGCATCGAGATCGCCGTGACCGGAGTAGTAATCGCCGAAATCCACGATGCGTGCACGAATACGCGAGGTGTCCAGGCGGACATTGCCCAGCGGCAAGGCCATACCCTCGGGCCACTCGCCGTTCAGATAGGCGCGCAGCCGCCCGGCGCCGGTGGTGGGCGGGGCATAGCCGCACAGTACAATGGTGGCCGCCGGATTGGTGATCTGGTCGGCGATGAAATCCACGATACGCCCGCCTTCGCACATACCGGAGCCGGCCAGGGCGATCACGCGGCTTAAAGTCTCGTCCTGCATGGCACGCAGGGTGCCGCCAGGGGCCTTGTTGTCAGCCACGCGTCGCCAGAGCGCGCCCAGATAATCATCCACGGCGGCCTCGTCGGCCAGGCCAAGCCGGGCCGCCATGTCCGGATTGCGATAAGCCGGCGCACCGGCTGGACCGGGCCGGTCTGCCAACGCCGCGGCATAGACCTCGGTCATGCGCGTGGCCAACGGGGCATCCAGCGACAGCCAGCGCGGCCGGCCAGCGGCATCGGGGGCGCCGGCACCGGTCACACGCAGTACGGTATCCAGATCGAACCACAGCTCCTGGGCCCGGTGGATCGCGAAACAGGGCGCTATGACCGGGCCGCCGCCACGGGCGTCGCTATCGGCCAGCAAGTCGGCCCAGGCCTGAATGCGTGCATCAAAGGATTTGTACTCGGGCCCGCGTGCCGGCTCGGCCCCGCGAGTGGATTCGACCACCATGTAATCCACGCTGGGCGGCAGGGTCTGTCCGGCCAGAAGCGACTGGTACGGGTTGTCCGGGGTGTTGCCGCCGATATCGCCGGAAAACGTGATCGCACGGGCCACGCCCACGCGGCTGCGCCAGCCGAGGGTGGCCGATACCGCACCCAGAATATGCGCGCTGCGATGAAAGGTGATCGCCAGGCCGTGCAGGCGCAGCGGCGTGTCGAAGACGAAATCCGGCCAGCGATCCACGGTGTGGAAATCGATCATCTCGACGTCGCTGGCGTCGTACTCGCGCGAGAACTTGGCCGCGTCCAGCAGTGCCAGGCGTGTCATCCAGGCCGTGGCATCGGTGCAGTAGACCGGCCCACGAAACCCCGCACGATGCAGCTGCGGCAGCCGGCCGCAGTGATCCCGATGGGCGTGCGTGAGCACCACGAAATCCAGCAGGCGGGCATCAAACGGCAGGCGCGGGGCGCCGTCGGGGATACCTGCCGGGCGCTCGGCGTAGGCCCCGCAGTCCACGAGTGCCCGTACACCAATGCGGTCATCGGTGAGCAGGGTGCATGAACCGGTCACGCCGTCGGCGCCACCGATGAAGGTCACTTGCATAGTCTCGATCCGTGGATCCTGGATGATGCCGATCCGCGCCGGCGGCGCCTGACGTCGACACGTCGGTGTCACAGGCACACGCCAGTTTCAGGCTACGCAGCGCGGCGGCGATTGGATCAGTTGCCCGTATCGTGCATACGGTCTCGTACTGAGACGATATGGGGGTGGCCCGGGCGCAAGCCAAGCGCCGGTGATGGATGGCCGTCAGTGATTGCGCAAAGCGGCTTTCAGCTCTGTCTTGTTCATCTCCGAGCGGCCCTCGATACCGATCTCCTGAGCGCGCTCGTAGAGCTCGTCCTGTGTCCAGTCTTCGTAGGGATCGGCCTGGCCGCCTTTCTTGCCGGGGTTGTCGGCGTTGGCGATTCGAGCGGCTTTTTCCTTGCTGGCGCCTTCCTCGCGCAGCGCTTCGTACTGATCGTCGTTCTTGATCGATTTGCCGTGGTTGTCGTCTGCCATGGGGGCGTTCGATGTGTGTTCGATGATTCGACGATAGGCCGCGAGCCGCGCGCGCTCAAGTGCGATCCTTTCATCACGCTTTCATGATGGGCGCCGAGACTCATCGGCAATCGCGTCGAACAACAACATAGGAACCGTGCATGGGTCACCGCGAAAAACGCCGTACGTCTTTCTTCGCGCCGCAGTCGCGCCGCTCATTCTTGCGGCGGGCTGGCTATACCGCGGGTGCGGTCGTGGGCGCCGGGCTTGTCACCGGCTGTAGCGACGGCGCGGATGTACGGGTCGGGCGCAGTCCGGGCAGTTCGGACACGGCGTTTGCCCACGGGGTCGCCAGTGGCGATCCGCTGGCCGATCGGGTGATGCTCTGGTCGCGGGTCACGCCCGCTATGGCCGGGGACGTCAGCGTCGAATGGCGCCTGTCGGAATCACCGGATATGACCAACCCGCTACGTAGCGGCACGGTCGTGACCCATGCCGAGCGCGACTACACGGTGAAAGTTGATGCCGCGGGCCTGGCGCCGGGCACCACGTATTACTACGACTTCCATGCGCTGGGCACGGCCTCCCCGATCGGGCGCACCCGTACGCTGCCCGAGGCCGGCGTCGAGCGCCTGCGCATGGCCGTGGTCTCCTGCTCGAACTACCCGTTCGGGTTCTTCAACGTCTATGGGCGGATCGCCGAACGGGCCGATCTGGATGTCGTGCTGCACCTGGGCGACTACATCTATGAATATCCGGGCCGCGGCGTGCCGCCCGAGGTCAACCCCGACGAGTACGGCGACGGCCGCTCCTTGGGCCGCGCGCCCGAGCCACCGTATGAGATCGTCACGCTGGATGATTATCGCACCCGCTATGCCTGTTACCGCACCGATCCCGATCTGCAGGCCGTCCATCGCCAGCATCCGATGATCGTGGTCTGGGACGATCACGAATCGGCCAACAACAGTTGGCAGGGCGGCGCCCAGAACCATGACCCGGCCCGCGGTGAGGGGCCGTGGCCCAAGCGCGAGACGGCCTCGGTGCAGGCCTACTATGAATGGCTGCCGATTCGAGAATCCGAGCCGGATACGCCGCTACCGATCTATCGCAGCTTCGATTTCGGTGATCTGGTGCGCCTGAACATGCTCGATACGCGCCTGATCGGCCGTGACGAACAACTCGACAACAACGCCGAGAACGGCTTCACCGATACCGGCGCCTACGCCGATTCGGAGCGTACCCTGATCGATAACGACCAGTATGACTGGCTGGCCGATCAGCTACAGAACAGCCCCGCGCGCTGGCAGCTCTTGGGCCAGCAGGTCATGTTCGGCCAGCTCAAAGCCGTGGGCGCGCCGAACAGCGCCAATACAGAGAATCCCGACGGCCAGGGCGGCGTGTTCATCAATGCCGATCAGTGGGACGGCTATCCGCGGGCCCGCGAGCGTGTGTGGCGCCTGATCCGCGGCGGCCAGGGCGCGCCCAATGTGGCCATCGACAATATCGTGGTACTGACGGGCGATATCCATACCTCCTGGGCGCAGGACATCACCGAAGATCCCAACAACCCCGATTTTTATAATCCGGACACCGGCACGGGCAGCATGGCCGTTGAGTTCGTGGGCACCTCGGTGACTTCGCCCGGCAGCAACGGCGATCCCGAAAGCGTCAAGAGTCAGAACCCGGCGATGCAATACGTGGAGCTGGCCAGCCGTGGCTATATGTTGCTGGATATCACGCGCGAGCGTGTTCAGTCCGAGTGGTGGTTCGTCGACGACATCGAAACCCGCAACGACCGGCAGCGCTTTGGCGCAGCCTATCTCGTCGAGAACAGCCAGAACCACGTGGTCGCAGGCGAGGGGGCCTCTGTCGAACGACAGACCGCGCCGGCGCTGGCGCCGGTACGCGCCAACTTCAATACCGATACCGCCTGACGCGCGTGGCCCAAGAAACAGCCGGCGCGGTCTGTGCGGCGGCGCCGAATGTCGTATCGGCACCTTGACGAAACGACGCCATACTCGGGGGTTATTCCGACGAGACCGCGCCATGCACTCACTCATGCCCCGTTGGCGCTGCGGCGCCGTCGGGCTGACGCTCCTGTTCGTAGCGCTCGTTGCCGGCTGCGCCGGCGTCGGGCGCTCGGATACCGCCCAGCTCGCGGATTTCATGCGCCAGGAGCGCGGCTGGGCCGGCCTGTCCACGCATGTCGCGACATTGCCCGACAACACGCCGGTCACGTATTCCGAAGGTGGGCCGGCGGCCGCACCGACACTCGTGTTACTGCATGGCTATACCGGCGATCGCAACCATTGGAACCGGGTGGCCCGAGAGCTGACGCCCCGCTGGCATCTCATCGTCCCCGACCTGCCCGGCCACGGTGAAACGCCGTTGGATGACAACGCCTCGGCCGACGGTATGTCCAACACCCTGATCGATTTCGCCCGTGCGCTGGGGCTGGATGATTACACCCTCGTGGGTCACTCGATGGGCGGGGCCGTGGCCGAGCTCTGGGCGCTGGGCCAGCCGGACAAGACCCGCGGCCTGGTGCTCATCGACGCCGCCGGCGTATATCGCAACAACCCCTCGCCCGTGATGCAGGCCATCGCCCGCGGCGAGAATCCGCTGGCGGTTCGGTCCATCGCCGATTATGACCGGCTGCTGAGCTTTGCCATGGCCAGACCGCCGTTCATCCCGGACAGCATCGAGCATGCACTCGCACTGCAGGCCGTGGCCCATCGCTATGCCCAGAGCAAGATCCTCGACAACCTGCTCAGCGTACAGAACAACCTGCCGGCCAGTTCGTTCCAGATGGTGTTGAACGGGCTGCGGATGCCCGCCTTGATTATCTGGGGCGCGAAAGACCGGATCTTCGATGTCCGCGTGACCGACGAGCTGGCGACCGGCCTGGCCGACAGCCGTGTGGTCATCTTCGACGACGTAGGCCATACGCCGATCCGCGAAGCCCCGCGGCGTACCGCGCGGGCCATCGACGGCTTCGCGGGCGAGGTGTATGGCCCCTAGTTCGACTGTTCCGTCGGCCGGATCGCGATCTCGTTGACGGCCGCGTGGCGCGGCCGGGTGATCATGTAAGCCACGGCATCGGCCACGTCCTCGGGCGCCAGATAACCCAGCCCCGTGGGTTGGGTCGTGTCCGGGGCATAGGTCTCGCCGGTCGTGGTCATCTCGGTCGTGACCAGGCCCGGCTCGATCAGGCCCATACGGACATGCTTGGCGCCAAGCTCCTGGCGCAGGGCCTCGGAAAAGCCGTTGACGGCGAACTTGGTCGCCGAATAGACGTTGCTGTTCGGCCCCGGCACGCGCTTGCCGGCGATCGAGCTGATCGTGACCACATCGGCGATCCCCCGCGGCCCGTCAGCGGCCGAGACCAGATGGGCCAAGGCCGCATGCGTCGTGTTCAATACGCCGGAGACGTTCACATCGACCATGGCCTGCCAGTCGGCCAGCTCGGCTTCCAGCGCGGGCGCCCATGTCCCCACCCCGGCGCCGTTGACCAGGATATCGATCCGCCCGAAATCGGCCGCGACGCGGGTCATCACGTCGCGTACGGCATCGGCATCTGCCACATCCACCGAGTAGGCCACCGCCTTGCCGTGGTTGTGCTGGGTGATCTCGTCGGCCAGATCAGCCAGGCGATCGGCGCGCCGGGCCAGAAGCGCCACATGGGCACCGCGCTCGGCCAACGCCCGGGCCGTGGCCGCGCCGATGCCGCTGGAGGCACCCGTGATGACCGCGACCGTATCGTCAAGTCTCAAAGACATGGGATCTCCTATTTATCACGTTCAGGCAATCGTGTGGCCTGCCGCGATCAGCGGCTGGCCTGAGCCTGTTGACTGGCCGTGCAGTGCAGATAATCACTGTGCTTGATCCAGTCCGGTTTCGGATAATAAGCGAACAGATACTGACCGCCCTTGAGACTGTTGATCAACGGTTTGACGATTGCCGGACGCACCGCCGGACAGCCCCAGCTGCGCCCCAGCCGGCCGATGCGTTTGACGAACGACGGCTTGGCGTAATCCGCCCCGTGCATCACGATCGCCCGGCGATAAGCATTGTCATTGACGCCGTCTTCCAGGCCTTTCAGGCGCAGCGCATAGCCCTTGCTGCCGTAATAACTGTTGGCCGTGCGATACAGGCCGATGCTCGAAGCATGGCTGCCCGGCTTGTTGGAAAAGAAGGTGGCCTTGTTGTCGCCCGTGGCGCTGCCGTGGGCGACCCGCTCATGAAACAGAAGCGCCGGTTTCGACAGATCGAACACCCACAGCCGACGCGCCGTCGAGGGTTTGGAATAATCAATGACCGCCAGGGTGTTGGCATCCGGCTGGCCGTGATACTCCGCACACTGCATGGCCTCGGCGGCCATCGACAACACGTGTTTGTCGGCGTTGGGTGCCAGTTTTTGGAGCGTGTCACCGAGCGGCGACGCTACGGCACCGGTACTGGCGAGCAGCGCGCCGAAGACAACCCCGGCGCTGCCAGCCAGCAGGCGTGGCACGTGTTTTTTCTGACGAAAACGATAGAGCGATTTCGGCACGATGGCTACGACCTGTTAGTCAAACATTTGAAAACGTTGACTTATGATACGCGTTGCCACTTGCCCCCGATTTAACATAGTGGCGGGCAAAGGTCGGGCGAATCCCAAATCAACGCGCTCGATCCGGGTTCGGCATGACTGAACACAAGCCATCGATGTGCTCGTTGAGATCGGGTTTGATCGGATTCCACATCGGGTCGAGAATGAAATCGATGCCGTTGCGTCGGGCCATTTTTGATGCTGGTACGAAGTCAGAATCACCAGCCACTAGAATAATTTGATCGACAGCCTGTTGTTGAGCCAGCGATGCGATATCCAGCCCGATACGCATATCGACGCCAGACTGCTTGACCTTGTAGTACATCGCCGACCGATCCAGATCTTCAAGGCATATGCCGCGACGCAATTGTTTGATCGCGCCGGGCGTCAACGTCCAATCGCCGTTCTTCGCTTGAATCTCGCCCAGACGAAGCGCCATTTTTCGTTGTTGTCGCAACTTGGCGTGCAGATCCTGTCTGAATCCGAAATCAATCGTGTCTTCGACGCGAACGATCTCCCCGGTTATCGGATGCGGGCCGGCGTTGTACCGAGTCGGCGCACAGTCGTAAAAGAAAATACGATAAAGCTCGCGGCGTTTGTGACCAATCGGATTTGCTTTACGGATCCATCGGTAGGCAGAAGCCGAAATATCTCTTGCCATAACGTCAGCGGTAATCGCCTGATCAGGCGCCACGCGTGCCTTGATCGACCTGTAACGCCGGACGAAGAAGCCACCATCGATCAATATCGCGGTCTTCATCGTCGCTCCTTCCAGCCAAAAAAAACCCATGAGGCCGCTCCGGTGATATCGCTACCGGTTAAGCCTCATGGGCGCTATACGGTTGAAATATAGCGAGGTGCTAAATTCGGGTCAAGGTTGAAAAAAGCACGCGTTTCCTTCGAGCCGAGGGGCATCAACGAGCGCCGATCTGGCTTAACAAGAACGCAAAGATCAGCCCCATTTCCTCCAGTGCGGCAAAACGCCCGGGCAGGCCGCCATGGCCGGCGGCCATGTGGGTCTTGAGCAGTAGCGGGTTGGTATCGGTCTTGGTGGCCCGCAGCTTGGCGGTCCATTTGGCCGGTTCCCAGTAGGTCACGCGCGGGTCGGACACGCCGGCGATGACCAGCAGGGCCGGGTAATCCTGGGCGGTGACGTTCTGGTAGGGGCAATAGCCGTGGATAGTGGCAAAAGCCGTCGCGTCGTCGCGCGGGTTGCCCCATTCGGGCCATTCCGGCGGGGTGAGCGGCAGGGTGTCGTCCATCATGGTGTTCAGGACATCCACGAACGGCACGTCGGCAATCGCTGCGCCGAACAGATCGGGCCGTTGGTTGACGACCGCTCCCACCAGCATGCCGCCGGCACTGCCGCCGAAGGCCGCGATCCGGCCGGGGGCGGTGAGGCCCGTCTCGCAGAGATGCTCGGCCACGCGGATATAGTCGGCAAAGGTATTGGGCTTCTTGTCGAGTTTGCCGTCCAGATACCAGCGATAGCCGCGTTCCTTGCCACCACGCACATGGGCGATGGCGTGGATGAAGCCGCGATCGATGAGCGAGAAACGACTGGACGAGAACGCGGCTGCCTCGCTGATGCCGTAGGCGCCGTAGCCGTGGAGCAGACAGGGCGCGCTGCCATCGATCGGCGTGTCGCGATGATGAATCAGCGTAATCGGCACGGCCTCGCCGTCGGCCGTATCGGCCGTGATTCGGCGCACGATGTAATTATCGGGCTCGAAACCGCTGGGCACCTGGCGCTGCTTGCGCAGCACGCGCGTGCGCTGGGCCATGTCGTAGTCGAAGGTCTCGTCGGGGACATGCGGCGCGCTATAGAGAAAACGCAGGGTCTGGGTGTCGTACTCATAGCCTACCGACATGCCCAGCGAATACGCCTCGTCGTCGAAGGCGATGGCGTGATCGGTGTCGGTCTGTTTGTCGGTGATGATGATCCGCGGCAGGGCATCGGCGCGTTCCATGCGTACGCGATACCGGGCCAGTTCCACGTGATCGAGGATCAGCCGGCCCGGTTCGTGGGCCACGATTTCCTGCCAGTGGTCATAGGCGGGCGTGCCCACCGGCGTGCGCATGAGCCGGAAATCCTCGGCGCCGCCGGCGTTGGTGAGGATGACGAAATGCGTGCCGTTGTCGTCGTCCACGCTGTATTCGCGGCCCGTTACCCGTTCGGCGATTAGCGTAGGTGTGGCCTCGGGCGTGGCGGCCGGGATGAAACGGGTTTCGCTGGTGGCGTGGTCATGGGCCTGGATGAGCAGAAAATCGCCCGACTGGGTCTCGCCGATCGAGACGAAAAAACCGGCATCGGGCTCTTCATAGACCAGCGTGGCTTCGGTTTGGGGCGCGCCCAGCGCCAGGCGCCAGACGCGGCACGGCCGGTGATTGTCATCCAGGGTCGTGAAGAACAGCGTGGCGCTGTCGGCCGACCAGGCCGCGTTGCCGGTGGCGTTGTCGATCGGCGGCTGGATCTCGTCACCGGTCGCGATATCGCGCACGTGGATGGTGTAGGCCTCGGAGCCGCGCTCGTCGAGGGCGAAGGCCAGCTTGGCATGGTCGGGGCTGTGATCGACCGCGCCCAGCGAGAAATAAGTCCGGCCTTCGGCCTCGGCGTCGCCGTCCAGCAGGATCTGCTCATCGGTAAGCGGCTCGCCCGGCTCGGCGCTGCCGTCGGCGGACCTTGGCGCGCGACAGAAGATCGGGTGCTGGCCGCCTTCACGAAACCGCACGTAATAGACCCAGTCGCCGTCGGGCGTGGGCACGCTGGCATCCACCTCGGCCATGCGGGCCCGCATCTCGGCCACCAGCTCGGTCTCAAGCGCGGTGGTAGCGGCCATCATGGCCTCGGTATAGGCGTTTTCGGCTTCGAGATACGCCCGAATCTCGGGGTCCAGGCGGCTCGGGTCCATCATGGCCTCGCGCCAGTCGGGATCACGCAGCCAGGCATAGTCGTCGATGAGGCGCACGCCGTGCACCGTGGTTTCGACGGGCGCTTTCTTGGCGATCGGTGGGGCCGGCAGGTCAGCGCGTTGGCTCTGGTTCATCGAGGACATCACGGTTACAAACGAAGGCGTGTCACAGGAAATGGCGCCGCGGCTGATGAGTTCAAGCGGGCAGTGCGCCGCGGCGCTCGTCGGGGTGTGTCAACAAGCGATCGGCACGCCGGGCGGCTTCATCGAGCCGTGCCTCGTCGCGCGGGTTGTGGATATTGGGCCGGGCCGCGGTGTCGAGCGCTTTGGCATGGGCATGCAACAGGTCGCGATCGGTCGAGCGGCCTATGAACTCGCCGCATTCGCCCAGCCGGTCGAGCATGTGAACGGCCGCATTCACGTCGGTGGCGAAATAGCAGCGCAGCTGATCGAAGATGGCGTTGGCCAGAGCCTCGAAATCGAACGTTGGCGCCCAGAGCCGCAGCACGTCGTTGTCATCGAAATAGGTCAACGAGGGCATGCGCCGACGCGCCAGGCGGTTGAGCGAGGCAACCAGCCAGTCCAGGCAACTCATGGCGGTATACGGGTCGTTGGTGCCGGGCGACAGGGCACGGGCCGCGATCTCGACCAGCTCGTTGACCAGAAAGAGCACGTCCTGTGGCTTGGTGCGCTGGCTGCCGATGGCATAGGCGCGTTGTACCGTGCCCTCTATATTGCTGTTGTCGAGCGCATCGGCCGGCCACACACGCGCCAGAATCTGTTGCTCGGCCACGAAATCGCCCGGCACGCGCTCTACGCGCACCACCAGATCGTGCTTGAAGGCGGCGTTCACGATCGTGGCGTGCGCCATGTTCTGGATATAACCGTCCTGGGTGGCCCGCACGGGGGCCGAGCGCTCTAGGAAATCGGTGGGCAGGGCCGCGGCCGGCTGGCGGTCTTCGGTATCGCGCGAGCGATTATCGAAAGCCTCGATCGCCCGATCCAGATCAGCCGCGATATCGGCGATGACGTTGGACACATGCAGCGATTCGGCGATGTGATGAATGAAATAGATCAACACCGCCAGGCTGGCCATCGCCAGCATGATCGCGAACAGGATCGACAGATGCGGCACGAAGGTGGTGCCCGTGTCGTTGCTGGCCTGAATCGTGCGCAGCAGCAACAGGCAATAAGTGAAGGTGGCCAGAAACGTGCCCAGCGTAATCTGATTACCCTTGTCGCTCATGAAGTTGGTGAGCAGGCGGGGGCCCAGAATCGTGGTGGTGTAGGACAGGGCAGCGATCGTGATCGAGAACGTCACCCCGGCCACGCCGATCATCGAGCCGGCCACCGTGGTCAGCACGTCGCGCGCGCCCGAGGCTTGTACGCGATAGACCCAGGGCACCGCATCGATCCACGAATTACCCAGCCAGCCGTCGGCGGCGGCCAGCAAAAACGACAGCAGAGCCGCCCCCAGCGACATCACCGAGGGAATGAACCAGTAGCTGTTCTGTATGGCGGTCCAGAATTGGACAAGCTTGGCCACAGGGGCTCCATCGCGTAAATATGGGGCGACTTTACAGGCAAACAGAGCACGAGTTATGCAGCGCGCCATCGGCGAGATGACCATCGAATGCATCAAGGGCGATATCACCGATCAGGGCGATATCGAGGTGATCGTCAACGCGGCCAACCAACAGCTCAAGGGCGGTGGCGGTGTCGACGGCGCGATTCATCGCGCAGCCGGGCCGCAGCTGGTCGAGGCCAGCCGCGCACTGGCGCCCATCAGCGCCGGGCAAGGCGTGATCACGCCGGCCTTCGATCTGCCCAATGATTGGGTGGTGCATTGTGCCGGGCCGGTCTATTCCGATGACCCGGATGTGCCCCCGCAGTTGGCGGCCTGCTATCGCACGGCCATTGAGCTGGCTGAAGACAAGGCCGCGGCCTCGATCGCGTTTCCCGCGATATCGGCCGGCATCTATGGGTATCCGCTGAGTGAGGCCGCCACGATCGCCATGGAAACCGTGGGCGAGGCCGCGCGCTCGGTCATTTCGCTGCGCCGGGCGCGCTTCGTGTTGTTTTCCGATGAGGCTCACGATGCGTTTGCCGAGGCATTGTCGATTCTCACGTGATGCCGTGGGCTGCATCAGTTGCGGGCTATATCACGTTGGTTACACGTGAAACGCCTGCACCATCAGTATTTTTGCCAAGAGGACACCATCGTGGCGCAATCGCATAAAGACACCTTGATCGAATGGCTACAAGAGGCCCATGCCTTCGCCAAGCACGGCGAGACCATGCTTTCTGGCCGCACCGACGCGCTCGAGGACGACTATCCCGAGCTGGCGGCCCGCATGCGCGAGCACGTCGAAGAGACCCGGGCCCACCAGAAAGAGATCGCCGAACTGCTGGCTGACCTGGGCAGCGATGTCAGCAAAGCTAAGGACATCGGCGGCAAGGTCTCGGCCGTGGGTCATTCCTGGGGCACGCAGATGAGCGGCGAGACGCCGGTACAGAGTGTGGCCGCCAGCATCGCCTTCGAGCACTTCGAAATCGCCAATTATCGAGCGCTGGTCACGACCGCCGAGGCCGCGGATGAAGGCCAGGCCAAGGCCACGCTCGAATCACTCGTGGCTGATGACGTGGCCATGGCCAAATGGCTGGACGACGTGCTGGTGGATACCACGAAGCACTATCTCGCCAGCTAAGGTCGAAAGTCGTATAGGTCGGGGCGCGGTCAAGTGGCATCGTCAACGCATCGTTTTTGATCGTGCCCGCCATGAGCCCATCGCCTGCGACACGCTACGCCGCGGATTTCGAGCTTGCCCGTACCGACCCCGCGGCCTTCTGGGACCGTGAGGCCGGCCATATCCGCTGGATGAGCGAGCCGGAAAGCGTGCTCGATGCCCGTGCGGCCCCGTTCTATTCCTGGTTCGTCGGCGCCACGCTCAATACCTGCGACAACTGCGTGGATCGCCACGTCGAGGCCGGCCACGGCGAGCGCGTGGCCCTCATCCATGACAGCCCCGTCACGGGCACGATCACCCGCCTGACCTATGACGAGCTGCTGACGCGTGTCGCGCGTTTCGCCGGGGCCATTGCCGCGCTGGGCGTGGAAAAAGGCGACCGCGTGATCATCTATATGCCGATGATGCCCGAGGCCGTGATCGCCATGCTGGCCTGCGCGCGGATCGGCGCGGTGCATTCGGTGGTCTTCGGCGGCTTTGCCGGGCCGGAGCTTGCCAAGCGTATCGATGACGCCACGCCCAAGCTCGTGATCTCGGCCTCTTGTGGTATCGAGCCGGGCCGGGTGGTGGCCTACAAGCCGCTGCTGGATCACGCCATTGAGCTGGCCGCGCACAAGGTCGAGCGCTGCATCATCATCCAGCGCGACACCCAGCCCTGTGATCTCATCGCCGGGCGTGATATCGACTGGCATGAAGCCGTGGCTAGCGCCCGTCCGGCGAATTGTGTGCCGGTAGCGGCTACCGACCCGCTTTATATTCTCTATACCTCGGGCACCACCGGCCGCCCCAAGGGCGTGGTGCGCGACAACGGCGGGCATGCCGTGGCCATGCACTACTCGGCCCGCGCGGTCTACGGGCTCACGCCGCAGGATACGTTCTGGACCGCCTCGGACGTGGGCTGGGTGGTCGGCCATTCTTATTGTGTGTATGCGCCGCTGCTGCTCGGCTGCACCACGGTCATCTACGAAGGCAAGCCCGTGGGCACGCCCGATGCCGGGGCCTTCTGGCGCGTGATCGAAGACCACGGCGTGAACGTGTTCTTCACCGCGCCGACCGCCTTCCGGGCGATCAAGAAAATCGATCCGGAAGGCCGGGCCGCCGCCGGCCACGATGTCTCGTGCCTGCGCGCGCTGTTTCTGGCCGGCGAGCACTGTGATCCGGATACCGCGGCCTGGGCGGCCCGGCATTTGAACGTGCCCGTGGTCGATCACTGGTGGCAGACCGAGACCGCCTGGGCCATCACGGCCAACCCGCTGGGCATCGCGGATCTGGCCGTGCCCAGTGGCTCGGCGGGCCGGCCCATGCCGGGCTATGACGTGCATGTGCTGGGCCCCGACGGCCAGGACGTTGCCGCCGGCGAGATGGGCGATATCGCGATCGCCCTGCCGCTGCCGCCGGGTACGCTGACCACGCTCTGGAACAACGACACGCGCTACGTCGAGGCCTATCTATCGGCCTACGAAGGCTATTATCGCTCGGGCGATGCCGGCTATTTCGACGCGGATGACAACCTGTGGGTGATGAGCCGTATCGACGACATCATCAACGTCGCCGGACATCGGCTGTCCACCGGGATGATCGAGGAGATCGTGGCCGCCCACGACGACGTGGCCGAGGCCGCGGTCATCGGCGCCCGCGATGCCGACAAGGGCCAGTTGCCGGTGGCCCTCGTGGTTTTGAAGGCCGGCTGTGAGCGCCCCGAAGCCGATATCGTGGCGGAGCTGATCGCCGCCGTACGGGCGGCCATCGGCCCGGTGGCGGCATTCAAGAAAGCCGTGATCGTCGAGCGCCTGCCCAAGACGCGCTCGGGCAAGACCGTACGGGCCACCCTGCGCCAGATCGCCGACGGCGACGAGGTTCAGATTCCGGCCACCATCGACGATGCCAGCGGCCTGGACGAGATCGCCGAGCGGCTGGCGACTATCGGCTACGGGCGCTAAGATCCATGGTCATCAGGTAGTCATCCATGACATACCCGTGGCCGATGGCCTTGGCGTGCTCGGCCACGATCACGAACCCGGCGCGCTGGTAGAACGCGATGCTGGCGGTGTTGTGGCGATTCACGCGTAGCGTGAGTTGGCGCGCGCGGCCCGCCCGTGCGGCATCGATCAGATACGCGAGCAGCCCGCGGCCGATGCCTTGACCACGGGCCGAGGCGTCGAGATAGAGCTTGTCCAACAGCATCGTGGCGGGTTCCGGCCCCGGCCCCGGCCCCGGCCCCGGCCCCGGCCCCGGCTCCGGCGCCAGCGCGGCATAGCCCAGCGCTTGCCCGGCCTGCTCGGCCAGGTAGAACGCAGTGCCGGCGTCTTCGGCGGCGGCAAGTGCGGTCGGCGTATAGCCCTGGGCCAGCATGTAATCGACCTGGGCGTGGCCAATGATCGGTGCGTAGTGGGCGGGCCAGATGCGATGCGCCAGCTCACTGATTGCGGCCCGATCGGCCGGGCCGTGCGCACGCCGAATCGAGATATCAGCGTTGCTTGTCATCGCACTCGTCATCGGCCCCGTTATCGCTCCCGGCCAGATGCCGGCGCAGGGCATCGCCGTAGGTGCGATCAGCCAGCAGCGCCCGCCCACGGCGCGAGGTCGATAACTGTGTCTCGATCCAGCGCGCCCGACGGCTCAAGCGCTCGTGCGCCTCGGACTCGGGCAGGGCCTGGGCCAGCAGATCCTCGACTTCGCGCAGCTCGCGGTGGGTCTGTATTTCGGGCGGCACGAAGCCGGCGTTCTTGAGCAGGCGATAGCCCGCGCGCAGCTCGGCCGGCACCTGGCGGGCCTCGTCCGGGGGCAACGGCTTGCCCTGGCCGGGCAGGTTGTCCAGATCGCCGTTGTCGATCGCGGTCTGGATATGGGCGTCGGCGAGTTGGTCGAGTAGGCTCATCGGTCTGGATTGTAGCGTGCGCGTGCGGCATCAGTACGCGGTCGAATCAGGACACGAGTTTATGACGGAGTTTCTTGCCCCCGCACTCGACGGCGCGGATACGGTCGAACGCTGCGAGATCGGCGACATGACGATCGCCTACGAAACCTTCGGCCGGCCCGACAAGCCCGCGCTGCTTCTGATCGTGGGCCTGGGCATGCAGCTGCGCGCCTGGCCGGATGCCTTCTGTCGCGCGCTGGCCGATACGGGGCTCTACGTGGTTCGTTTCGATAACCGCGATATCGGCCTGTCGAGCCAGTTCAAGACGAAAAAGCCGTATCCGTCGCCGGTGAAGGCATTCCTGCGCGGGGTGATGAAGCGCGATATCGGCGCGCCGTATGATCTGTATGCCATGGCCGACGATGCCACCGGCCTGCTCGATCATCTGGGCGTGACCGAGGTGCATGTGGTGGGGGTGTCCATGGGCGGCATGATCGCCCAGATCCTGGCCGCGCAGGATCCGGGCCGGGTCAAGACACTCACCTCGATCATGTCGACCTCGGGCCATCAGAAACTGCCGCGTAGCCGTCTACGCGTGCTGCGACGCCTGGCCAAAAAGCCAAAGAGCCGCGCGCCGGAAGACGTGGCCGCGCAGATGGCCAAGACCATGCGCATGATCGGCAGTACGGATCCCAAGCTCGCCCGCAGCGAAGCCGACTGGTACCGCGAATGTCTGAAAAACGCCGAGCGGGCCTACTCGCCGGCCGGCACGCATCGCCAGATGCTGGCCGTGCTCTCGGCCACCTCGCGCCGCGATACCTTGGAAACGATCCGCCAGCCGGCGCTGGTCATCCACGGCAAGGCCGATCCGCTCTTGCCCGTGGCCCACGGGCGCGACACGGCCGCCCACCTGCCCAACGTGCATTACGAGGAGATCGACGGCCTGGGCCATGACCTGCCGCCACGGCTGTTGCCGCGCTATGTGGCCTGGATCCGCGCCCTCATCAACGGCGAGCTGGCCATGGATAACACTCACGGCGTATAGGTACGGCCGCGCCAGGTGCGGGCGCGCCCGCGACGGGCGGCGATGAGTGCCTGCCATTGCAGGGCCAGCGTCGCGACCACGGCCGCCGGGTGCAGCGCCACGGCCAGGGCGCGCTGACCCGTGGCGCGGGCCACGGCAATCCGTGCGACGGCAAGCAGCACGACAGCAGGGGCGGCGACCCCGAGCGCCTGAATCGAGGCCGTGAACAAGGCCGCGATCAGCACCACGAACGGCCAGAGATGCCCGCCGGCCAGGAGCAACGTCCAGACCGGCAACGCCGGCGGCGTGGCCATGCCCTCGGTCGCGTCCTTGGAAAACCCGCGCCAGGCGCTTTCAAACCCGTCGTACATGCGACAGCGCGCCAGGCCCGCGGCATTGAACAGATCCGTGGCATGGCCGGCCCGGCGTGCATTGGCCGGCAGGTTCAGCCCGTCGTGCATGCGCGTGGCGATCGCCGCGTGCCCGCCGGCGGCGGTATAGGCCGCGCGCGTCACGAGCATGAGCTGGCCACAGCCGGCGGCCAGGCTCGGCGCGCGC
Source organism: Salinisphaera japonica YTM-1 (assembly GCF_003788585.1). Classification (GTDB taxonomy): domain Bacteria; phylum Pseudomonadota; class Gammaproteobacteria; order Nevskiales; family Salinisphaeraceae; genus Salinisphaera; species Salinisphaera japonica. The sequence continues at coordinate 35,480 of NZ_AYKG01000019.1, read as the reverse complement.
GGCATCAGGCGGGCCAGGCCCAGCGGCAGATAGCCCAGCAGCAGCACCGGAATCATCGGCACCAGAAGCGTCTCGCCCCAGGTATCGGTCGGCTGGCTCGGAAACCCGCTGGCCAGCCCCAGCCCGCGCCCGTGCAGCCAGGCCGTGGCCCGGGCCAGCGCGTCGGGGGCCAGATGCACGTCGGCATCGATGAAGACCAGCGTGTCGTGGCGGGCTGCAGTGGCCAGCTGGGCACAGGCATGTTGCTTGCCGTTCAGGCCGGCCGGCAGCGGGGCCCCGGTGATCAATCGCACACGCGCGTCACGGGCGGCCAGGGCGCTGACCTGATCGGGCGTATCGTCGCTTGAGTCGTCGTCGAGCACGATGATTTCCAGCTCGATGTCGCGGCTGGCTAGTGCGGCGTCGAGCGTGGCGCCAATACGCGCGCCTTCATCGCGAGCCGGAATCAACAGAGACACGGCCCGGCGCGGCGCACCATCCGACACCGCCCCAGGCACTCGAAACAGCGCCAGGTTGATCAACGTCAGCCCGGCGTAGAGCCCGGCCAGTCCCAGCGCGATCCAGGCGGCGAGGATCATCGCGGCGGGGTTTGATCATGCCGGGCATCAAACGCCCGGCCCTGCAGCGCGGCCTTCACACGCCGGCCCAGATCATAGACGCCGCCGACGCCCGCGCGCCCGGCGATCAGGGTGTCGAAATCATCGGGCGAGCGCATCATCGCGCTATCAGCCAGGCGATCCATCTGCTCGGTGAGCGCCGTGGTTAGAGCCTCGGCGCTGGCCTGATTCGCAGCGATCGGCGTGCCAAAACGACACAGCGCCTCGGGCTGTTTTTCTTGCCAGAACGGGTATTCGATCGCCAACGGCACGGCAACGGCGTTGGGTACGCGGGCCAACAGCCGGGCCAGGCCCGGGCGCAGGGTGAGCGGGCGTGCCCGCGGATCGGCGAAGGCGCCTTGTGCCGTCACCCAGAGCATGCGATCCGGGCTTGCAAGCAGGCCCTCGGCCACGCGCAGGAAACGCGCGGCCCCGCGATAGCCTTCTGTATCAATACCGAAGATACCGACGCGACGCAGAATCCGGTATTGATCCAGGGCCGCGGCGTCCATCGGCCCGTAGCTGTCACGATCAGCGAACAGCTGCCCGGCCAGCACGATATAGAGTGCCGGGTCCCACCAGGCCGGGTGGTTGGAATAGACCACGAGTGGCGTGTTGGCGGGCAGCTCGGGCAGGCCGGGCCGGGCGATCCGCAGCGCGTTAAACGAGCCTGCGATCTGGCGCTGCATCACCCACGTGAAAAACGCCGTGGCCAGCGCCGAGCGCTGGGCCATGACGGCCCCGGCCGCGGGTGATACACGGCTCACGCCGCGCCCTGTCGTTCTCCGAAATCCGCATCCAGCGCATCGGCGGCGATCCAGCCGGACATCAGCGCCATGGGCATGCCCGGGCCGGGATGGGCCGAGCCGCCGGCCAGATACAGCCCGTCGACATAGCGGCTGCGGTTGCCGGGCTTGAACGCGCCCATCATCTTGCCGTGGCTGGCCAGGCCATAGATCGCCCCGTCCAGCACGCGATAACGCTCGTGGATATCCTGTGGGGTGAGCGCACGCTCGACCACGATCCGCTCCTCCAGATCATCCATGCCGGCCGCACGGGCCAGCTTGTCGAAGATCACCTGGCGATAGCCGGGCAGCATGTCCTGCCAGTTCTGGCCGGGCCGCAGATAGGGCGTGTGCACCAGCACGTAGAGCGCTTCGCCGCCGTCCGGGGCCACGCCGGGCTCCGTGCGCGCGGGGGCTGCGATATAGGCCGTGGGGTCGGGTGCGGGCACGCCCTTGTGATAGATCGCTTCGAACTCTTCTTCCGGGTCGCGCGAGAAGACGAAGTTGTGATGCGCCAAGTGCTCGTAGGCACGATCCAGGCCCAGGTAGAGCACCACGCCCGAGCAGGCTGGCTCGCGTTGGCCGGTCTTGGCAAAGGCCTTGGCCGGGGCGCCGCCCACCAGCTCGCGATAGGTGCGCACCGAATCCATGTTGGAGATCACGGCGTCAAAGGCCATGGTCTGGCCGTCGGTGGTCTTGATGCCGGTGGCGCGTCGCCCGTCCATCGTGATCTGGGCGACATCCACGCCGGTATGAAACGTCACGCCGAGTGACTCGGCCAGGCGCGCCAGTGCCGCCGGCACGGCCCGCGTGCCGCCCATCGGGTACCACACGCCTTCGCCGACCTGCATATGGGCGATGCCGGCCAGTACGGCCGGCGAGGCCGCCGGCGAGCTGCCCACGTACTGAATGAAATGATCGAGCATCTGGGCCACGCGCTTGTCTTTCACGTGCTTGCGTACCAGCCCGCCCACGGACTGATGCATGCGCAGGGCCATCACGTCGCGCATGGTGTGCCATGACATGTTCTGGCCCACGTCGATGGTGTCCTTGAGATCCTGAACGGCCTTCCAGAAAAAGAACTTGTCCGAGATACGCGACAGATTCTCCGCCACGGCCAGAAAATCGCGATAGCCTTTTTCCGTACCCGGTGCGAAGGCGGCCAGCTCGCGATCCATCGTGGCCATGTCCTGGTGCAGATCGAGCACGTCGCCGGGCTCGAAGAAACAGCGCCACTGCGGGTCCAGGCGCACCAGATCGAGCATGGATTCGATGGGGGTATCGGCCTCGCCGAAGATACGTTCCAACACACGCGGCACGGTCAGGATCGTCGGGCCCATGTCGAAACGAAAGCCGTCTTCTTCCAGCACGGCGGCCTTGCCGCCGAGCCAGTCGTTCTTTTCCAGCACGGTGACGTCGTAACCGCGGGCCGCAGCGGTCACGGCGGCGGCCAGGCCGCCGAGGCCGGCGCCGATGATGCCGATGGTAGGCCGGGTCATGACAACACTCCTTGTCGTGAGAGATGCAGATCATCGTCGATCAGACTAGCGGCAATCCGGGCGGATTCGAAGATGGTGGGCAGCCCGCTTCCCGGATGGGTGCCGCCGCCGGTGAGATACACGCGCTCCAGATCCTCGAAGCGGTTATTGGGGCGCCAATGCAACATCTGGCCGATGTTGTGCGCCAGGTTGAAGGTGGCCCCGCGATAGATAGCGTAGCGGGTGGCCCAATCGGCCGGCGTGATCATGTGCTCGGTCTTGATACGCGTATCAAGATCGGTGCGCTCGATGCCGATCAACCCGGCCAGGCGGTTCAACATCAGCTCGCGATAGCGCGGGCCGGCCTCGGCCCAGTCCATCGGCCCGCCGTCGGGGGCCAGGTTCCCCACCGGGGCCAGCATGTAGATCGTGCTGTGGCCGGCCGGGGCCAGGGTGGGGTCGGTCTGGCTGGCGTTCTGGATATACAGCGTGGGATCAACCGGGGCGCGTTGGTCCTCGATGGCCCGGATATCGTCCAGATAATCGGCCGAGAGATGAATCGTGTGGTGATGCAGCGCCGGGTAGCTGCCTTCCAGCCCGATATAGAGCATGCAGGTCGAGCAGCTGTATTGTTTTTTCTCGATGCGGGCATCGGTCCATTTCCGGCGCAGCCGGTCGGGCACCATCTTGTGCATGGCACCGGCAAAATCGGCGTTCACGACCATGGCATCGGCCGGATAGAACCCCTGGCCGGTGATGGCACCCACGGCTTTCCTGCCGTCGAACTCGATCCGGGCGACCGGCTCGGACAAACGAATATCCACGCCCGTATCACGCGCCACGCGCGCCATGGCCTGGGAAATGGCTCCGCAACCGCCGATCGGGTGAAACACCCCAAAGCCGTGTTCCACGTGCGACAGAATCGTGAACAGGCTGGGGCACTTGAACGGCGACATACCCAGATATTTCGATTGGAACGAGAACGCCAGGCGCACCTGGGGATGGTTGAACCAGCGCTTCAGGTCCGTATCCACGCTGGAAAACGGGCGCATCAAGGGCAGGGCCTTCAATACGTCCGGGTGGGTCAGATCACGCAACGAGGCAAAAGGGCGCTGCAAGAGCGGGCGAAACGCATCGAACTTGATGCGATTGGCTTCCAGAAACGCCGGCACCTGCTTGGCATCGTCTTCATCAAAGCGGGCGACCTCGGCCTGGAGCTTGTCCACGTCGTGGCTGGCCAGGATCGAGCCGCCGGATTCGAAGATCAGCCGGTACATGGGATCGAGCCGCACCAGATCGACCTCGTCTTCGAAACGCCGGCCACAGGCGGCAAAGATCTCGGCCAGAATCTCGGGGTAGAGGAAAAAAGTCGGGCCCAGATCGAACGTAAAGCCGTCCATGACCAGCGAGGATGTGCGCCCGCCCACGCGATCCTCGCGCTCAAGCAGCGTGACGTCGGCGCCATTGGCGGCCAGCAGCATGGCCGTGGCCAGCCCGCCCGGTCCGGCACCGATGATGACCACCTGCTTGCCGGCGCTGCGCCCGGCCATGGCGCGCAGCTGGGCCACGGCCTGGCGTGCCCCGGATCGAAGGGCTTGTTGAATCATGTGGTTGCCTTTTCTCGTGAGCCCGCGAAGCCACGGCAGCTGCGCCGTCGTATCGACAACGCTTACGTCAGCTGCGACGAGCGCGATGCACGCGTGCATGGCCGTCACGATAGTATGGCGCACCGTGCCGAACGCGTCGTTCGGCGGTTTTGTCGCGGTGGATGAACGCCATGAACGACCCGCAGACCGCGTGCCTTAAGGCCCGGATCGATGCTGCCCGCGCGGCGCTGCCGGCCTGGCAGGCACGCCCGGTCAAGACACGGGCGCGGTTGGTCGGGGCCGTGCGCCACGCGCTGGCCCAAGAGGCCGATACCGTCATCGCGGCCGTCGGAGATCGCTTCGATCGCGGGCCCGCCGAGACACTGACGACCGAGATCATCCCGTTGGCAGATGCGGCGCGCTTTATCGAGCGCTGTGCGGCGCGCGTGCTGGCTACCCGGCATTTTGGCGCGAACGGGCGCCCGGCCTGGCTCTGGGGTGTGCGCGGCACGGTTCGGCGCGTGCCGTTGGGTGTCGTCGCGATCATCGCCCCGGGCAACTATCGATTGTTGCTGGCCGGCGTACAGATTCTTCAAGCGTTGGCCGCCGGCAATGCTGTCATCGTCAAGCCCGCGCCGCACGCCAGCGCGTCGCTCGTCTGGCTGCGCGCCGCACTGGTCGCCGCTGGCTTGCCGGGCGCGTTGTTTCAAATCATCGAAGAGGATCCGGGCGCCGGTGAAGCGCTGGCCTCGGCCGCCATCGACAAACTGTTTCTGACGGGGTCAGCAGCCACCGGGCGCGCCGTGGCCGGCCAGCTGGCCGCGCGCACGGTGCCGGCCGTGCTGGAGCTTTCGGGAAACGATGCGGTGTTCGTATTGGCCGGCGCTGACATCCACGTGACCGCGCGGGCGATCGCCTGGGGCATGAGCCTGAACGGCGGGGCGACCTGTATCGCACCAAGACGGGTGTTCGTGGTGCGCGAACGATTTGATGCGCTGGCATCAGCACTGCGCGACGCCCTGGCCGATGCGCCGGCGCGTGCGCTAGACGTCAAACCGCGGGCCATGGCCTGTGAGCGCATCGCTGGCGCGCAGGCATGCGGCTGGCGTCTTCTCGGCGCGTCGCCCGAGCTCGGCGCGACCGGCATGGCGCCCTGTGTGCTGGCCCAACAATCGCCGAGCGATTCACCGCTGCCGGGCGATCTGTTCGCCCCGGTGGCCACGTTGCAGCCGATCGACACGATCAACGACGCAATCGCTATCGATCACGACAGCCACTATGCCCTGGGGGCCGCGGTTTTTGGCGACCCGGTCGAGGCCGCAGCACTGGCCGAACGCTTGCACGCCGGCGTAGTCACGATCAACGACTTGATCGCGCCCACCGCCGATCCCCGTGCGCCGTTTGCCGGCGCCAAGGCCAGCGGCCATGGCACGACCCGCGGTGCTGAGGGCCTGCTGGAAATGACCCGGCCCCAGACCGTGCTTACCCGTCGCGGCATGGCCCGCCCGCATCTGGCGCCGGCCAGCGAGCACGACGCCGATCTGTTCAAGGCGTATCTCACGATCGCGCACGGGCGCGGTTTCGGGCAAAAACTGGCCGCGCTCAAGACCGCGATCCGTGCGGGCCGGGCCCGGATGCGTTGATCAGAAATACTGCATGGCAAAGCGAATCGTGCCGCCGGGCTCACGCAGCTTGATCGCGGCCGCGTCATAGTCCGGCGGGCCGTGATGCATCTTCGCGTCATTGGAAAAGCCCATGCCTTCCTTCGGCCAGCCGATCCAGTTGGTATCCAGCGTGTCGTTGTCGTTGGTATCGGCATAGGCCTGTACGGCATACACGCCGGGCGGAATATCCCCAATCGTGACCGCGGCGGCCCCATTTTCAGGTGCGGCGGCGCCTTTATAGGCACATTCGGCCTCGGTGAAATGATCGCGATCACAGACCGCGACCCGTACCACGCCCGTGTTGTTCTTCAGCCCGGTCACTTCGACGGTCAGCGTGGCCGCGCCCGCCAGCGCGGGCAGCCACAGACCGGCCAACATCAGACCCATCAACAATCGTTGCATCAGCTTTTCTCCATCGATACCGGGCGCGCCCGGCCGAGCCCGATCAATAACATCAAGGCCACCAGCACGGCGATACAGGCCACCAGATACGCATCTGAAAAAGCAGCCGTGGCCGTGCCTTGACCATAAAACGGATTGAGCGCGGGCGTGCCCTGGCGTTGTCGAAGTGCCAGCACGCTGCCGAACACCGCGGCCCCGGTGCCAGACCCTAAGAAGAAGAAAAGCTGATAGATCCCAAAGCCCACGCCGGCAATCTCGGCCGTCAGCGCCTTCGAGGCCGCATTGGCCGCTGGCGAGGTCACGCCGGCATAGCCGGTACTGGCGATCACCAAGGCGATGGCGACCCGCCAAGGTGCGGCGCCGACCGCAAACGACGACATGAACAACAGGCCGGCCAAAAGAATCGAAAGGCTCGTGCCGAGCACCGCACGCGGCCCAAAACGATCCGACAGCCGCCCGATCGTGGGTGAGAGCAGGGCGACCGAGAACGCACCTGGGGCAATGACAAGCCCGGTTTGAAATGCCGTGAGCCCCATCTGATTGATCAGCAGCAGCGGGGTCAAAAACAGCCCACCGCCGATGAATGCCCCCTGGGAAAGCAGCGCGATGCCCGAGGCCGAGAGGAACTGGGTATTGGCAAACAACGCCGGCGGCACGAAAGGAAATGCGGCCCGCCGGATCCGAATCGTGAAGCCGGTCAGCAGTAAGACGGCGGCTACCAGCGCGCCCCAGGCCTGTGGCGCGGCTAGCCCGCTGTGATTGGCAGTCGTCATACCAAACAATAGGGCAGCCGCACCGGACGCCAGCAACAGCCCGCCGGGCAAGTCCAGCCGGGCAAACCGATGCGGGCTGCGCGCCCGTTCGGCGTTCAAATCCGGCAGATAGCGCCAGGCCGCGGCGAACAACAATGCGATCACCGCCAGTGTGCCGTAGAACAACACCCGCCAGCCGGCGGCCGTCACGCCGATACCGGCCACCAACGGCCCGGCGGCCGCCCCCAGGCCCACCGCGGAGGACAACGTACCGAACACCGCCCCGCGTTGCCCGGCCGGAAACAGCCGTGCCACCGAGCCATAAGCCAACGAGGGGATCGCGGCAGCACCTGCTGCCTGTACCGCCCGCCCGGCGACCAGCACGCCGAAGGTCGGGGCCAGGGCACAGGCCAGCGACCCGATGCCGAAGATGACGAGGGCCGCCAGAAACGTCGCCCGCAGGCTGTAGCTGTCCGAGACGCGCCCATAGAGGGCAACGCCAGTCGCAAAGACGATCGAATACGCCGTGACGATCCAGCCCGAGGCACTGGCCGAGACGTGCAAATGCGCGCTGACCGCCGGAATGGCCACGTTGACCATGCTGTTGTTGAGCACGCTGGTGAAGGCGGCCAGCACCATCACCAGCAACAGCGGGTTGGTCAACGGCGAGGTCGAGGCAGTGTCAGAAGCACGATTCATGCAGGGCGCACCGAGGTAGAGCGGCGCTTACTGTGCCACGGGCGTCGCTTGGCTCAGAACCCAAGCCCCATCTGATCGCCTGACGCCGGCGGCGGGGCGAAGGCCGAGGTGTCCAGCTCGAAGCGTTCATGGTTCAGCGCGTGGCGCGTACAGGCCAGGCGAAACCGCTTGGCGATGAGATCGGCATAGGTGCCGGTGCCGGTCATGCGCGTGCCCCAGGCCGACTCATAGTCTGCGCCGCCGCGCATCTGGTTGATCAGGCTCATGACGTGGGCCGCGCGGTCCGGGTAGTGGGCATCCAGCCATTCGCGAAACAGGGTTTTCACGCTGTGGGGCAGGCGTAGCAGCACGTAGTTGGCGCGCGTGGCACCGGCGGTGGCCACGGCTTCTATCAAGTGCTCGATCTCGTGGTCGGTGATCATCGGGATGATGGGGGCCACGAGCGCGCCGGTGGGCACGCCCGCATCGGCCAACGCCGCGATCGTTTTGAGCCGCTGGCCGGGGGCCGCCGCGCGCGGCTCCAGCGTGCGCTTGATCGCCGTATCCAGGCTCGTGACCGAGACGAACACGCTGACCAGATTCTGCTTGGCCAGGCGCGCCAGAATATCCAGGTCACGGGTGACGTGGGCGCCCTTGGTGATGATCGAGACCGGCTGGTTGAAGGCCTCGGCGGTTTCCAGAATCTCGCGCGTGATGGCCAGCTTGCGGTCATCCGGCTGGTAGGGGTCGGTGTTGGCCCCCAGCGTGATGGGGGTGCAGCGATAAGCCGAATGGCGCAACTCATCGGCCAGCAGCGTAGCGGCCTCGGGCTTGTAGTAGAGCTCGGTCTCGAAATCCCGCCCGGCCGAATGATCGAGATATTCGTGGGTGGGCCGGGCGAAACAATAAATACAGCCGTGGGCACAGCCCTTGTACGGGTTGATCGAGGCGGCAAAGGGCACGTCCGGCGAGTCGTTGGTCGCGATAACCCGGCGTGTGGGGTCGCGGTGCAGGCGTGTCGGCGGGGCCTGCTCGGCGTCTTCTTCGGCCGTTGTGTCCAGCGTGTCCCAGCCGTCGTCGAAGTCCTCTGCGTGCGTGGCCGCGAAACGGCTGGCCGTGTTGGTCAGCGCGCCGCGAGAGGTGTGATGAACCGGGCGATGCGTCATATAAAAACTGTATGGAAGAACAGTCTGAAAGACAAGATCAGTTCTGGCGATTTGTCTTTTTGCGACAGCCTGCGGCGGTCATGACGCCACGATTGAGCGAGTCCTCATTTAGTTGTATTTGACAGCTATCGTGCTGACGCCTAGATTACGATCACCCAGACCACCCGTGCAGTTCATCATTCCACGCCCGGATTCTTGCTCTATGCGATGTACTCTTGGCGGTTCTTCACGCCTTTTCGGTATGGCCGCGGCCGGCCTGCTGCTTGGCGCATGTGCGGTCGGCCCGGATTATCAGGCCCCGGCAGCGCCCGAGGACACGGCCTATGACGTGAACCCGGAAACCGCCGGCGATACGAACAAGCCCGCAGCCGACGATAGCGCGGGCATCGCGGCGCAGGCATTCGATACCGCCGCCCGGGTGCGCGCCGACTGGTACCGGGTATTCGAATCCCAGCGCCTGGACGCGCTGATCAAGCAGGCGATCGAGGACAGCCCGACGCTGGCCGCCGGCCAGGCCCGGATCAAGGCCGCGCGTGAGGTGGTCAAGCAGAACAAGGCGGCCCTGTATCCCCAGATCAACGTGGGCGCGGGTTATGACCGTAGACGGGTGACGGGCGCCCAGTTCGGCATCAACGATCCGCAGTTCACTAACGTGTTCAATTTCTATGATGCCCAGGCCACGGCCAGCTACGATCTGGATCTGTTCGGCCGTACCCGGCGCCAGATCGAGGCCGCCAGTGCAGCGCTCGACGAGCAGCAGTATCAGGTGGTCAATACCTATGTCACGCTGATCAATAACGTGGTGGCCACGGCCGTGGCCGAAGCCGGGCTGAACGCGGCGATTCAGACCACCGAGGCCTTGATCGACAGCCAATCGGACGCCCTGGATATCGTGGGCAAGCAGATCGCCTTCGGTGTGGCGATCGATGCCGATGCGACCCAGATCCGTACCCAGCTTGCCCGCACGCGTGCCTCGCTCGAGCCGTTGAAGAAACAGAAGACACTGGCCGTGAATCGACTGGCCGTGCTTGTTGGCAGCACGCCGGGCCAGTTCAATGACCCGGCCTTCACGCTCGATGAACTCGCTCTGCCGCGCGACCTGCCGGCCAGCCTGCCGAGCCAGCTGGTCAACCAGCGCCCGGACGTTCTGGCCGCCGCGGCCGCCGTGCACGCCGCCAGCGCACAGATCGGTGTGGCCACGGCCAATCTATTGCCTGACGTGCGGATCAGCGGCTCGTATACCCGCCAGGCGCTCACGCCGGCCAATCTGGGGGACCCCATCAACGCGCTCTATACCCTGGGCGCCCAGCTGGCCGCGCCGATCTTCGCCGGCGGGCGTCTGCGGGCCCAGCGTCGCCAGGCCCAGGATCTGTACGTGGCCGCGCTGGCGGATTATCGCGCGACCACGCTGGCGGCCTTTGGCGATGTGGCCAATGCCCTGCGCTCGCTGGAAGCCGATGCCCGCGCGCTGATCGCCCAACGAACCGCCGTGGATGCGGCCGGCAACAATCTGGATACCGTGCGTACCCAGATCAGAAACGGCGCGGCCGATTATGTTTCGCTCTATACCGCCCAGGCGCAATACCAGAACGCGCAGCTGGATGTCACCAAGGCACGGGTGACGCGATATCGCGATACCGCCGATCTGTTCCGCGCGCTGGGCGGCGGCTGGACCAACGCCGACGGGCAGGCGCTTTCGGCGGCGACAGGTATCCCGGCCGCAGCGCGCGAATAAGCGCCACGGCGCCCGCGAGTCGGCGTTCCCGCCGAACTACGGGGCGATCTTCTTCCCGGCCCAGTCGAAAAGCTGGCCGGTATCCTCCGGCGTCAATTGAGCAACGACGCCCAACAGATGCTTTGCGGCCTGGATCGGCGTCTGGAGCTGTTTTTCCGGCACACGCTTCTGAAACGGTTCGGACAGATCGGTATCGACCGTGCCGGGATGCAGGCCCACACAGATCAAGCGCTTGGATCGTCGTGCCAGCTCGATCGCCGCCGTGCGGGTAAGCTGGTTCTGGGCGGCCTTGGAGGCCCGATAGCCATACCAGCCGCCGTAGCCGTTATCCGATATCGAGCCCACCCGCGCGCTGATCGAGGCCAGCACGGCGCGATCGCCGTGGGTCATCAGATCCGAGAAATGCTTGATCATCAGCGCCGGGCCCGTGGCGTTGACGGCAAAGCTGGCCGCGAAATGCTCGGGCTGGATATCGGCCAGGCGTTTTTCCGGCCACTGGCCGCTGGCCTCGTCGTGTAGCAGCCCGGCACAGTTGATCAACAGATCGAGGCGCGGGTGGCGCTCGCCGATTTCTTGTCGGGCCTGCTCGATGCTGGCCTCGTCGGTGATGTCCAGGGCCACGATTGCCAGACGATCGTCGCCGGCCCTGGCCTGTAACGCCTTGAGCTCGTCGGCGTGTTCCGGGTGTCGCGTGGTGGCGCTCACCCGGGTGGCGTCGTCTTCGAGCAGCTGGGTGACCAGCGCCAGTCCCAGGCCGCGCGCACCGCCTTGTATCAATATATGTTTGCTTGCCATAACGAATCGATCCCGAAAGCAGGACAGCAGAGTGTGATCAGCCTACGACACGGCCCGGTGCGCGGATGTTGCTCGCCGGGGCGTCAACCCATCAGCCAGCTGAGCAGGGCGACGCCGAGTACGGTGAAGATCAGCCCGGAGATCAGCCGCACCGCCAGTAGTCGCCGCAGCCCGGCAACGAGCACCAGCAGGCCGATGATGAGTATCACGAGGCTGGCCGTGGAGTCGCCGATCCCCAGCGTATCCCGCAGCCCGGTATAGAACCCGCCAACCGCCTCGGACAGGTGTGTGAGCACCCAGGCCAGGCTGTCGACCACGGTACGGATCAGTTGGCCCAGCTGCTCACCGGCCCAGTGAAAGAGAGACTCGTTTGCCATGACGCCGCTGTTTTGCGAAGAGGGCGTCAGTCTAGCGAATCCGGTGCGCGGCCGATGGGCGCGGCAGGGGCCAGCCGGAGATCGGGCTGTAACGGCGTGCGGCTGGCAAGAAGACCGTCTGCTGCATGGCCCGAGGTACGGGCCTGATCGTCCGGCTCGGCGCTGGACGACGGCGCGGGGCCCCGAACTTCATCGGCGCGGGTACGAATCGGGGCCTGTTGCTGGCGGGCCTCAGTCGTGCCGTCGCCGGTGATGTCAATATCGACCTCGACCATCATGCCGGGCGACACCTGAATCTTGGGCCCGTGGTCGATGGCGATACGCACCGGAATACGCTGGGTGATCTTGGTGAAATTGCCCGACGGGTTGGGGTCGGGCAGCAGCGCGAACTGGTTGGTGGCCGCGCCGCCGATGACCTGGATATGGCCGGTATAGGTCGTATCCGGGCGGGCATCGACCGTGATGGCCACCGGCTGGCCCACGGCCAGATCGCCTACGGCGGTTTCCTTGATATTCGCCTCGACCCACACATCACGCGGGTCGTGCATCATCAGGATGGGCTGGCCGGCCGAAATATATTCAGCGGGCTCGATGAAGGTCTTGTCGACAACGCCGTGGATCGGGCTTTTCACGGTCAGGTCATCAATCATGTTCTGTTGATGGGCGAGTTTGGCGCGGGTGATCTCAAGCTGTGATTTCAGCACGTCAGGATTGGTGACCTGGCCGGCCGACAACAGGCCGGTCTTGGCGTTGGCGATGGCCACCTGGTCCTGTTTCACCTGGCTCTGGGCGCGCTGATAATCGGCCTGGGCGGATTGATAATCGTAGCGATAGATATCGCGCTGTTTTTCGGTTCCCCCCTTGGCCTCGTACAGATTCTGTGCCCGGGTGTAATTGTTGTGGGCTTTTTCCATCCGTGCCTTGGCCGCCGCCATGGCTGACTTGTCAGCAGCCAGCCGTGCCCGGGCTGAATCCACGCCGCCGCCGATCTGCTGGCGGGCCAGGGCAAGCTCGGTCTGGATATGATCGATCCGAGCCTTGAGCTCGTCGAGCTGCAAGGTATCCGGGCGGCTGTAGAGTTGGGCGATCGTCTCGTTCTCGGCCAGCCGATCGCCCTCGATGAGATCGAAACCGGTCACCCGGCCATCCAGTCGCGAAGACACCGTGATCACGTGCGACTCGATGCGGGCATCGTTTTCCGAGACGTGGGTCAGGCGGTGATGAAGCCAGAACGCCAGCCATACGATCACGAGTATCGCGGCCACGACGATCGCCACGCGCTTGAGCCATCGGCGCATCGTAGAGGCGGTCTTCGGCTCGGCGGATTCGGGCTTGGTATCAGTCATAAGAAATAGCGTCAGGTGCCTTGGGGCTGCGCGGCATTTTCTGCGCGCGCCTGTCGCTCACGCGCCAGGCCCCAACGAGACAACAGGTAAGAAGGAACCGTCACGATGGCCAGGCCCACGGCGACGACCAGAAAGCCGTCCTGATAGGCATAGATCGTGGCCCAGGTGGCATCCACGCGAGACAGCAGCACCTGGCCGGCGGCTTGTTGATACACCTCGGACGTGCCCGTGCGCGCCGCGATCTCGCCGTATTGGCGTATCGCCTCCATCGCGATCGGGTTACCCGGCGTGAGCCCTTGATGGGTCAGTTGTGCGCTATGCAGCGCCGTACGGCGATCGAGCAGCGCCACGAGCAGCACCGTGCCGAAGGCGCCGCCCAGCTGTAGCGCAAAATTGATCGCTCCCGAGCCATAGCCGATCAGCCGCGGCGGCAGGGCCGCGATCGAGCGCGAGAGTGTGGGCGGTGGCACGGCGGCAATCGCGGTGGCCACCAACGACATCGAGACCGTCAACGAGAAGAACGACGTGCTCCAGTCGGCCTGGGCAAAGCGCCAGGTGGCATAGGCCGCGACCAGCAGCGCCGGCACCGATATCCAGTGCGGCGGCAGCTTGTCGTTGAGCCGGCCGACCAGGGGCACCAGCACGGCCAGCACCAGGGTCGACGGCGTGAACAGAATGCCGGAGGTCACCGGGCTGTATGCCAGGATCGAGTCCATGAACTGCGGCAACAGATACATCACCCCGTAGAACGCGCCGCCAAACAGAAACAACACGATCGAGCCCGCCAGGAACTCCCGGGTCTTGAAGATATCCAGATCCAGAATCGGGCGTTCCTGGCGCGGCTCCCACCAGATGAAGAACACCGTGCCGATCAGGGCGATGGCCTCCAGCCACAGGATACTGGCACTGCTCCAGGTCCAGCGCTGCCCGTTGGCCAGGGCGGCCAACAGCGCGAATATCGACACGAACAACACCGTGGCCCCGATCCAGTCGAGCTTGGGCTTGGGCCCGGTTTCTTCACGATCGGGCAAGAAGACCAGCCCCATGAGAATGGCCACCACGCAGATCGGCAACACGATGAAAAACACATAGCGCCAGTTGAAGTCGTGCACCAGAAACCCGCCCACGACGCTGGCCAGCGTCAACGGCAGGCCCAGGCTCATGGCATAGATCGCGGTGGCCAGGCCGCGTTTTTCCGGCGGGTAGACCATGAACAGGGCTTCAAGGGCCACCGGGCGAATCACGCCGGTCATCGCCCCCTGGATCACGCGGGCAGCGATCACCATGCCCATGCCCTCGGACCAGCCGCCCAATAACGAGGCCGCGATGAACACCAGGAGCAAGCCCACATACGTCTTGCGCTGGCCGAAGGCGCTCATCAGCCAGGGCGAGATCAACAGGGTGACGGTGGTGGCCGCCAGAAACCCGGTCGACAGCCACTGCACCTGCGACGCGCTCATGCCGAATGCCCCTTTGATGTAAGGGGTCGCGACGTTGACGATCGTGATCGACATGCCAAGTGCCACCAGGCCGAGCAACACCGTGATCGTGACGTAAAGACGGTATTTCGGGCCGTAGCGCTCGAACATGGCCTCTACCTGGGTCATGAGGCTCCGGGCGAAAGACAGTCGGGCGGCTATTAACCTGTATTATGCACCAAAATGATCGGCCCGGGGCAATCAGCGGGGCGGCAGGCCCCGCGCCGGCATGACGCGGCGCAGCACAAAGCTGGTATGCACGCCGGACACCCCGGGAATACGGGTGATGTGCTGAAGCAGAATACGCTGATAGTCGTCCATGTCGGCGACCCAGATCCGGAGCTGGTAATCGGCCTCTTGGCCGGTGATGAGCAGGCACTCCACCACTTCGGGCAGCTCGGCCACGCGGGCCTCGAAGGCTTCGAAGCGCTCGGGCGTGTGTTGGTCCATCGAGATATGCAGCACCACGTTCAGCCCGTAGCCCAGCCGGCGCGGATCCACCTCGGCGCGATAGCCGGTGATGAAGCCGGCCGCTTCCAGCGCGCGCACGCGGCGCAGGCAGGGCGAGGGCGAGAGATTGACCCGCTCGGCCAGCGCCTGATTGCTGATGCGGCCCTCGGCCTGAAGGATCTGCAAGATCTGGCGGTCGAAGCGATCGAGATCGTCGTCGGTGCGTGATTCGGCCATGGGTTGATATTAAGTTGCGCGTTTTGCCGATATTAGCGCAATAAAAAACCGATAAGCGCGCTAAAAGCCACAATATCGCAACGTTCTGCCGGACAGGCCGGCGTATCATGGCGTTATTCGGTCGCACATGACCGACACGGATAGCATCACGGAGCACGACATGTCCCGATTCGATCATCGCAAGTATTCGCCGGCGCCCAAGGTCACGGGGTTCACCCGCACCTGGCCCGATCAAGAGATCACCCGCGCCCCCATCTGGGTCAGCGAGGATCTGCGCGATGGCAATCAGGCGCTGCTCGAGCCCATGACGGTCGAACAGAAACAGAAACTGTTCAAGCTGCTGGTCGATATCGGCGTGAAGGAAATCATGGTCGGCTTTCCCTCGGCCAGCCAGCCGGATTACGACTTCGTGCGCTGGCTGATCGACGAGAACCAGATCCCCGAGGACGTGACCATCGCCGCACTCACCCAGTGTCGCGATCACCTGATCGACAAGACGTTCGAGTCACTGGACGGCGTGCCCAAGGCCATCATCCATCTCTACAACTCCACCTCGACCGTCCAGCGCGAGCGTGTATTCGAGATGAGCCAGGACGGCATCATCGATATCGCGGTCGGCGGGGCCAAGCGGGTCAAGGAAAACGCCCGTGCCCGGCCCGGTGTGGATTGGCGCCTGGAATACTCGCCGGAGAGTTTTTCCACCACCGAGATGGATTTCGCGGTGCGGATCTGTGAAGCGGTGATGGACGTCTGGGAGCCCACGCCGGCCGATCGCATCATCTTCAACCTACCCAACACCGTCGAGCAGGTCGGCCCGCATTATCACGCCGACCAGATCGAGTATTTCTGCCAGAACGTGAAGAACCGCGAATCGGTGATCGTGTCGGTGCATACGCATAACGACCGCGGCGGCGCGGTGGCGGCCGCGGAGCTTGCCATGCTGGCCGGCGCCGAGCGCGTCGAAGGCACGCTGCTGGGCAACGGCGAGCGCACCGGCAATATGGATATGGTCGTGCTGGCCATGAATCTGTATTCGATGGGCGTGGATCCCGAGCTGGATTTGTCCAACCCCGACGAGATCGTGCGCGTGGTACACGAGTGCACCGGCATTGCCCTGCACCCGCGCCACCCGTGGGTGGGCGAGCTGGTCTATACGGCGTTTTCCGGGAGCCATCAGGATGCCATCCGCAAGTCGCTGCGCAAGCAGCAAGACGACGAGCCGTGGCAGGTGGCGTATCTGGCCATCGACCCGCGCGATATCGGCCGTGATTATCAGGCCGTCATCCGCGTGAACAGCCAGTCCGGCAAGGGCGGCATGGCTTTCTTGCTGGAGCGCGACTACGGCATCAACCTGCCACGATGGATGATGCTGGCGCTGGCCCCGCACGTCCAGGCGGCCAGCGAAAAGATCACCGGCGAGCTGGGCTCGCCCGAGATCCGTGATCTGTTGTTCACCCATTTCGATCGCCAGACACCGATCTCGTTGGTGGACTACAGCGTGCGCCGGGCCGGCGAAGGCCAGAAGATCTCGGTTACCGTGACCGAGAACGGTGAGCAGTTCACGCTCGAAGGCCAGGGCAACGGCCCGTTATCCGCCTTTGTCGCCTCCTGGAATGCACGCACCGGCGACGACCTGATGATCGCCGATTATGCCGAGCAGGCGGTATCGGCCGGCTCGGATGCGGATGCCATCGCCTTCGTGCAGATCAAATCCGGCACCGTGCGTATTCCGGCCGTGGCCGAGGACGCCGACACGCTCTCGGCCTCGATCAAGGCCATCATCAGCGCGATCAATCTCTCGCGTGAGACCGACGACACCGGCCAGCGCGGCGGCCTGACTGCCTTGGCGAGCTGATCGGTCGTTTTTAGCCAAGACAAGCCAATCCGCCGATGGACACCGATGGCCGCCGATTGAAGACGACGATACAGGGCGACTTGATTTCGAGGCGTGGTGGGCTAAGGCGTGTGCGTTCTTTAAAGAAATCATCCGCAGATTTCGCAGATGATGCAGATTAGGGCTTGGTGGGGCGGCGGTTCGTACGGCTGAGTACAAGTCCGCCAAGTCTTCCATCAGAGTTTTCGTGATTTTAATCGGCGAAACCGGCTTTCATCAGCGGCTAAATGCCGAAATGAACGATTACGCGCCGGGCAACGCGCCCAAGAGTTCGCCGATACGCTGGGTGGCTTTCAGGCCACTGCCGGTGAGTACGACAACGGTCGTTTGGTCGGCGGTGATGACGCCGGCGTCCAGCAGCCGGGCCAGCGCGGCATCGGCGGTGGCGCAGGTTGGCTCGACATAGAAGCCCGCGCGGGCCAGAGCCTCGTGCGAGGCCTCGATCTCGGCTTCGGAGATGGCCACGGTCTGGCCGTGCGAGCGACGAATCGCCCCGAGCACGTCGCGCCACCGAATCGGGCGTTCGATCGACGTGCCTTCGGCCAGGGTGGGCCGTGCATCAATCGTGGCCAGCGTATCGGCTCCGCTTAAAAATGTGGCGTGCAGCGGCGCACAGTGTTCCGGTTGAGCGGCAAACAGTCGCGGCAGGTGCGATATCTCGCCGGCACGCAGCAGCTCGGAAAAACCGATATCGCAACCCAGGATATTACTGCCGCCCCCGGTGGGGATGATGATGTTGTCCGGCGCGCGAAACCCCAGATCCTCCCAGAGTTCGTAGGCCAGCGTCTTGGTACCCTGGAGGAAAAACGCCTGCCAGGCATGGCTGGCATAGAAGATATCGCGGGCCTGACGCTCGGCGGCGGCTGACGTGTCGGCGCGGCTGCCGGGCACCAGCTCGCACTCGGCACCATAGGCACGCATCTGTACGGTCTTGCCGGCCTGGGTATAAGCCGGCACCAGTATCTTGGCGGCCATGCCGCCGGCTGCGGCATACGCGGCCACGGCGGCCCCGCCGTTGCCGGAGCTGTCCTCGAGCACGTGACGAATGCCCTGCTCGCGCAGCATCGACAACATCACCGAGGCGCCGCGATCCTTGAAGCTGCCGGTCGGCGATTGCCACTCGAGTTTGAAATACGGGCGGGCCCCGCGCCAGTCACGCGCGATCAGGGGCGTCATGCCTTCGCCCAGTGTGATCGGCGCGGCTACCGGGAGCGGCAACGCTGCCCGGTAGCGCCAAAGCGATCGGCAGGTGGCATCGATCGCATCACGCGTGATGCCGGCCAGCGGCGTGACCATCAGCGGGCTGCCGGTGTCCGAACACCAGCGCGGCGTCGTTATTGGATAGGTTTGATCGGTCGCCGGATCGATATAGGCCGGCTCGGGGATAGAGGACAAGAAAACACCCGTCGAAACGATCGTTGAAGTTTATCTAAACCCTGGGTTTTGACCTTGTGCCGCTGGTCGCGTCGGCTCACAGATATTTGACCCAGGCCTGGTCGGTGCGTTGTTTGTAGCGTCCGAACCCGTAACAGGCCGGGGCCGTGGCCAGTGCCACGGCCCCGGCGATCAGCCATAGCCAGCCCCAGTGGTCGACGCTGACCAGTGCCCCATAGGCCGGCTCGAAGAACAGCCCGGCCAGGCGGTTGGCGCCGTGCAGCAGATACAGATGCACCAGATAGAAGAACAGGGGGGCACTGCCAAAGATCGTCAACACGCCCAGCGCACGCGCCGGTAGATGCTTGAATCCGGCCAGCAGCGCGGTACCGATGCCCAGATAACACAGGATGAAATCGGCCGACGGCGGATATTTCGTCAGATTGAAGAATGACAGTACGGCCATCACGCCGTGGGCGTCGGGCCAGCGGGCCACCGGCTCGCCGTAGCCGTTGAGCGTGCGCAGCACGACAAAGCCCGCGAACATGATGCCCGCGGCCCACCACAGATAGCGCTGTCGACGATCTGGCCGGCTGTCTCGGGAAAACCACGGCCCGGCACACCAGCCAAGCGCAATCACGCCGATCCAGGGCAGCAGCGGATACGAGGTTCGTGCACTGGGCTGCCAGGGCAGAAAATCGAGTGGAATACGCCCGCGCTCGTGCAAGATCGTCCAGACGGTCGTACCGATCTGTTCCGCCGGGATATGGATGACATCGAGCAGGTTATGGCCCAGCACCAGCAGCGCGCCGATGAGCAGGATCAGCCGTCGCGGTAGCCCGATCAGCCCGGCCAGGGCGATCATCGACAGCCCGATCACCCAGATCACCTGTAGAAAATAGGTTTCGGGTGTGAGGTCGAACGTCCAGGCGAAGTTGACCAGCGTGACCTCCAGCACCACCAGGAACAGCCCGCGCTTGAACAGAAAACCGCGCGCCGCGCCCGGCCCGTGTTTCTGGCCATAGAGCCAGGCCGCCAGCCCGGTCAGGGCGATGAACACCGGGGCACAGACGTGGGCACACAGGCGGGTTGCGAACAGCCCCGGCGTGGTGTCGGCCGCCATCGGGTCGCTGACCTGGGCATGCAGATAGAAGTATTCACGGGTGTGATCGACCAGCATCAACAACATGACAAGCCCGCGCAGGGCATCGATGCTGGCAATACGAGAGGCCGGCGGGGCAACAGACACGGACGACATTGAAACAGGCGCTTGAAACAAACGATATATCATACGATATATGGCCCAGCCGATTGGGCGCTGCGAAAGCGTCGCGGGCTCTGTCATGCTCCGGGATTCATGAGCACGCAACGAGATGACAGCATGGCAACGATCGGCTCCCTGCCAGCGCGGCTTGTCCAGACGGCCGCGGATTGGCTGTCGCAGGATGTCACGCCGCGGGGCGTGCCGCGGACCGACTTCGAGCGTCTTTGCGAGCAGATCCAGCCGGTTGACGTGATCCTCGTGGAAGGGCGCAGCCGTGTGGCCGGCATCATTCAAAGCGTGACGCTGAGTGCCTGGACCCACGCCGCGCTTTATATCGGGCGGGCCGGGGATATGGTCCACCCGGAAGCGGTCGCCGCGATCAAGACCGCCGGCTGGGCGCCCGATACGCCGTTGATACTCGAGGCCCAGCTCGGCGAGGGCGTGCATCTGTCGGCACTCGATCGCTATCGGCAAGAGCATCTGCGCCTGTGCCGGCCGCATGAAATCGCCGCCGGCGATCGGGATCGGGTGTTGGCTTATGCCCTGGATCGCCTGGGCATGGCCTATGACACGCGCCAGATTCTCGATCTGCTGCGGTTCTTTTTTCCTTATGGTCTGTTGCCGCGCCATTGGCGCTCGAGCCTGTTCGAAGCCGGCCACGGCGAGCCTACACGGGCGATCTGCTCGACGCTGCTGGCCAATGCGTTTGCCAGCGTGCGTTATCCCATCCTGCCGGTCATGCACCGCGGCGCCGACGGCCAGGCCATGTTCTATCGCAGCAACGCCCGGCTGATCACCCCGCGTGATTTCGATCACTCGCCGTATTTCGATGTCATCAAGTATCCGTTCTTTGGCGACGATATCGCGCGTTATCGCGATATGAGCTGGGGCGACACGCGGCCCAGGGCGGCAGAGCGGCGCAGGCGATAACGCCGCGAGTCTGCGTATACTCGAAAAAACATACGGGATCACAGGACGTCATGGTGCATCGCAAGAACGCCCAAGCCTTAAACCACGGCACTGAGATAAAAGCCAACGGCCGTGGCCGCAAGGCCCGCACACCGGCGCATATCCCGTTGATCGGCTGGAAAGACGTGTTGTTGCGTGTCTTTCATGCGTTTTCCGACAACAACCTGTCGATCATCGCCGCCGGCGTATCGTTCTATGGCTTGTTGGCGATCTTTCCCGGCGTGGCCGCGTTCGTTTCGATCTATGGCCTGTTTCAGGATCCCAACGAGGTCGTGCGTGAGATACAGGGCCTGTCCGGCATGGTGCCGCCGGATGTCATCAGCACGATCACGGACCAGATGACCCAGATCGCCGCGCGCCCGACCGGCTCGCTCGGGCTGGCCGCGGTCATCACGCTGGCTTTGGCGCTCTGGTCGGCGCGCAAGGGCACCACGGCGTTGATGGTGGCGCTGAACGTGGTCTATGCCGAGAAAGAGTCACGCAACTTCGTGGTGGCCACGCTGGTCTCGTTGGCGCTGACGTTTGCCATCATTGCCGGGCTGATCGGCGTGGCCCTGCTGGCGGCCGGTGTGCCGCTGGTCACGGCCGCGCTCGGCCTGCCGACCTGGGCCGTGGGCGTGGCCCGCGGCGTGGGCCTGGGCGCCGGTGCGCTGCTGCTGATGCTGGGTATTGCCGGCATGTATCGCTACGGGCCCAGCCGTACCCGGCCCAAATGGCGCTGGGTGATCGTGGGCGCGGCCATCGTGACCGTGTTCTGGATCATCGGCTCGCTGGGTTTTTCGCTCTATGTGGCGTTTTCCGGCAGCTATTCCGCCACTTACGGCTCGCTGGGCGCGGTCGTGGTGGTGCTCACCTGGCTGTATATCACCGTGCTGATCATGCTGGTCGGTGGCGAGATCAATGCCCAGATGGAGTTTCAGACCAGCGAGGACACCACGGTATCCGGCAACAAGCCGATCGGTGAGCGCGGCGCGTTCGTGGCCGACAACGTGGCCAAGCGCGCCGAGGATATCGACTTCGAGGCCGAGCCGCCGGATCCGCAGTGACGCATTAGATCTTCAGTTCCGGCGCTATCACGCCCGGGCGATGACGGCTGTTGGATCATCCAGCAGCTCGTCGAGGATCGGATCCGAGAAATCGCCGATCACCAGGGATGCGCCGGCGTCACGTAGTGCCTGTGGGTGATGCGTGGTGACAAGCGCGACGGCGGCCAGCCCGGCTGCACAGGCCGCCTGCACGCCGCGCGGCGAATCCTCGAAGGCGATCGCGTCGTGGGCCTGGATGCCTGCGCGGGACAGTGCCAGCGTATAAGGCTCGGCGTCGGGCTTGATCTTCGAGACGTCGTCCTTGAACACACGGGGCTCGAAGGCCGTGTCCAGGCCCAGGGGAATCAACGATTCGAGCGCATCCGCCTTCGGTGCGTTGGTGACCAGTGCCAGCTTGAAGCTCTTGTCGCGCGCGGCATCCAGAAACGGCGTCACGCCCGGCAACGGAGCGGCCCGGCGCGTACGATCCCGGTAGCGCGCGGCTTGATGGGCGTGCAGATCCTGGCGTGCGGCTTCGTCCATCTCGGGCAGCAGCTCGGCCAGCACGTCGGGGGTGTCTCGACCGTGGAGACGCTCGTGATAGAAATCGTAGTCCACATCAATACCGTGTGGGCGCAGGATCTCGAACCAGGTCGCGCGCGATAGATCGTGCGTATCACTCAACGTGCCGTCGAGATCGAAGAACAGATAATGAGCCATGAAAGGCTGTGCCTTTAAATAATTGCGGGCAATCTGTTCAAGATACGTGATCGCCTGCGGGGCCACGAAAGTGGTTGGCCCTTACAGCAGTGCGTGCAGCAAGTAATAGAACACGATCGAGAACAGCGCCGCGCCCGGTAGCGTCAATATCCAGCCGGCGAACACGCCGCCCAGCACCGACAGATCCAGGGCCCGCATGCCGCGCGCCAGGCCCACGCCCAGTACGCCGCCCACCAGCGTCTGCGTGGTGGATACCGGAATACCAAACCACGTCGCCAGTACCACGGTGCTGGCCGCCGACAGCTCGGCAGAGAAGCCACGCGTGGGGGTCAGCTCGGTGATGCGCCCGCCGATGGTCTTGATCACGCGATGGCCATAGGTGGCCAGGCCGAACACGATACCCGCACCGCCCAGTACCAGCACCCAGCCGGCCACCTCGGACTGGCCGCTGATCTCGCCGGGATGGGCCAGGGTATTGATGATGGCCGCCAGCGGGCCGACCGCGTTGGCCACGTCATTGGAGCCGTGGGCAAACGCCATGGTGGCTGCGGTGAATATCTGGGCATAGCCGAACACGCGCTCGACGTTACGAAACTTGTCCGAGGCCCGGGCCTCGGGCGTCAGATCCACCCGTTTGAGAATCAGGGCCGCGCCGGCAGCCACGGCCAGGCCGATGCCGATCGAAATCGCGATGCTCGTGCCAAGCGATAGGTTCAGGCCGATATGCGACAGGCCCTTGATCAACGTGACCAGACAAATCACGAGAGCGGCCAGAAATACATAGCCCGGAATATAGCGCCGGGCGCCGGCCGCCGGATCGGGGTTTTCCAGCACCAGCCGCCGGATCGATTCGAACAACAGAAACGCCAGTCCGCCCGCGATGATGGGCGAGGCGATCCAGCTCATCACGATGGAGAGAATCTCGCCCCAGTTGATGGGCCCGGCACCGAAGGCCACCAGGGCAAAGCCCAGAATGCCGCCGATGATCGATTGCCCGGTCGATACCGGCATGCCGAACGTCGACATCACCAACAAGAACGTACCCGCACCCACCAGGGCCGAGAGCATGCCAATGACCAGCAGATCCGGCTGAGCGGCCACTACCTCGGGCTTGATCAGCCCGCCGCTGATGGTCTGGGTCACCTCGCCCCCGGCCAGCCAGGCCCCCAGGAACTCGAAGATGCCGGCGATGATCACCGCCTGCCAGATGGTTATCGCCCCGGAGCCCACCGAGGTGCCCATGGCGTTGGCCACGTCGTTGGCGCCGATGCCCCAGGCCATGAAGAAACCGAAGACACAGGCCAGAATGAGCAACAGCTCGGTGTGTTGAGCAATCAGGGACATGCAGAAATCCTTGTCGGGATCGCAGCGAGCATGGTCCGAGCGCGATCGGCGCGCAAGGATCGGGTCGTGCGCGTCGGCAGACGAGGCGTCGGGGCGGGCGCCGGTTTCATCAGACTTGCCGATCGGCCGGAAACAGCCGCTGGGGCAGGGCAGGCAGGCATCAGTGTGTCACCAGAATCTGTAGGCGTGTGCCTACGCGGTCAGCACGGTCGGCTAGGGTACCGATCCAATCGATCACGCGATAGATGAACATCACGTCCAGCGGTGCGTAATCGGCCTCGATGGCCAGCAGCGCCTGGCGAATATCGATCTGTTGGCGATCGGCCTGTTTTTCCAACTGCGACAGCCGCTCGGCCGAGGCCGAAATCATGTCCTCGCCGTCGGCGGTGAAACCCGCGCCCAGCAAGGCATCGAACTCGGCCAGCAGATGCCGTGATTCGGCCACGGCCGCAATCGCGGTATCGCTGTAGTCATGGATTGCGGTATCGATATCGGCCGGAAACTGCATGCGCCGGCCCAACATGAGCCCGCTGATGTCCTTGATCTTGTTGATGATCTTGTCCTGGGCCTCGATCAGCTCCAGCAGATCAGCGCGCGAGACCGGCAAGAACAGCCGCCGCGGCAAATGCAGACGAATTTCATCTTTCAGGTCGTCGGCGCGATGCTCGGCGGCCACGATCGTCTCGTGCAGACGTGCTGCGCGTTTCCAGTCGCCGGTCTGGGCGGCGATCAAGAAATCTGCCAACAGCTCGGCACCGTCGTTCACGGCCTCGATGTGGCGTGACAAGGCAGCAAACGGCGATTTCGCAAACACGCGCGACAACGCGGAACCGGTCGGTGGTGTCATGGGCCGGCCAGTACGGATTTGGCTCGATGTTAAGAGGCGGTCATGTCACGCTCGTGACAGCCGGGCTCGGCGTGTTTAGCGAGCCATCATGATCTGCAGGCGCGCCCCCACCCGCTCGGCGCGATCAGACACGGTGCCGATCCAGTCGATGATCTGGTAGAGAAACATCACTTCCAGCGGTGGCAGCTCGGATTCCTGGGCCAGCAGGCTGCGCCGAATGGCGATCTGTTCTTCATCGGCGCGTTTTTCCAGCTTGCCGAGTTCGACGACCATATCCTCGATCATCTCGGAGATATTGCGCCCAAAGCCGGATTCCAGCACGTCGTCGAGCTCCTCGAGCACCTTGCGCGCCTGGTGCACGGTATCGATCGTAACCTGGATGTATTTATTGATCGGCGCCAGCAGATTCGGCGGAAACTGCATGCGCCGGCCGGTCATGAGCCCGGCGATGTCCTTGATCTTGTTGATGATCTTGTCCTGGGCCTCGACCAGTTCGAGCAGGTCGGACCGAGAGATCGGCAAGAACAGTGTATTGGGCAGGTTCAGCCGGATACGATCCTTGAGATCGTCGGCCTCGTGCTCGCACTCGGATATTTCGGTATACAAGGCGCCCGCGCGATCCCAATCGCCTTCGGTGCTGGCGTTGAAGAAATTGGTCAACAGATCCGCGCCGCGATCGACCTGGCGGATATGCTCGGACAGCGCCTCGAAAGGCGAGCCGCCCCCGAACAGGCGAGACAGCGGGCTGGCTTTACTGATGTCCATGACGTGATCTCATCGTCGGCACGAATGAAAAAGCGCATCGAAAAACGCGATGTGCTCATTGTGGCAGATGATGCGAACGGGCGGGATCAGTCGTCCAGATGCGCGGCCCGGCGCGAGCCCTCGGCCAGCGCGGAGAGATCCAGATCGCCTTCGCCGGCGGCCATCCCCTCGGCCAGGCGCTCGCGGACTGCGGCTCCGACCGGCAAGGCCACATTGTTGGCATGGCCCGCGGCCAGCGCCAGATCCACGTCCTTGGCGCCGAGTGCGAGCTTGAAGCCTTCCGGGTTGTCGTAGTCGCGCTGGGCCATCGCCGGGGCATAGCCTTGATAGGCCGGTGCCGCGAACACCGAGGACGTTACGATTTCCAGAAAATCGCCGGGTTCGACGTCATAGCTGGCCGTGAGTGCTGCGGCCTCGCCCATCGTCTCGACCGCGGCCATCAACATGTAATTGGTGGCCAGCTTGATCACGTTGGCGCGATAGGCATCCGTACCGACCGGCCAGACCTTGGCGCCCATGACGTCAAAGGCCGGGCGTGCCGTTTCGATCGCATCCGCATCACCGGCGGCCACGATCTGTAATTTGCCGGCCTTGGCGATATCCGGTCGGCCGAGCACGGGAGCTGCGATATATGTCTTGCCGGCCGCCGCGTGCTGCTCGGCCATGGCCTTGGCAAAGTCGATCGATACCGTGGCCATGTTCACATGCACCGTGGTCTGGCCCAACGCACCGATCAGATCGTGTTCCTCGACCAGCGCCGACAGCGCCGCGTCGTCGGCCAGCATCGTGATAAGCACATCACAGGCTGCACAGTCCGCCGGTGAGTCGCCCTGTGTTGCGCCCGCCTCAACCAACGGCTTGCACTTGTCGGCGGTGCGATTCCAGACCGTTACATCCAGCCCGGCCGCCACCAGGTTATGCGCCATGGGCGTACCAATCGCGCCGAGGCCAATGAATCCTATTTTCATAACATCGCCTTTTGAAAAGACTATCCGCCGATTGCGCAGATTGGGCATGGCGCCGAGCGTGAATCACCACGCCTCAGGGATCGAGATAATCGACGATCGGAGAAAAAAGCAATCCGCCGATGAACGCCGAGTAAACGCAGATGGATACAGAAAGATGAAAGAAGCCGCTACGGCTATCTTCATCATCTACAAACCATCGGCAACATGCAGGCTATGGCATCACCGCAATCCAGTGGCCCCACCAGGTCCACACCCGCGTCTATCTGCGTTCATCTGCGGATAAAAGAGAACCGTTCTCCCCGCCAAGCCTAGGGGCTGTTGCCGTTTCGTAAGAGCGCCGCGTTGGCGCCCAAAATTCGGCTAGGCAAGGCGCGAGCCGCCGGTCGTGGCGTGCCACGATCAAGGTGAGCAACGCCGCATGGCCAAATTTTGGGCCCAACCCTTCGGGACAAGCGCTGTTTTGCGGCAATCCAGCGTTTTAGCACGCTAGCGCAGAACGACTGCGCGGCGCGTGCTATGCCTCGTCTTGCCGCAAAACAGCGCTTGGCGCGGACTCGTACGAAACGGCAACAGCCCCTAGGCAGTAGGCTCCCAGACGTGCGGCAGGAAGCGATAGCCGTCGCCGTCGGCGACGACATAGCCCACGCCCGGGAAGTCCAGGTGATGGCCGGCGACCATCTCACGCGACTGGGCCACATCGGCCATGATCTCGCGGCGGGTCTTGCGGGCCTGGTCGGGGTCGACATCGAAGCCGATGCCGGCATCCGGGTTCGGAAACTGGATCTGTGGCATGTGCACGACATCGGTCCAGATCAGCACCTGCTCGTTGTTCGACTTGATGCGATAGCCCGAGTGATCCGGCGTATGGCCCGGCAGCGCCACGCGGGTGATGCCGGGCAGGACATCGTCGCCCTCCAGGCGCTGAACCTGCGAGCCGATGGCCTTGAGCACGCGATCGGCGGCCTGGAAATGCTCGGCGAGCTGTTCGTTGGGCGCGTCGCCGGACCAGAAATCCAGCTCGCCGGCCGGGATCAGCACCGTGGCGTTGGGCATGGTGGGTTTATCGTTGTCGTCGATCAGCCCGCCGACGTGATCGGGATGGATATGGGTGACGAGCACCGTATCGATATCCTCGGGGGCCACACCGGCATCAGCCAGGCTGGCAGCCAGCCGCCCGCCGGCATCGCCGCCCAGCGGCCCGAAACCGGCATCGATCAGAATCTTCTGGCGGCCGGTATCCAACAGATACGCGCTCAGCGAAATACGCGCCGGCGTGGGGCGACGGCTGGCGTCCTGCAGCTGCTTGGCCTCGGCGTCGTCGATGTTGAGCAGCACGTCGAGGCCGGCCTCAAACTGGCCGTCCATCAGGGTGGTGAGCGTGAAATCACCGATCGCCAGACGATGGGCGTTGGCAGGTTGGCGCTGTGTCATGTCGTTGAAACGATTGTGAGCAATACACGCAACCTACAACAATCAGCATCGGTTTTGCATGAACGGGCCCGCTGTCGGATATCGGCCGGGTATTAATCATGGACCGATCGATCGTTGACGGTGTCAACGAGATCGACGATCATTCGCTGGATTATTGCCTGGTGCATGCAGTGAATGAGCGATACGCGACTGATCTTCGGCGAAAGCCTGCATCGTTTGATGCATGCCTATCAGCGCGCCATGCGCGAGGGCTTTCGCGCCCACGATATCGATCTGACCGTGGCCCAGGTACGGGTGCTCAAAGGCGTGGCCGCCGCAGATGCGCCCACGGTGCAGGGCGTGGCGGCCCGTATGGATAGCGATCGGGGCCAGGTGACCCGTGCCGTGGCCCGACTGCGCGAGCAGGGTCTGGTCGTTCAGCGCGACAACACGGCCGACCGGCGGAGGCCGCTGCTGGCGATCACCTCGTCCGGCCAGGACCGGCTTGCTCGTGTCATCGATATCCAGGCGGCGGCCGGCCAGCGCATGGCCGGCGGGCTGACGGATACCGATGTGGCGCGCTTCGTGGCGATTGCCGATCAGATGACCGATGCCCTGCATCTCGGCGACGGCGCTGTCCTCGATGGCTGAGGCCAGCGAGCCGCGCATGGCGGGTTATCTGCTAGCGGGCCTGGCCGGTGTGCTGCTGGCCTGTATCGCGGCCGATATCAACGCCCAGGCCACCACGCTGGCGATGGCCGATATCCGCGGTCATCTGGGCGTGGGGATTGATCGCGGCAGCTGGTTCGAAACATTGTTTTCCGTGGGCGAGGTCATGGGCATGCTGGTCGCGCCCTGGCTGGCCATTGCGTTTTCCATGCGCCGGTTCGCGGCCTTTGCCACGCTCATGCTGGCCGTATTGTCGCTCGGGTGTGCCGCGGTCAACTCGCCGGAGCTGTTTTATGGCCTGCGCTATCTACAGGGGCTGTCGACCGGGTTTCTGATTCCGCTCTTGATGACGGTGGCACTTCGGTTTCTCACGCCCTCGATCAAGCTGTTCGGGCTGGCCGCCTATGCATTGACGGCCACCTTTGCGCCCAACTTCGGCGCGCCGGTTGTGGCCTGGGCACACCAGGTGGCCGGTTATGACGCGATCTATCTCTCGGTGGTGCCGGTCGCGGCCCTGGCCTTTGGGTTGATCGTCTATGGCATACCGCAGGATCCGTTGCGCCTGGAACGCTTCAAGCAGCTCGACTGGATCGGGCTGATCCTCGGCTGGACCGCCGGCATCTGTATCGTCACGCTGTTTTCCCAAGGCGAGCGCCTGGACTGGCTGCATTCCCCGATGATCGATGTTCTGGCCATCGTGGGGAGCGTCTCGCTCGTGGTCTTTGTCTGGCACGAGTGCTATCACCCGGTGCCGTTCATCTGGCCCCAGCTGTTGCTGCGCCCGAACTTTGCCTTCGGCACGATCATGCTGTTTGGCTTCATCGTGCTGGGCTTTGCGTTCTCTAACCTGCCGTCGCGGTTCTTGTCCGAGGTACACGGTTATCGCCCGGCCCAGACCATGCCGGTAGCCATGATCGTGGCCTTGCCGCCGCTGGTATTGCTGCCGGCGGTGTCGTGGCTGCTGAATTTCAAACGCGTGGACGCGCGCTGGTGTCTGGTGGTCGGGCTCGTGCTCGTGGCCACCACGTGCCTGCTGTATACCCAAGTGTCTCCGGACTGGATCCGGCATAATTTCTATCTCGGCCAGTCGATCGCCGTGGTGGGTCAGGCGCTGGTGGTGGTCTCGTTGTTGATGCTGGCTACCGGCGTGGTCGCGCCGCAGGAAGGCCCTTATGCCGCGGCCACCATCAACGTCACCCGCGCACTGGCCGCACCGATCGGCACCGGCGTGCTCGACTGGTTCCTGCGTGTACGAAGCGATACCCACTCACACGCGCTGCTCGATCGTATCGGTGCCCATCGCTACGAGCTGGCTCAGTCCACCGCGCTGACCGGCCACGACCCCGCGCCGATGCGCGCCGACGGCGCGAGCGCCAGCGCGATGTCGCAGTTCGCCAGCCATATCCAGAGCCAGGCCCAGACGCTGGCTCTGGCCGACGGCTGGCAGCTCATGCTGGTGCTTGCCGTCGGGCTGCTCATGACCTGTGTGATCACCGAGCGCGTGTATCCGCCCCGACTCAAAATTCCGCCCGGCACCTGATATGGCAGACGACTCCGAAACACCCCAGAAATCGCGCTCGCTCGGCTGGTACGTGATGATCGGCGTGATCGCGCTGATCCTCGTCGTAGGCATTGCCGCAGCCCTCTGGCAGACTTTTGTGCCCGATGCCGATATCTGGACCAACGATGCTCAGATCGAAGCCCATTATGTGACGATCGCACCCAGAGTCTCGGGCCAGATCGCCCAAGTGTTGGTCGCCGATAACGAGGTCGTCGAGAAAGGCCAGCCGCTCGTGCGCCTGGATGCCCGGCCCTATGAAACCGCGGTGGCCGAGGCCAAGGCCCAGACCGGCACGGCCCGGGCACACGTGGATGAGCTTGGTGCCGAAATCGAACGCCAGCCCGCGCTGATCGATCAGGCCCGGGCCGTGGTCAAACGCGACAAGGCCTCGGCCGATTTCGCCGCGCGCAACGCACAGCGCTATCGCGAACTGGCTCGCGCCAACGGCATTTCTGAGGAGCAACGCCAGCGTCAGGAATCCGATTCGCGCTCGGCGGACGGCCAACTGGCTGCCGATCAGGCCGACCTGGACGCCACAAAGAGCCAGCTCAAGGTCTTGAAAGCCCAGAAACAACAGGCCGAGGCACAGCTTGCCGTGGCCCAGGCCCAGCTGGCCGATGCACGCCTGAACCTGTCGTATACGACGATCGTTGCCCCCAAGGCCGGCGTGGTGGGCGAGCGCGCGGCCCGCCCCGGCGCCTGGGTGGATCCGGGCACGGCACTCATGGCCGTGGTGCCGCTACAGAATATCTACGTACAGGCTAATTATCGCGAGACCGAGCTGACCCATGTGCGCCCGGGTCAGCGTGTCTCGATCCATGTAGACGCTTTTCCGGATGCGCCGTTGACCGGGCATGTGGATAGCCTGGCCCCGGCCACGGGCGTGACGTTTTCACCTATCGCCCCCGACAACGCCACCGGCAATTTCACCAAGGTGGTTCAACGCCTGCCGATCAAGATCACCATCGATCCGGGCCAGGGCGCGATCGCGCGCCTCAAACAGGGGCTGTCGGTGGAGACCACGATCCATACCGATCTAACCGACGTGGACTCGAACCTTGGCGTGCACGGCCAGCCCACCGACCGCGCCGGCCTGGAAGCGGCGCGGTCGGGCGCCGATTAAGCGTTGTCCAGGCCCAGGGTTTCCTCGAACAGGCTCGCCAGGCGTTTATAGTGACGTGCATCCGCGGCCTCGTCATAGGCCGGCGTATCGAAGGCCGTGTAGCCGTGGGCGGCCCCGGCATATAGCTCGGTGGTGAAATGCACGCCGGCCGCGGCCAGGGCCTCTTCCATACGCGCGATCTGGGCCGGCGGTAGATGCTCGTCCTTGTCGGCATGGCCGAAATAGACCCGCGCGCGAATCTGATCGACGATATGCACGGGGCTGTTATCGTCGCCTTTCGCGGCCAGTTTGGCGGCATGGAAACCGGCCGCCGCGGCCACGCGCGCCGGGAACTGGGCCGCCATACGCAAGGCAAACGCCCCGGTCAGGCAATAGCCCACCACGCCGATCGGCCCAGCTGCGAATTCGGCCTCGGCGTCGAGCGTATCGACCAGGCCCGCAAAATCCCGGCTCTGGGCTTCTGGCTTCAGCCGCGCGGCATATTCAAACAACGTGGGCCGCACATCATCATCCCGAAAACTCTTGCCCTCCGGGACGACCGCGCCGGCCGCGTCGCGATAATAGATATTGGGCATTAACACGGCATACCCGTTATCCGCCACGGTCTGGGCCTTGTCGAAATAACAGGGCCGCAGGCCGCCGATATCGGTGAACAGCACCACGGCCGGTAACGGCCCGTCGGCGTTCTCCGGCACGAAGATATGCGCGTCCATCGCACCGTCAGCCGTCTGGATCGAGATCTGGCGAGACATAAGTACCTCGTGAAAAATCGTTGCCGCAAAAATGCGTGAAAACCCAAGCGCTTACAACAGCCGTGTGCCGTTGGGTACGGGCGTATCCGGCACCGCCAGGGCGATGCGCCCGGCCGAATCATGGAAACCGGTGACCAGACACTGCGACTGGATTGGGCCGATCTGTTTCGGTGGGAAGTTGATGACCGCCATGACCTGACGGCCCACGAGCGCATCCGGCGCGTACAGCTCCGTGATCTGGGCACTGGATTTGCGCGTGCCGATCTCCGGCCCGAAATCCACGTGCAGGATATAGGCCGGCTTTCTCGCCTCGGCGAATGCCTCGGCCGAGACAACAGTGCCCACGACGAGTCGGACTTTCAGAAAATCCGCAAAGTCGATCGATTCGGAGCTGTCAGCCATGCCTGTCGCTGCCCGTTTGATATAGCTCGGCCACCGCGCGGCCCACATCAGCCAGCACCCGGTCACGCGCCTCCCCGCTCGCGCGCGAACCGGCGTAATAGGCGCTGACGACAATCGCATGGCCCGCGCCGGGATGGATGATCGCGATATCGGCGGCCGTGTTGTCGCCACCCGATCCGGTCTTGTCGCCGATACGCCAGGCGCTCGGCAGCCCGGCCCGCAGGCGATGATCGCCGGTCTGGTTGGCCTGCATCCAGGTCAGCAATTGCGCGCGGGCGCCATGGCTCAATACGTCGCCCAGCAGAATCCGCGTCATCAAGCCCCGCATGGCGTTGGGCGTTGTGGTGTCCTTGGCGTTCAGAGTCGGCTCATTGAGTGCGGTCTCGAGCCGGTTCGAGCGGGTCGTGGCGTCACCCAGTGCGCGGATGAAGTCCGTTAGCGCTGCCGGCCCGCCAACGGCGGCGAACATCAGATTGGCCGCGGTGTTGTCGCTTTGTGTCAGTCCGGCACGACAGATCGCACCCAGCGTCATGCCGGTCGCCACGTGCTGTTCGGTCTCCGGTGAATAAGTGACCAGATCCGCCCGGGTGTAGTCGATGTGTCGTTCCAGCGATTCCTGACCGGCATCCATCCGCGACAGGATCAACGCGGCCAGCGGCAGCTTCACCGTGCTGCACAACAAAAAGCGATCATCGCCGCGGTGGGACAAGCGCCGCGCGCCGGTCGTATCGCACACCGACACGCCAAGCCGGCCGCCGTGGCGGGCTTCCAGTGTTTTCATGCGTGCCAGAAACACCGCGCGCCGGTCGTTTGCCAAGGCCGGCGCGAACATAACCAGCCCAGCCATCGCGGCGATGCCCTGGATGACAGAACGACGTGTCGGCATGGTAAATGTCCTAGTCTGTTGCCGTTATGCGAGCGCCACTTTCGTCGAAAGTCCGCAGTGTGCCCTGCAAGACTCCTCAGCGGCAGGGCGCCCATCTTCAATTTCATGGGCGGCCCAACCCTTCGGGACAAGCGCCCCAAAAATTCGCGACACGTTGGCAATCCAGCGTTCTAGCTCACTGGCGCAGGGTGACTGCGCGGCGCGGGCTACGCTTCGTCTTGCCGCCCATAGTCAATTGATGGATCGCTTGGCGCGGGCTCGCATGAAACGTAAGCAGGCCCTATTCAGCGATCATCATCGCGGCATCGGCCAGCGAGGCCAGGCGTTTGTCGGCCGTGCTGAAATCGTGGTGGACGTGCATGGCACCCGGGAAGGCGATGGTATAGAGCCCGGCGGCCTTGGTTGCGGCAACGCCCTTGGGGTTGTCCTCGATGGCGACCGCCGCATCGGGTGACAGGTTCATGGCGGCAAGTGCTGCATCATAAATATCGGTGGCAGGCTGGCTGTTCTCGGCCCGGGAATCGTCGCCGATGAACTCGAACATATCGGGCGCCAGATCCTCGACCGCTTTGAAGATCGCCATGATGTTTTCGCGCGCAGTGGTCGTGGCCCAGGCCAGCTTGGCCCCGCGGGCCATGGCGGCATGCAGAAGCTCGGGCACGCCGTCGCGCAGGGTAAGGCCGTCGCGCACGATGTGTTCCTGGAACAGCCGGGTCTTTTCCGCGTGGACGTTGGCGATCTCGTCGTCGGTGAGCGTGCGGCCGTCGTCGACGCTCAGCTCGGCCAAGCGCTTGTGACCGCCCGAGTCGTTCAGGCTTTCGGCATAGGCGCCTTCAGTCCAGACGAAATCGATGCCCAGATTGGCAAACGCCTCGTTGAAGCAGGCCAGCTGGATATGCGAGGTCTCGACCAGCGAGCCGATGCCGCCAAAGATCAGTGCGTTGTAACTCATGCAATCGTCCTTGTTTGTATCAAGCCGGAATGGGGACTTCGCTTTTGACCATACCGCGATGGAGTACGCGATCGCTCACCGTCGCACTATGGTCGCCGTGATGCAGCTTCACGCGGCCACCCCGGATGACGACATCGTGGGGCGTCAGACGCGACGATAGAGACAACGTTCAAGCGTGCTTGCTCATACAGCGCTTCGATCGTCTCCTGGCTCTGGGCGGGCGTGTAACCCGACAGCTCGCTACAACGCTCGAGCGTGGATAAGTAAAGCGCAATCTCGCCGGTGATGGGGTGGCGACGCAGCAGCGGATGGCGTTGCATCGCGTCCTGATCCGTCAGGCCGGCCAGATCGATCGCGTCAGTTTCGTAGCCAAAGGCGATATGCTCAGGTAGAGAAAGCGATGTCGTCATAGGGCGATCCCGGTCGTATGCACGCTCAACCATCAGCGGCAACAGGCCCTAAAGATGACCAGAAAACAGCGGCTTTGCGCATGCGCAAGATTACGGAGCCGGTTCATTCAGCGATGCCGCTAATATCTCGGCAAGGGGCCTCATGAGTCGTCGAACGCGTATGCCTGTCTTGTTGTTGCGCAGGGTCTGTGAGCTGCTGGTGCTGGTGGGCCTGGGGCTGAATGCGGCTCAGGCCGAGGTAGCCACACGCTTTCCCGACACGGCCGAGCAGGGTGCGATGGTCATCGGCCGCGTGGCGCCCGATAGCAGCGTGCGCTACGCCGGGCGCGATCTGCGGGTGACGGATTACGGCACAGTGGTGTTCGGCATTGCCCGTGATGCCCGCCAGCCGGCCGAGGTGACGATCACGTATCCCGACGGGCGCGTGGCGCACGTACAAATCGCGATTCGGACCCACGATTGGCCTGTCCAGCGGGTCAACGGCGTGCCCCAGAAGACGGCCACGCCGCCGCCGGCCGTCGCCAAACGCATCGTCCGCGAGCAGGCCGAGGTGGCTGCCGTGCGCCGATCGAGTAGCGATGCTCTGGGGTCTGTTGAGGTTTCATACGAGCCCGCGTTGA
>NZ_AYKG01000018.1 GCF_003788585.1 Salinisphaera japonica YTM-1 | reverse complement strand
GAGTTGCCGCAGCCGCAAGTCGTTGTGGCGTTGGGGTTACGGATCACGAACTGCGCCGCGCATTCGCGCGGGCTTTGCTGGCGCAAAGCTTTTGGGATTATTTGTCACCCCTATTCGCCTGCGGCGAATCGTCCCCTCAAGGGGACGAAGGCGCGCAGGTCGGCTTTTATACCGCGAACGAGTTACCGCAGCCGCAAGTCGTTGTGGCGTTGGGGTTACGGATCACGAACTGCGCGCCTTCGACCCCATCCGAAAAATCGATTTCGGCGCCCATGAGGTAGAGCACGCTCATGGGGTCGACGAGCAGGGACACGCCTTGTTTTTCGATCAGGGTGTCGCCGTCTTCGACGTTTTCATCGAAGGTAAAGCCGTACTGGAAGCCGGAACACCCACCGCCCGAGACAAATACCCGCAACTTGAGCGCGTCATTGGCCTCGTCTTCGAGGAGTTCCTTGACCTTCAGCGCGGCCGCGTCGGTAAACACCAGGGCATCGTCCTGGGCATCGGCGGTCGTTGTTTCAGTGACTTCGGTAGTGCTCATAAGCGTTGTTCCTGTCGAACCCGCGACTGTTCATCATACGACATGGGGGGCATCAGCGTTTCATGCAATACAAACGTTACGTGTTGTGCCACATCGCGACAGTCGGTGTCGGGTCTGTCGGCCCGTTGGGTCATTGTCTCACGGGATCGGGGCGATCTGTGTCAACGCCGTGGTTTCGTCGATCCCGATCATGAGGTTGAAGTTCTGTACCGCCTGGCCGGCCGCGCCCTTGACCAGGTTGTCGATGGTCGACAACACGACGGCCTGAGCCCCGTCTTGTGGCCGGTGAACAGCGATACGACACTGATTGGTGGCGCGCACGTGCCGGGTCTCCGGCGTCTGGCCCGCGGCCAGCACGGACACGAACGGCTCATCGGCATAGGCGTTTTCATACAGCGCCTGCAGATCATGTTCGTTGCTTGTCAGCTGGCCATAGAGCGTGGCGTGAATGCCACGAATCATGGGCACCAGATGCGGCACGAACGTCAGCCCGATGGGCTTATCCGCGCTCATCTGGCCCAGCATCTGCTCGATTTCCGGCAGATGGCGATGGCCAGCCACACCGTAGGCCTTGAAGGAATCGGCCATTTCGGCATAGAGAAAACCCGGCTTCAGGCTCTTGCCCGCCCCGGATACGCCGGTCTTGGCATCTGCAATCAGGCGCTCGGTATCGACGATACCGGCCTTTAAAAGCGGCATGAAGCCCAGCAAGACAGCCGTGGGATAGCAGCCGGGACAAGCCACCAGATCAGCATTGGCGATTGCCGCACGGCCGGTCAATTCCGGCAGGCCATAGACCGCTCGCTCGATCAGCTCGGGCGCCACATGTTCGGCGTTGTACCAGCGCGCCCAGAGTGCGGGATCACGCAGGCGAAAATCAGCCGAGAGATCAATCACGCGCACGCCGGCTGCCAGCAGCGCCGGCACATCGTGCATGGCCGCGGCATGCGGCGTGGCAAAGAAGACGACATCGCAACGCGACAGTGTCTCCACGCTCGGCGCTTCGAAGACAAGATCGGTCAGGCCGTCGAGTTGTGGATACGCGCTGGCCACGGGCGTACCGGCTTCACCGCGTGACGTGACCACCGTGATCTCAGCCTGCGGGTGATGGCTCAGCAGGCGCAGCAGTTCGGCGCCTGCATAGCCGGTGCCGCCGACGATTCCGATGCGTTGGGTGCCTGTCATGAGGCTAGACCTGTTTCGTTGCCAGTACCACGCGCATACTACACGCGAGATATTGGCAACCCCAGACCCGCCCCATGTCCAAACGCGACCATATGCGACGCCGCCTGGCTGCCCAGTGGTCACGGGCGGTCGAGCGTTGGCGCGGCCAGCTGGCGGATGTCGAGAACACGCCCGGGCTTGGCCTGCTTTGTGTACTGGGCGGGCTGACGGGCGCGCTATCGGGCGGCGTGATTCTGCTGCTCTACGGCGCGATTCAGGGCATCCGGCTGCCGATATTCGCGTTGTTCGGCAACGCCGGCGGCACGTTTGTCAGCGCCGACCTGGCCGTGCGCCTGGCCGTGCCGCTTGTGGGCGCTCTGCTACTGGGTCTAATCGTTGAATGGTGGCTCAAGTCGCTGGAAAACGGCATCGTTCATATCATCGAGCGGCTGATGTATTACCAG
The DNA here is from genome assembly GCF_003788585.1 of Salinisphaera japonica YTM-1. GTDB lineage: Bacteria > Pseudomonadota > Gammaproteobacteria > Nevskiales > Salinisphaeraceae > Salinisphaera > Salinisphaera japonica. The sequence continues at coordinate 51,355 of NZ_AYKG01000018.1, read as the reverse complement.
GGCTATCTGCCGCTCAAGGCCGCGGTGATCGACCTGGCGGGGTCGGCGTTCGCGATCGCCACCGGGCAATCGGTGGGCCGCGAAGGCACGGCCGCGCACAGCGGGGCCTATGTCGGGAGCTGGCTGGCACGGCGTCTTGCCCTGCCCAACAACAGCGTGCGCACGCTGGTGGGCTGCGGCACGGCCGCCGGTATCGCGGCCTCGTTCAACACCCCGCTGGCCGCGGTCATCTTCGCCATGGAAGTGGTGATGATGGAATACACGATCGCCGGTTTTGCCCCGATCATTCTGGCAGCCGTAACGGGCTCGCTGGTCACACTCGATCTGCCCAACCTGCACCCACAGCTGACCGGCGCGGCAGAAAACTTTCATGCCGTGGAATTGCCGGTCATGACCTTGATGGGCGCGGTCTTCGGCGCGCTGGGCGGCGGCTTCGTGCGGGCTGCCGGCGCGCTGGGCCCGGCACTTTCAAATATCCGGGTCAGTCTGCGCATGGCGCTGGCCGGTTTGGTGACAGGCTTGCTGGCAGCGGTTTTCCCCGAAATCATGGGCCTGGGCTTCGAGACCGTGAACCAGGCCCTGGCCGGGCAGTTCTTCGTCGGGGCGGCCTTTGGTATCGGCATCGCCAAGCTCGTCGCCACGTTGATGGCCGTGGCCGTGGCCATGCCCGGCGGGATCATCCTGCCCATGTTCGTGACCGGGGCCGCGCTGGGCAGCGCCTGGGGCAGTGCCGCGGCCCAGCACCTGGGCCTGCCGATCAGCGAGAGCGGGCTGTATGCTCTGCTGGGGATCGGCGCGCTCATGGCCTCGGTGTTACAGGCCCCGCTGTCGGCCCTGGTCGCCCTGCTGGAACTTTCCGGCCAGACGACGATCGTGGTCCCGGGCATGCTCGTGATCATCACCGCGCTGGTGATTTCGCGCCGCGTGGCGGTCTCGGACTCGATCTTCCGGCTGCTGCTGCGCCGTCGCGGCCTGGATTATCGCAATGACCCGGTATCGCAATATCTGCGTCGGGCCAGCGTACTCACCACCATGAATCGTAAATTCCGTGTCCTGGACGCCCAGACCACCTACGCCACGGTCTCGCGCGCGCTGGCGGCCAAGATCGATTGGTTGCTGATCCGCCCCGAGGAGGGCCGACTGCAGCTCATGCGCCCCGACGAGCTTGGGCGCGCCCTGGCCGAGCGCGCCCATCGCAGTGAACAGGCAGCCGGCGAGGCACCGGCTGACATGACGAAGACCGATAAACAAAAGACCGACAAGACCCGAGAGGAGCTGCTGGCAGCGTTCGCCCCTGACGATGCCATTGATCTGATGGATATCCCGGCCCATCGCGCCGATACCTTCTCGATCGATGTGCGCGCCAGTCTGCAAGAGGCCTATGATCAGTTCGAGTCCACCGAGGCCGAGGCTCTGATCGTACAGCGCAACAGCGCGCTGACCGGCCGCAAACCCATTCCCTACGGCATTCTCACCCCGGCCACTGTGGCCGCGACGTATCGGCGCTAGCCGCACGCCGGTACGTCTGGCCCGGGCTGGGTACAATACCGTGCATTAATCATCCCAGCCCGCTTGCCGGGTTCGATAAGAGAGACAAGTCATGTATCTATGGGTCAAGGCTTTTCACGTGATCTTCATGGTGGCCTGGTTCGCCGGGCTGTTCTATCTGCCGCGGCTGTTCGTCTACCACGCCGAGGCGAGCGACACCGTGGGGCGCGAGCGCTTCAAGATCATGGAGAAACGGCTCTCGATCCTGATGTCGATCGCGGCCGTGGCCACTATCGTCTTCGGCATCTGGCTGATCGGCATGCTGGGCTGGGGCTGGTTCATGAACACCGGCTGGATTCACGCCAAGATCCTGCTCGTGGTGCTGTTGCTGGGCTTTCACGGCTGGTGCCAGATCCAGGTCAAGAAATTCCGCGAAGACCGGGCCAGCGGCTCGGCCGGCTATTTCCGCCTGATGAACGAAGTGCCCACATTCTTTCTCGTGGCCATCGTGGTGCTGGCGATCGTCAAACCGTTCTGATTGACCGCCGCGCCTGAAAAAAAGCCCGTCGCCTGGCAACAGGCGACGGGCTTTTTTATCCCGGATTATCGCCTGACAGGCCCGGTCATTTCTCGGGGTTGCCGGTTTCCGGAATCTGGTTGATATCGGCACCGGTCTGCGACTGCAGATAGTTGTGCTCGCCCATCGATTCCATCAGGCCAAGCTGGGTTTCGATGTAGTCGATATGCTCTTCTTCGTCGGACAGAATCTCAACGAACAGATCACGCGTGCCGTAGTCGCCGGCCTCTTCACAGACCTTGACCGCGGCCTTGTAGTGCGCGTGGCCCTCGTATTCCGCGGCCAGATCGCATTCGAGCATTTCCTTGGGGTGCTCGCCGATGCGTAGCCGGCCCAGATCCTGCAGGTTGGGCAGCGCATCGAGAAACAGAATACGCTGGATGAATCGATCGGCGTGCTGCATTTCCTCGATCGATTCGTTGTACTCGTGCTTGCCGAGTTCGAAAAAGCCCATGTCTTCGTAGATACGGGCATGCAGGAAATACTGGTTGATCGCGGTCAGCTCCAGCTTGAGCGCTTCCTGCAGATGCTTGATGACGTTAGCGTCGCCTTTCATAAGGGGTCCTGTTCGGCCGGCGGATTCCCGCCCAGATTAGCCGAGCCCGGCGAGGACAACAATCAGGCAGCGCTAACCGGCGACGGCCACCGGTTCGGTCAGCTCATCGTCGCGGGTGACAGGCACGCGTTGCCCAGCCTGTTCCTGGCGCGCGTTCTGTTGGCGACACTGCGTCAACACATCCTTGGCACAGGGCGCACAGCGGCCACAACAGCCGGCCACACCCAGCTTTTCGCGTAGTGCGCGCATGCTGCAGGCGCCGTCGCAGTAGGCTTTGCGAATCTGGCAGTCCGTGACCGCGTTACAGATACAGACATACATAAGCTGACCTCCGACGGCAGTACACTCTGAATGCGAATGATTGTCAACTACCGTCGTGCCGACTCAGTTTCATACTGTCATTGGCCGCTGTCAATATCGGACTGGGGCGTCGCGTCACAAGGTGAGGCCGCGCATCGGGGGCCAAGCCGCAACAAGACAAGTCATCGCGAGTGAGGCGTGATCATTCCACGTGAGTGAGCGAGCCAGGCAGATGAAACATAACGCCGGATTGCTGTAGCTCGGCCACCGGCTCATCGTTATGTTCTGGGGGTTGCTCGCGCGGAATGTGCCATGCCACTGGCAGCCCGTGAGCGTGGCCCGTCACACTCGCCGGCCCGCGCTTTGCCCAACGCACCCGGCGCGGGCAATGCGAGGCCATATCTCATGACGACACGCCCTAGGTCGGTGTCTCTTCCAGGCAGGTCGCCAGTTCGTCCAGCGCGCGGCGATAGACATGACGCTTGAAGAAAACGACCTCGCTGATCGGGTGCCAGTAATCGACCCAGCGATACCCATCGAACTCGGGTTTGGCCGAGGCATCAAAACGCACACAAGACTCGTCGGCAACAAGCTGCAGCATGAACCACTTCTGCTTCTGGCCGATGCAAAGCGGCTGACTGTGGCGCCGGATATAGCGCTTGGGCAGCCGATAACGCAGCCAGTTGCGCGTGCTGCCGATGATTTCGACGTGCTCCGGGCGCAGCCCGACCTCTTCCTCCAGCTCCCGATAGAGCGCTGCCTCAGGATGCTCTCCGCGACGGATGCCACCCTGAGGAAACTGCCAGGATTGCTGCCCAATACGCTTGGCCCAGAACACCTGACCTGAAGGATTGCTCAGGATGATGCCGACATTGGCGCGGTATCCTTGTGCATCGATCACGTTGATACCTTCGGTAAAAATACTGATTTGATTCTTTCATAAATCGGCAAGAAACGAAAAAACTGGTTTTGTCCCCTCGTCAGCGACCGCCGCCGGCCATGGTTTGCCCGACAATCCGTGCATGCGCGCGCCCGCATCGTTTCGGTTCGCCCGCGTGGTTTCGCCGGCCATGAATTCGCGCGAAGATGCCGGTCGTCATCTCATCAAGCGCTGGATAATTCGTGCATCTGACTTTTTTCGATCTCGACCAGACATTGCTGGCAACCGACAGCGACTACGAATGGAATCGTTTCCTGGTGGATACCGGCTGGGTAGAAGCTGCGGACTATGCCGCGGCCAACGAGCGTTTCGCCGGGCAATACGCCGAAGGCACCCTCGATATCCACGAATACCAGCGTTTCGCCCTGGGCCCACTGATGACTCACGGCCACGAGACGATGGCCAGCCTGCGAGAGCGTTTCGTGGCAGAGCGCATCGCGCCCCATATCGCGCCTCATGCGCGCGGCGTGCTGGCTTATCACCGCCAGCGCGGCGATCTGATTGCGATCATCACGGCCACCAATGCCTTTGTCACGGCCCCGATCGCTGATCTACTGGCCGTCGACCATCTGATCGCGGTCGAACCCGAGCGTATCGACGGACGCTATACCGGCAATATCGCCGGCGTGCCGTCGTTTCAGGCGGGCAAGATCGAGCGCGCGAAAGCATTTCTGGCCGAGCATGCCGGCCCGGCGATCGACGGCGTAACGTTCTACTCGGATTCCCACAACGATATTCCGCTGCTGGAGTGGGCCGATCGGCCCGTGGCCGTGGACCCGGATGAGCGTCTGGCCGCGCGGGCGCGCGCCGAAGGGTGGTCGATCGTATCGTTCCGGGCCGCCGAGCCGCCGGCGCTGGTCTGATCGGCTAGCCCTTCGGGCCGTCGCGCGTATCGTCCCAACCGGTCAGATACGCGTTGACAGGCTCGCGCAGCCGGGCGTTGGTCGCCAGCAGCGTACGAGATTCCAGATCCAGCGGGCGACCGTCCAAGGTGGTTACATCGCCCCCGGCCTCGCGAATGATCACCGCCAGTGCGGCGATATCCAGAATATTCAGATCGGACTCGATCACCATGTCGATCGCGCCGCCGGCCAACAGGTGATAATGCAGAAAATCGCCGTAGCCACGGATCCGGTGCACGTCCCCCACGAGCCGGCCGATATCGTCCCAGGCCGGTGAGGCGCCCAGCGCCCCGATATTGCCCAGCGACAGGCTGGACTCGCTGATCGCCTCGACGGCGCTGACCGCGATAGGCTGACCGTCCATCGTCGCGCCCGCCCCTTTGGCCGCGGCCATCAGCTCGCCGCCGTTGTACATCGGCGCGTTGGACACCCCCACGACCAGCTCGCCCTGGTGCATGAGCGCAATCTGGGTCGAAAACATCGGATAGCCGCGCACGAAGCTCTTGGTGCCGTCGATCGGGTCAATCAGCCAGACATAATCGGCATCGATCGATTCACGCCCGAGCTCCTCGCCGTAAAAGCCGTGCTCTGGGAACGCCTCGCCCAAGATCTGCTTGATCACCTGCTCGCACGCGACGTCAGCCACCGTGACCGGCGAGGCATCTGCCTTGCGGGTCACATCGATATCGGTGCGGTAATACCGGGCAATAACATCTTCGGCGGCCCTGGCCGCTCGAATGGCCACGTCCAGATAACGGCTGTATTCCTCGCTCACGGGCTGGTCCTTATCTCGATGATCAGGGCGCATGATAAGCGATGGGACTGCCAGCCCCTACCCCGTGGCAACAACATTGCGCAAAGCCACCCAGTCGAAGGCCGTCCCCGGGTCGGTCTTGCGCCCGGGGGCGATATCTGCATGGCCGACGATACGCTCGGCAGTGATCGCCGGATAGCGCGCCTGCAGCACGCCGATGAGCCAGACCAGCGCGCGATATTGCCAGGGACTGTAAGCACAGTCGTCCGTGCCTTCCAGCTCGATGCCGACGGCGAAATCGTTGACGCGCTCACGCCCGGCCAAGCGCGACACCCCGGCATGCCAGGCCCGCGCCTCAAAGCCCACATACTGCGTGATTCGTCCCGTGCGCTCGATCACGGCATGGGCCGAGACACGCAGGCCGGCCAGTTCGGCGAATACCGGATGATCTCGCGGCGCCAGACGATTGGTAAAGAGAGCGGCGACATGATCATGGCCGAAATGCCCCGGCGGCACGGTCATGCCGTGAATGACAAGCGCATCAACCGATGTGTCCGCCGGGCGCGCATCGTGATTGGGCGAAGGGAGGTGCCGGATACCGCCCAGCCAGCCGGTGTCGTCGATCACGCCCGCCACGGCTAGAAATAAGCCTGCAGGCCGACATTGAAACGCAGGCCATCGTTGTACTCGGTGCTCTCGTACTCGATCCCCGAGCGCAGCGCGAAATCCTCGATCAGGGGCACCTGGGCATCCAGGCGTGCCCAGCCGTAATGGCCGTCAGCCCCTGCGGCATAAGGCATCAAACCGGTATCCAGACGCACCTGCACGCCAGGTATCGGGTAATACAGCAGACCGCCGGACGGCCCCGCACCCAAAGCATAACCCGGCTGCAGACCCGGATTGGCATCGATCGATACCTGGCCGAACACATAAGCAGTCAGATCGCCCTGGCCCCAGGCCAGGCCCGGTCCGCCCTGTAAGAAAAAGCCCAGATCGTCGGGGGCATCGGTGAACACACGCCCCGAGGGCCGCCGGCGCGCGCCCGTCTCGACGGTAAACGATACCGGCTGAAACCAGGCATCCCGCGGCGATAACGAGGTGATCGAGAGCAACGTGAAGTCGGTGATGGCGAGATCACCCTCGTCCGGGTCGATGGCAAAACCCAGATCAGCGAAATCGATGGCCTGGCCGCGGGTATAGCCACCCGGATTATCCAGCAAATCGTGATAGGCCGGGCGAATCCGAAAGGCAAGACTGGTGTTGTCGTCGGCATAGACCGTGGACGCATTCACCCGCAGCGAGCGATGCCCGGTATCCGGCGAACGGGCCGGCGGTGTGACCGGTTCAAATGGCGATCGGCCGCCGAGTGCGGCCCGCCGGGCCAGTATCTCGTTGGCATAGGCTTTCGCTTCGGCGGTTTCCATCTCCGCCTCGATTTCTTCGCTGGCGGTTTGATAATGCAACGCGTCGTAGGCCACCTCCAGCACGGCCGCCTGGCGCGTCGTCTCCAGTGCGGTCATCTCGGCATTATCCGGGGCACGTTCGCCGTGCGCGATCTCGCGGGCGAGCAACTGCTCGTGATCGGAAAGCTGCGCGGTTTCCGAACGCAGGATCGCCTCCATCGACGGCCGATACCGGGCCGGGCCGATCAGCCCGGGCACATCAGCCAGTGAGCGGATGGTATCCGAGGGAATGGCATACCAGTCGTACTGCTCGGTCAGACGCAGGCTGGGCCGGGCCACGTCGATCAACGACAACAGCTGGTACGAGCAGTTCTTGTTCAGGAAGTAGTAGTTGAAGCGGACACTATCCATCTCCCAGATATGATCGACCATGCGATCGAGCTCGGCGTCCTGCAGCTTGAGCGTGTACGACCAGACATCACGGTTCTCGATCCAGGCGTATTGCTTGACCTTTTCATAGTAGGGAAACAGACCAAACACACCGGGATAGCCGCCGGTCAGCCCGTTCCACACGAAGCCCAGCCCGCGCTTGTCCTCGGGCGCGGCGGCGGCGAAATTCACCGCATACGACAACAACTCGGTGGCGTTCTTGCGTCGATTGGAATCCACACGCAACAGTGTGTGCCCGAACATTGACGAGGGGCTGTTGGGAAACGCCGCCGGGAAGATAAGGCTGGCTTCGCGCGGGGCCACCATGGCTCGCCAGCGCTCGTAGGTCTGGCATTTATTCACCGGCAGGCCCGACGTATCGATACCCAGCTTGTCGACCAGAAACTTGCGCCGGGCGATGAACAGACAGAACGGGGCGATCTCTCGCGGCCCGATCGGCGTGGCATCAAACAGCCCGGCAATGCTCGCCGCAAGTTCGGCCGCAGGATCGGTATGCCCGGCCTCACCGGCCAGAAAAAACCACGGCGAAGCCACCTCGCTGTGAACGCCGCCGCGCATCCAGTTGGGCTCGTAGTGCACGAGCGCCCGCCAGACCGGGTCCCGCGACAGATGCTGGTCAGCAGCGCGCTGCTGCAGTGTGGCCACCCGCGCCGGGTCTGTGACCTGGACGGACGCACTCTGGGAGATCACGGGAGCGCCCATCAAAACCGCAGTAACAAGCGCCACAAAGCGCCAAGACAATCGGATGCCCAAGAAGCCGTCTCTCGTGCCGGGAGGAATCAATGCCGGCACGCGACATGCAGGCCTGACTAATCGTCCCTATTATACGCCTGCTCGAATTCGCCGAGCGGACGCGTGAAGGTATAACGCCCGGGTTCGCCGACCAGACGATCGCCGGACTCGTTGACATTGTCGCCGATCACGGAAAACGGTAGCGAAATCATGAACAGCCCCATGCCGCCCACCGTGGCCACCAGGCTCAACGGGCGCACGATGACCGCATCAAAAGCCATGGCACCCGCCGAAGGCGTGCGTGCATTGTAGGTGTAAGGAGCGTCCCGGACCGAGTCTTGCGCTGTCGCGGTCAGCGGCATGCAGAGCAGCATCGCGACGAGTACGAACACGGCCAGCACGCGGTTATTATTATCGGGTTTGGACATGACCAGTCGTCTTGCAAGAGAACGTCTTGCAGCGTAGCAAAGCGCCAAGGCAAGTCAATTGGCTCTTTATCGAGGTATCCATGCGCATCGAAGCCGGCTGTTGCCAGGTCTATCTGGCGCCCGACCCCATCAACGCCGAGATCGTGAAAGACCTGCTGGTCGACCACGGCCACGAGGCCTATGTGCGCCGGGCTTATCTATGGGGCGGTGTGGGTGAATTGCCGGCCAACGTCTACCCGAGCGTCTGGGTACCGCTGGCCACGGCCGAGGCCGCACGCAAGGTGGTCCGCGCCTTCGAGGCCGACACGCTGGACAAGGCCGGCGACTGGGTCTGTCCGGGCTGCGGCGAGCCGATCGAAGGCGTATTCGCCGCCTGCTGGCGCTGTCAGCACGAGCGCCCGAACGATGTCGCCAGACGTTAGGGGCTGTTGCCGTTTCGTACGAGCGCCGCGTTGGCGCCCAAAATCTGGCCAGGCAAGGCGCGAGCCGTCGCATCGTGGCGTGCCACGATCAAGGTGAGCCAGCGGCATGGCCAGATTTTGGGCCCAACCCTTCGGGACAAGCGCTGTTTTGTGGCAATACAGCGTTCTAGCCCACTAGCGCAGATTCACTGCGCGGCGCGGGCTACGCCTCGTCTTGCCACAAAACAGCGCTTGGCGCGGACTCGTACGAAACGGCAACAGCCCCTAGACTATATCTTTGCCTGCCTCGGTCGCCCCGCCATGCATATCGTGCTGCACGAACCCGAGATCCCGCCCAACACGGGCAACATCATCCGCCTGGCGGCCAATATCGGCGCCGAGCTGCATCTGATCCATCCGCTGGGCTTTGCGCTCGACGATCGACGGCTACGCCGCGCGGGCCTGGATTATCACGAGTTCGCCCGCGTGCACGAATGGGCGAATTTCGATGCCTGGCGCGCGGCTCACCGCGATTCGCGCGTGCTGGCGGCCACGCGCCACGGCGACACGCGCTATGACCATATTGTCTATCGCGCCGACGATGCCCTGCTGTTCGGGTGTGAGACACGCGGCCTGCCAGCGATCCGGCGCGAGACGGCCGGTGCCCGAATCGTATTGCCCATGCAGCCGGGCAACCGCAGCCTGAACCTGTCCAACAGCGTGGCCGTGATCGCCTTCGAGGCCTGGCGCCAGCTGGGATTCACGGGCGCAGCCGGCATCGACTAGGTGTTACTTGCGGTTTGCGTATACGCCTGTTGCCTTGAATCAAGCCGGTCGACGGGCCGATCAATGGCGACCGATGGCCAGCCCGGCAAAACGCTCGGCAGGAGGCAAAAGAAGGCCAGGCCGCCAATACCCAGCCTTCGTGTCCGGCTCAGCTGGCTGTCATCCCCGCGCCGGCCATTAAGCCGCCGAGCCCACATCTGTGCAATCTGTGTCATCTGCGGATAAGAAAGAGATAGAGCCCCGCCACAGCCGCGCCCCTCACGCCATGGGCGAGGCCTGGCCCGTGATGATTTCCCAGCCCGCGCCAACGGCCTCACGGCTCAGCCGACGATCCGGCTCAACCGCGATGGCCTCGCCGACAACACGAAACAGATAGGCATCGTTGATCGAATCCCCGAAGGCCACGGCTTCGTCCAGCGGTAGCTTCGCGTGGGCGGCCAGCGTCTCGGCGGCATCGATCTTGGTCGGGCCGTAGGGATGACGTCGCGGTGGGGCCGCGGTGAACACGCCGTTTTCGGTACAGCAGCGGGCACCGATCGCCTCGCGCACCTCGAGTGCCTCGGCCAGCGCATCGGCGATGAACTGCGGCGTCCCGGAAAGCAACACCACACGATCACCGGCCTGTTGATGATGCCGCAGCCGCTCGACCACCGCCGGCGACAGCACCTCGGGCAACACCTCGGCCACGAAACGTGTCGCCAGATCGGCGATATGGCGCTCGCTGTGCCCCGAGAGATAGGCCTTGTTCTTCTGCATGACGTGACGGCCGAAACGCGGCAGATAGCGCAGCGTGAACCAGGCGAATGCCGCGAGCTGACGCAGCCCCAGCGCGCCCTGCTGCCATAGAAAACGCGCAAAGCGGGCCTCTGAAGAGGCACCGCTCACCAGCGTACCGTCGATATCGAAAATGATCAGGCGCATGTCAAGTCTTGGGCCGGGGGGCACCCGGTCGGGCGTTAACGCAGAACTCGATGATGACCGGCAACCCGCGTGCAACACAAATCGCCGCCGAGGCCCAGGCAAGCCCCAGGCCGATCGCGCTCAGCCAGACGCCGTTGGCGGCCCAGAAGTCCGGTGCGACCACGTCGAAGGGCTGCCAGAGCAGAATCCAGGCAAAGGTCACGGCCTTGAGCACGGCATAGAAACCGCGCATGAAACGCCCGGCCACCAGAAAACGCCCCACGGGCGATTGCATCATGTCGAAGGCCGCGGTGCCGGTGGCCGCGCCCTTGCTCCGAATCGCATCCACCAGATTGCCGCGAATGATGAACAACAGCGGAATCCATACCCCGATAAAGCCCAGATGCGCCAACACCACCCAGAGCACGGTCTCAACGATGCGGTCGATGGCGATATCGAACGTGGCACCAAACAGGCTTTCCTCGCCAAAGCGCCGTGCCACCCAACCATCAACGCCGTCGAGCGCGATGATGAACACGGTCAGCGGCGCGTTGATCAGCTGCCAGGCCGGATCATTCGAATAGATGATCGCCAGCAGCACGAACAACAGGACAAAACGTCCGAAAGTGACCCAGTTCGCCATAAGCGTCTTAGTATTCTTTGAAACGGCCCTGAAAACATCCCCGGGGCCGGGCAGACAGACCGGCCGCTCGCAGACCCGTTGCTGTCTACGACCGGCTCGGAAGTTTACACGATGCGTGGCACCCGCTTATTCGGCCTCGGCGCGATACGGGCGGTCGGTCAGACGGCGTACCGCCGTGGTGGCGGCCATGTCTTCATGGAGTACGGCATAGGCCTGGGCGGCGATCGGCATATCGATGCCGTGGGCGATAGCCATGCGATGCACTTCGCGGGCCACGCGCACCCCCTCGACCACCTGGCCGATTTCGCGGGCGGCTGCGTCCACGCTCTGCCCGGTGGCCAGTGCCAGCCCCATGCGTCGATTGCGCGACTGGTCGTCGGTACAGGTCAAAAGCAGATCCCCCAGACCGGCCATGCCGGTGAAGGTTTCACGCGCCCCGCCCAGTGCCGCGCCCAGGCGCATCATCTCGGTCAAGCCCCGGGTGATCAGAAGCGCCCGGGCATTGGCCCCGTAGCCCAGGCCATCGGAGATGCCCACCGCGATCGCCAGCACGTTCTTGACCGCGCCGCCCACACCCACGCCGATCACATCGCGCGCGGTGTAGACCCGGAACATGCCGTCGTGAAACGCCGCGGCCATGTCATTGGCAAACGCATCGTTTTCCGAGGCGATGGTCACCGCCGTGGGCAGCCCGTGCCCGACCTCGCCCGAGAAACTGGGCCCGGACAGCACGCCCATGGCCCGCGTATCGCCCAATACGGCACGCGCGACTTCGTGCGGCAGGCGCGCTGTGTCGGGCTCCAGGCCTTTTGTGGCCCACAGCACACGCTGATCGGGCGTCAGGTGCGGCGCCAGCGCGGCCAGACAATCCGCCAGCGCATGGCTGGGCACGACCACAAGCACGTCGTCGGCACCGGCCACGGCACGTGCCAGATCCGGTTCGCCGCTCAACGTATCCGGCCAGGGTGTATCGGCCAGATAGCGCGTGTTGCAGCGCGCGGCCTCATGGGCGGCGATTGCCTGGCTATCACGAGCCCAGAGCGCAACCGTGTGGCCACGACGGGCCAGCTGCACGGCCAGCGCGGTGCCCCACGAGCCCGCGCCCAGAACCGCGAAACGCTGTAGCGGGGCCGTCATCGTGGATCAGTGCGTGGCCGCACTCGCATCGCTGGGGCCCTGGCCCTCGTTGGCGCGATGCTGGGCATACAGCAGGTCGAAGTTGACCGGCTGCAACAGAAAATGCGGGAACCCGGCGCGCTGAACCATGTCTCCCACAGCCTCACGGATATAGGGAAACAGCACCGACGGGCAATAAGCGCCCAGGATCTGGTCGCGCTCGGCCTCCTCGAAGCCGTCGAGCTGGAACACGCCGGCCTGCTGGACTTCCACGATATAGGCCGTGCGCTCGTCCTGCTTGGCGGTGACGGTGACCGTCAGACAGACCTGATGGGTCTCTTCCGAGAGATTCTGGATCTGGGTGTTCAGATCCACGTTCACTTCCGGGTTATAGGCCACGGTGAACACACGTGGGCCATCCGGCACCTCGATCGAGGCGTCGCGAACATAGATTTTCTGCAGGCCGACCTGTTTCTGCGGCTGCTCGGCGTTGCCCTCTTCGGCCATGATTGCTCCTTGAAAAATTACTTGCGCGTGACCGGCCGGCCATCGGCCTGCCAGCCGTTGAACCCGCCCTTCAGGGCATAGACCCGCTCATAGCCCTTCGCCTTGAGTTTGGTCACGGCACTGGGCGCCTGGGTCCCGGCTGCATCGTAGACCACGACCGGCTTGCCTGTATCTTTCGTGATCTCGCCCGCGCGCGACTCGATGCCCGACAGCGGCACGTGACGCGCGTTGATGATATGGCTTTTCTTGTAGTCGGCCTTGGACCGGGTATCAACCACGACCGCGTCTTCGCTGTTCATCAGACGGATCGCCTCGTCGGGGGCGATCGGGCCGCGCCCGGTGGCCCCGCGCCAGACCTCGTTGGCGATGAAGACGATTACGATCACCGCCAGGGCTGCCCAGAGCAGCGGGTGAGCGGCGATGAATTCGAACAGCTGATCCATAGAAAACGGCCCGGCACGGCAATTGAAACGACCCGAGAATCGCCCCGACCCAAGGCCGGGCGATACGCGGTGCGCGATTATTGCATACCCGCGAGACTCGATCGCCTGCCTTGTACATGCCGCGGCCCACGCAAGCTGTCATACAATCGCGGGCATGCGATCGATCGCCACCTATACGACCTGCCTGCTCGTGGCGGTTGCCTGCGCGACGGCCCAGCCTGCGCTGGCGGCCGACGAGGGGGCCACGGCCCGAAAAGAGCTCTCGACCCTGCGCAATCGCATCGAGGCCGTGCGCGACAAGATCGCATCGGATTCGAACCAGCGCAGCGATCTATCCGATAGCCTGGCCCAGGCCCAGCAGCGCATCAGCACGACGCGCAAACGCCTGGACACGCTGGATTCGCATATCGCCACCCAGAAAACACGGATCGACAAACTCACCGCGCAGCGTGATGCCGAACGCGCGCGCCTGACCGACGAGCTGGCCGCGCTTCGGGCCCAGGTGCGCGCGGCTTATGAAACCGGGCGTATCAGCCGTATGCGGCTGCTGTTATCGGGCGAGTCGCCCGAGCGGCTGGGCCGGATGCTGGAATACTATCGTTACTTCGCCGATGCCCAGGGCGAGCAGGTCAACGACCTCAAGCAGATCCTGGCCCGTCTGGCCGCGCGCCAACAATCGCTGGAGGCCGAGCAGAGCGAACTGGCCGATCAGCGCAGCACCCGCGCGGCCACCCTGGCCCGGCTGAAAGAAAGCCAGGCCGCACAGAAACAGACCCTGGCCGCACTTGATCGCTCGCTGTCAGAGAAACGCAGCTCGTTATCCGACATGCGCGATCAGGCCAAGGATCTCGAGCGGCTGTTGCAATCGGTACAGACCCAGCTGGCCGACCTGCCCGAAACCCCGCGCGGGGCGAGCTTCGCCTCGCTCAAGGGGCGTATGCATCCCCCCGTCGACGGACGCACGCTGGCGGCTTTCGGCCAGACCAAGAACGGCGGCCCGCTGCGCTGGCAGGGCCAGTGGTTCGCGGCCCGTCAGGGCACCCCGGTCTCGGCCGTGGCCAGCGGGCGCGTGGTTTATGTCGGCTACATGAAAGGCTACGGGCTGATCGTGATCGTCGACCACGGGGCGCACTACTACTCGCTCTATGGCCATGCGGCGGCCAGCTATGTCGACGTCGGTGACGCGGTCCAGGCCGGCCAGCCGATCGCCACCGCCGGCCATAGCGGCGGCCATGACACCAGCGGCATCTATTTTGAAATCCGGCGCGGTGAAACGCCGGTCAACCCGCGGCGCTGGCTGGCCGGTTGATGCTATCTTCGACCGCATTCAAGACGATCGCCGACCGGCATTTTGTGCCTGTGCGGCCCGACTCGAGATCAATGACATGACCATCCGCCAAAGCGCATCGCTCGGGCTGTTCATCGCCTGCCTGTTGTCTGGCCTGCCCGCCGTGGCCCAAGCCCAGCCGGCCGAGGACACGGCCACCGACCCACCCGCTGATACAAAACCCCAGCAGGCGCCCGGGCCGGCCGACGACGCCGCCAACGACACGGCCGCCGCCGACGAGACCGACAAGACGAGCGCACCGACCCTCCCGCTGAAGACGCTGCGCAAGTTCACCGCGCTGCTCAACCAGATCGAGGCCGGCTACGTCGAGCCCGTGGATGACGAAACCCTGCTGGACAACGCCATCCACGGCATGGTCTCGCGCCTGGACCCACACTCGGCCTATCTCGACCCCGAGGAATACGAAGCACTCAAGGACGCCACCTCCGGCCAGTTCGGCGGCCTGGGGCTCAAGGTCCAGATGGAGTCGGGCTATCTGCAGGTGGTCTCGCCGATCGATGACACGCCGGCCGCCAAGGCGGGCATCCAGCCGGGCGACATGATCGTCGAAATCGATGGTCAGCCGGTCAAGGGCCTGACCATGCCCGAGGCCATCAAGGCCATGCGCGGCGATGCCGGCAGCAAGATCTCGCTCACCATCCTGCGCGATGGCCAGGACAAACCGATGACGCTGGAGCTCGAACGGGCCGATATCGAGGTCGCCAGCGTGAACTCGCGCGTGCTGGGCGATCACTACGGCTATCTGCGCATCACCCAGTTCGCCGAGGACACCGGCGACAATCTCGAAAAAGCCCTCGACCAGCTCAAACAGGACACGGACAACACCCTGCGCGGTGTCGTGCTGGATCTGCGCAGCAACCCCGGCGGCATTCTGACCGCCGCGGTCGACGTCTCCGATCTGTTTCTGGAGGACGGCACGATCGTGACCATCCGCGGGCGCGCCGCCGAGGCCGAGCACGTCTTCAAGGCCACGCCGGGTGATGCGCTGAGCGCTGCCCCCATTGTGGTGCTGGTCAACGAAGGCACCGCCTCGGCCGCCGAGATCGTGGCCGGCGCGTTGCAGGATGACCGCCGGGCCGTGGTCATGGGCCGGGACACCTTCGGCAAGGGCTCGGTGCAGACCGTGTTGCCATTGAACGACGGCTCGGCGCTGAAACTCACCACCGCACGCTACTACACCCCCAGCGGGCGTTCGATCCAGGCCGAGGGCATCACCCCGGATATCGCCCTGGCCTCGGTCAAGATCACGCCCGCCGACCGCACGGCCGGCTTTGGCTACAGCGAGGCCGACCTGCCCGGCGCGCTGACCAATACCGGCGCCGCCGGCGACACGACGACGCCGGCAGCCACCACCCTGGCCCCGGACACCGAACAAGGCAGCGACGACGACACGACCGATCCGGCAGGCGACCAAGCCGCCGGTGAGACCTCGCCCGGCAACAAGCCAGCCAAGCCGTCGGCGGCATCATCCAAGTCTGATTCTGAGTCCGAGGCCGAGGCCAAGGCTGATGACGAGCAGAGCCTGGCCGAAAAAGACTATGGCCTCTACGAAGCGCTTACGCTGCTGCGCGGGCTCTATACCTTGCGCCCCGCCGACGAGGGCAACAACGAAACCGAGACGCCCGCGGCCGACGCGCCCCGGAAGGACGCACGCCGCTGGGGCGACGTGCGCTCGGGCCAGGGCTAGGGCCAGGACTAGGGGCTAGGGCCACCAATCGAGCCACCGGTGACGTGCGTCCCGGTGGCTTTCGATGAAGCCGCAGCGTTGATAGAACACCAACGCCGCGCGATTGCCGCGATAGGTCTTCAAGTGCAGCCCACAGTCGCGCGATCGGGCCTGTGTCTGTAGCCAGCGCATGAGGGCCGTGCCGTGGCCTCGGTTACGACACGTTGCCGATAGCCCGATATTGACCACGTGCAACACCTCGCGGCGTGGCAGGACCTGCAGATACCCGGCGATCGCGCCGTCGATCTCGATCAGGAAACTCGGCACGCGGGCCAGCAGCTGGTTGAAATCGGCCCGGCGCTCGGTCTCGTCCCAGGGCCCGGGCGCGCTGGGTGCCATGGCCTGACGATGCAGGTCATACGCGGTCTCGGCACTGGCCGCATCGATTACCGTGAGCGCGCGCCGGGCATCGATCGGCCCCGGCGCCAGCCCGGCCACGACCCGCGGAATCGTGACCCGCGGCGACGGCCGCGCCGCACGGATTGACAGGTTTTGCCCCCGGTTCACGCCGGGCCGATCACTGCCGGGCCGAGCCGCGCCAGGCGCGTATCCAGGCCGCCAGCCCGGCCACGCCGCCGACAATCGATACCCAGTGCGGCATCGGCGGATAGACAAAAACCAGGGCCGATGCCACCACCAGCCCGGTGCCGACCAGCGTCCAGCGCATGGCACGGCGGGCCGAGGTCAGCTCGTGCTTGATATCCGTCAACGACTGGGTCAGGCGACGGCTGCCGGGTGTTTCGCCGTCGCGGGCATAAGCCATGAGCTTGGGGGCAAGCGTGGGCAGCGCATCCATGATCTCGGGCAACTGGTTACGCATGCGCTCGGCGGCCCGTCTCGGGTCGGCGCGGTTGCGCATCCAGCCTTCGAGGATCGGCTTGGCCGTGGCCCATAGATCCAGCTGCGGGTAGAGATCCCGCCCCAGGCCTTCCACGTTGAGCACGGTCTTCTGGAGCAGCACCAGCTGTGGCTGGACCTGGTAGTTGTATCGACGCGCGATCTTGAACAGCCGCAACAGGAACAGCCCGAAGGATATCTCGGCCAGCGGCTTGTTCATGATCGGCTCGGAGACGGTACGGATCGCGCCTTCGAAATCCTCGATCGAGGTATCGGCCGGCATCCAGCCGGATTCCACGTGCAGCTCGGCGATCCGGCGATAGTTCTGGTTGAAGAACGCCAGGAAATTCTCGGCCAGATAACGCTGATCCTGCGGTGTGAGCGAGCCCACGATGCCGAAATCCAGGCCGATATAGCGCGGGCGTTGTGGGTTATCGAGCTGGACCTGGATATTGCCCGGATGCATGTCGGCGTGGAAGAAATTGTCGCGAAAGACCTGCTTGAAAAAGATCTCCACGCCGCGCTCGGCCAGCGCCTTGAAGTCGGCCCCCGCCGCGACCAGCGTCTCGACGTCGTCGATGGGCGTGCCGTGCATGTGCTCCATGACCAGCACGTTTTCGGTGCTGTAGTCGAAATAGATCGTCGGGTGGACGATCAGATCCGAGCCGGCCCAGTTCCGCCCCAGTTGGCTGGCATTGGCGCCTTCACGCAGCAGATCCAGCTCGTCGGAGATGATGCGGTCATACTCGGCCACGATCTCGACCGGGCGCAGCCGCTCGGCCTCGGGATGAAAACGCGCCGCCAGCCCGGCCAGCCAGTACATGACGGCCACATCGCGCACCACGCGTTCGTGGACATCCGGGCGCAAGACCTTGACCACGACCGTAGCACCTTGGGTCTGTTCACCCTTCTCGTCCCCCTGGGGGTGCAGACGCGCGGCATGCACCTGGGCGATCGAGGCCGCGGCCATCGGCTCTTCGTCGAATTCGGCGAAGAACTTATCGAGTGAATGGCCATAGGCCGCCTCGATCAGTTCGCGGGCCTTGGCGCCCTTGAAAGGCGGCACATCGTCCTGCAGCCGCGAGAGTTCTTCGGCCATGCCCGGCGGCAACAGATCGCGCCGGGTGGAGAGCATCTGCCCGAACTTGATGAACACCGGCCCCAGCTCTTCCAGGGCCAGACGCAGGCGCTCGGCGACCGGGGCATCGTGATCTTTCTTGGCCCCCACCAGCCAACGGGGGGCGGCATCACCGGCCAGCTCGCCCAGGCCGTAGCGGCGCACGGTGGCCAGTATTTCAAACAGACGACGGGTGCGATCCACCGATTTAAAGGCCATCAACGATTCCTTTCTACGCGCTTGAGTCGGGCCGCGGCACGCTCGATGTCGTCACGCAACGAGACCACCTCGTCGGCCAGGCGCTCATGCTCATACGCACCCACCACGTCGCGGGTTTCTTCGCGCAGATATTCCGCCGCCTGGCTCGGGAACTCGGCACGAAACCGAGCGAACAGGCCAGACGCGGTATTGAACCCGCGCTCGAGCAGATGCCCAGCCACGGGGCCAAAACGCGCATCCAGCAGATCGCCGATATTGAAATCCACCCGAGCGAACAGATCAGCGAACTGTTGGGCGATACCGATATCGCCCTCGATCCGCAGGCCCGCGCCCATGAGCGACTGCGAGCCGGCCGCGAAGAACACACGCGCGAAATCAGCCGAGCGCCCGGCCAGATAGACATCGGGCTCGCCGGTCGGCGCGCCCACAATCTGTATCCCGTGGGCCTCGGCCACGAAGGTCACGGCCAGGCCCAGATCGGTCAGGCCGATCGACAACGAGCGGCCGGCCAACGCCGCGGCCCGCGCCAGCGCGGCTTCATCGGCACCCAGGTACTGGTTCAGCGCGATCTCGGCGGCCCCGCGGGCCGGGCCGGGCAGGCTGGCGAAATGCTGGCGCTCGTGTGTCTGGCCCGCACTCACGGTGCGTACCCGCGGTGCACGGCCACGATGCCGCCGGTCAGGTTGTGATAGCCACAGCGCACGAAGCCGGCGTTGGTCATCATGTCCTTGAGCGTTTCCTGGTCGGGATGCATCCGAATCGACTCGGCCAGATAGCGATAGCTGTCTTCGTCGCGGGCCACGTTCTTACCCAGCCACGGCAGCACCGAGAACGAATAACGATCATAGATCGGGCCCAGCCCCGGCACCGCCGGCTTGGAGAACTCGAGCACGATCGTGCGGCCGCCGGGGCGCGTCACGCGCGCCATTTCGGCCAGGGCCGCATCCTTGTCGGTGACGTTGCGCAGGCCAAAGGCGATAGTCACGGCATCGAACGAATCATCAGCGAAGGGCAGCTTTTCGGCGTTGGCCAGGCAATAATCGATATTGGAGACAATGCCCCGATCGATCATGCGATTACGCCCATTGGCCAGCATGGCGGCGTTGATGTCTGACATCAGAACGCGGCCCGTGGGGCCCACCTTCTTGGCAAAACCGGCGGCCAGATCCCCCGTGCCGCTGGCCAGATCCAGCACCCTGTCGCCCGCGCGCAGGGCGGCCAGGCTGATGGTGAAACGCTTCCACAGCCGATGTACGCCCATGGACATCAGATCGTTCATGACGTCGTAGTTGTCGGCCACGGAATCAAAGACCTGACCCACGCGGCCCTGCTTGGCCGCGCGATCGACTTGTTCGTATCCGAAATCTACGGTCGTATGGGCAGACCCGGGCTGATCCGAGCCGTCACGGGAATCGTTCATCGCGAGATTGGCAGGCAATTACAGACCTCGATCTTACCGCAGTCGCCCGCGTCCCCGCTTGGCAATCGCGCACGGCGCGTATGCCGGCCCCCGGCGCGCCTCGGGTAGACTTGCCTGTGTAATGATCATTCCTATGGTTTCAATCAAACGCGCCTTGCTGATCGGCGTGGCGGGCGTACTCGGCCTGTGCCTGGCCGGCTGTGATTCGCCGGCAACACAGACCGGCCCGGAGCGCCCGGCCGAGGTGGGCGTGATCACGGTCAAGGCATCGCGCTATACCGTGCGCCAGAGCCTGCCCGGGCGCACGCGCGCCAAGACCCAGGCCGAGGTGCGCCCTCAGATTCAGGGCATCGTGGAGAAACGACGCTTCACCGAGGGGGCGAGCGTGGCCGCCGGTGACGTGCTCTATGAGATCGAGTCCTCGCGCTATGAGGCCGCGCTGGATCAGGCCCAGGCCGAGCTGGCCCAGGCTCGTGCACGGCTGCAGTCCGACGAACCGCTGGCCCAGCGCTATACCGAGCTGGCCGCGATCGATGCCATCAGCAAGCAGGAGCGCGACAACGCCCAGGCCACCCTGGCCCAGGACAAGGCCGATATCGCGACCGCAAACGCAGCGGTCAAGACGGCACGTATCAATCTGGATTTCACACGGCTCCGTGCGCCCATCGACGGTCAGATCGGCGCCTCGCGGGTCACGCCGGGCGCGCTGGTCACCACGAACCAGACCGACCCGCTGACGACCATCACCCAGCTGGACCCGATCTTCGTGGATATCCAGCAGTCGGCGGCCCAGTATCTACGCCTGAAACAGGCCGTGGCCTCGGGCGCGCTGGCCACCGACGATGATCAGGCCGCCCCGGTCAAGGTCTCGCCCGAGGGCGCGGATCTGGTACTCGACGGCCGGCTGCAGTTCACCAGTGTGCAGGTCGATGCCGATACCGGCTCGGTGATGCTGCGGGCCATCGTGGCCAATCCGGCGCATGATCTATTGCCGGGCATGTATGTCCAGGCCTCGCTTGTTCAGGGCATCGATACGCGGGCCCTGCTCGTGCCCCAGCAGGGCATCGATCGCAGCAGCGCCGGCAAGCCCACCGCTCTTGTGGTCGACGAAACCGACCATGTGGCCGAGCGCCAGGTCACCCTGGCCGGGGCCACCGAGGATAATCGCTGGCGCGTGCGTGACGGTCTGGCCGCCGGCGATCGGTTGATCGTGCAGGGCATGGGCAAGGTAAAACCCGGTGACGCGGTCGCGGTGACCCGGTTGACCATGCAGGACGGGCGGCTGATCGCTCAGACAACAAACCCGGCATCGGCGGACTGATGTCAGCGTTTTTCATCGCCCGGCCGATTTTTGCCCTGGTGATCGCGATCGTGATCAGCCTGGCCGGGCTGTTGTCGATCTTCACCCTGCCGCTCGAGCAATACCCCGAGATCGCCCCACCCACGATCACGGTCTCGGCGACCTATATCGGGGCCAACGCCCAGACCACCCAGAACTCGGTGACCCAGATCATCGAGCAGTCGATGACCGGCATCGACAACCTGCTGTATATCCAGTCCAGCTCGGATTCCTCGGGTGATGCCCGTGTACGCCTGACCTTCACCTCGGGCACCGATCCCGATATCGCCCAGGTCCAGGTTCAGAACGAGCTCCAGGGCGCACTGGCCCGTCTGCCGGCCGAGGTGCAGCAGCGCGGGGTGCGCACGTATCAATCCGGCGGCAACTATTTTCTGGTGTTCGCCCTGTCCTCGACCGATGGCTCGATGGACGAGGCCGATATCGGCGATTATATCGCCAGCACGCTGACCGACCCGCTGGCCCGGGTGAGCGGCATCAGCCAGGCGCGCAACTTCGGCGCCGAATACGCGCTGCGGATCTGGCTCGACCCGGACCGGCTGAACCAGTACAACCTCATGCCCGCCGATGTGCGCGCCGCGGTCGAGGCCCAGAACGCCAACGTCTCGGCCGGTGAACTGGGCGGCCTGCCCGCCGCCCCGGGCCAGCAGTTGAACGCCACGATCCGTGCCCGCAGCCGCCTGACCGCGGTGAGCCAGTTCAAGGACATCGTGGTCAAAGCCGCCGCCGACGGCTCGCTGGTGCATCTGTCTGACGTGGCCCGCGTGGAGATCGGCTCGGATGAATACTCCGAAATCGCTCGCTATAACGGCCATCGCGCGGCCGGGCTGGGCCTGGAGCTGGCTGCCGGTGCCAACGCCGTGGGCAGCGCCGAAAACGTGCATGCCCGGCTGGACGGCCTGAAAGATTTCTTCCCGCCGGGCCTGGAAGCCCACACCGCTTTCGACACCACGCCGTTCGTGGAGGAATCGATCGCCGAAGTGGTCGAGACCCTGCTCATCGCGATCGTGCTGGTCGTGGCGATCATGTTCTTGTTTCTACAGAACCTGCGGGCCACGCTGATTCCAGCCCTGGCCGTGCCCGTGGTGATCCTGGGTACCTTCGGGGTGCTGGCGGCGTTTGGTTACTCGATCAACACGCTCACGCTCTTTGCTCTGGTACTGGCGATCGGCCTGCTGGTCGATGACGCCATCGTGGTGGTCGAGAACGTTGAGCGCATCATGGCCGAGCGGGATCTGTCCCCGCGTGCGGCCACCCTGGCCTCCATGCGCGAGATCCAGGGCGCGCTGGTGGGTATCGTGCTGGTGCTGACAGCCGTGTTCGTGCCGATGGCGTTTTTCCCCGGGGCCACGGGCGTGATCTATCGTCAGTTCTCGGTCACGGTCGTGGCGGCGATGGTGCTCTCGATCGGCGTCGCACTCATTCTCACACCTGCCCTGTGTGCCGCGCTGCTCAAGCCACCGGGCCAGCGACGGGCCCCGGGCCGTCTGCTGGCCAGCTTCAACGCGGCACTGGATCGTCTGCGTGGTGGCGTACAGGCGCTCAGCGCCCGGGCCATTCGAGCGCGCGCGCTGGTGATGCTCGTTATGGTCGCGATCGTGGCCCTGGTGGTCTGGCTGTTTTCGGTACTGCCCGGCAATTTCCTGCCCTCGGAGGATCAGGGCGTGCTGCGGGTTTCGATCCAGCTGCCGCCGGGGGCCACCTCGCAGCGCACGGTTGACGTGATGGAACAGGTGGATGCTTATTTCCAGGCCCAGCCCAACGTCGAATCAATCTTCACGATCGCGGGCAGCTCGGGCCAGAACACCGGGCGCGCCTTCGTGCATCTGGTGGACTGGCACGAGCGCACGGGAGATAACACCGGCGCCGAGGCCATCGCGGCGAAAGCCACGGCTGCGCTATCCAAGATCCGCGATGCACAGGTCTATGTACTGAACCCGCCGGTGCTGCGTAATCTGGGCGATGCAGCCGGCTTCGAGCTACAGCTCGAGGATCTGGGTGGACTGGGCCGCGATGCCCTCACCCAGGCGCGCGAAGCGTTTCTGAGCGCTGCACGGGCCGACCCGGCGCTGTCCCAGATGCGCAGTGAGACGACCGACCCGGCCGCCCAGTTCGCCATCGATATCGATGACGCAAAGGCCGCATCCCTGGGGCTGGCCATCGGCGATATCAACAATACCCTGTCGGCGGCCTTTGGCGGCTCTTATATCGACGATTTCATCTACGACGGCCGGGTCAAGCGTATCTTCATGGCCGGCGATACGCCCTATCGGATGCAGCCCGATGATCTGGATCGTTGGTATGTACGCAACGAGGCCGGCGATATGGTGCCGTTCTCGGCCTTCGCCAGCACACACTGGACCACCGGTCTGCCAGAGCTTGAGCGCTATAACGGCCTGGCGGCGTATCAGATCTCCGGTCAGCCGGCACCGGGTGTCGCCATGACCACGGCCATGGGCCATGTCGATGATCTGGTGGCCGACTTGCCCGAGGGCATCGGCTACGAGTGGTCGGGTATCTCGCTACAGCAGCAACAGGCCGGGGCCCAGGCGCCGCTGCTCTACGGCCTGTCGATCGGTTTTGTCTTTCTTTGCCTGGCCGCGCTTTACGAAAGCTGGTCGATCCCGTTGGCAGTGATGCTGGTGGTGCCACTCGGCGTGGCCGGTGCGCTGCTTGCAGTCGCGCTGCGCGGATTGTCGCTGGATGTGTATTTCCAGGTGGGGCTGCTTGCCACCATTGGCCTGGCGGCCAAGAACGCGATTCTGATCGTGGAATATGCGCACCAGTTGGCGGGCGAAGGCCGAACGTTGCGCGAGGCTGCCATCGAGGCCGTGGGCCTGCGGCTACGCCCGATTCTGATGACCTCGTTGGCTTTTGGCATGGGCGTGCTGCCCTTGGTGATCGCCACCGGAGCGGGCGCTGGCGCGCGACACTCGGTAGGCACCGGGGTATTCGGCGGCATGATCGCAGCGACCACGCTGGCGCTGGTATTCGTGCCGGTGTTCTTCGTGATCTGTCGCGCCGGCTGGAAGCGTCTGGCATGAGGCACCGATGTTCAAGCTGCACGCTCGCCCTGGGGTTTGTCACGGCCGCGCTCATGGTCACGCTGGCGGGCTGCGTGAATCTGGCGCCGGAGTACGAATCACCGGCGCCGGTCATTCCGGGGGTCTGGCCCGGGGTGGATATCTACGGGACACCGCCGGCCAAGCCGGGGGCCGATGTCTCGATGCTGGGCTGGCGCGATTTCTTCATCGATGATCGTCTGCGCGAGGTGGTCTCGACCGCGCTATCGCACAATCGTGATCTGGCCGTGGCCACGCTCAATATCGCGGCCGCCCGCGCCCAGGTCGCTGATATCAACGCCGATCTGTTTCCCTCGATTTCGTCCAGCACGAGTGCCACCTTCTCGCGTTCCGGGCGTACCGCCGGCGGCGACGACACCGCCAGCGGCAACCTGGCCAACCAGAGCGCGATCTCCGAGTCGCTGTCGACTGAAATCGGGTTTTCCAGCTACGAGCTAGATATATTCGGGCGTCTTCGCAATCAGCGTGCGGCCGCCGTTCAAAGCCTGCTGGCGACCACGGCCGATCGCCGTACGGCCCAGATCAGCCTGATCGGCGAGGTGGCGGCCAACTGGCTTACCCTGGCGGCCGACAAGGCACTGCTCGCACTTGCCCGCAACACGCTGACCAATCGCCTGGCCAGCCTGCGCCTGGTCAACGCGCGCCATGATTACGGCATCGCCTCGGGCTCGGACGTGGCCAACGCGCGCTCGGCGGTCGAAGCCGTACGCGTGGATATCGCCTCGCTCGTCGCCCAGGTGGCCCAGGATGAAAACGCGCTCAATCTGGTCGCCGGCACCACGCTGGCGCCCGGGCTGCTGCCCGAGGCACGTTTGCCTGAACAGGCTGTTATCGAACGTTTGCCAGCCGGCGTGCCCTCCGAAGTGTTGCTCGACCGGCCCGACGTCATCGCCGCCGAATACCGCCTGGCCGGCGACTATGCCTCGATCGGCGCGGCCCGGGCCGCGTTTTTCCCGCGTATCAGCCTGACCGCGGCCACCGGGTGGGCCACCCGCGGGCTGACCGGGCTGTTTGCCGACAACAATCGCTCCTGGAGCGTAACCCCACAAATCGATGTCCCGATCTTCGACGGCGGCTCTCGAGCCGCCCAGCTGGCGCTGGCACGTATCCAGCGCGAGATCGATACCCAGACCTACGAGCAAACCCTGCGAACCGCGTTTCGTGAAGTGGCCGATGCCCTGGCCCTGCGGGCCACGATCGATGACCAGATCACCTCTCAAACCGCGCTTGTGGCCGCCAATCAGCGCTCGTATCGGCTATCACAGGCACGTTATCGCGCCGGAACCGACAGCTATCTGGATACGCTGATCGAGCAGCGCACGCTCTATACCTCTCAACAGAACGCGATCCAGCGACGCCTGGCGCGCGAGATCAATCTGGTCACGCTGTACAAGACGCTCGGCGGCGGCGATCTGGCCCGCAGTAGCCGCAGTGCGCTGCCGCTGGCGCCGTTGGCGGATGACGCGCCGGATCCCTGATCGATGATTCAGATGGGCGAACGGGCGTTAATGCTAGATTTACGGTGTTTCAAGATTTTCGTCTCGGAGAGATCGATGATGTCCCAACCCATTTCAATCGCTCGCCGCGGGTATGGCCTGCTAGGCACCTGTCTCGTCACGTTCGCGCTGCTGGCCGGCCCGAGCGCTGGCGCGCTGGCCGCCGATAACGCATCGAGTACCGACAAACCCGCCGTAGCCGATTTACCCAAAGCGCTCCAGCAGTCGGTCAAATCCGGCCAGCTCGAGGTCGTGCGCTCGTTCAAGACTGACGTTCCGGGCCTGACCGGCTACGTGTTGTCTCAGTCCGGCCAGCATCAGATCGTCTACAGCGAGAACGGCTATCTGATCGTCGGGCGTATCGTCTCACCGGACGGCAAGAACCTGTCGGCGGCCTACACCGAAAAATACGTGCCCAAGCCCGATCTCGCCAAGATCGCCCAACAGCTTGAAGCAACGGGCCATCTGGTACAGCAGGGCCCGGACAAGGCGCCGAAGATCTATGTCTTCGCCGATCCGAACTGTATCTATTGCCACAAGTTCTCTGATCAGGCCGCCCCGCTGGTCAAAAACAACAAGCTACAGCTGCAATGGGCCATGGTCGGTTTCTTGAAAGACACGAGTGCCGGGCGGGCTGCGGCTATTCTCACCGCCGACGACCCGGCCAAGGCATTCGCCAAGAACGAGGCCGGCTTCGACGAGGCCAGCGAGAGCGGCGGTATCAAGCCAATCGAGGACATCGACGCCGATATCCAGAACGTGCTGGACGCGCACGCCAAGCAGATGGCGGCCGCCGGCGGCAGCGGTACCCCCACGCTGGTTTACAAGGACGCACAAGGCAAATGGCAATCCAAGGTTGGCGCGCCGGGCCGGGATTGGCTGAACAGTTTCATCGAAAGCGCCCAAAAATAAGAAATGCTGGTTAACCGCTAGCTAAATGCCTGCTGAACGTGCCGATAGCGCTACGTATCGCCAACGCTAAAAAAAAGGTCTAATGTCCAGTCATGGGTCGATGTCGATCCATCGGTTTCAATCACCGTTACATCGATACGCTTAATTTCGTATCCGGCCGGTCATCGATTGTCCGGCCGCACAGAACCGGAGAGTTCTCATGGTTGACGACGATCGTAAAGAAGGCACGCTCGATAAGATCAAGGGCACTGTTAAAGAGCAGGTTGGCAAGCTGACCGGCGACGAAGAACAGGAAGCCGAGGGCAAGGCCCAGAAGAACAAGGGCAAGGTCCAGAACAAGGTCGGCGAAACGAAAGACAAGGCTCGCGACAAGCTGAGCTAGCCGACCGGCAAGAGATTGGAGAGCCGGCGCTGAGGCGCCGGCTTTTTTATGCGTGCTTGTTGTCTGCCACGGCCTAGGGCGTGCCGTCATAGGATATGCCGTCGCATTGCCCGCGCCGGGCGTGTCAGGCAAGGCGCGGGCCGCCGAGCGTGGCCCGCCACGGTCAAGGTCCGTAACGCGTCATGGCGCGTCCGGCGCGAGCAACCCCAAAGGGGCCGGCTTATCTTGTGACGGCACGCCCTACGCCGGGGCGTTGGGCAACCGCTCACGACGCAGAAGCCGCGGTCGTGCACGGCGCGATCGGCTGTCTTGCCCGAGGCGATGTCGGCCCGAGGCCCGGTCGCCGTTGCCATGATCGTTTCCGCCGCCGCGGGTCGCATACAGCCCGGCCATCGCGATCAACGCCATACCGACCACACCCCACTGATCCGGCAAATGGCCGAACAGCAGAAACCCCCAGAGCGTGGAAAACACCAGATAGCTGTAGTCACCGGCAGCGACCAGCGGGGCCGGCGCCATCTGATAAGCCCGGCCCATGGCGGCACTGGCCAAAACAGCAATCACCGCCAGCGCCACGATCAAGCCGGCGAGCACCGACAGATCCATGCCTGCAAACGCCGGCCAGCCACGGGCCACGAACGGGGCGGCCTGTTGCCAGCTCGTCGGCATGTCGACAACCGCAAAAACGCCGAGCGCGATCAGGCCGACGCCCAAAAACGCGATCTGTACACCCATCGACATCACGAGCGGCGATTCATCCCGACATTTCGTGGCCGTGATCAGCGCGGCCAGCGCATAGAGTACGGCCCCGGCCAGCGGCAACCACAGCATCGGTGAAAACGCGCTGGTGCCCGGGCGCAGCAATACCAAAACCCCGATGAAGCCGAGAATGACGGCCCCGATTTCGCCCAGCGCCAGCCGCCGGCCGGGCTCGAGCGCACACAGCAGCGTGATGATGAGCGGCGCGGTATAAAGCGCGGCCGATACCGTCGGCAACGCCAGGCCGGCCAGGGCCAGATAGACCAGAATCCACATCGCAACCAGCAGCAGGCTGCGCACCCCCACCCAGAACCGATGCGTGGCGCGCAGACCGTGGCGCGCAAAGCGCCACATGAACACGCCCAGCAACGGCACCGCCACCAGCCCCCGCAGTACGACGAGCTGCCACACACTGATCTGCTCCGAAAGCAGCTTGACCAGGCCGTCACCCAGCGCCAGCACCACGGCCGCCAGCACGATATAAGCCAGGCCGCCAAACGACTGGTTCTGCAGGGTCGAACGCATTAGGACCTGTTGCATAGGGCGGGCGGTGGCGGGATGAGTGCGGCTAATCCTGAGCCCGACTCATGCCCCCGTCACACGATATTTCGATTCGCTGGCATTACTTCAGGTAATATCAAATGCATGAATCGCCTACGCCGCAGCCTGCCGCCACTGGCCACGCTTCTGCCTTTTGAAGCCGCCGCCCGCCTGGAGAGCTTCACACAGGCCGCCGCCGAGCTGTCGATGACCCAGGCCGCGGTAAGCCGCCAGATCCGCGCGCTTGAAGATGACCTGGGGCTGGCCCTGTTCGAGCGGCGGCATCGCGCCGTCGTGCTCACCGCAGCCGGTGAGGAGCTGGCACGCGCCGTGGCCAGCGGCCTGGAAACCATGGCCAGTAGCGCCGAAACGCTGCGGTCTCGCCGCGATGATGACGATATCGTGCTTCTGGCCGAGCTTTATGTGGCCATGTACTGGCTCATTCCGCGTCTACCGGCTTTTCATGCCAGTCATCCGGATCTGCGCCTGCGGGTCAATGCCTCGACCCAGCCCCTGAGCCACGCTGAGACCGCCTTTGATCTCGCCCTGCAATGCGGCACGCGCCCGGCCGGCGCGCTCACGCCGATCTATTCCGTGCCTGATGCCGTGTTCCCGGTCTGTAGCCCGGCGATTGCCGGTCAATACAGCCTGACCCCGGCCGACCTGGCGGATTACGATATCCTGCACTGCCGCGACGACCCGAAAGACGGCTGGCTGTCCTGGAACGACTGGCTGGCCGGCGTCGGCGCGCGCGTGGCCACGCCACGCGGGGCCACGTTCGACAACTACCCGGTGGTGATCCAGTCCGCGCTGATGGGCCAGGGTATCGCCCTGGGCTGGCAACGCGGGCTGGAACATCTCATCGATACCGGGCAACTGGTCCGCCCGCTGGCCGCGGCCATGAATCTGCCCCGGGGCTTATCGGTCTACAGCGCCGCCCCCGAGGCGATCGACACCAACAAGCAGCGCGTGATCGATTGGCTGCACGCCGAGCTGGTCGGCGCTTAGCGCTTGGTCAAGCCCTCATGCCCTCTTATGCTGGCCGAAGACTCATGCAAGAGATCGATCGATGAATACCGCACTTGAAACACTCACGCCCGCCCCGCTGTGGCGTCATTTCGATGTGCTTTGCAACACGCCGCGCCCGTCGTGGCACGAGGCCGCGATACAGGCTCGCATCGTCGATTGGGCCGAGGCACGCGGCCTGGCCTGTACACAGGACGCCGCCGGCAATCTGTTGATCACCCAACCCGCCACGGCCGGGCACGAGGCCGCACCCACCGTTGCCCTCCAGGCCCATGTCGACATGGTGGCCGAGGCCGAACCCCACGTTGTGCACGACTTCACCCGGGATGCCATCCGGCCTAGAGTCGTCGACGGCTGGCTGATGGCCACAGACACCACACTGGGTGCGGACAACGGGATCGGCGTGGCCGCGGCCCTGGCCATACTCGAGGACGAGACGATCGAGCACGGGCCGCTCGAGGTGTTATTAACGGTCGCCGAAGAAGTTTCGCTGGTCGGCGCGGCGCGTCTGGCGCCCGACTGGCTTAGCGCCGATTATCTGCTGAATCTGGATACCGAGGAGGCCGGCGATATCTGTATCGGCTGTGCCGGCGGCGCCAACGTCAGCCTGGATGAGCGCTGTGACACAGCCGCCCTGCCTGACGGGCACAGGCTGCTGGCCATTGAGATCAGCGGGCTGGCCGGCGGCCACTCCGGTATGGATATCCATACCGGGCGCACCAGTGCCAACGTGCTGATGGCGCGTCTGTTGGCCTCTCTCAGCCCCCACGCGCCGCATCTGGTCGTCCTCGACGGCGGCCGTATGGACAACGCGATCACACGCCACACCCGCGCCACGATCGCAGTGCCGGGCGGCGATATCGAAGCCGTTACCGACATGATCGCGCGTTTTCGTGCCTCGCTGGACGATACGCTCGTGACCGAGGATCAAAACCTGTCGATCCGGATCGATACGGACACAACGACCGCGACCTCGGCCCTGACGGCCACAGCCTCCAAGACCGTAATCGACATGCTCGCAGGCCTGCCCTACGGCGTCGCCGCGATGAGCGACCAAGCACCCGGCACGGTCGAGACCTCGAACAATATCGGGGTTGTTCAACTAAGCGACGGCCAGCTCACCGCCCAGCTCATGGTCCGCTCGCTGGTCGATACCGAGCGCGACCGGCTGGCTGAGTCGATCGCCCGGCACTTGGCCGCGCACGGGTTTTCGCCCGGCGTGGCGCATGGCTATCCGGGCTGGGCGCCCGATGCCGATAGTGGCCTGCTGGCCCGCTTTCAGGCGGTCCACGCCGAAACAACAGGCGCGCCGCCGCGTGTCGTCGTGCTCCACGCCGGCCTGGAATGCGGGCTTATCGGGGCGAAATACCCGGCACTCGAGATGATCTCGTTCGGGCCGACGATCCGCGGCGCGCACTCGCCGGCCGAGCGGGTCGATATCGCCTCGGTCGAAACGTTCTACCGGCTGCTTGGCAACACGCTGACCGCGCTGGCCCGCTAGAACACCCCGCCGCGCAGGCGCAGCCATTCTTTTCTATCCGCAGATGACGCAGATGCGGGGTTGGTGGCATGGCGAGTCGGCGACTGAATGATCGGTTCGGGAGATGGCGGACAGCTGAGCCCGGCACGAGATACAGCATTGGCTGGCTGATCTTTGATGGACTTTCACAAAGCCGTTCGATGGCCAATCAATCGCTATTGATTGGCCTATGGAATCGTCCTCGCTGTACTGGTCTCAAAACGAGCCGCTGCGACCCGGGTTGATTCACCCTGCTCGATCGCGCGCAACACGCGTCTACGCCGATCGGAACGATAAACGCCCTAGCAAGCCCAACCGAACGCTAACGCACTGTGCTGATCCAGCAAGCACGGAAAGGTTCTAGCCCTCGCCGCGGCCGGTCTTGTTCTGTAGCTCGTCGATTTTCTTCGAGGCATCGGCCTTGGTCATGTTCTCGTCAAAGCGCTCGCCGGCCTCTTCACACAGCGTCTGCAGATACGAGGCTTGTGCCCCGGTCATCGCCTCGTCACCGGTGGTCCAGTTCTTGGGCGCTTTCTCGAGATTGCTGTTCTCGGGCTCGTTGTCCGGATTCTTGGGTTCGTTCATGGCATTACTCTCTTGATTCATTGTATAAATATACATAAAACCCGCGATGACACAAACCGTGCCTCGCCGGCCCTCTCTTCGATCAACCCGTTCTCCGTTAGGCTATCGATAACCGCTCATCTGGACACGCACATGCCAAACCACTGGATCACGCTGGCTACGCTGGCCACCTTGGCCGGGCTCGCTCTACCGGGCACCGCCATCGCAGCCGACGAAAACGCCGAGCCATCGTCGCAGGATCTGGCGCAGGCAGAACCGATTGGGGCTCTGACGGCTGATTTTCTGTTCCACGACCAGATGCCCACCGGTTTGAGCGTCACCACGGACGGGCGTCGTTTCGTCTCCTACCCGCGCTGGGGTGATCACCCCACCTATACGGTCGCCGAGCTGGTTGGCGATGAAGAACGTGCCTATCCGTCGAAAAAGATCAATACGCTGGATATTTCAGCACCGGCCGAACACCTGGTCAGCGTGCAGAGCGTGGTGGCACCGGGCGACGGGCATCTTTGGCTGCTGGATACGGGCGTCCTGCCGGCCAGCGGCTATGACAAGGCCGGCCCGTTGGCACGCGGCGCCAAGCTCGTGTCCGTGGATCTCGCCACGAACAAGATCGACCGTACGATCGTGCTGCCTAACAACGCGGCTTTGAAAAACACGTATCTAAACGACGTGCGTATCGATACCGCCAAGGGCCCGGCCGGTATCGCCTATATCACCGATTCATCGTTCACCGGCCCGGGCGCGATCATCGTGGTGGATCTGGCCAGCGGCAGGGCTTGGCGCAAGCTCTCGGGCACGGCCTCGACGTCTGCCGAGGCCGGGTTTCGCCCGATCGTGGAAGGCCGCTACATGATGCTCGACGACGGCCAGGGCACACCCAAGGTGCCGGCGATTCCGGCCGACGGTATCGCGCTCTCGCCCGACGGCGCCACGCTGTATTACTCGGCGCTATCCGGACGCACGCTCTACAGCGTGCCGACCGCCGGCCTGCGCGATCGCGAAATCTCTGATGAAGCACTCGAAAAACAGGTCAGCACGATCGGCGAGAAAGGCGCCTCCGATGGCCTGCTCATGGACGCCGCCGGCCGGCTGTATGCCACCGACTACGAGCACAACGCCATCCACGTACTCGACCCGACGGCTAACGGCCACGAATGGTCCACGCTGGCCTATGATCCGCGCCTGCTCTGGCCGGATACGCTCTCGATCGGCCCGAACGGCGATATCTACGTCACGGCCAACCAGCTCCACCGCCAACCGCAGTATCGCGCCGGTCATGACGCCCGCGACAAGCCTTATGTGCTTTATCGCATCAGCGCCGATGCCAAGCCGATTCCGGCCGATCATGGCGGCGGCTGACAGCATGCCGGAGCCGTGACGCAAGAGAATCCACGGATTCCCTTGTTCAGGGATAGACGATCATGAAACGGGCCATGGCCTGTACCTGCCCGGCCGACGGCGCGGTTTCTGTTTGGTAGTAACGCGCTGCGAACGACAGCGCGCTCTGAGTGCGGCCCAACCGTAGCGCGCGCATATCGACCGGTGTATTCGGCGGCGCCGGGGTCTCGGCACCGTCGAGCACCTGGATACCAATGCCGCGCGCTGCGTCACGTGTGGCGGCATTGGCAATCACGCCGCGATCGGCCAACGCGCCTGCCGCGCTGTAATCCAGCGTGATCGCCACCCGATCTCGCGCATCCTCGATACCGTTGCAGGACAGAGCGATCTCGAACGGGGTCTGGCCCGCCGTGCTGCCAGGGGCCTCGAACATCGTGATCGAGACCGGCGGCAACGCCACCGAGATATTGCGCGGGCCGCTGACCTCGCAGGTCGAGCCCACGACACGCCCGTTGAGCCGGGTCGTGAAGATTGTGTCTGCATCGCCGTTGTCGGTGACGAAACGCGAGAACGTGCCACCGCGCAGCGTGCCGGCGGTGAGCGATTCCGCGGTGCGAACCGCTTCTGCGATGATTTCTAGTTCGGGCAGATCCAGCCGCAGAAAACCGAGCAGACCGCTGCTGAAACCACTGTTGTTGGCCCCCTCATAAGGATCAACGATGAACAACCCGCGCGGATTGTTGCTGGCCCGTTGACGCAACCGGATGCCCACGCCAGGCACGCCCGAGTCAAAGATATCCGGCGAGAGCGCACTCGGTGGTGCCAGCACATCGCCTCGCGTGCCACCCCCGAACAGATTACAGCGCACGAGATTGCTTCGCTGCGCCACACTGCCGCGCGCGGTCGCCAGCACGTCGCCCGGCTGTGCGCTCGGCGCGACCACCAGCTGGTTGAAATCAAGAGTCACCACAGGGGGTGAATAATTACTGAAAAGACCGGGATCCACCCGGCATGCAGCGTGCGCGTCCATGACACCGAAAAAGATGATGCAAAACAGCAGCACACGAGCGGACAAACAGCCTGCTGACGGCTTCATCGATCGTCCTCGCATCGCGCGGTCAGTTGACGTATCTGGCCTTCGGTATCGATATCGGCGTCATAGGCATAGTCGAAGACACAGCGCTGATCGTCGCGCGGGCCCCACTGGATGGCCAGACGGCCATGGCTCTCATAGCTGCGAAAATAGATCTGGTTGCCTTGCCCGACCAGCCCGACCTGCTCGCCGCTGGTCTGATCCGTGACGTCACTGCCCAGCGGTATCGTGCGCTGATCGGTGGTCTGCACACGAATGAGTATCGGATCACCAGCCACGGTCGAGAAATCCAGACGTGTGATCGAGCCGGCCCAAGGCACGATCTCCTTGGACGTTGTTTCCAGGGCGATATCGTTGGGCGTATTGCTGGGATCAAGCTGGATACGATTCATCTGATAAGGCGTGGCATAGGCCACCAGCCCATAGCCATCATCGTTGATGCTGGCCCCCACTGAATTGACGATCCGGGCGCCTTCGGCACCATCGGCGTGCACCAGAACCATGTTCTCGCCCTGTTGTGGCGAAAACGTCAGGCCGTCTTTATGGGCTACCAGCGAGCCGCGTGCGCCCAGGCTGAGTTGGCGGGCGTCATCGCCATAACTGTAACCGGCTCGCAGCGTCGACACCGGGCTACGATAGGCTACCGTGGCATCAGCCCCGGGCCGGCTGCCGTCCTGGTCGCTGACCGAGGCATTCCAGGTGATGTTCTGATGGCGCCCGATCGAGCTACTGAGGCCAAGACGGCTGCCGGCATAGCCTGCATCGTCAAAATCGGTGCTCGAATTGGCGAATACCGGATTGGCCCGGCCAGCCCCTAGCGGCAACGTCAGATTCAGAGTGACGCGCATCTCGTCACGCTCGGCGACATAGCGTCGGTTTTCGACCGATAAACCATAGGTCAGCTGCTTGAACTGGTTACGATAGCCGGCCTGGTAGTTCGTGCTGGTACCGTCCTGATTCCAGTAGTCCTGTACCGAGCCGGTCAGATAAAACGCCCCGCCCCGCGCGCCAAGGCGCTGATTAATACTCAGCTGGCCGCGATTGCGCTGGCGGCCACGAAAGAACGGGTCGAAGTTGTCGGCGTCTCGCTCGCGCAGGCGCAGCGCGCGATCCAGCTCGTAATAACCGGCGCTGGAATAACGATAAGCCACCAGATTCAACGTCGTGCCTAACCCGCCCAGGCTACGGCTGTACGTCGCCTCATAACTCTGCCCGCTCTGCGTGGCCCGGCCAGAAAACTCGGTGCGCGCGTGGGTCACATCAAGCGCGAACGCGCCCAGGGGCGTGTTGAGCGCGCTACCCAACGTAACCGCGGCATAGCCCTGGCTCACATTGATGCCCGTATAACCGGTCAATAGATTGGTGAAGCCATGGCGCCAGGTGCCTTGCAATACGAACGGGTCGTCTGCGCCGTCCTCACGAAACTGCCCGGCCACGAGGCTGTAGCGCGATATGCCGGGTCGCAGCAGGCCGGGCACGCTGGCATAGGGCACGGAAAAACGTCTTCGCCGGCCATTTGCCTCGATCACGGTGACGTTCAAGTCGCCGCCATAGCCGGTGGGATACAGATCGCGGATTGCGAACGGCCCCGGCGAAACACTGGTCTGGTAGATGAGCTGACCGTTCTGACGTATTTCGACCCGGGCGTTGGAATTGGCCTGGCCGCGCACGACCGGCGCATAGCCTCTCTGCGCCCGCGGCAGCATTCGATCGTCAGAGGCCAGCTCCACGCCGCGATACCCGAACGAATCGAAGATCCGCCCGTCGGTAAAGTTCTCGCCTGCCGTCAGCTCGCTGCGGATAGCCGGAAACGGGCGTTGCACGAAAGTACGCGTGCGATCATTGGCAAAGCCATCGTTCTCGGCCCAGCGAACGATCTGGTCGCTACGAAACTGCCACCCCGCCAGATTGAAGCCCGCCATGAACGACAGATAACCCTGTCTGGAGGTGTCGAACTGACTGCTGTCACGCTGATAGAGATCGAAGTCGTACTGGGCAAGCCCGGCATCGATACCCCGCGACCACGCACTACGCGGCACCGCACCGCGAATCGTGTCGGCCAGATCCGCCTGAGGAATCGTGATGTCGTAACGCAGCCGGCTCTGGTCGTAGTGGGTCGCGGCCGCCGGCAGCCATTGTTGTATCCGGCGACAGGCATCGTCTTCAGATGGCTTAAGGCGGGTCAGATCCACGCCAAAACTCATCAAATCCGACCGCTCGAAGCACGGCGCAGCGGTCTTGGTATCCGGAAGCCGTCGAAAACGCAGCCGGCGCTGGCCCTGCCATTTATCGTTGACGTAAATATCCAACGTATAAGTGCCGGGTTCGACCGGATTGCCCTGTCGGTAGGCCGATAAATCGCGGTCTCGGGCTTTGCCGCTGAGCAGGCGGCTATCAAACGTCACGGCGCTGGGCTGCGCACTTGCCGGTTTGGATGCATCAGCTGGCGCCGCGGCACCCGGCGCTGCCCAGACCGGCGACAGTGCCCAGCACGACAGCAAGGCCATCCCGGCCCCACGCGCCGCCGATACGCCCCGTCGCTGCGTGGCGATCTCGTATCTTGACTGGCCCATAGCACGATCCGAAAACCCGCTGATCGCGGTTTAATCGCCGGCAGCGGAAAACGTGGCGTGGTGGCGCGTGGCAGCCCCAAAATCGTTGATCGACTCGTAAAATACACGCGCTCCGGCAGCCGGAGACGTGCCTAGCGGCCAACGATGACTCGCGCCAGGTGCCAACATGTGGCTGCGCGGCACAAGGCTCGACCCCGACTTGCCCAACCGCACCGCGGTCAGCGTCACGTGATAGGCGGTAGGATTGCGCACGCGCAGTACCGGCGACCCGGATGTATTGGTCGTGACCGACCATTCAAGCGCGTCGGGCGCTTTGCGCGGCTCACCGGGCAGCCCCTTTGGCCGATAGAACAGCTTGATACGCGACCGGATCGCGAACTGCAGATAGTTCTTGTCCCGATCTGATTGCTTTTGCCCCAGCGAGGGCGGCACATCCAGCACGTTCAGCCAGAACACGCTTTCTTCATCACTTGGCAATGCTTTCGGCGTACCGGTAAACCGGATACGAAGCGCCTGACCACGATCGGCCTCTACCCGTGTGATCGGCGGCAGAATCACGAACGGCGCCTGGCTGTCTTCAGGCGTGGATTCGGCATTGCCGGAATCCACCCAACTCTGCACTAGCGCCGGCTGATCACCGCGATTGGTCAACTGCACGATCTGGCTTTGGGCGCCCTGTTCATAGATGACGCGTGTGGCCTCGATCACGACATTGGCGTTGGCCGTGGTTGCACCCACAACGATTACCACGAGCCCACCAACAAGGCGTGCGAGCCTTGCCCACACGCTGCAGTTATTCCGGCATCGATCGCGGTGCTGCCTAAATAAGCGCGCAGCGATCACGGATAGATCAGGACATAACTGGCCATGGCGTTCACCTCACCCGCGGTGCTCTGACCGGTTGCGAAGTAACGCGCCAGATAGTTCAGCGTGACCTGACCATTGTCGGCGTCGAACTGACCGGCAGGCAGGTTGCCCAGCGAGCTTTCATCGGTTGGCACCGTGTTGCCGATATCGATCGCCTGGTCATTTTCACCGTTGACCAGCTGGATCGTGACGTTCTGTGCACCGCCGCTCGCTGCATCGGTGGTGTTGAGCAATGTGCCGAACGTGGTGTTCACATTCGCGTTGGGCGTGAAATAAGCGGTGACCGACTGCGAACCAGTGGTTTTATCGGTGTTGTTGGCCAGGCTGCAGTTGGCCAATTGGATATCGAAAGGCGTTTCACCAGCAGTCGCTCCCTCAGCGGGCAGCGCGTTGACCGAGACAGTCGGCAGGGTCACCGTCTGATCAGCCCCTTCGCCGACGATCTCACAGCTGGCGGCTGTCACCTTGCCATCGAAACTGATGGTTCCGCCCTGCTGCGCGACGGCCGCCGGGGCGCAAACCGCTGCTGCCAAGGCACCGGCACAGGCCAAAATCTTCTGCACGCTCATAGGACCCCTCGTCCATTTCATTCAAGGAAACGAGCGCGGATCGTCTAGCCTGTCCTCTTATTTTGCAAACACTATTCTTAGTCCACAAAATCATTTTTCGGTATTTATTTTAATTCTAATGGCTTACGGCCCGATACCGAACGCTCGTTCGGCGCGCGTGATGACGAAACCCCGTACCCACTGCGCTAAATTCAGGTACTAGCCTCTACTTATTTCATATGAAGAATCATGCAGATACAAAGACAATCGACGTGCCCGGCGGATCTCTATGCTTGATCCTGATTGCGGGTTGATCGTTGACCCTAACGCGATAGAGAGATGCCTCATTCTTTTATCTTTTTCTCCGTATTTGTACGCATCCATATTGAGTAATAAATATTACTTGGCTATCGCCGTATTTTATTTTATCAATCGCTTTGTGGGCTCATTATCTATTAAAGACCGGCTACTCGATCCTTGATAACGCGAGCAAGGCCCGGCCAAGAAAATACCAATTACGGACTTGTGCGATAGACTCAGCCCGATCGTTCGTACGGTTGCGGCCGGATTACTCCGATAGTCACGCCGTCCAGGACCATTGAAAGCGTTGGTCATCATGTCTTATCTATCGTCACCGCTCGGCCAGCGCCTCTGGCCTGTCGCCCTGTTGCTCGTTTCCATGAGCGCTATTCAGAGCGGGGCCGCCCTGGCCCATGGCCTGTTCGCGGCGGCTGGGCCGGCCGGTACGACCTCGATACGCCTGATCATTGCAGCGGTGTTGTTGGTGGCCTTGTTTCGCCCGTGGCGTCACACGGTCGGGCCGAGGGCCTGGCGCACGATCATCCTGTATGGGCTGGCCATGGGAACGATGAATTTTCTGCTGTATCAGGCATTGGCGCGTATACCGCTGGGGATCGCGGTCGCCCTGGAATTCACCGGGCCGTTGCTGGTGGCCGTGGTGTCGTCGCGCCGCGCCCTGGATGGGCTATGGGTGGTGATCGCGGTCGGCGGGCTCGCCGTGTTGCTCTGGCCTGATCAGTCGATATCCGGGCCGCTTGATCCGGTCGGGGTGGCCTGCGCGCTTGGCGCAGGGGTTTGCTGGGCGCTGTATATCGTCTTCGGGCAGCGAGCCGGGGCGAGCCACGGCTTGCAAAGCGCGGTTCTGGGTACGGTGGTGGCCGCGCTTTTCATTGCGCCGATCGGCGTGCTCGAGGCAGGCTCGGCGCTTTTGTCTCCTCATGTATTGATGCTGGGCGCATTCGTGGCGGTGCTCTCGACGGCCCTGCCTTACACGCTGGAGATGATTGCGCTGCCCCGCCTGCCCCGCGCAACGTTCGGCACGCTCATGAGTCTGGAGCCGGCAGTCGGCGCCCTGTCCGGCCTGCTGTTTCTCGGACAGACCCTGGGGCTGCTTCAATGGCTGGCCGTTGGCGCGATCATGCTGGCTTCGATCGGTACGACACTGACGCCAGATAATCGGGTGACCGATCGCGCCTACGAGGCGCCGCGCCCGGATTGATTCGACGCGACAGCCTCTATTCGCCCGCGGCAAATCGTCGCAGCGCCGCCCCGTCGAGGCGATAACCGGTCCATTCTGACTGTGGCTTGGCGCCAACGGCCTCGTACAGATCGATGGCCGGCGTATTCCAGTTCAGCACGTTCCACTCAAAGCGTGCACACCTAGCGTTGACGGCGCGTTGCGCCAGCACACGGAGGGCAGCCCGGCCGAAACCACGACGTCGATACTCGGGGGCGATATACAGATCCTCGAGAAACAGGCCATGCCGGCCGAGCCAGGTCGAGAAATTCTGAAAATACACCGCAAAGCCGATACTTGCGCTGTTGTACTCGAAGATCAGTGCAGTAACGGTTGCTTGGGGCGCAAACAGCGCCGCCTCGATATCGGCCACCGTCGCGGTCACGGCCATGGGCTCTTTTTCGTACTCGGCCAGAGCCTGAATGAACGTCAGAATCTGCGGTGCGTCGCTGATTTTCGCGTCTCGTGCCGTTAATGCTGAATCGCCGGCTTCCAGGGACGAATTCAAAATTGAAACCTCGCTAAATGATTCACTATGCACGTTTTTTAGTCTCATCAAGCGCGGTAATCGTTCTTGTCAGACCGGGACACGTCCGTGCAATATGATAACAATACGTTTATATCCATCGGATCGTGAAAGGCTCGGCGATACCGATTTGTCGAGCAGCTTCGGCCGGCCCAGACGCTTACGGCCCGCGATGCTCGGTTTCCAACAAAGGTATATCGCAATGCAATTCAAGGAACGCTTGCTGCTCGAAAACCAGGCCTGGTTAGCCACCATGCAGGAACGTGACTCCAAATTCTTTGCGCGGCTGGAACAGGGGCAGTCGCCAGAAGCACTGTGGCTGGGCTGCTCCGATTCGCGCGTGCCGGCTGAAACGTTGTGCAACGCCTCGCCGGGCGATCTGTTCGTGCATCGCAACGTGGCCAATATCGCGGCCACCGAGGAGCACGGCTTCATGTCGGCGCTGGAGTACGCGGTTACCGCGCTCAAGGTGCCTTATATCGTGGTCTGCGGGCATGAAGGCTGTGGCGGCGTGGGGGCGGCCTGTTCCGGCCAGGCCAGCGGCATGGATCACGTTGATGCCCACCTGGCGCAACTGGTCGAGCTCTACAACAGCGAGCGCGACAATCTGGATGCCAACGACGACAAGGCACGCGTGAATGCCATGGTGCGCCGAAACGTTGAGGCCCAGATCGACAAGCTGGCCGACCTGGATCTGATCAAGAATGCAGAGCAGCCGCCCACCCTGTTGGGTTTGGTCTATGCCCTGGACGCAGGCCATCTGGACGTGGTTTGTGAGTCGGCTCCCAGCCAGCCTGCGGCCGCTTGAAGCAGGCCGTACTTGCCTGCCCATCGTGTCATTCGTTCACGCTAAGAGATTGAAACCCCAACATGTCGAATGAAACCTCATTCCTGGACACCCGTTATTTCGGCCGTGATCTGCGCGCCGGGATCGTGGTGTTCTTCGTCGCGATCCCGCTATGCCTGGGGATTGCGATCGCCTCGGGCGCCCCGCCGCTATCGGGCTTGATCACCGGCATGATCGGCGGCCTGGTGGTCGCCCTTGCCAGTGGCTCGCAGCTGTCGGTCTCCGGGCCTGCCGCCGGCCTGACCGCGATCGTACTGGGCGTGATTCATCAGTACGGCTTTGACGGCCTGCTGATGGCCACCGTTCTGGCTGGCGTCATCCAGATTATTCTGGGTTTTCTGCGGCTGGGGATCATCGGTGCCTTCGTGCCCAACGGCGTCATCAAGGGCATGCTGGCCGGTATCGGGCTGATCCTGATCGGCACCCAGATTCCGCTGGCACTCGGCCACGGCTCCAAGACCGATGCCGGTCTGACCACACCCGGCCCGCTGATGGAAGGCATCGCCCCACTGGCGGTCATCATCACCGTGGTCTGCCTGGGTATTCTGATCGCCTTCGAGATGGGGCTGTTCAAGAAGATTCCGGGGGCTAACATCGTGCCGCCGCCGCTGGTGGCCGTGATTGCCGGTGTGGTCCTGGCGATGGTTTTCTCGGGCTCGGGCATGGCGCTCAACGGCGCCCAGTTCGTGAACCTGCCGGGCCTGGACGGACCCGTATCGCTGTTCCAGCAGCTACAGCTGCCCAGTTTCGGGATGATGCTGGAGCCTGGTATCTATCTTTCGGCGATCACCATCGCGCTGGTGGCCAGTCTTGAGACGTTGCTCTCGGTCGAGGCCGTCGATGAGATGGATCCGATGGGCCGTAAGTCGCCCACGCACCGTGAGCTCAAGGCCCAGGGCTTGGGTAACTTCGCTGCCGGCATGATCGGCGGCCTGCCGATGACAGCGGTCATCGTGCGCAGTTCGGCCAACGTCCAGTCCGGCGGTCGTACTCGTCTGGCCGCGTTTATCCACGGGATTCTGCTGGTGATCTCGGTCGCCTTCCTGGCTTTCGCGCTGGAGACGATTCCGTTGGCCGCACTGGCCGCGATCCTGTTGTTCACCGGCTACAAACTGGCCCGTCCGAGCCTGATCCACGCCCAGTACAGTGCCGGCATGAAGCGTTTCCTGCCGTTCGCCACGACGATCGTGATGATTCTGGCCACGGATCTGCTCATCGGCGTGCTCTCGGGCATGGTCGTGGCGGTCTACTTCCTGATCCAGTCGCACTACCACACGGCGCTGTCGTTCACGAAGAATGGCGACCATGGTCTGCTGCGCATGGGTAGCGAAGTGTCGTTCCTGAACCGTCAGGAGCTGCGTGGTTATCTGCAGGAGATTCCGGAGGGCGGTCATCTGATCGTGGACGCCACCAACGCCAAGTTCGTGGATCCGGATATTCGTGAAGATCTCAACCACTTCGTGGACGGTGCGCCCAAGCGCAACATCGCCGTCGAGCTGCGTGGCCTGGACGGCCACAGCGCCACCTATGTTGGCGCCGACGGCCGTCGCGTGGCCTCCGGTGACGAAGGCGTGAACCAGGCCGACCCGGCCTGATCACGCGCTTTCGATAACGCCTGATCAAGCCCGTCGCGCCAGCGGCGGGCTTTTTTGTGGGCGTTGTTTACAGCCGTAGCGGGTGGCGATTTAGCCGAGTCCTGGGTCTGGGTTCTTTTTTATCCGCCGATGGACGCAGATTGCGCAGATGTGGGCTTGGTGGGGCCGTGGGTTACCGGCTGATTGCTCGGTTGGAGGCTGCCTGAGCTTGGCGGGGTGTTTAAGACGAATGTCGTTGGTTTGATCGTCTCTTTTGTAGCTGTGAGACAGGGTTTTTTATCAACTGACACCGACGCGCGATAGTCCATCCGCGCTGAACGATCATCCCTGAATTTTTATCCAACCCTGCGGCAGTACGCTGGCTCGAACCCGGCCGCGTTGTTTTCGGCTCATCAGGATCACATCTGCAGCTATCTGCGGCCATCTGCGGATAACATGCTTTCGGGTGCGCACTCGTGCCCGGATTCTCCCAAACACAAAAAAGCCGGACCGATGATCGGCCCGGCTTGTCTTTCGGCAACGCTTGACCCGGGGTCAGAACGCCCACTGGGTGCGGAAGGTGAAGATATCCGCGCCGTCGACGCTGCCGCCGTCCTGGGTGACGAGCGGGGAGACTTCGGTGTTGATGACGCGGCTGTAATCAGCCATCAGCCGCACGTGGCGGTTGAGATACCAGTTGAGTGCCGCGGTGGCACGGGTGCCTTCGCCGCCGGTCACGTCACGATCGTTCAGGTCCGCATAGTCGAAGCGGCCTGCCAGCTCGACGGCGCCGTAGGTGCCCGCACTCAGATCGAAGGGTTCGTCCGGGCGCAGCCCCTTGAACTCGCCGTCGCTGCCCCGGTAGACCCGTGACTCGCCGGTCAGCGTCCAGCCAAGCTGAACGTAACCGGCATCGTAGTTGAGGTCGTCAAAGCCGTCGCTGCGATCGGTCTGGGTGACCACATACTCACTCTGTATCGAATAAGGCCCGGCCATGGCTGCGAATTCGAGCCCGCCCATATACACGCGATCAAAGTTCTCGATCGTGCCCGTATCGAAGATACGCGCATTGGACATATGCGTGTTTTCGTAGCTGTAGGCCGGCTGCCCGTCGAGCACGCCGTTGTCTTCGGCCGATTCACGCACACCGGCAAACGTGCCCAGGTGAATCACGTAGTCTTCTGAATTGATCGGCGCCCAGGTCAGGCGCGTGCTGGCCCCGTATCCTTCGGTGGCCTGCACACGATCGCCGTTTGGCTCGATGGTGTCGCCATAGGCCCCGGTCTGGGCCGACCAATCGTGGCCCGAGCCTTTCAGATTGGCCCCGATGGCACGATCAAACAGTGGCCCGGTCAAAGCGTTCACCAGCGAACGCTCGGTGAACATGATGTCGTTCGAGCTTTCCTGCAGCTCCATGCTGATGGCCTGTTTCTGCTGGCCGAGCGTGAATTCCAGCG
Source organism: Salinisphaera japonica YTM-1 (assembly GCF_003788585.1). Lineage (GTDB taxonomy): Bacteria > Pseudomonadota > Gammaproteobacteria > Nevskiales > Salinisphaeraceae > Salinisphaera > Salinisphaera japonica. The sequence goes on along the minus strand of NZ_AYKG01000018.1, from coordinate 7,343 downwards.
GATCGATACCGCTATAGACCAGAAACGCGTCCTTCACGCCGACTTCGTTGTCAGCGAAATCGGATTCGAGCATGAAGCCCAGATCCTTGCCGAACGTGCCCTCGACGCCGATACGCGCCCGGCGTATTTCAGTACCGGTGGCCGCGTTCTGCTCGGCGCCGCCGTCACGCTCGACGTAATCGTTGGGGTTTTCATAGTTGTAGTCGGCGTGCAGACGCCCCGACAAGCCAACCTCGAAGGAATGGCTTTCGTCGGTCAACATCAGCGTGGCCGGCTTGTCGTCAATGCCGGTGGTCGTTCGCGGCGCCGGGGCTTCGACCGGCACGGTGGCCAGCGAACTCGGCTCCTCGGTGGTCCGGTATTCGGCCTTGGCCTGGTCGGCGCAGGGATCGACCGCCTCGAACTCACCCAGACGCACGCGGTTCGGGCCCGGCTCGGCCAGAATCTGCTTGGTCGCCTGATCCATATACAGCGTCAGGCGCTGCCCCCCGGCCGCGCTGCGGGTGGCACACTCGGCCTCCGAGAGCTCGGCGGCGGCCTCGGCGGCTGGCGGCATCGACAAGAGAGCGGTCAGGCCAAGCGCGCTGGCCGACCACAGGCCGGTACGTCGTGTCGTGGGCATATCTATCCTTCTGGTGATTCCCCTGTGTCACGAACGCACTCTAATTCGCCTTTGTTACAGTTTTGTAAATAATTTGTGTCAAATAAGCGACAGGCGACAACACGCTCTTATCAACGACTTACGCGCCAAGCCTCGCGGCGGGTTATGTTTTTTGTCGCTTACGCGGCTGTCTGTCATGTCGTTGTCATCATCGCCTCGGATCGCGCGCGGTGCAGCACGCCGGTTAAACCAAACGCCCGGGCGGTGGTCTCATGAGCATGCACACGCCGCCCGAGCCCCAGACGCCATCGCCACCCGTCCACCGACGCCGCCGACTCATACTTGAAACGCTGCTGCTCGCCGTCATGCTTGTCGCGCTGTGGGCTAAGCCGGTCTGGCGGGCCCAGGCCGAGCACACGTCGCGCCTGGCACTGTCATGGCTTGCCCATGACGTGCTGGGCTGGTCCGACCGGGATATATACGCCGCCCGCCTGCGGCTTGCCGGTCTGGGCGATACCCCGAGCGTACAACGCTGGCAGGCCGCCCCGGCCGACGCCACACCGGTTGGGCTCGGGGCACGCCATAGCGCCGATCTCGACTTCGCCGACGATACAATCCGGGCCGCGGTTTATACCCTGGCCGCTGAACGCGGCCAGCAGCTGGCCTGGCGACTGACAAGCGACGAAACCAGCGCCGGCCTGTTCGCCACTCTGGAACGACAGGATCCGGCGGCGGATACCTGGTCGCTTGTCACCGCGGTTGCCGCCGACGGCGAGATTCATCGCGTGGATGTCGATGCCAAGGCCCGCTATCGCTTTGTATTGCAGCCACGCCTGTTCGAGGCCTTTGCCGGCCGGTTGGTCACCGCGCGCGGCGGCCAGCTGGGCATGCCGGTGGCCGGTGCCGCCGCGCGCGATATCGGCGGCGGGTTCGGCGTGGCCCGCGATGGCGGCGCCCGCCGTCATGAAGGCATCGATATCTTTGCCAAGGCCGGCACACCGGTCGTCGCCGTCGTCGACGGGCGTGTTTCACATCGCAACGGCGGGTTGGGCGGCAAGACGATCTTTCTATCGTCCAGTTTGACCGGGCCGCGCTATTACTATGCACATCTATCGGCTTACACGAGCGACGATGGCGCGCGGGTTTCGGCCGGCGACGTGATCGGTCGCGTGGGCAACACCGGCAATGCCGCCGGCGGCCCGCCGCATCTGCATTTCGGTATCTACAGCCGGGGCGGCGCGATCGATCCGGCGCCGTTCATCGCGCCAAGACCGGCGCTGCGCTGATCGCGCCCCGGATTCCCGATCAACTGCCTCAGTCAAAGTTCAGACAGTCTCGCGTGGCCCCGCAACGGGCCGCCGAGCGTACGCCCACACCTTGTGACATGGCGGCCCGCATTACCGGGCCGATACGCGACAGCGACTCGGCCGCCCCGCGATCGATCACGCGTTGGCGGTACGAGCGATGCATCCGCAGCCGTGCCCATTCCGGCAACAAGGCCGCCCCGGCGCCCAGAAACATACGCCGGGATACGCCGGCCACCGGGATCGGCAAGGCCATGGTATCGAGTACGGCCAGAGTATCCCGTGATCGCTGGTCGAAGCGCAGCTCGGGCTGGATAGCCACGAAATAATCGGCCATCTCCTGCTTGGAACCGGGCACGTCGCGGGCACCGAGTTTCTCGGCGATCACGCGGGTCTCTCGGAAATAGGCATCCTCGACATGGCGCGGCAGATCGGCCCGGCGATAGCGCTTGTAGCCTTCCAGGAACATCGCCATTTCGGTGCAGTGCACCCAGGTCAAAAGATGCGGGTCACGCGCGTCATAGGGCTCGCCCTCGGGTGTTTCGCCTGTCACGCGCGCATGCATGCGATCCACGATATCGATAATACGCTCGGCATGATGCGTCGGCGCGTAGGTGGTTGCGGCCACGAACATCGTGGTGTTGCGCAAGCGGCCCAGCGCATCCGAACGAAATCGCGAGTGATCCCAAACGCCGGCCAACGCCCGCGGGTGCAACGTCTGAAGCATGAGGGCCGCGATGCCGCCGGCCATCATGCCCGGAAAATCGGCATGGATCTTCCAGGTGACTGACTCCGGGCCGAACAGGCCCTGATCGCCCACGGGATGATCGTAATCGATCCCGAAATCCTGGCGCGTGGCCACGGTATCCACGATCCAGCCGCGCAGGCGGGCATAAACCGGCTCGGTGGCACCGGCCAGCGCCTGGGCCGATACGTTGCGTGCGAATGTGCGAGCAGACCATGACATAGCACCAACTATACGCCGCAGGCCGGATTCGGGTTGCATGCACAACCCGCGCTCGCTCAACGCCGGAAGTCTGCCACCGGCCGATGGGCGGCCGTGAGCCACTGCGCCACCGAGATGCCGGTAGCCGCCACCGCAGCCTCGACCACCCAGCCGGCCGCACGGGCATCCTCACCGGCATCGTGGTGTGAAAACTCCAGGCCCAGCACGGTTTTCAGATGCCCCAGGCCGTGGCCGCCGGCCCCGCGTAGTTCGGGAAACGCCCGCCGGGCGATGCGTACCGAGTCCAGCCAGTGGGCCGCAATCGGCGCGCGGCCGGCGGCCTCGGCCGCACGGCCGAGCGCGGTGACATCAAAGCTGGAATGCGAGACAACGACCTGATCGGTCAAAAGCGCCGACACCGCGTCGTGGATCTGGCCCCAGTCCGGCGCGTGGCTGACATGGCCCGGGCGAATACCGTGGACCGCGATATTGGCCGCGGAAAAGAACGTTTGCGGATGAACCAGCCACGACCAGTTGTCGATCAGCGCGCCGGCGGCAAAGCGGGCAAAGCCGATCTGGCAGATGCTGCCCGTATCGGCGTTGGCGGTCTCCACGTCCACGGCGATGAACGCCGTGGGATCGTATTCGGGTACGTGCTCGGGCGGGCCAATTGCGCGGGCCATCGCCTGCCTACCAGATGAAGCTGATCACGGCATACGGGATCAGCGTGGCCAGAATCACACAGGCCACGTTGAGAGCCAGGCCGGCGCGCACCATCGACTGGATCTTGAGCCGCCCGGTGGCGAACACGATCGCGTTGGGCGGCGTGGCCACCGGCATCATGAAAGCACAGCTGGCAGCAATCGCGGCCGGCACGGTCAAAAGCAGCACGTCCACGTTGACCGAAACGGCCAGCGCGCCCAGAAGCGGCATGAACACCGCCGCCGTGGCCGTGTTGGACGAGACCTCGGTGAGCATGATGATCACGAGTGCGACAGCCCCCACGAGCAACAATACGGGCAGCACGGCGAAGATCTCCATCGAATCGGCGATCCAGGCGGCAAGTCCGGTGGACTTGATCGCACCCGCCAGCGCCAGCCCGCCACCGAACAGCAGCAACACGCCCCAGGGCACGTTGGCCTCGTTCTCCCAGTTCATCAGGCGTGAGCCCTTGCCGTCGCTGGCCGGGATGATGAACAACGACACACCCACGATCATCGCGATCAGCGCGTCGGAGACGAACGTGGCCCCGGCATCGGTCAAAAGCGGGCGACAGATCCATAGCACGGCGGCCAACAGGAACATGATGCCCACGCGTTTTTCTGCCGAGGTCATCGCCCCCAGCTTGTCCAGCTCGTCGCGCAACATCTGACGGCTATCATCGCTGGCCGCGAACTCGAAGCCGCCGCGGGTCAGCCAGGCCCAGGCGGCCACCATCATCAACAGCGCCGTGGGCACGCCCACCAGCATCCACTGGGCAAAACCGATCTGAATATCCTGATCCGAGGACAGATAGCCGGCCAGCAGGGCGTTGGGCGGCGTGCCGATCAGCGTGGCCGTACCACCGATGGAGGCGGCATAGGCAATGCCCAGCAGCAGGCTGGTGGCATAACGATCGATGCCGGCCGACTCACGATCGGCCATCAGTGCGATCACCGAGGTGCCGATCGGCAACATCATCACCGAGGTCGCGGTATTGGAGACCCACATGCTGATGAAGCCGGTGGCGATCATGAAACCACCGATCTGGCGCTTGGGCGCTGAGCCCACCGCCAGCAGCGTGCTCAGGGCGATGCGGCGATGCAGATTCCAGCGCTGCATGGCCAGGCCGAGCAGAAACCCACCCAGAAACAGAAAGATGATGTCGTCGGCATAGCCGTGGGCCAGGGTCTGGAAATCCCCCAGGCCGACCAGCGGCCCCAGTGCCAGTGGCAACAGCGCGGTGGCCGGAATCGGGATGGCCTCGGTGGCCCACCAGGTGGCCATCATCGCGGCCAGGCCCGCACAGTGCCAGCCGGCTTCGGGCAGGCCTTCGGGCGCGCCGATCAAAAGCGTGGCGATCAGCCAGAGCGGGCCGAGCAGCAGACCCACCGAGCGGGCACTGATCCCCGAGCTCTCAGAGGGGCGGTTCGAAATACTGTCTTGAGAAGGAGCCACACCATGCCTCGGGTCACTTGCGAGCGCGACACGGTATCAATCATCCCGAATCGCGCTTTGCTACTTTCGTCGTATATCGCCTGTTATGACATATCCGTGCTTGCGGCCATCGGCTCGAACAGCCGGGCCACCAACGCCTGTGGCTCATGCGCCACGCCAATACGCGCGATATTGGCCGCGCTGACAAACCCCTGATCGCGCATGTGATGCATGCAGCGCACCAACGGGCCATAGAAACCATCGACGTCACACAGCCCCACCGGCTTGTCGTGCCAGCCGATCTGGTGCCAGGTCAGCACCTCAAACAGCTCTTCGAGCGTGCCGAACCCGCCGGGCAGCGCGATGAAGCCGTCGGCGGCCTCGATCATGCCCAGCTTGCGCTGATGCATGGTTTCAACCACATCCAGGCGGGTCAGCCCGTCGTGGGCCAGCTCGCGCTCGGACAATCCGCGCGGGATGATGCCGTGCACCGGGGCGCCGCTTGCCAGCGCGGCATCGGCCACCGCGCCCATCAAACCCACGCGGGCGCCGCCGTAAACCAGGCCATAGCCGGCCTGGCCCAACGCCGTGCCCAGCGCTGTCGCGGCTTCGCGATAGATCGGATTCTGGCCATCGCGCGAGCCACAGTAGACACAGACCCAGCGGGCCGGCGCGGTCATCGTTTGCTTGCTCATCGTCTGTCGTCGTCTTGGTCGTTTTCGTTATCGGCGGGCCGGTCGTCCGGTCGGTCGAACAACTCGTTCGGCATGGGCCGTGCCAGCGCCCGGCCGTGAATCAGAATTGATAACACCAGCCCCACGCCGATGGCCCAGGCCGCCCCCTGCGTCACCAGAATAGCGGCCGTGATGCCGGCGATGCCCAGATCGGTCGGGTTGCGGGCCTCCATGATACCGACCCGCACGCTGACATAGCCCTGGATGAGCAACGTCAGCGCCAGGGCCACGCCCAGAATCGGCTGGATGAGCGAGACGATCGGCAACAGCAACAGCCCGGTGTTCGTGCCCCACCGAAACGAGCCGGCGCCGCCGATCATCGAGCCCATGGCCTTGCGGCCTTCCTTGTAGCGCTCGACGATCACCACGTGCATGGCTGACCAGAGCGGGCCACACATCGCCACATCCGGGCCGGCCACGCTCATGGTGGCGTTACGGGCGCCAAAGATCATGTGCGCGCGATCGGGCGAGTAGTCGATCGGACGATCGGGCCGGGCGGCCGCGGCCTCGTCGAGCAGCGCACGCGACTGCAATACATCACCAAACACCACCAGATACGTCGCGATCACCGTGGGCAACGCGGCCAGGAAGAAGCCGGCCGGCGGCAGGCCCACGCCAAACACGGTGTAGCCGGCCCACAGGGTGACGAAATCCGGCTGGGAGAAGCCAAAGCGCAGATCCGGCCAGGGCGCCTCGCCGGCCAGCGGTGCGACCACGATCGCCAACACGATGATCGGAAAGATACCCAGCTTGCCGGCAAGCGCCGCCCAGGCGCTTCGGGCCTTGAGCGCGTTGAACCCGCGCGAGAAGATCATCGCAAAGGCCAGCCCCACCGCGATCGAGATCGTCACCGGATAGGTCCAGAACCGCCCGTCGTCGGCGAATACTGTGTTCACCGCGGCCAGCCCGGCCCCCATCACGATGCCGGCCTTCAAGGCCGTGGGCACGGCGCGCACCACATGACGCGCCAGCCCGGTGGCGCCCAGCCCGATCGACAACGCCCCCAGCATGAACTGAAACGCGATCAACGCGTGCACGCGAGCCACGCCGGGGTCATAGCCCTCACAGTAGGCGATCAGAAGCGGAATGGCCGGCGTGATCCAGCCGGGCACCACCGGGTCGCCCAGCAGGTGATGGGTCAGATACAGCACGCCGTTCATGATCACCACGGCAAGTGCTGCGGCAAACGGCATGCCCAGCAGATCAACCATGAGCGGTATCGCCGCCAGATCCACCGCGCACAACGCCAGCCCCTGGCAATAGTCCGGCCACTCGAAGCGATAATGGACAAACGGCAGACAGAGTCGAAACGGGCCTAGGGCTTGTTGCCGTTTCATGCGAGTCCGCGCCAAGCGCTGTTTTGCGGCAAGACGAGGCGTAGCCCGCGCCGCGCAGTCATTCTGCGTAAGGGGGCTAGAACGCTGTATTGCCGCAAAACAGCGCTTGTCCCGAAGGGTTGGGCCGCAAATCGCACCCTACAGCGTTGCAAGTCTTGATCGTGGCACGCCACGACGCTGCGACTCGCGCCTTGCAGGACACGATTTGCGGTCGCCAACGCGGACTCGCATGAAACGGCAACAGGCCCTTGTGTCTTGCCCCGGATATCTAGCTAGTATCCGGGG
>NZ_AYKG01000017.1 GCF_003788585.1 Salinisphaera japonica YTM-1 | reverse complement strand
TCGCGCCCTGCGGCGTTGCGAGTCTTGATCGTGGCACACCACGACGCTGCGACTCGCGCCTAGCAGGACACGATTTGCGGTCTCCAACGCGGGCTCGCATGAAACGGCAACAGGCCCTAGACTTGCGGCCCGTATTTCTCGCTGCGCGCATCGTTATGGCTCAATACATCTACACCATGAACGGCGTGGGCAAAGTCGTCCCGCCGAAAAAACATATCCTTCGGGATATCTATCTCTCGTTCTATCCCGGTGCCAAGATCGGCGTGCTGGGCTACAACGGCGCGGGCAAGTCCACCCTGCTGCGCATCATGGCCGGCATCGATAAAGAGATCGAGGGCGAGGCCCGGCCCATGCCCGGCATCAATATCGGCTACCTGCCGCAGGAACCGCAGCTGGACGAGGCCAAGGATGTACGGGCCAACGTCATGGAAGGGCTGGGCGATCTGGCCGAAAAGCTGACCCGTTTCAACGAGATCAGCGAAGCGTTCGCCGATCCCGACGCCGACTTCGAGGCGCTGCTGGCCGAACAGGCCGAGCTTCAAGAAGCCATCGATGCCGCCGACGGCTGGGATATCAATAACACCCTGGATCGTGCCGGCGAAGCGCTGAATCTGCCGGCCTGGGATGCCGATGTCGCCAAGCTGTCCGGCGGTGAGCGCCGTCGTGTCGCACTCTGCCGTCTGCTGCTGTCCAAGCCGGACATGCTGCTGCTCGACGAGCCCACCAACCATCTGGATGCCGAATCGGTGTCCTGGCTCGAGCGCTTTCTGAAGGATTTCCCGGGCACGGTCGTGGCCGTGACGCATGACCGCTATTTCCTGGACAACGTCGCCGGCTGGATTCTCGAGCTGGATCGTGGCCACGGTATTCCGTGGGAGGGCAACTACACCTCTTGGCTGGAACAGAAAGAAAACCGGCTGGAAAAAGAAGCCAAGGCCGAGGATGCCCACAAGAAAGCCATCAAGTCCGAGCTGGAATGGGTGCGCTCCAACGCCAAGGGCCGCCAGTCGAAGTCCAAGGCACGCCTGAAACAGTTCGAGGAGCTCCAGTCCAAGGAGTACCAGAAGCGCTCGGAAACCAACGAGATCTATATCCCGCCGGGCCCGCGCCTGGGCGATCTGGTCTTCGAGATGAACGACGTCACCAAATCTTATGGCGATCGCACGCTGTATGAAAACGTCTCGTTGAAAGTCCCCCAAGGCGCGATCGTGGGCATCATCGGCCCCAACGGCGCCGGCAAGACCACCCTGTTCAAAATGCTCAACGGCGAGGAGAAGCCGGATTCCGGCGAGATCCGCGTGGGCGATACGGTCGATCTGGCTTATGTCACCCAGTCGCGCGAGGAGCTGAACTCGGAAAAAACAGTCTGGGAAGAGGTGTCCAACGGCCAGGACATCTTGCAGATCGGCAGCTACGAGGTGCCCTCGCGGGCTTACATCGGCCGCTTCAACTTCAAGGGCGGCGACCAGCAGAAACGTGTCTCCGAGCTGTCCGGCGGTGAGCGTAATCGTCTGCAGCTGGCCAAACTGTTGCAGAAAGGCGGCAACACGCTGCTACTCGACGAGCCCACCAACGACCTGGACGTGGAAACCCTGCGTGCCCTGGAAGAAGCCCTGCTGGAGTTTCCGGGCGCGGTGCTGGTGATCTCGCATGATCGCTGGTTCCTCGACCGCATCGCCACGCATATCCTGGCCTTCGAAGACGCCGACGTCGTATTCATCGAGGGCAACTACCAGGACTTCGAGGCGGATCGCAAACGCCGCCTGGGCAGTGCCGCCGAAGGCTCGGCCAAGGCCAAGCACCGCAAGTTGGCCTGATCGCCACTACCCTGGCCCGCGTGGAAAGACCCTGCTCCGGCAGGGTTTTTTCATGGGCTCCGCAGACTTGCGGATGCCCCGAGTTGACGTCGCCGGCCATACTGGTCATCAGAAACAAACAATCAAGAGATGCCGAATGGGCATAACGTCACGATCAACGCTCACCGCTGCTGCCGCGGCCGCTACCCTTGTTCTGGCTGGCTGTGCCAGCTCGGGCGATATGAGTGCCCAGCAGAAGACCAAGCTGCTTAACCAGCAGCGTGACCGCGCCGCCGATGCGGCCCAGGTGCTGGCCGCGCAACAGGAGCGCCCGAACAATCAGCGCATCCCGCGCGATCTGATTCGCAACGCGCGATGTGTGGCTGTCTTGCCGGCCGTCACCAAGGCCGGGCTCGTGGTGGGCGGCACCCACGGCGACGGGTTTGTCTCCTGTCGTGATCGCTCGGGCGATTTCGCCAAGGCACCGCCAGCGGCCTACGACCTGAGCGCGGCAAGCCTCGGGCTACAGGCCGGCGCGCAACGGGCCAACGTGATCATGCTGTTTGAATCACAGGAAGCGGTTCGTGCCGTAATCGACGGTCAGTTCGCCCTGAACGGCACGTTGAGCGCCACGGCCGGGCCCTCCGGCTGGGATCGTCGCGTCGGGGCCAGCCGTCAGGCACCGGTCTATGTCTATAGCCAGAGCACCGGCGGGCTGTATGCCGGCTTGAACCTACAGGGTGGCAAACTCAGCGCCGATAACCGGGCCAACAGCGCGCTTTACAGCCCGGGCACCCAGCCGTCGAACATTCTGCTGGCCGATCGTCCGGTGCCGGCATCGGTACGTAGTTTCAACGATGCCCTGCAGAACTGGGCCGCCGAAGCCAGTAACGACAAAGGCTCGACCTGATCGTCGTTTTCATTACGGCTTGAAGGACGCCCGCGATGGCCATCATCGCGGGCTTTTTTATGCCCGGCCTCTGTCTGGCGCGACTGATCCTAGGATAAACTCGTTGTATGCAACAGGAAACGCTGGAACAGATCGCCGCACAGCTCACGCGCCTGGCGGATATAGCTGAAGCACGTCATGCCGCCGAGCCCCCCGCCACCGATGACGGCCTGACCGACGATGCTCTGGCTTATCGCTGGCGCGACGACGGTACGCTACAGCCGATCGCCGCGCCCAGGCTTTTGCCGCTTGACCGCCTGCAGGGGGTGGCGCGTCAAAAAGAACGGCTGATCGCCAATACCGCCCAGTTCCTGGCTGATCGCCCGGCCAACAATGCGTTGCTCTGGGGCGCGCGGGGTACCGGCAAGTCGTCGTTGGTCCGTGCCCTGTTACACGAGTTTGCCGACGCGGGCCTGCGCATCGTCGAGGTGCCGGCGCATCGGCTGGTGGATCTGCCTGATCTGGTCGCCCGTTTGGCCGGGCGCAGCGAGCACTTCATCGTGTTTTCAGACGATCTGTCGTTTGAAACCGGCGACGGCAGCTACAAGGCGCTGAAGGCCGTGCTCGACGGCTCCCTGGCCGCCGCACCCGACAACGTGCTGATCTATGCCACCTCCAACCGGCGTCATCTATTGCCGGAGTATCAGTCCGACAATCAGGCCGCGACCCACGTCGACGGCGAGATCCATCACGGCGAGGCGGTCGAGGAAAAGATCTCGCTATCCGAGCGTTTCGGCCTGTGGCTGTCGTTCTATCCGTTCGACCAGGCCCATTATCTGGAGATCGCCGCCCGCCATCTGTCCGCCCTGGGCCTGGACATCGATGTCGGCCACGATGCGCCGTGGGAGCGTGCCGCGCTGCAATGGGCTCTGGCTCGCGGCAACCGCAGCGGGCGTACGGCCGAGCAGTTTGCCCGTGACTGGGCGGGCCAGCAGACCGGCTGACACCCGTCCGATCACGACCATGGCCTGTCGTGGGCCTGTCGTGATGCGAGAGGCCCGCGCATGGCCTATGTCGACCGTGGCAGCGGTGGAATACGCTGCATGCCGTTTCGGTGAATCGTGGCCAACAGATTGTGTCGCAGCACTCTGGCGTGCGCCGCGGCGTGTTGGCCGGACAGCACGGCGCCTGCCTGGCCAAGCGCGGCCATTGCCCCACTGGCGAACATGTTTTTTATGCCACGTACCCGCAGGTGTCGATCCACAGCCAGCCCGCAACGCCCGGCGATCGACTCAATAGCCACAGCAGGCGCAGCGGGCCCGGTCCAGAGCACATGATCCCCGGCGAAGCGTCGCCCGTCCTCGGCCGTGAGCTTGCGCCCGGCGTAGTCGGCCGGCACGACGTGACGAACCAGCGCGATATCGCTTTCAACCAGGCGCTTGAACCGACGCCGATAGGCTCGGCGATCCAGCGGATCATCGGGCCAAAGCAGGGTCAGTCTGTGGCTGTCTCGCAGATCGGGCCGGGCCATCAAGGCTTCGGCCACCGACAACGCCTGCGGGCTACCGCCGACGATGAGCATTCGCCGCGCGGCGCGTGCCGGGCCCAGCCCTCGGGCCATATCCCGCAGATCGGCCGGCGAATGGCCCGACCAGACACGCGTCGCGCTCGAGCCAACCAGCGCTGGCGCTCTTTGCGTGCCGATTGCCAGGCTGATCAGGTCATAATCAAGTCGCCCGCCACCGGCCAGTATCGCGCGTTGGTGCACGTGCTGAAGGCCGGCCAGGCGGCCGCGGTGCCAGACCAGCGCCGGCGGCGCGTGGCCTAGCGGGTGTGGCACCCGGCCATCCAGCGCCGCATCCGGCGCGATACCGCCACCGATGCGCTCGGGCGCGACAATGGTGATATCAAAGGTTTCTGCCAGCGATTGGGGCTCGGCCAGCAGATGGCGGTGCACGGCCCCCCAACCCACCAGCAGCAAGCGCGGCCGCCCGCTCGCTTGTGCCGTCACTCGCGGCTGGCGAGTTGCTGGGCGGTGGCGGTCTGTATCGTGAGCGTCTGGCCAACGCGCAGCTCGGTGCCCGCCAGCTCGTTGCGCTGTTTCAAGCGCTTGGCCGTGGTGCCGAACCGTGCCGCGATCTCGGAAAGCGTATCACCCGGCTTGACGCGATAGGTCTGGGCATCGGTGACGAAGGTCGCCGGTCGATAACGCGCGAAATAGCCCTTGATGCCCAACAGCATCGCCTCGGCGAGCTGTGTCTGATACCGCTCGGTGGCCAGCTTCTGCTCGGCCGCCGGGTTCGAGATGAAGTTCGTCTCGACCAGAATCGAGGGGATATCGGGTGATTTGAGCACCATGAAACCGGCCTGCTGCACCTTGTGCTTGTGCAGATCGCCCAGCTGATCCAGCTCGGCCAGCACGCGCGTGGCGGCATCCATGCTGGCCTCGATGCTGGCACTCTGGGACAGATCCAGCACGAACGAGGCCAGGCTCGAATTCTTGTCCTTCAGGCTGGTGCCGCCCACCAGATCGGCGGCGTTCTCGCGCCGGGCCAACCAGCGGGCGTGTTCGCTCGTGGCCCCGTGGCCGGACAGCGCATAGACCGAAGCCCCGGTGGCGGCGGCACCGGCCGGCGAGGCATCACAATGGATCGAGATGAACAAATCAGCCGTGTCCTTGCGGGCGATGACCATGCGCTCGCGCAGACCCACGTAGCGATCGGTCTTGCGGGTGAGCACGGCGCGCATGTGCGGCTGCTCGTCGATCAGGGCCTTCAGGCGCCGGGCGATCGCCAGCGTTACGGTCTTCTCCTGCAGGCCGTTCGGCCCGTGGGCACCGGGATCGCGCCCGCCGTGGCCGGCATCCACGGCCACCACGATATCGCGCCCGGCGGCGGCGGCTGCCCGGGCACGGTCATCACCGTCGCGCTGCTTGACCGCGGCATCCGGCGCCCCGCTGGCCGATTCGGCGAGCGCCGTGGCGGTGCGATCCGCCTGCTCACTGGTGGGTGAGACATTGGCCCGGTCCGAGTCGGCTTGCGCGGCTACTTCGGGCTTGTCGGGCGCGGCCTCGGGCGCGCGTTGGGCGATGCGTTGCCCCGGCGCCTGGTCACCCCCGCTGCCACTGTATAGATCCACCACGAGGCGATAGCCATGATCAGCGTCGGGTTCCAGCATGAAGCTTTTGGCACGAACCGCGCGCGTCAGATCCATGACGATACGTACGTCCGTGCCGTGGCGAATACCGGTACGGATACGCCGGATCAGGGCCGTATCCGCCTGTGACCGATCGGTATGTCCGGTGCTTTTCGTTTGCGGCAAGTCCACCACCAACCGGTAGGGATCGGCCAGCATGAAGATATCCGGTTGGGTATCACTGGACAGATCGAAGACCACACGGGTCTTTTCCGGCGAGGCCCAGAGACGCGCATCCTTGATCTCGGCCTGCGACGCGGGTGCGGCCAGCGCGCTCGTCGCCGCAAGACAGGCAAGCGTGATGAGCGCACCGATAGCGTGGTATATCCGCATGTTGTGAATGCCCTGCCCCCGCGGTGTCGAAAGCCCTGCCGATCCTAGCGCCTGGCCCGAGAACGGGCAACAGAATGCTCACGGACGCCTGAACGCCCGGTGTCTGTCACCGCTTGTTGTTTGTCTCTATCAGTCGATCGAGCAAGGCCGTGCCGCGCTGCGTTGCTGCCCGGGCCTGAAACCGGCGGGCCGTGTGTTCGTAATCGAGCCTCAGCTCGAGATCGATCGGCGGCAGGTAACCGGCACCACGCTCGGCCCACTCGATGAAAACCAGATCCATGGCCTCGATATCACGAATACCCAGATATTCCAGTTCCTCCGGATCACCCAGGCGATAGAGATCCATGTGTCGAGCCGTGCGATGACACAGCTCGTAAGGCTCGATCAGGGTATAGCTTGGCGATACCACCGGCCCGTCGTGGCCCAGCGCCTGGATCGTGGCGCGCACCAGCTCGGTCTTGCCGGCCCCAAGCTCGCCCGACAGGCTGATCACCACGCCGTGGGGCGTCTCTTGCAGCGTCTCGGCCAGCACATGCCCCATGACACGCGTGGCTTCGACGTCCGCCAGTAGACGATTCACCGGGCAACCGGGTTCAGCTCGCCGGGCAGGCGCGCGATCACGTCACTCGGCAACATGCCGCGCTCGCCGATCAGATCGGCCGTGGCATCGCCGGCCAGGGCATGGACATAGGTGCCGGCCATGGCCGCATCGGCCAGCGAGAGCCCCTGCGCGACGAGCGCGGCGATCACGCCGGTGAGCACGTCGCCCATACCGCCGACGGCCATGCCCGGATTGCCCTGGCTGCACAGCCACATCTCGCCCGGGGTCGCCACCAGGCTGCCCGCGCCCTTGAGCACGACCACCGCCGTATAGCGCTCGGCCAGGCGCCGCGCCGACCCAATACGATCCGCCAGGATATCGGCGACGTCACACTCCAGCAGCCGGGCGGCCTCCCCGGGATGCGGGGTCAGAATCCAGTTGCCGCGCTGCTGCGGCGCGCGCGCCAGGCGGTTCAGGGCATCGGCATCGACCACGAGCGTGGCGTCCGCCTGTAGCGCGTGCTCATAGAGCGTATCGCCAAAAGCCGGTGCGGCCTCGGGGTCATCGGCCGCCGCGCCAAGCCCCGGGCCGATCGCGATCACCGATGCCGCGCCCATCATCGTCTCCAGGCGCGTGTCAGAGCCGTTGCCGGCCTCTAGGCCCAGACACATCAGCTCGGGCCGTGCCTGACTCATCGCCCCGGCATGATCGGGATGACAGACCACGCTGGTCAGCCCCGCCCCGCTGCGCAGAGCCGCCTCGGCGGTCATGCGAATCGCCCCGCCGAGCCCGCGATCGCCGCCCAGACACAGGACATGCCCGTTATCGCCCTTGTGCGCACTGCGGGCACGGGCCGGCAGCACATGGCGCAGGTCACGATGGGCGATACGTCGTGCCCGATAAGGCTGGTCGGCGTACAGCTCGTCGGGCGCGTCCAGGTCATGGAAGGCCAGCTCGCCGCTATGGGCCGGGCCGTCGGCGCTCATCAGGCCGATCTTCAAGCCGATGAAGGTCACGGTTCGGCTGGCCTTGACCGCGGTACCGTGCACACGCCCGGTCGTGGCATCCAGACCCGACGGGATATCGACCGAGAGCACGCCGGTACCGCGGGCGCTTGCCTCGTTGATGCGCGCAATGGCCCGCGCGCCGTCCCCGGTGACCTCTCGGTTGACGCCGATACCGAACAACCCGTCGATGATCAGATCACAGGTCACGGGAATATCGTCAAAGCCCACGATCTCGCCCACGGCATCGCGATACCGATCAAAGGCGGTACGCGCAGCCGCGCTGATACCGTCCAGCCCCAGCGGAGCCACCAGCCTGACATCCCAGCCCCCGGTGTGGGCGATCTCGCCGATCAGCGCCGCATCCGCACCGTTGTTGCCGGGGCCGGCGAAGATGACCATGCGCCCCGGCATGGGCCAGGCTTCGGCCAGCTCGGCATAAACCGCGCGCGCGGCGCGCTGCATCAATGACTGGCTGGTTGCCCCGAACTCGTCGATGAAGCGTCGATCGAGCGCGGCGACCTGATCGCCGTCATAGACCCGCGGTGGCAGATAATCGTGTGTCGCGTGCATTAGCGCCCCCAGTGTGCGCGAACCTGTGCGAGCAGGCGATCCGTCGAGCCATCATGCGCGCTCGGCGTGTTGTCGGCGGCCAGATCCTTGACCAGTTGGCCGGCCATTGCCTTGCCCAGCTCAACGCCCCACTGATCGAAGCTGTTGATGTTCCAGATCATGCCCTGAACGAACGCCTTGTGCTCATAGGCCGCGATCAGCGCGCCCAGATGATGGGCATCGAGTGCGTCCATGACCAGCGTGTTGCTCGGCCGGTTGCCGGCGAACTGTCGCGCAGCCAGGCGATGTTCCAGTGCCTGGCCGGACAAGCCTTCGGCCTCGAGCTCGCCGCGCAGGGCCTGTCTGTCACGCCCGCACATCAGGGCCTCGGCCTGGGCCAGGCAATTGGCCACGCGCTCGATCTCACGCTCGCCGCCGGCGTCTTCGGGCGCGGACAGCGGGAGGATGAAATCCAGATCCACGGCCAGCTCGCCCTGGTGCAGCATCTGGAAATACGCGTGCTGGGCGTTGGTGCCCACGCTGCCCCAGATCGTGGGCACGGTGGCCACCGTGGTCGGCGCGCCCTCACGCGTCACCGACTTACCGTTGGATTCCATCTCGAGCTGCTGCAAGAACGATGGCAGATTGGCCATGCGCTGGGCATAAGGCACCACGCAGTGGCTGGCAAGCCCCAGAAAGTTGTTGTTCCAGATCCCCGTCAGGGCCAGCCAGACCGGCAGATTGTCGGCGGCCGGCGTATCCCGAAAATGCTGGTCCATCGCGTGGGCACCGGCCAACAGTGCGGCAAAGCGTTCGCTGCCGAGTGCCACCATGATCGACAGACCGACCGCCGACCACAGCGAGTAACGCCCGCCGACCCAGTCCCAGAAACCGAACATGCGCTCGATGCCGAAAGCCTTGACCTTGTCCTCGTTGGTCGACACGGCCACGAAATGCCGGGCGATATCGGCTTCTGACGCACCGGCCGCGATCAGCCACCGGCGTGCAACGCGGGCGTTGGCCAGCGTTTCTGCCGTACCGAAGGATTTCGAGGTCACGATGACCAGCGTGCGCGCCGGGTCCAGGCCGGCCAGCGTGTCATCCAGATCGTGCGGGTCGACGTTGGCCACGAAATGCGCACGCGGGATCTCGTGTCTGGCCAGTGATTCACATACGAATCTGGGGCCAAGATCAGAACCGCCGATGCCGATATTGACCACGTCGGTGATGGTCTGGCCGTCAAAGCCGGTCCACGCGCCGCTGCGCACCTCCTCGGCAAAGGCCGCCATGGCCTGGCGCACCTCGTGCACCGGGGCATACATGGGATCCGCATCCGGGGCGCGCAGGGCAACGTGCCAGACCGCTCGATCTTCGCTGGTATTGATCGGCTCACCGGCAAACATGGCCTCGCGGGCCGCGGCCACGCCCTGCTCGTCAAACAGCTCGAGCAAGGCCATGCGGGTGTCATCGTCGATACGCTGCTTGGCGTAGTCCAGCGTCAGGCCACAGGCCGTGGCCGTGTATCGCTGTGCCCGCGTATCGTCGTTGGCGAAGAGATCGGTGAGATGACGCCCGCCCCGGGCACGGGCAAGCGCTTCAAGACGGGGCCAGCTTTGCGTGGCCAGAGGATCGGACATGACGGTCAGCCTTTCGCGCCGAGCGCGTTGCAGCGCGTTGAAACACAAGGCCCGAGCCTAGCCCAGAACCCGGCTCGACAGCCAGACCTGACAACCGATCGATGGAACCGGTTTCAATAGCGTGCTGTTACCGCGGTGCGGCCACACCCTTGTTATCGATCAGACGCGTGCGCCCCAGCCGGCCGGCGGCCAGCACACGAAAAACCGGGGTCTGTTCGGTGGGCGGCGCCAGACGTGCATCGCGAATATCGAAATAGTCCGGATCAAAGCCGGCGTCGGTGAGCTGGGCCCAGCCGCGGGCCTCCAGGGCGCGATAATCACGCTGGCCGGCCGCCAGCCGCGTCGTCACATCGTCGATCGCGGCCGACAGAGCCACCGCCCGGCGGCGTTCGTCCGGCGTGAGATAGCCGTTGCGCGAGGAATAGGCCAGCCCATCGTCCTCGCGCACCGTGGGGACGCCGGCCACCTCGACCGGTAGCGCCAGATCCTCGGCCATCTGCCGGATAACAGCCAACTGCTGGTAATCCTTCTCACCGAACAGCGCGATATCCGGAGTAAGCATATTGAACAGTTTGGCCACTACCGTAGCCACGCCGTCGAAGTGCCCGGGCCGGCTGGCCCCGCAAAGCATCTCGGTGATGCCGGCCACGTGCACGGTGGTGGCCGAGCGCCCACCGGCGGAATACATTTCATCCACGCCGGGCGCGAACACGGCCGTCACCCCCGCGTGTTCCAGCGCGGCGATATCAGCCTCGAAGGTACGCGGATAGTTGGCCAGATCCTCGTTCGGCCCGAACTGCAGCGGATTGACGAAGATGCTGACAATCACATCATCGGCTTGGCCACGGGCCGCGCTGACCAGCGCCAGATGCCCGGCGTGCAGATTGCCCATCGTGGGCACGAGCGCCACGCGCGAGCGGGTGCTGCGCCAGGCACGTGCCTCGGCGACCGTTTTCAGTAGCTGCATAGACACTTATTTGAAGCCGTGTTCCGGGCCGGGATAGGTGCTTTCCTTGACCGCGGCGACATAGTCGGTCGTTGCGGCTTCGAGCGAGTCGGCGCCGTCGAGAAAGTTTTTCACGAAGCGTGGCTTCTTGCCGGGGGACAGGCCAAGAATGTCGTAGATCACCAGGATCTGACCATCCGTATCGGGCCCGGCACCGATGCCGATCACCGGCACCGTCGCGCGCTCGGCGATGGTCTTGCCCAGGTGCGAGGGCACACACTCCAGCAGCAGCATGTCGGCACCGGCCGCCTCCAGGGCGGCGGCGTCTTCGATCATTTGCGCGGCCGCGGCTTCATCACGGCCCTGCACCTTGAACCCCCCCAGCTTGTGCACCATCTGCGGGCGCAGGCCCAGATGCGCGCACACCGGCACGCCATAGGTCGCCAAGTGTCGAATCGTGGGCTCGAGCTCGCCCCCGCCTTCGATCTTGACCATATGCGCCGCGCCCTCGGCCATCAAACGATGCGCGGCTGCCAGTGCCATGTCGGGCGTGGCATAGGTCAGAAACGACAGATCGGTCATCAGAAAGGCCCGCGAGAGCCCGGCCGCCGTGATACGGCTGTGATAGACCATGTCGTCCAGCGTCACGCCGGTGGTGCTGCTCTGGCCCTGGACCACCATGCCCAGGCTGTCGCCAACCAGCACCACATCGACACCGGCCCGATCCTCGAGCGCGGCGAAACTGGCGTCGTAAGCCGTCAGGCAGGCGATCTTTTCACCGCGGGCCTTCATCGTCTTCAAACCGGCGATGGTCACCGGCTTGTCGTCGATTGTCTGCAGGTGGGGATAAGGGCTCGTGTTCATGACAAAACTATAGCATTCGTAAGAAAACCGGCCCGCTCAGGCCAGGCGCTGAAAACGCTCGCTGCCGGCCAGCGCCGTGCGCACACGGGCATAATCGTTTGCATCATGCACGAGATCGAGACGCTCGGCATCGACTCGAATGACCGGGCAATCCCAGGCCCGCGCAAACAGCGCGTCATAAGCCGCGATCACGCGGGCCAGATAGTCTCGTGTCAACCCGCGCTCGGCCGGGCGGGCGCGTTTCGCGATACGGGCCATCAGCGTATCCAGCGAGGCTTCGAGAAAGATCACACGGTCGGGCGTGGGCGCCTGCCAGGACAGCCGCGTGTAGATATCCTCGTAGAGCGTCCACTCGTGGCCGTCCAGCGTGAGACGCGCGAACAGCGGGTCTTTTTCGAACATGAAATCGGCGATACAGCCGCCGCGCTCGAACAGATCGGCCTGGCGCAGCCCGTCGATCTGGCGCGCGCGTTGGAGCAGAAAGAACAGCTGGGCCGAAAGCGCATGCCCGGTGGGGTTGTCGTAGAAGTCCCCCAGAAACGGGTTGTCGTCCGGCGCCTCAACCAGCCGGGCCGCGCCCAGGTCAGCCGCCAGACGATCAGCCAGCGTGGTCTTGCCGACGCCGATCGGACCCTCGATAGCGATATAGCCCGCGCTCATGGGGCGGCCCAGGCCTCGATATCGTCGTGCGCCACGCGAGCCAGACAATCGATCACGCGGCCGGCATCGCCCAGCATGAGCGCCGGCGCGATCTCGGCCAGCGGCACCAGTACGAAGGCACGTTCGGCCGCGCGTGGGTGGGGCAGCGTCAGGCGCGGATCGGCCGAGTACCGGGTATCGAGGGCGATGATATCCAGATCCAGTGTCCGCGGGCCCCAACGCACGTCGCGCACCCGCCCCTGGCCGGCTTCGATCGCCTGTAGCGCGGCCAGCAGCGCATACGGCATCAAGCGCGTGTTGATTGCCGCCGCGGCGTTACAGAACATCGGCTGGTCGGGCGGCCCGCCCACCGGCGTGGTGCGATACAACGAGGACACGGCCAGCACGTCGATATCCGCGGCGGTGCGCAGTGCGGCAACGCCCGCCTCGACCTGGCGGGCCGGGCGCTCGAGATTACTGCCCAGCGACAGCCACGCCACACGCGGGTCACCGATCACGCCGGCACTCATTCGTCGTTGGCGGGCGACTCGTTGTCTTCGTGCAAACGACGCCGACGACCGCCGCGACGCTTGCGTTTTTTCATGCCGGTGCCGGAGGCCGGTTTGGGCGTGGTCGGGTCGTCCTGAACCAGGGTCCACCAGTCGGCCAGCTCTTGTTCGACCTCACCGGCGGTGGCGCGCAGCAATAGAAAATCATAGGCCGCACGGAAACGTGGATGCGGGATCAAGCGATTGGGCGCGCGGCCACGGCGCTTGTGAAAACGCGGCTGGAGCTGCCAGATCTCGCGCATCGGGATCGAAAACCGCTTGGGAATCGCCACGCGCTGAACCTGTTGCGAAACCACATGCGACTGCGCGCTGGATAACGCCGGTGAGGCCGGCATGCCCTCGCGTTCGAGATCAGCCGCGCGCTCCCGTACCGCCGGCCATAGAAGTGCGGCAAAGATGAAAGCCGGCGTGACCGGCTTACCCGCCTCGATACGGGCAGCGGTGTTGGCGATCGCGGTCTTGATGAGCACTTCGCTGGCCGCGCCCGCATCGGATTCCAGCACGGCGTGTGTCTGCGGGAACATCGGGCGCAGCAGATCATAGTGACGAAGCGCGGCAAAGACCTCCGGCCCGGCCGGGTGCATGAGCAGTTTCAGCACCTCGTCGAACAGGCGTGCCGAGGGCACATCGGCCAGCAGATCGACCATATCGGCCGGCGGCTCGGCCGACGGGTCGATCGTCAGGCCCAGCTTGGTGGCGATGCGCACCGCACGGATCATGCGCACCGGATCTTCTCGATAGCGCACCCGGGCATCGCCGATCAGGCACAGATTGCGCGCCGCGACATCCGCACTGGCGCCGACATAGTCATAGACGCATTCATCGGCCACGTCCCAGTACAGGCCGTTGATGGCGAAATCACGCCGGCGCGCGTCCTCGGCGATCGAGCCAAAGACGTTGTCGCGCAGTACACGGCCGGCATCGTCGATCTCGCGCGTGTCGTCCTCGTCCTCGGCGGTGCCGGGATCAGCCCGGAACGTCGAGACCTCGATGATCTCGCGCCCGAAACGCACGTGACAGATCTGAAAACGCCGCCCGATCAGGCGCGCCTTGCGCCCGAACACCTCGACCACGGCTTCGGGTTCGGCGTCGGTCGAGACATCGAAATCCTTGGGAGCGACGCCCAGCAGCATGTCGCGTACCGCCCCGCCGACCAGGCAGGCCCGATAACCGGCGTCGTGTAGACCGTCGAGCACCGCGAGTGCGGCCTCGGATAGATGATCGCGCGTGATGCCGTGCTCGCGCGCCTCGATGACCTTGAGTTCGTTAATGAATCTGCCCCGATGGCTCGTGACTGGGAAAATCGCGACAAGTTTACATGTTGTCGAGCCCCGCGCGTCTTTCGACGTCTCGCACGGTGCCCGCGTTCTCGCTCATTTGGGCTAATCTGACCCACCGCTTTGCAACGGATCGCTGCCCCGTCATGGATTTCAACGAGTATGCCCGCCACGACGGGATCAGCCTGGCCCGGGCGATTCGCGACGGTAAGACCGACAGCACCTCGGTGTTGGCCGCCGCGCTTGCGCGCGCCGAACAGGTCGAGCCCGCGATCAACAGCATTGTGACGCGCATGGATGACATCGCCCAGGCACGAGCCCATGAAACACCGGCCGGGCCATTCGCTGGCGTGCCTTTCCTGCTCAAGGATCTGTTTCAGGATTATCAGAGCGTGCGCACCACCTATGGCAGCCGCGCCCTGGCACGTGCGGATTTTCGCCCGGCCGAGCACGCCGAGATCGTCAAGCGCTTCTTGGCCGCCGGCGTGAACGTGATCGGCAAGAGCAATACGCCGGAGCTGGGCGCCAAGGGCGTGACCGAACCGATCGCCAACGGCGCGACCCGCAACCCCTGGCACACCGATCACACTCCGGGCGGCTCGTCGGGCGGCTCCGCGGCCGCCGTGGCCGCGGGTATCGTACCGCTGGCCGGGGCCAACGACGGCGGCGGCTCGATCCGTATCCCCGCGGCCTGTTGTGGCTTGTTCGGCCTGAAACCGGGGCGTGCCCGCGTACCGGCCGGCCCGCACTTCACCGATCAGGCTCACGGCATCGCGGTGGATCATGTGCTGACCCGCTCGGTACGCGACAGCGCGGCCATGCTGGATATCACCGCCGGCTACGAGCCCGGCGCGATAGCCCGGCTGGCCGCGCCCGAGATGACTTATCGCCAGGCCGCCGAACGCGATCCCAAGCCCCTGCGCATCGGCCTGCAGGATCACTCACCGCTGGGCACGCCGCTCCACGCCGAGGCACAGGCCAGCCTGGATACGGCGGCCAGACAGCTCACCGATCTGGGCCATCACGTCGAGCGTGCGACCCCTGATATGGACGGGCGCCAGGTCGCACGCGACTTCTTGATGACCTGGTATGTCCGCATGGGCGGCGCCTTGTCTGAACTGCGCGGCCAGACCGGTTGTGCCTGGCGCGATTTCGAGCTGGATACACGCGCCATGGCGCATGTGGGCCGTGCCTTCACGGCCGTGGAATACGCACAGATGCACGAACGCTGGCGCGATTATCGACGCGCCCTGGCCCTGTTTCACGAGCGCTATGATTTGTTGCTCACCCCGAGCCTGGGCGCACCGCCGGTGGCCGTCGGCGCCATGGATACGCCGAAAACGCTGCGCATGCTCCTGCCGCTCGTGCTGCGCCTGCCGACGAGCCGGCTACTGGTGGCAAGCGGCATCGTGGACCGGCTGGCCGAGGACAAT
Source organism: Salinisphaera japonica YTM-1 (assembly GCF_003788585.1). Classification (GTDB taxonomy): domain Bacteria; phylum Pseudomonadota; class Gammaproteobacteria; order Nevskiales; family Salinisphaeraceae; genus Salinisphaera; species Salinisphaera japonica. The sequence goes on along the minus strand of NZ_AYKG01000017.1, from coordinate 38,267 downwards.
CTGGCGCCCGTGCCGTTTACCCAGCTGGCCAATCTGGCCGGGGTGCCGGCCATGTCGGTGCCGCTGCACTGGACCCAGGCCGGCCTGCCGCTGGGCAGCCAGTTCGTCGCCCCGCCCGGTGGCGAGGCCCTGCTGTTTCAGCTGGCCGGCCAGCTCGAACGCGCCGCGCCCTGGTTCGATCGCCGGCCACAGATTGCCGGTATCGACATCTGAGACAAAACAATCCGCCGATGGCCGCCGATTGATGTCCCGAAGTGAGTCAGCGTCTGCTATTGGCCTGCGGCGCTACGAAGCCGAGGTGGTTCCAGACCTGGCGCGCCGCCAAGTCAGTTCAGCCGTCGCATCCAGTAGCCCGTCCCCAGCGCAAGCAGCACGGTCGGCAGGCTGGCCGCGATCCAGGGCGGGATGCCATAGACCGGCCCGGTCGAGGCCACGATTTCATTGATCAGGAAGAACAACAGCCCGATCAAACCGCCCACGAACAGGCGTTGACCGGCACTGGCGCTACGCAATGACCCAAAGGCGAACGGCAAGGCGAAAACCACCAGCGCCCAGACTGTGAACGGCGTGACGATATTGCGCCAGAGTGCCAACTGATAATCGTCGGCGTCGATATCGTTGGCTTTCAGATAGTTGATGTATTGCCATAAACCGGCCGAGGACAGCTCGTCGGGCTTGGTCACCGCGATATCGAGCACGTCGGGGGCAATACGAATCGGCAGGGCCAGGCGCTTGGGCTGCTCCACGCGTGACTCGGTCGGCGATAGGTGCGTGATCTCGGGTTGATCGACGATGAGCTTCTCACCGTCGGTGCGCGCGGTCTCGCCGGCGACACTTTCCACGACCTGGCCGTCGTCGTTCACACGATAGGCATAGAGCCCGTCGATACGCCCGCCCGGCAGCGTGGAATCCACGCGCAGAAACCAGCCGGACTGGCGCAGCCATAGCCCGTCATCGACCGAGCGCCGAGCTTCGCCGTGACGGGCCTTGTCGCGCAGATCGGTGGCGTGTCGCACGCCGCCCGGGGCCACGTATTCGCCCAGAAGCGAGGTGATCAGCGCCATGGCGATCCCGGCCAGACTGACCGATATCGCCAGGCGCTTCATCGAGACACCGGCACTCCGAATGACCACCAGCTCGCTGCCCGCCGCCAGCGCGCCCAGCGCCAGCAACGAGCCCAGCAACGCAACCACCGGCAACACGAGATACAGCCGCGCGGGCAGCATCAGCGCCATCCAGATCAGGATCTTGGCGAAGGTGTAGTTGCCGTCGCCCAGATTGTCGACCTCGCTGATGAACAGCATCAGCGTCAGCAGCGCCCCGATGACCAGAATGACGACGCCGATCGCTGCCAGTACCGAGCGCGCGATGTAGCGATCCAGAATATTCATCGTGCACCTCGCTTGGGCGTCTGGCCGAAACCGCTTTCGCGGGCGATCAGATAGATCGCAATACCCAGCACAACGATATGGACCCACCACTCACCGATAATCGGCAGGAGTAGATCGCTTTCGATTGCTTCACCCGACAGGCGGACCAAATTCAAATAGACCACGAAAAACAGAATCCCGACCACGATGCGCCCATAGCGCCCGGCCCGTGGCGGCACCCGTCCGATGGGCAAGGCGATCAGCGCCAGGATGATGATGGATAACGGCACGGACACACGGGTCTGCCATACCGCGATTTCTTCGCCGCGATCGCTTTGCATCAGCGCCCACGTCGACATGCTGTCTTCATCACCGTCATCGACCTGCTGTGGCGGCAACAGGCGCACGCCGTGTTCGGCGAACCGGACCATCCGATAATCGGCCTGGCCGGGATTGCCTTCATAGCGCCAGCCATTTTCAAGAATCAGAGTTACCGCACTTTGATCACCGACCTGTTGACGCGCGGTTTCGGCGGTCACGATGGTTTGCACATCCTGATCGTCACGGTTCTCGCGCACCACGCGAATGAATACGTCGTGCAGGTGGCCGTCAGCCCCCCGGCGCTGGGCATAGAACGCCACGCGCCCGTCATCGAAGCTGGCGAAGCGCTCCGGGGTAATCGACTTGACCGCATTGGCCGCCGTTTCTGCCCCGAGCTGGTTCATCGAGCGCTCGGCGTAGGGTGAAACCACCAGCGAAAGCGTGCCGGCGAACAGCGCCACCAGCAGTGCAACGCCCAGAAACGGCCGATAGATCGTGCCAAGCCCAGCGCCGCCGGCCATGAGCGCGGCCATCTCGTTGTCCCGGCACAGCCGCCCCACCACCAGCATGATCGCCAGCAGAATCGATAGCGGCATCACGATTTCCATGTTGCCGATGACCGACAGAAAAGCCAGGGTAATCACCGTATCCACCGGCACCTGGCCCGCGGCCGCATCGCCGATGAAGCGCGATAGTCCGATGCCCAGCGTGAGCAGCACGAAAACCGATGTAATGATCAGCCAGGTCTTGGCCGTCTCTCCGAACAGATATCGAAAAATCACTTGCTGCATGAACGCTCACGTTCTCGCAATGACGAGAATTAGATATTTAAATGACCCAAAGACCGCCGGGGGATGATTTTTTCCGACAACTATGTAAACTTCGCGCTTTCGTTCGTGTCCATGGCCACACGGCAATGGTTTCGACATCGCCCCAGACGATCATGACACGGTCGATCGGCATCAGGATCAAGGCCCCGCAGGAGCAAGCATGGAATATCTCGTTAAGAGCGGCAGTCCGGAAAAACAGCGCGTTGGATGCGTGATTGTCGGTATCTTCGATCGTCGCAAGCCCTCCACGCAAGCCGAGTCGCTGGATGAAGCCAGCGGCGGACTCATCGCCTCGGTCATGCGCCGTGGCGATATGGACGGCAAATTGGGCCAGACCACGTTGCTGCACGGCCTGGATCACATGTTCTGTGATCGTATCCTGCTGGTGGGCTGCGGCAAGGAACGCGACTTCAACGTGCGCTCGTATCAGAAAGCCTGTCGTGCCGCCGCGGCCGAGCTGGACGTGATGGGCGGCGTGGACGCGGCGTGCTATCTCACCGAACTCAACGTGCGCGGGCGCGATGATTTCGGCTGGAGCGTCAAACAGGCCCTGCTGACCTTCGAGGACGTGTTCTATCGCTTCGAAGCCTGCAAGGGCAGCAAGCACGAGCGCTATACCCGCAAGCTCTCGCGCCTGACCTTCCAGGTGCCGCGTCGCTCCGATCTGCCGGCCGCCGAGCGCGGCGTGACCGAAGGCGTGGCCACGGCCAACGGTGTGAAGTTCGCCAAGGATCTCGGCAACATGCCGGGCAATATCTGCACGCCGAGCTATCTGGCCGACCAGGCAACGGCCTTGTCCGAGCGCGAGTCGCAGATCAAGACCACGGTGCTCGATGAGGCCCAGATGGCCGAGCTGGGGATGGGCGCGCTGCTGGGTGTTTCTCAAGGCTCGTCCCAGCCGGCCAAGTTCATCGTCATGGAATACATGGCGGGTGCCAAGGCCGACAAACCGACCGTGCTGGTCGGCAAGGGCGTGACGTTCGATGCCGGCGGCATCAGCCTGAAGCCGGGCGCCGCCATGGACGAGATGAAATACGACATGGGCGGCGCGGCCAGTGTCTTCGGCGCCATGCAGGCCGCCGCGGAAATGGGCCTGACCACCAACCTCGTCGGCGTGGTCGCCGCCACCGAGAACCTGCCCGATGGCAACGCGTTCAAGCCGGGCGATATCCTGACCAGCATGTCCGGCCAGACGATCGAGATTCTGAACACCGACGCCGAAGGCCGGCTGGCTCTGGCCGATGCGCTGACCTACGTCGAGCACAACTACGACGCCGATGCCGTGATCGACATGGCCACGCTGACCGGCGCGGCCGTCGTGGCCCTGGGCCATCACGCGGCAGCCCTCTACGGCAACAACAGCCCGCTGCGGCGTGCGCTGCGTGATGCGGGTGATGTCGTGGGCGATCGTGCCTGGCCGATGCCGCTGTGGGAGGATTACCAGACGGATCTGGAATCCAACTTCGCCGACATGGCCAACGTCGGCGGGCGCGCCGGTGGCTCGATCACCGCGGCCAGCTTCCTGCATCGCTTCGCGCGCAAGATGCGCTGGGCGCATCTGGATATTGCCGGTGTGGCCTGGAAGTCGGGCAAGGACAAGGGCGCGACCGGCCGTCCGGTGGGCTTGTTGACCCAGTACCTGGTCGATCGCACCGACAGCGAGTGATCGGGCCCACCGCGTGACCGAGGTATTCTTCTATATTCTGGAAGATACGGCAGCCGACGCGCCGGATCGTTTTGCGGCTCGACTGATCGAGAAAGCCCACGGCGAAGGCCATCGTGTCTATGTCCACGTCGCCGACGCCGACGCGGTGGCCGCTCTCGACAAGCTGCTCTGGACGTTTCGCCAGGGCAGCTTCGTGCCGCATGTCGCGGCCGCCGATCTAGACGCCGATGACGATCTCACCCCGATCGTGATCGGCGCGGGCGAGCCACCCGACGGTTTCAACGACGTGCTGGTCAACGTCGGCGGCGATGTCGGGGCTTTCTTCTCCCGCTTTGCTCGCCACAACGAAATCGCGGGGGCGGCGCGTGTCGCCCAGGCCCGCACGCAGTATCGCTACTTCAAGGATCGGGGCTATGCCCTGACCACACACAAGATCCCGGCACGCTGAGTCAACGTCATACCCGGGCGTGCCCCGTATTCATATCGCAGAGAGCCCCATGGCCGAGCTGGACAAGACCTTCGACCCGCATGCCATCGAAGCCCGCTGGTATCCCGTGTGGGAGAAACGCGGTTATTTCAAGCCGGACATGGGCGCCGAAGGCGAGCCGTTCGCCGTCATGCTGCCGCCGCCCAACGTCACCGGGCGGCTGCATATGGGCCATGCCCTGGACGACACGCTTCAGGACGCACTGACCCGTTATCACCGCATGACGGGCGTGCCCACGCTCTGGCAGCCCGGCACCGATCACGCCGGTATCGCCACCCAGATGCTCGTCGAGCGCCAGGTCGAGGCCGAGGGCAGCTCACGCCACGCCATGGGCCGGGAAACCTTTGTTGACCGGATCTGGCAATGGAAGGCCGAATCCGGCGGGCATATCACCACCCAGATGCGCCGACTGGGGGCATCCGTGGACTGGTCGCGCGAGCGCTTCACCATGGACGACGGTCTGTCGGCGGCCGTGCAGCATGTCTTTGTCGATCTCTACCAGCGCGGCCTGATCTATCGCGGCCAGCGCCTGGTCAACTGGGACCCGGTGCTCAAGACCGCGATCTCGGATCTCGAGGTCGAAAGCGTGGAGACCGCCGGGCATATGTGGCACTTCAAGTATCCGCTTGAAGACGGCGCCACGTATGAATACGTCGAGCGCGACGCCGAGGGCCATGAGACGTTTCGGGAAACCCGCGACTATATCTCGATCGCCACCACGCGCCCGGAAACCATGCTGGGTGACGGTGCGATCGCCGTGCATCCGGACGATGCGCGCTACGCGCCCATCGTGGGTCTGAAATGCGAGATTCCGGTCGGCCCGAAGGCCCAGCGCCGCCTGATTCCGATCATCACCGACGAATACCCGGATCCGGCGTTCGGCTCGGGGGCGGTCAAGATCACCGGCGCGCACGACTTCAACGACTACGAGGTTGCCAAGCGCAACGATCTGCCGATGTACCGGCTGATGGACGACGCGGCGGCCCTGCGCGTCGACGGCATGGCCTACGACGCGGCCGCGATGCGGGCCGCCGAGATCGTGGCCACCGGTGAAACGCCCGATGCCATGGCCGTGGATGCAATCAACCTCGTGCCCGAGGCCTATCGCGGCTTGAACCGCTTCGAGGCCCGGCGCCGGATCGTGGCTGATATCGAAGCCGACGGCCTGCTCATCGTGATCGAAGACAAGACGATCATGCAGCCCTTCGGTGATCGCTCGAACGATGTCATCGAGCCGATGCTGACCCGCCAATGGTTTGTCGATGCCAAGCGCCTGGCCGCGCCGGCCATCGAGGCGGTCGAGGATGGGCGTATCCGCTTCATTCCGGAGAACTGGTCCAAGACCTATTTCGAATGGATGCGCAATATCCAGGACTGGTGCATCAGCCGCCAGCTCTGGTGGGGCCATCGCATTCCGGCCTGGTACGACGAGTCCGGCAACGTTTATGTCGGCGCCGATGAAGCGTCGGTCCGCCAGGCCAATAACCTGGCCGACAACGTGGCGCTGACCCAGGACGAAGACGTTCTGGATACCTGGTTCTCCTCCGCGCTGTGGCCGTTCTCCACGCTGGGTTGGCCGGACGACACCGCGGCACTCAAGACCTTCTACCCCACGAGCGTGTTGGTCACCGGCTTCGACATCATCTTCTTCTGGGTGGCCCGGATGATCATGATGGGCCTGGAGTTCATGGGCGATGTCCCCTTCCGGGATATCTATATCCACGGCCTGGTGCGCGACGCCGACGGCGCGAAGATGTCCAAATCCAAGGGCAACGCCCTGGACCCGATCGATCTGATCGACGGCATCGATCTCGAAGCCCTGGTGGCCAAGCGCACCTCGGGCATGATGCAGCCGCAGAAAGCCGCCAAGGTCGAAAAAGCCACCCGCGCCGAGTTTCCCAACGGCATCGCCGCCTACGGCACCGATGCGCTGCGTTTCACGTTTGCTGCCCTGGCGTCTTACGGGCGGGATATCCGTTTCGATCTGGGCCGGGTCGAGGGCTATCGCAATTTTTGCAACAAGCTCTGGAACGCGGCCCGTTTTGCGCTGATGCAGGTACCCGAGGACTTCGTGCCGGCGGCGGATGGCGACGTCGAGCTATCGGCGGCCGATCGCTGGATCATCTCGCGCCTGCAACGCGTGGAAGCCGATATGGCCACGCATTTTGCCACCTATCGGTTTGATCTGGCCGCCAACGCCGCGCATGACTTTGTCTGGCATCACTTATGTGATTGGTATCTCGAACTGATCAAGCCGGTGCTGGCCGGCGATGCAAGCGAGGCGGCCAAGGCCGGCACGCGGCGTACCCTGGTGCGCGTGCTGGAAACCACGCTACGCCTGTTACACCCGTTGATGCCCTTCATCACCGAAGAGATCTGGCAACGCGTGGCTCCGTTGGCGCGCGGTAGGGCCCTGACCAAGGAAGGCGAAAGCATTTCGCTCCAAGCTTATCCGGTCAGCGATGCCGCGCGTATCGATGAACACGCCGAGGCCGAGATCGAGTGGCTGAAAAAAGTCATCGGCGGGCTACGTACCATCCGCGGCGAGATGGATATCGCGCCCAAACAAAAGATTCCGCTGATGGTCGCCGGTGCCGCCACCACCGACCGCGACCGGCTGACCCGCCATCGGCGTGCCATCGATTTCCTGGCCGGGGTCGAGTCCATCGATGAAATGGCCGCGGATGCCATCCCCGAATCGGCCGTGGCACTCGTTGGCGACATGCAGCTGCGCGTGCCCCTGGCCGGCCTGATCGATACCGAGGCCGAACTGGCCCGTCTGGACAAGCGCCTGGCCAAGATCGACAAGGACCTCACCGGGCTGAACAAGCGCCTGGGCAGCGATTTCGTCAACAAGGCCCCGGCCGACGTGGTCGACAAGACCCGTGCCCAGGCCGACGACCTGACCCGCGAACAGGCCGAACTCACCGATCAACGTGCGCGTATCGCCGCACTTTGAGACCGGGTTCGGGAATTTGAACAGACCGATTAGGCCGCCAATAGACGCGAACAAGGGCTAATGAAGACAAGAAGACAATCCGCCGATGGACGCCGATTGCCGTAGATGAAAACGATGATTTTTTGTCGAGCGACCAGATCGTTCGCTTCGGGCATCTCTCGGCCCATCGGCGGTCAATCTGCGTTAATCGGTGGGTTCAAAAACGATTGAACTGTCCGCAAATAAGCGCGAATGGCCGCGAATAAAAACAAAAAGGCAATCCGCCGATCGACGCCGATTGCCGCAGATGAGAAGACAGAAGCCACGATGATTTTTAAGTCGAGCACACGAAATCGCTCGATTTGATTTCAATAAACCCGAGGTTTTGATTGAATACGCTACGACGCTGAGCCTCAGCCCATATCTCGATCCATCTGCGTTACATCGGCGTTCATCTGCGGATAAATGCCTGTATTCATTCGCGTTGATTCGCGGACTACTTTCAAAGAACAACCACCGAGTCCGAACAAGGATTCTGGAGCCAACGCATGGCCGGCCGACTGTTACTGCTGTTCATCATCATCCCGATCATCGAGCTGTTTCTGCTGATCAAGATCGGCGGGCTGATCGGGCTGTTCCCGACCATCGCGCTGGTCATTCTCACGGCGATCATCGGCAGCCAGCTCGTGCGCCGACAGGGCATCGAGGTGATGTCGCGTATCCGGGCCGCCCAGGCCCGCGGGGAAGCCCCGGCACTGGCCATGATCGACGGTGCGGCCCTGCTGTTGGCGGGTTTCTTCCTGCTCACGCCGGGCTTTCTCTCGGATGCGCTGGGCTTTGTGTTGCTGGTGCCCAAGCTGCGTCAACGCGTGGCCCGGGCACTGATTTCGCGCGTGGTCGTCATGGCACCGAACATGGGCCCGGCCGGGTTTTCCACACGCGGCGGCTTTGCTGACAACGACGACACCATCGAAGGCGAGTATCAGCGCAAGCCCGAGAACGCCCGGCGCGACGCCGACCGGATCACGCGCGACGATCGATAACACGTAGAGTGGGCGGTATCGGCTTTTCGATCGATAGCGCCATGCACCAACGCGTCGCCATCACCGGCCCAGCCGAGCCCGAGGCCCGACTGGCCGAGCTGCGCGCTGATCTGGCGGCCCGGCTGTATGGCAAGCAGCACGTCATCGATCATGCCCTGGTGTGTCTGCTGGCCGGCGGGCATCTGCTGATCGAGGATGCGCCCGGCATGGGCAAGACCACACTGGCCACGGGCCTGGCGCGCGTGCTGGGCCTGGATTTCTCGCGTATCCAATTCACCAGCGATCTGTTGCCCGGCGATATTCTGGGTTTGTCGGTCTATGATCCGGCGCGTACGAACTTTGTCTTTCGGCCGGGCCCGATCTTTCATGCCCTGGTCATGGCCGACGAGATCAATCGCGCCAACCCGCGGACCCAGAGCGCGCTGCTGGAAGCCATGGCCGAGGGCTATGTCAGCATCGACGGCGCCACGCGGGCCCTGCCCCGGCCTTTCCACGTCATCGCCACCCAGAACCCGGCCGATCAGGGCGGCACGTTCGCCCTGCCGGACTCCCAGCTCGACCGGTTTCTGATGTGCCTGTCCATCGGCTACCCGCCGCCCGAGGCCGAGCGCCGACTGCTCGGCGGCGATATGCCGGTCGGCGATGCGGCCCGGCCCGCGGCCAGCCTGGATCTGGCGGCCTGCCAGGCCGAGGTGGCCCGAGTCGCGGTGACCCCGCCGCTGATCGATTATCTGCTGGCCTTGATCGCGGCCTCGCGCGAGCCGCGAGATTTCATCACCGGGCTGTCGCCGCGGGCCGGCATCGCGCTTCGGCGGGCCGCCCAGGCCCAGGCCTGGCTGGCCGGGCGCGATCATGTTCGCCCGGCCGACGTACAGGCCGTGCTCGGCCCGGTGGTCGATCATCGTCTGACGCTCGCACAGGCTACTGAAAAACGCGCGCCCAGCGCCGTGCTGGCCGCCCAAGTGCGCCTCGACTGAGTCCGCGTGCGCTTGGCTCGTCGTGTTGTCGATCGGCTCGTGGCACGGGGGGCGGCCAGCATCGCGCGCCGGGCGCCGCGAGGCGCATTGCCGCTACGGGTGTCTCCGCGTCGTCTTTATATTCTGCCCACACGCTTTGGCGGTGTGTTCGCGCTGTTGATGATCGGCCTGCTCGTCGGCGCCACCAACTATGGCAACAATCTGGCCTTTGCCCTGGCGTTCTGGCTGGGTGCGATTGCGCTGGTCTCCATGCATCGCGCGCATCGCAACCTGTCGGGCCTGTCATTGGCCGATATTCACGCCGAACCGGCGCACGCCGGGGATCAGCTCACCTGGCGGCTGACCTGGGCCTCGAAGGCAAGCCGCCCGCGTCGTCGCCTGGCGATCGCCCTGGCCGACGCCCGGCCGGTGGTCTGTGATATCGGGGCGAGCGCGACCGTTACGGCCAAGCAGTCGGCCGGGCGCCGCGGCGAGCAGGCCATGGCGCGAATCCATATCGAGTCGCGTTACCCGCTGGGCCTGTTCCGCTGCTGGGCTTATCTGGCACCGCGCCATAGCGCGCTCGTCTATCCCTCGGTGGCCGGCACCACGACGGCTCACGACACGGCCGACGCCGGGCGCGAGCGCACCCGCCCGGCCAGCGTCATGCCCGGCGAGTTCTTTCGCGGCCATCGCCGCTATCGCGACGGCGATACCTGGGCCCAGATCGACTGGAAACACAGCGCGCGTCGCGATCATTGGCTGGTGCGCGAGAGCGAGCCGCCCGTCACCCCGCCCCCGGCGGTGTTCGCCTATCACTCGCTTGGCGACCGGCCCCATGAAGCCCGTCTGTCGCAGTTGGCCCGCTGGGTGATCGAGGCCGCTGCTCTTCCCGGCGATTATCGTCTGATCCTGCCGGACATCGATATCGGGCCGGCCAGCGGCCGTGCGCATCGCACAGCCTGCCTGGACGCGCTGGCGCGCCAGCCGTGACGGCCCCGCTCGCCGGCCCGGCGTCACGCAAAGAACGCCTGGCACTGGTCGGGCTGGCGCTGTTCGTCAGTGCCGGGCATATCGCCCACCTGCCGGCCTGGCTGTCGGGCCTCGCGCTGCTGCTTTTCATCTGGCAAGGCTGGGCCCATTGGCAGGGCCGGCCCTCACCGCCCGGCTGGCTGCGCGGCGGGGCCACGCTTGGCGTATTCGCCTGTGTATTCTTTGGCATCGGCCAGCTCACCGGCCAGACCGCGGGCGTGGCGCTGCTGGCCCTGATGACCACGCTGAAACTCAGCGAGTTGCAGCGCCAGCGCGACGCCGAAATCGTGCTGTTGCTGTGTTGTTTCGTACTGGCGACCGAGTTTCTATTCTCGCAGTCGCTGGCGATGGCGTTGTATCTGGTCGTGGGGCTTTTGGCGATCATCACGGTGTTCGTCTATGTCCATACGCTGGCCGGCCCGGGGCGTCTGCGCCATGCCATCGGCGAGGCCACCACACTGACCGTTTTGGCCATACCGCTGGCCGGGCTGTGTTTTGTCTTGTTTCCGCGCCTGCCGGGGCCGTTGTGGCATCTGGGCGGCGGCGAGGATTCAGCGGCCGTCACCGGCCTGAGCGATCGCATGTCGCCGGGCGCGATCAGCCAGCTGGCACGCTCACAGCGTGTGGCCTTGCGGGCGCGCTTCGACGGGCCGGCGCCGCCGCCGCGCGCGCGCTACTGGCGCGGCCCGGTGCTTTGGGATTTTGCCGACAACACCTGGTATAACCGCGCCGACGGCCCCGATTTGGCCAGCGCCAACGTGATGGCCCAGGGCCCGACGCAGTCTGTGACCATCACGCTTGAGGCGCGCGATCAGCCCTGGCTGATCGCGCTGGATACGCCACTGTCCGCAGATCGTGATTACCGCCTGGGTGCGGGGGCAACGCTGATCGCGGATACGCCGATCAACGAGCGGATTCGTTATCGCACCCGGTCGGCGCTCCAGCGCCGCCTGGATCCGGATCTGTCACGCGCGGCCCGTGCCCGCGCGCTGGCCTTGCCGCCTGCGGGCAACCCGCGCACGCGCGCCCTGGCACGCCGGCTGGCTGTTGATACCGACTCACACGGCGCCCTGGCCGATCGCGCCATGAAATGGCTCGCAGCCCACGATTTTGTTTATACCTTGCGCCCGCCCGAGACATCGCCCCGGAACGCGGTCGATGATTTTCTGTTTCGTACCCGCGCCGGCTTTTGCGAACACTATGCCGGGGCCATGGTTTATCTCATGCGCGCGGCCGGCGTGCCGGCCCGCGTGGTTACAGGCTATCTGGGCGCCGAGCCCGCGCTCTACGGCGACTACTGGATCGTGCGGGATGCCAATGCCCATGCCTGGGCCGAAATCTGGCAGCCCGGTACCGGCTGGGTTCGCGTGGACCCGACCCGGGCCGTGGCCCCGGCGCGTATCGATCATCTGCCCGAGAACGGCCGCGATAGCGTCGACGCGGGCGGCAACACTCGTGCCAACGGGCCGCTCACAGGCCTGTTCTATCGCGGGCGCATGGCCTGGGACGGCATGAACGCAGCCTGGAATCAATGGTTTCTGGCCTATGGGCCCACGCTTCAAAAAGGCTTGATGCAGCGCCTGGGTTTGAACAGCCAGGGGGCGGGCGTGGTCGTGCTGACGCTGGCGGGCGTCGGGCTGTTGGCGCTGGCCTCGCTGTTCATGCTCTGGCGTATGCGCCCGGCCCGAACACACGATCCGGTTCTACGAGCCTGGCACGGCGTCGAACGCCGTATGGCTCGCACCGGTCGCCCCCGCGCGCGCCACGAACCGGCAAGCCAATGGGCCGCCCGCCTCGCCCCCACGATGCCCCGCAACGGCCCCGAACTCATCGCACTGGCCGCCGACTACGAAGCCCTGCGCTATGACCCGCGCACCGGGGCCGCCGAGAGACGCAATTTCCAACGCAAGGCGCGTCGTTTTCGGCGTCGGCGGCTCTGACCGCCGGCTCGTTGCATGGCACACTCGGTGCCCGCCCCGCGCTTTGCCCGTCATGGATCGTCGTCGTTTCTGCCCTGTCTGTGCCACGCCCCTGGAGACCCGCCGGATTGCCGATATCGATCGGCTGGCCTGCCCGGATCGGCGCTGCGGGCATATCTTCTGGGATAACCCGATCCCGGTCGTGGCCGGCGTGGTCGAACATGCTGGCCAACTTGTCTTTGCGCGCAACGCCGCCTGGCCACAAGGCATGTATGGCCTGGTCACGGGCTTTCTGGAGCCGCGCGAGGAGCCGGCCGAGGCCGTGGTGCGCGAGGTCGCCGAAGAACTGGGCCTTGTCGCCGAGGTGACCGAGTTCATCGGCGTCTACGGCTTTGCCCGCAAGAACCAGATTCTGCTGGCCTATCATCTGACCGGCCACGGCGAGATCACCCTGCCCGACGGCGAACTGGCCGAGGCGTTTCATGTCGATAAAGACCAGGCCGAATACTGGCCGGGCGGCACCGGGCTGGCCGTGCGCGACTGGCTGCGCACCCAGGGCTATGATCCACAGCCGCGCGAGCTGCCGTCCCAGGTCAAGGCCTGGCTTTCGGCACCGCCGGATATGGATTGAATCTCAGGTGTTGGCCTTGGCCTGTCGTGCATCCACACGGGTCAGCAACACGCCGCCGGCGATGAACAGCACCACCACCGACAGGATCGAGGCGCGGGCACTGCCGGTGGCCGCCGCGGTCACGCCCACCAGTATCGGGCCCAGCACGGCGGCGAACTTGCCCATCATGTTGTAGATGCCGAAATACTCGCCGGATTTGGCCTCTGGAATGAGCCGGGCGAAATACGAGCGTGACAGCGATTGCACGCCGCCCTGGACCAGGCCAATCGCGGCCGCCATGACATAGAACTGCCAGACGGCGGTGAGGAAATAGCCCCAGGCGCTGATGGCCCCATAGACCACCAGGCCGAGATAGATCGCTTTCTTGGTCTCCCAGCGCGAGGCCAGCCAGCCGAAACCGATGGCCGCGGGAAAGCCGATGAATTGCACGAGCAACAGCGCGGCGATCAGGCTTTGCTGACCAAAACCCAGGCTCAGCCCGAAATCCACGGCCATGCGGATGATGGTGTGCACGCCGTCGATATACAGCCAGTAGGCCAGCAGGAACAGCCAGACCTCGCGCCGGCCCATGATCTCGCGGATGGTGACCGCCAGATCCTTGAGCCCGCCGCTCACGGCCTTGCCGATCGGCTCACCGCGCGCCTTGCCTGTCTCGGTCACGGTGGCGAACAGCGGCCAGGAAAAGACGCCCCACCACACGGCCACGCTCAGAAACGCCCAGCGCACGGCTTCGGTCCGGTCGGCCAGCCCGAACCAATCCGGCTTGAGGGTCATGGCCACGTTGACGGCCAGCAGCACGCCGCCGCCGAGATAGCCCAGCCCATAGCCCAGCGCCGAGACCCGGTCATAATCCGCCGGTGCGGCGACGTTCACCAAGAGGCTGTCGTAGAAGACCATGGCCATGAAGAAAGCGATCGAGGCGATCACGAACAGGCCCATCGCCGCCAGCCAGTGGCCAGCGCCAACGAAGAACAGCGCAAACGTGGCGGCCACGGCAAGTGCCGTGGCCAGAGCCAGCGCGGCTTTCTTGTGATGCCCGCGATCGGCGATCGCCCCGCCGATGGGGGCGGCGAACAACACGATCAGGCTGGCCAGGGCACTGCCCAGGCCAAGCTGCAGCGTGCTCGTTTCGGCGGCGTAGTCCGCGCTCCAGTAGGTCTTGAAAAAGATCGGGAAAAACCCGGCAACCACGGTGGTGGCAAACGCCGAATTGGCCCAGTCATAGAGCGCCCAGCCGATCTGGGCCCGGCGTGTGAAACCGGCCTTTGAGGTCGAGTTGTCGGTCATGCGGGCACCGTATAGGCCAGTAGCAGCGCGTCTTCGCGCTTGGGATCACCCGGATAGTAGTTCGGCCGCGTGCCTTGATGCACGAAGCCATAACGCGCGTAGAGCCGACGCGCCGACGTATTGGACGGGCGCACCTCGAGCAGAATGGTGTCAGCCTGTTCCGAGCGGGCCTGGGCAACGAGCGTATCCAGCAGCTGCTCGCCCAGGCGCTGGCCGCGGGCACAGTCGTCGATACACAGATTCAGCACGTGGGCTTCGCCGGCGGCGATCGTGGCCAGCATGTAGCCGGCCACGGTCAGCCCCGGGCAGCCGATCACCCAGGCGCGATAGCCCACGCGCAGGCAGTCACGAAAGATCCGCTCGCTCCAGGGATAGCCATAGGCGGTTGTTTCGATGGCCAGCACGTCATCGATATCGCGCGGGCGCATGCGTCGGATGGCCCAGGCCGACTCCACGCGAGCGCTCATGCCGCCTCCGAGGCCAGCGAGCCGATCTGGCGGGCGATGATTTTAAGATCTGCCCAGGCCTTGTGTTTCTGATCGGGACTGCGCAGCAGATAGGCCGGGTGATAAGTCACCAGCACGCCCAGATCCCGCTGCGGGTATGGATGCAGCTGGCCCCGCAGCTTGCCCAGCGGTGTCTTGCAGCCCAGCAGCGTCTGGGCCGCGATCCGCCCGACCGCCACCACGAGCCGTGGCTGCATGAGATCGATCTGTCGTTCCAGCACCGGCCAGTCGGCGGCGATCTCGGCGGCGCTCGGGTCACGATTGTCCGGCGGGCGAAACTTGCAGATATTGGTGATATAGACGTTGGTATCGCGCGAACAGCCGATGGCAAAGAGCATCCGGTCCAGCAGCTGCCCGGCCCGGCCCACGAAGGGCACGCCCTGTTCATCCTCGTTGGCGCCGGGCGCCTCGCCCACGATCAGCACGTCGGCCGCGCGCGCGCCGATACCGAAAACCGGCTGCGTGGCCCCGCGATGATCCTGGCCCGCCAGCCAGTCGGCCAGGCCGTCCCAGTCCAGGCCCGACAGCTCGGATGTGTCTTGTGCCACAGGCTGCTTATCGCCTTCGGTCTCGGCATTCGTTTCAGGCACGCCCGCCCCCAGCAGATCGTGCTCGATCGGCTCGGGCGGCGCGTCGTCGTGCGCGGTGACGACGGTCGTTTTGACAGACGATGCCCGGGCGCCATCAAGAGCGCCGCCGGTACGAATCTGCCAGTCAGTCAGCCCGAGAGTGGCCAGGCGCTGGGCGCGATCAGATGTATCGTTCATGTGCCTAGCCTACCGGCTCGTGGTGGGTTTGCCAGCCGCACAGCCCCGCAACTCGGCCACGATCACCGAGGTTTTGACGGTGCCGGGTGATTGTTGCAGCAAGTGCATATCGATTGGCGCCGATAGTGCGGCGGGCACGCCGATCAGCCACGGCACCGGCTGGTCGGGCTTCGCAAGGGCCCAGGCACATAGGGCCGGGATATCGTCTGCCGCAAACACCGGCCGGCCGAGCACTTCGGCCCAATACCGCGCCGACAGCGGCGCCAGTACGGCGATCGGCTGGGCGCCTGGCGCGGCCAATGCATCGGTCAGCGCGGCGCGCTCGCTGCGTTTTTCAAACAGACCGGTGTTGTCGTACAGCGCACCGGCCACACCCAAGGCAAGCATCAAGGCCAGTGCGGCCACGCCCTGGGCACCGCGATTGCTCAGCAAGCCCGCGCTGGCGATCGCCAGCGCTGCCGCGCCGACAACCAGCACCGGCCAGGCCCAACCCAGCCACACCGCGGCACATAGACATAACAACGCCATCAGGCACGCAGCACACACGCCCGCCAACCAACGCCGCTGACCACCGACAAGCGCATCGGCCAGCCCCCAGAGCAACAGCACCGACGGCAAGACGATCAAGGCGGCGGCATGCGCCGGGGCGGATGCCGCCACGAGCAATGACAACCCCAGGATCAGCGCGATCCGTCCGCCGCCGTCACGTATCGTGACTGCCAGCGCCAGCGCGACCGGTAACGCGATACTGATCGCAAGCGCGGCAATCATCACCCACGATGCATTCGGCCCGGCAATGCCCAGACCATGGCCCGGCGTCTCGATACTCGAGCCGAGCCGGGCGATATCCGGTAGAACAAGCCGGTCGGTCAGCGTGAGCGCGGCCAGACCCGCCAGGCCGAGCAGCGTCAGCCGCGTGTTGCCAAACAGCCGCCAGTCGCCCGCGCTTAGCCCGCGGTGCAGCCAGAACCCGGCCAGCAGGCCGATGGGCGCGAGTGTGGCCCCGTTGACCACCAGCAGCACGAGGCCGGCCAGCGCCACCAGCATGGCAGGCGTTTCGCGATCGCCTCTGGTGGCCGCACGATAAAACATGAACACGCCCAGCGTGTTCATACCCAGCCCGGTCATCACGATGGGGGCGGCCCAATACAACGGGCTGGCCACGAGCAGCGCGGCGAATAGGGGCCCTCGCCCCGAGCGGCCCGGCCGGGCCAGCACGTACGCGGCCAGGCCGAACAGCGCGGCCGCATCGGGCCCACGCAGGGCCAGCCGATCAGGAATCCCGCAGCCGTTAAGCAGGCCCGCCAGCGCGAGGTTGACCACCGCCACGCCCGCTACAAAGCCACGGTGTACAACCGCGACGAGATCGCTGCCCGGGGCCAGCAGGCTGTGCAGCCAGGCCAGCGTATCGGCCTCACTCGCCCCGAATGGCTGGCGTAGCGCCAGCCCCATCAAGGCCGCCGCCACGGCGAGCGCGGCGATGCGGTGCCCGGCCTGGATCACGCCCGCGTCACTCGAGGCTAGCGCTTGGCCCTACGCGCGCGCCGTCGCTTGCGCTGTAACGCCATGATCGGCCCTGACAACGCATAGGCGAAGAAAGCGCCGAACAGCACCCGCGGCGGGTCGATCACGATCAGCACGAAGGCCACGACCACGAGCAGGATATAGCGAAACGGCACCCGTCCGCCCAGGTTGATGTCCTTGAAGCTGTTGTAGCGGACATTCGACACCATGAGCGCCCCGGCGCCAACGGTCAGGGCCAGCACCGGGATGACCAGGCTGGCCCCGTCGATGCCGAAATCTGCCCCGACCCAGATGAAACCGACCAGCACGCCCGCCGCGGCCGGGCTGGGCAGCCCAAGAAATATCTTTTTCTCGACCGTGCCGCCCCGCGTGATATTGAAGCGCGCCAGGCGCAGCGCGGCCGCCGCGGTATAGAAGAACGCGGCCAGCCAGCCCAGCTTGCCGAGCGTATCCGACAGATCAGCCAGCGTGTGCAGGCTATACAGATAAGCCAGCAGCCCCGAGGCCAGGCCGAACGACACCAGATCCGCCAGGGAGTCGTACTGGATACCGAAATCCGACTCGGCGTTGGTCAGGCGTGCCACGCGCCCATCGAGCATATCGGTGAGCATGGCCGCGAAGATCGCGATACCGGCCACGGCGAAACGACCCTGTGTGGCTGCAATGATCGAAAAGAAGCCGGCGAAGATCGTGCCCGTGGTGAACAGATTCGGCAGCAGGTAGATTCCCCGCTTGCGACGAGGCCGCTCGGGGGTGTCCGAGGATTGGCGCATAGAGTTGGCTTTGAGGAAATGGAAAAACGCGAAACCGGAAAGCACCCGTGATTCTGCGCTATGTTCAGCCTAACGCAATCGATATGTCATCGGCTTATTCCGGGATCGGCTCGTTGACCGGCAGGGCCGAACGACAACGCCCGTTCTGCTTGTGCACGAGCTTGGCCAGCACGCTGGCCCCGGCACGTACCCGGTCGCCCAGCTCGACCTCGACCCGGGCATTCATCGGCAGAAACACATCTACGCGCCGCGCCAGTCGACGGCTGCCGCAGCAACGCCCCTGGCCCACACGCTCGCCGTAGCTGCTTCGACACGGCCGCTCGCCGAACAACGAGCCTTCGCGCACGGCCATGATCAGCTCGTCGCCCTCGTCGGTGCGGATCCACGTCGCCGCGGCACCCAGCCGGGTCAGGGTCTCGTGGGGCAACTCGAGCACGGTGCCCTCGGCCGGCGAGCGCAGCAGATAGGCGCCCAGCAGGTTCACATCGATCGAGAGCTTGATCGCCTCGCGATCGAGGTAGGGGTCATAGCATTCGCGGCGGTGGCGGATGGTGCCATCGATCGGGGCGATGACGGCCAGCGGCTCGGCCGGGACATCGCGCGGGGCATCGCGAAAGAACACGATGGCCAGCGCGATCAGGCCGGCCACGGGCAGCGCGGCCCAGAAACCGAAAACGGCGTTGACGAGGAGCAGTAGCCCCGCCAACGCCGTGAGCACATACCAGCCTTCGCGGACGATATGTAACAGCGTTTTACGCTGCATGGAGGTCCTCTCTGGCCTCGTCGCCTAGTTGCGCGACTTGTCCACGATCTTGTCGGCGGCGATCCACGGCATCATGGCCCGCAGCTTCTCGCCCGTGCGCTCGATCTCCGAGTTGGCGGCGTTGCGACGCCCGGCTTTCAGCATGGGGCTACCGGCCTGGTGCTCGCCGATGAACTCACGTGCGAACGCGCCGTTCTGGATCTCGGTGAGCATTTTCTTCATCTCGGCACGGGTGTCGTCGGTGATCAGACGCGGGCCGCGCGAGATATCGCCGTATTCGGCGGTATTGGAGATCGAGTAACGCATGTTGGCGATACCGCCCTCGTAGATCAGATCCACGATGAGCTTGACCTCGTGCAGGCACTCGAAGTACGCCATCTCCGGCTCATAGCCGCCTTCGACCAGCGTGTCGAAGCCAGCCTGAATCAACGACACCACGCCGCCGCACAGCACGGCCTGCTCGCCGAACAGATCGGTTTCGGTCTCGGCCTGGAACGAGGTTTCGATGATGCCGGCACGCCCGCCGCCGTTGGCCACGGCATAGGACAGGGCCACGTTCTTGGCGTTGCCCGAGGCGTCCTGGAAGATCGCGATCAGGCTCGGCACGCCGCCGCCTTTTTCGTAGGTGGTGCGCACGAGATGGCCCGGGCCCTTGGGCGCGATCATGATCACATCGAGATCGGCCCGCGGCTCGATCAGCTGGTAATGCACGTTGAAGCCGTGAGCAAAGGCCAGCGTGGCGCCGTCTTTGATATGCGGTGCGATCTGCTCGTTGTAGATCGTCACCTGGTGCTCGTCGGGGGCCAGCAGCATGACCACATCGGCGGCGGCCGTGGCGTCTTCGATGCTGGCCACAGCCAGACCGGCATCCTTGGCCTTCTTGGCCGAGGACGAGCCCTCACGCAGGCCCACGACGACATCCACGCCCGAGTCCTTCAGGTTATTGGCATGGGCATGGCCCTGCGAGCCGTAACCGATGACCGCGACTTTCTTGCCCTGGATCAGGGACAGGTCGCCGTCCTTGTCGTAATACACGTTCATGCTCATGGGCTTCTCCTGCTGGATATCGTTCGAGGGCACGTCACGGCCTCGATGTTGTGAAATATTGGGGTGTGGCGAATCGGCGCGCCGGCGTCGTTCAGCCCTGTCCGGCCACGGCCATCATGTCGGCGCTGCGATAACGCAGTACCGCCGCGCCCGGCGTCATGGTGACCGCGCCGCTGCGCGCCAGCTCGACGAGCAGGCCGGCGTCTTCGATACGGGCCACGAACGCATTGAGCGCATCGCCGGTTCCGATGAACCGAAGCAGCGTCAGGCCATCGGCCTCGCTCAGGATCGTCGTATCGTAGCCTTCGGCCAGGGTTTCAAGCGATGTATCAGCGGTGTCGCGCCGCACTTTCACCAGTGCCAGCTCGGCTTCGGTGTGTTCGTCCCCGGTCATGTCGAGCACATCGATCACATCCACCAGCTTCAACAGCTGACGATTGATCTGGTCGACCACGTCTTCCGTCCCTTCGGTAACCAGCGTCAGGCGCGACATCGTCGGGTCTTCTGTCGGCCCGACGTTCAGGGTTTCGATATTGAACCCGCGCTGCGAGAACAGACCGGCCACACGCACCAGCGCACCGGCTTCGTTGGCCATGAGAATAGAGATGACGTGTCGCATGAAGCCCCCGGTAGACATCGGCCAGGCGGGCCGTATCGGCAGAGCGCGCAAAATACGCCCATCGACAAATCGACGCAAACACGGCGATGTTTATTTCATGGGAAAGCCGTGTTTTCGGTTACAATTCGCTTTTTTCCACCCGGCCGCAGGACCACTGCCATGACCCAAGCCGAACACAACGCCGATATGTCAGACCGCCATCCGCTGGCTGGCACCGTCATGAGCGGTGCCGACATGATCGTGCAGGTACTCGCCGACGAGGGCGTGGATACCGTATTCGGCTATTCCGGCGGTGCGATCCTGCCCACCTACGACGCGATCTTTCGCTTCAACGCCGAGCATCACGACGCCATGCCGCTGATCGTGCCGGCCAACGAGCAGGGCGCAGGCTTCATGGCCGCCGGCTATGCCCGGGCCTCGGGCAAGGTGGGCGTGGCCATGGTGACCTCCGGGCCCGGGGCCACCAACTGCGTGACCCCGGTGCGTGACTCCATGGCCGACTCCGTGCCGATGGTGCTCGTGTGCGGCCAAGTCGCCACCGCCGCCATCGGCACCGATGCCTTCCAGGAGGCACCGGTATCCAACATCATGTCGAGTGCGGCCAAGCACGTGTTCATGGTCACCGATCCGGCCAAGCTGGAATCAACCGTGCGCACAGCGTTCGAGATCGCGCGCTCGGGCCGGCCGGGCCCGGTCGTCATCGACGTGCCCAAAGACGTACAGAACTGGGAAGGCACGTTCGAAAGCGAGGGCCTGTTGCCCGTACCCGGCTATCGCCAGCGCATGCATGACCTGCGCGCCAGTCAGCTGACTGACGCCAAGTGCCAGGCATTCTTTGATCTGCTGGGCGAGGCCAAGCGGCCGTTGATCTATGCCGGTGGCGGCGTGATCAACTCGGAATCCGCCTCGGAAATGGCGGCCCTGGCCCAGGCGTTCGGCATTCCCGTGGTCACCACGCTGATGGGTATCGGCGCCTTCGACACGACCGATGCACTGGCCATGCACATGCTCGGCATGCACGGCACGGCCTTTGCCAACTACGCGGTCGAGGACTGTGACTTCCTGATCGCCGTCGGCGCACGCTTTGATGATCGCGTGGCCGGTGTGGCCCATGCCTTTGCGCCCAACGCCCGCGCCATCGCGCATTTCGATGCCGATGCCTCGGAGATCAACAAGGTCAAACAGGTGGCCTGGCATCACGTGGGCCTGCTGGCGCCCAGCCTGTCGCGGATGCTGGCCTATGGCCGCGAACACGGGTTCTCTCGCGATCTGGCCGACTGGCACCAGCATGTCGCGGCCCTGAAGCGTGATTACGCCATGAACTATGACCGCAACAACGCGGTGATTCAGCCCTATGCGGTCATCGAATCCATCAACGCCATCACCGAGGGCCGCGCGGTCATCGCCACCGGCGTGGGCCAGCATCAGATGTGGGCCGCCCAATACTTCGATTTCCGCGAACCACGCCTGTGGCTGACCTCCGGCTCAATGGGCACCATGGGCTTTGGCCTGCCGGCCGCCATTGGTGCTGCCTGTGCCCGGCGCGACAAGCTCGTCATCGATATTGACGGCGATGCCTCGATCCGTATGAACATCGGCGAGCTGGAAACCGCCACCACCTATGATCTGCCGGTGAAAGTGGTCGTGCTGAACAACAACGGCGACGGCATGGTCAAACAGTGGCAGAAGCTGTTCTTCAAGGGCCGCCTGTCGGCCTCGGACAAGTCGCTGCACAAGAAGGACTTCATCAAGGCCGCCGAAGCTGACGGCTTCGAGTTTGCCAAGCGCGTGAGTGACCCGGCCGAGCTCGACGCCGTCGTGGCTGATTTCCTGGCCTTCAAGGGCCCGGCGTTCCTGGAAGTGATCGTCGACCCGGAGGCCGGCGTTTACCCGATGGTTGGGCCCGGCAAGACCTACAAACAGATGATCACCGGCGACTGGATCAACAATCGCTACGCCGACGATGCCGGTGATACCGAGGTCGGGCCCTCGGAGATGTTCTGATCCAATAGAGACCGGCCACGTGCCGGTCTTTTTTTGTGCCCGTCAGGCGATCGCCAGCCGGTTTTGAGGCGTCTGCATGACATTGCCCGTAATGATGGATTAACAAACGACCGTTCGTATGTAATGTTTGACAAGCACACATACCCGCATCTTTAGTACGTTCGTACGATGCGACCCGGAGATATTTGAATGCATGTACTTGTTGTCGGCTCACACGGCCAGATTGGCCAGCGCCTCATTCGCGCTTTGGCCACGTCGGAACACACCTCGCGCGCGATGATTCGCGATGACAGCCAGCGCGATACGTTACAAACGCTGGGCGCCAACGAGGTTGTCGTGGCGGATCTTGAGGACGACTGCAGTGAAGCGCTTGCCGGCTGCGATGCCGTGGTATTCACCGCAGGCTCCGGCGGCCATACCTCGGCCGAAAAAACCAAGGATGTGGATCGTAACGGCGCGATCTCGATCATCGATCAGGCCGCGGCCGGCGGCGTGCGCCGCTTCGTGATCGTGTCTTCGATGAACGCCGACTCGCCCGAGAACGGCGCCGAGCACATGCAGCATTATTTCCGGGCCAAGGGGGCAGCCGATAATCACCTGCGCGAGTCGGAGCTGGAATACACGATCGTGCGCCCGGGCAAGCTGACCGACGACAGCGGCACCGGACAGGTCGATATCGCCAAGGACCTCGGCCGCTACGGCGAGGTCACGCGCGACGATGTGGCCGATGTGCTGGTCCTGACGCTGGACTCGCCCAACACCATCGGCCGCCACTTCGAGCTGCTGGCCGGCGATACGCCGATCGCCAAGGCATTACTGGGCGTTTGATGACGAGCCGGCCAGAACGCCCCACCCGGCTGGCCTTCGACGCCGCGGCGGCCGAGGCACATCTGGCCCGCGTGGATCCGCGGCTTGGCCGGGTGATGGCCGAACGCGGGCCGTATGCGCCGAGCTCGGCGGCCGCACCGGATGTTTTCCATTCGCTGATGCGCGCCATCGTCTATCAGCAGCTCTCCGGCAAGGCGGCGGGCACCATCCATGCCCGCGTGCTGACCGCCCTCGGCGCGACCGAAGCTCCCGGCCCGCACGCGATTCTGGCGACTGACACCGACACCCTGCGCAGCGCGGGGCTGTCGGCCAACAAGGAAGCCAGCCTGCGCGCGTTGGCGGCGGCCGCCGTCGCCGGGGCGCTGCCCGACGAGACACGGCTGGCCGATTACAGCGACGACGATCTGATCGCAGCTTATTCGGCGATCCGGGGTATCGGCCGCTGGACGGTCGAAATGCTGCTGCTGTTCCACCTGGGTCGGCCGGACGTCATGCCGATTCATGACCTGGGCGTGCGCAAGGGTTTTGCCCATGTCTATGGCTGGGACGAGCTGCCCAAACCGAAACAGATGGAGGCCGCCTGTGAAATCTGGCGGCCTTATCGCTCGGTGGGCAGCTGGTTCATGTGGCGGGCGCTAGAGCCTGTTGCCGTTTCATGCGGGCCCGCGCCGAGCGCTCCATAAAATCGACTATGGGCGGCAAGACGAGGCGTAGCCCGCTTGGCGTGTCATTGTCGCGCAGTGGGCTAGAACGCTGTATTGCCGACGTATCGTTAATTTTGGGGCTCTTGTCCCGAAGGCTTGGGCCGCCCATAAAAATTAAAGATGGGCGCCCTGCCGCTGGCGAGTCTTGATCGTGGCACGCCACGACGCGGCGACTCGCGCCTTGCAGGGCACACTGCGGACTCTCGACAAAAGCGGCGCTCGCATGAAACGGCAACAGGCTCTCAAAGCAGCCGAAGCCAAGCCACAGCCGGGCTGATCGCCCGGCCAACGGCGCCGATCAGTCGCGCACCAGCACGATCTTGCCCATGTGATGGCCGTTCTCCATCGCGCTCTGTGCTGCCATGGCATCCGCGAAATCGAAGGTGCGATCGACGATGGGACGCAGGCGCCCGGCCTCGAACAACGGGCGCAGCCGGTCATCGAATAGGCGCGCCAGCTCGATCTTGCGCTCGATGGGCAGACTACGCATCGTCATGGCCACGATAGACAGCCGACGCATGAGCAGCTGGCCCATGTTGAGTTCGGTCTTGGCCCCGCCCAGTATGCCGATCTGTACCTGTCGGCCTTCGGGACGAAGACTGGCCAGGTTGTCGGCCAATACCGGCGCGCCCACGAAATCCAGAACCAGATGCGAGCCCCCGGCCTGTGCCTGAACCGCCTCGGACACGCCTTCGTCGCCGTCGACCAGCCCCAGATCATAGGCCTGGGGCATGCCCTGGGCCTTGAAGCGGGCCGCTATCTCATCCAGGCGCTCCGGGCTGCGGCTGGTAGCGATCGAGCGCGCCCCCAGCGCGTGGATCAGCTGCAGGGCCGCCAGGCCGACACCGGAGGTCGCCCCGCGCACCAGCGCCCACTGGCCGGGCGCCAGCCCACCCTCGAGGAACAAGCCGCGATAGGCGGTGAGAAACGCCTCGGGCATGGCCGCAGCCTGGGCATGATCGTAATAGGCCGGCGGACGAATCGTATCGCGCTCGTGCACGACGATCTTTTCGGCATAGGCCCCACCGCCGATCAGGCCCATGACCGGGTCACCCACCTTGTGCAGCGTCACCCGCTTGCCCACGGCCGCGACTTCACCGGCGTATTCCAGCCCCGGGCGCCGCGGGTCGAAGCCGGGCGGCGGCGGATAAGCGCCCTTGCGCTGCATCAGATCAGCGCGATTCAGCCCCACGGCCCGCACATCCACCAGAATCTCGTCGGCGCCGGGGCGCGGCGTCTTGATCTCTTCCAGACTCATGGTGTCGGAGTTTTCGGCGTCGTCGATCAGCCATGCACGCATCGGGGATCCTCACTTGGCATGAACCTGCTCACGCAGGCATATCGTTTGAGCGCGACGATACACATCCAGCACTCGAAAATGAACGACGGGCGCTCTATTCATCGAAGGTCAAGCCGGCGGTATGCTCAATGACGATCATCCAACAGACGGCGCGCGCCCTGCCTGTCGTCGTCATCCCTCTTTTGCAGATATACCAGGGAGTCTCACATGAAAAAGACGCTTTCTATCATGGCCGCGGCCGCGGTATCGGTTGCCATGCTGGGCGGCTGTGCCGGCTCGGGCTGGAACAATTCCGATACCGGCACGGTGCTGGGCGGCGTGGCCGGTGGCGCGCTGGGCAGCCAGATCGGCAGCGGCACCGGCTCCACGATCGCCACGGTCGTGGGCACGCTGGCCGGTGGCGCGCTGGGTAATTATGTCGGCGGCCGGTTCGATCAAGACGATCGTCGTCAATTCGGCAGCGCCCTGGAATCCAACCAGACAGGCAATACCTCGCGCTGGAGCAACCCGGATACCAACGGCACCTACGCGGTCACGCCCACCAATACCTATCGTGACGGTGACCAGCCGTGTCGCGAGTTCACGATGAACGCCAACGTGGAAGGCAACAACGACAAGGTCACGGGCACCGCCTGTCGCCAGAGCGACGGCAGCTGGCGTGTGGTCAACCGCTGATCCACGCGGGTAGTCACCCGGACAAGCCCTTGGGCGTGTCGTCATAAGAGCCGGCGCATCTCGTGCCGGCTTTTTTGTATGCTTGGCCGCCGTATCCTTTCGAGCATGACGCATGGCTGATCACCCGACCCGCCGCGACTATCCCTGGCACTGCGTGTTGCTCACGCGCTGGATGGACAACGATATCTATGGCCACGTGAACAACGTGACCTACTACTCGTATTTCGATACCGCGGCCAATCGTTATCTCATCGAACACGGCGGGCTGGATATCCAGAACGCGCCTGTAGTGGGTTTCGTCGTTACCTCCCACTGCGACTACCACGCGCCGGTCGCGTTTCCCGATACCGTCTCGATCGGCCTGCGGGTGGACAAGCTGGGCACAAGATCGGTGACCTATGGTTTTGGCGTGTTTCGTAACGACGAGGATACCGCTGCCGCCACGGCAAGCTTCACGCATGTCTTCGTCGAGCGTGCCAGCGGCAAGGCAGTGGCTATTCCCGATTCCATCCGAACAGCTCTGGATGACTTGACGTAAAAAAAGCGGGCCGAAGCCCGCTTTGTTTTGTCCTGAACCGCCGTATCAGCTGCTGGCGCCGTGCAGGGGCGGGATGATTTTCTCGGCCGCCAACCGGTCGAACAGGTCGAAGAACGCGGCACGGGTTTCACGATGCTCGGTGAAGCCGTAGTCCCGCGTCTTGTTGATGTCGTTCACGCACTCCTGGGTACGGGCCAGATCACCGTCGGTATGCCACCACGAGGCGATCTCGTTGACGTCAGACTCGACCAGGTCGTACTTGGACGCGATTTCGCGCCAGGTGTCTTCGATACCTTCCATCTGGGTTTCCAGCGGCTGCGGCGTTTCCGGGCAGTCGGCGACTTCCAGACCGAAGTATTCACCGATCTCGGTCCACATCCGGCGCCAGCGAAAGACATCACCGTTGACCGTGTTGAAGGCCTCGTTTTCAGCACCCGGTGCCAGGGCCGCCCACTCCATCTGACGCGCCAAGAGCAGTGCCTCGGTCATGTCAGTGAGAAAGTTCCACTGCTCCTGGCTGCCGGGGAAGGTGAAGGCGCGGCCGGTTTCGCGGCAGATCGAGGCATAGACCGCGATCGTGGTGCCCATGTTCATGGCGTTGCCCGGGGCATAGCCGATCACGGTATGCGGGCGGTGTACGTTCCAGGCGATGCCATAACGCTCGGCCACATCACGCATGATGTCTTCGAGCGTGTAATAGAAGTTCGGGCCGGGTACGCGCTCGGCGGATTCACGAAACGGAGTTTCGACCTTGCCGCTGCCATAGTCATGGAACGAGCCCAGATACTGCTTGGTGCCCGTGACCAACGAGGTGTGCTTGAGGCGCGACGGATCCAGCGCGGCGAACAGATTGTTCATCATCGCGCCGTTGGCTTTTTCATTTTCCTCTTCCGAGTCGCGCGCGGTCCAGGTGCAATAGAACACGTGCGTGATCGCCAAGCCGTCGAGTGCGGTCTTCGTGGCATCGGCGTCCAGCAGATCGGCGGATACCGGAATCACGCCGGCCGTCTTGGCCGGGCGGCGGGACAGGCCATAGACGGTCCATCCGCTGGCGGCCAGATATTGAGCGAGATTGCCGCCGGTGATGCCGGTGGCGCCAACGACGAGTGCGTTGCCTTTTTGCATATCGATTAGTCCAAAGCGGTTGGCATTACCAACCCGTGGTGTCAACGCGTTTGATTATGCGCGCTCTGCCTATTGCATCAAGCGCTCGAAAGACAAATGATATTTGCATGAATCGCAACATTGACCTCAACGCGCTACGCACCTTCAAGGCCGTGGTGGATGCCGGCGGCTTTTCCGGGGCGGCCCATCAGAGCCAACGCGCGGTGTCTTCGATATCGCGCCAGATCGCAGCGCTGGAGACGGCGCTCGGCCAGGCGTTGTTCTATCGCCATACTCGCGCGGTCACGCTGACCGAACAGGGCAAGCGCTATATCGACCAGGTGCGGCCCTGGCTCAGCGCGCTCGATGAGCGTACCGAGGCACTGTTCGGCAATAGCGACGGCCCGGCCGGCACCTTGACCATCAACGCGCCGGTCGCCTTCGGCCAGCGCCAGGTCGTGCATCTGCTCAACAGTTTTCAACGCCGCTACCCGGCGGTCGCCGCCGAACTGCGGCTGACCGACGAGACCATCGATCCGGTTCGTGCCGGCTGTGACGTGACGTTTCGTGTCGGCCAGCTGTCGGATTCCTCGTTCATCGCATATCGGCTGGCGCCCATGCGGTATGTGCTCGCCGCGGCCCCGAGTTATCTGGCCCGGCACGGCCAACCCGCCACGCCAGCCGATCTGGCCGATCACGACTGCCTGCGTTATCAGGGCGAGTACGGCCGCCAGCGCTGGTATTGTCGTGCGCCCGACGAGGCCACGCTTGCGCCGCTGGCCGTGGCCGGCTCGCTGGTCAGCGACGATGCGGCCAGCCTGCGCGCGGCCGCTGTTCTGGGCCAGGGCTTCGTACTCTTTCCGAGCTGGCTGATCGAGCAGGAACTGGCCAACGCCACGCTCGTTCCCGTGTTGACCAACCACGAATGGGAGGTCACCGATCGGCGACGAGCCATCCACCTGCTGCATGCCGCCGGGCGAGAGCCGCCGCCCAAGATCGCGGCCTTCATCGACCATGTGCTGGCCGAAATCGGCGATCCGCCGGCTTGGGATCACACCTGGGACGACACACGGGATCGTGCGCTCTGCTGAAAGCGTCTGGTGCATCGTCTGCGCTTACACGGGCCGCCAGATCGCATAGGCTGGTGCGATTGTTCGCAATGTCCTTCGGTTGTCGTGCCTGAACCCGATTCTTTTCCCGCCCTGCCTGCTCGTGATCATCAAACGGTCGTGGTCATGCCACACGACGATGTTGAGATCGCGGTCACGCTCATGCAGCCGGCCCTGGCCGCCGGGGAAAGTGCCCCGCTGATTCTGCACGGCCACGGGTTTGGCGGTTCACGCCTGACCGCGCGTGGCGAGACCTCTTTGTACGAGTCGTTGTCCGGCGGCGCGCTGCCCTCCACTGATGCCGCCCGGCGTGCCGCTGATGCCGGTTATTTCGTCATCAGTTTCGATCAGCGTGGCTTTGGCGATTCCGGCGGCCATGTCCATATCATGGATCCGGATATCGAGGGCCGGGATATCGTCGCCCTGCTCGACTGGGCCGAGACCGAGATGCCCAATCATCACCGCTTGGCGCACCGCGACGGCCGGCCCCTGGTGGGCGCGCTGGGCCTGTCCTATGGCGGCGCCTTCCAGTTGGCCGGCGCCCTGCGTGATGATCGCTTCGCTGCGATCATTCCGACCGCCACCTGGCACGATCTGCGCTATAGCCTGGCCCCGGCCAACGTTGTCAAAACCGTCTGGGGGGCCGCCCTGGTGGCTCTTGGCCTGCCCACGTCGGGCGTCAAACTCGATCCGGTCATGTATGCCGCCCTGGGCCAGGCGATGGCCTCGCCCATCACCGGGCGCGGCGTGTCCGACAAGGTCGCCAACCAGCTTTATGCCAACAGCCCGGCCGCGGTGTTCGATCGCGACGACGACGAGGCGCTGGCCGGCCTGGCAGCGGATGCGCTGCTGATCCAGGGCGTGGGCGATACGTTGTTCAATCTCAACGAAGCGCTGGCCAATGCCAAGGCGCTCACGGCGGCCGGGCGCGACGTGCATCTGGTGGTGATGCGCCACGGCCATAGCCTGCCGTTTCTCGAAGACATCAACCGTATCGCCTACGAGACCGATGCCCATCTGAGCGCTGGCGATCAGCCAGTGGAGATGGCCGCCGTGGAACTGGCCTATCTCGACTGGAAGCTCAAGGGCGGGCCGGCGCCGGCGGCGTTACCCCGGGTGGCTGTCGCGCTCGACGACGATACGGTGCTGGCCTTCGACACCCTGCCCGAGGCACACAAGCGCAACCACGCCTTCACTGGCCGGGCCGCCACCGGCGGGCTGGACCTGCTCAAGAACACGCTTTCGGGAAATACGCTCGGCGGGGTCGCCCGCCTGGCCAAATACACGGCCACCAACATGCAGACCCAGATCCGCGACTGGTTCGACCGTGATCCGGATGCCCGCGATGCGCACGGCACCGGGCTCCTGGCCCGCCTCGTCAACGCCCTGCCTGCGGCGCATCTGGACGAGCTGGCAAGCGGCGGCACGTTCTTCCCGCTGGTCGATATCGAGGACGATGACCACGCGCTGGCCGGCATTCCCACCATCGAGCTGACACTGACCGGCGGCGGCCCGGCGCCGGTGGTGTTCATCGGCATCGGCATCAAACGCGAACGACAGGCGGTGACCCTTCTGGTCAACGACCAGCTTCGCCCGGTGCGCGATACCGGCACGCATGCGCTTGATCTCAACGGTATCGCGACACGGCTCCAGGCCGGTGATCAAGTGGGGCTGCTCGTCTATGGCTACCACCCACAGTTTCTGGCCAGCTTTTCCGGTATTCCCGGCCACGTGGATCTATCCGGCCACGTCGGCCTGCCGCTCGTCGGTATCACCGATCATCGAATGGGCTAGGGGCTGATAAGCTCAGCGCATTGATTCATCGCTTTTCGGCACTGTTATGGGTGCGTTTTCTGCCTTCGGGCTGGCCCTGGCCACGGCCACGGGGCTTCTGGTTCTGGTGTGGGTCATCCAGCTGTTCAATCGTCAGGCGGGCTGGGTGGATGTCTTCTGGTCGGCCTCGATCGGCGTCATCGGCCTGGAATACGCGTTGGCCGGCGATGCCCCCACCACCGCGCGTTTCATCATGGCCGTGCTGGCGCTGGCCTGGTCGCTGCGCCTGGCGGGGTATCTGGGCAAGCGCATGAAGGACCACGGCGAGGACTCGCGCTATGCCGCGGCCCGCGAGCGCTGGGGCAAGAAGGCCGATCTCTATCTGCTGGGCTTTTTCATCTTTCAGGCAGTCGCCGCCGTGGTGCTGGCCATACCGTTTCTGGTCATCGCCTACATGGACGAGGGCCCGTCGCTGATCACCGGCGCGCTGGCCATTGTCGTCTGGCTCATCTCGGTGATCGGTGAAGGCACCGCCGATGCCCAGTTGAAAGCCTTCAAGGCCAAACCGGAGAACAAGGGCAAGGTCTGTCGCCAGGGGCTGTGGTACTACTCGCGCCACCCGAACTATTTCTTCGAATCACTGCACTGGGTGGCCTACGTGGTACTGGCCATCGGGGCGACGTACTGGCTGGCCACGCTGATCAGCCCCATCGTCATGGCGTTTCTGTTGCTCAAGGTTTCGGGCGTGCCCACGGTGGAGAACGAGGACGCCGCGGACAAACGCGAAGGCCATGACGAATACGTGCGCACCACCAATGCCTTCATTCCCTGGCCGCCGAAACGATAACCCCATCAGCCTGCTGAATTGCCGAACAAGGAGCTCTTCGCTTGGATAGCCTACCCATAGAAGCCTGCGAGCGTGGCTGGGTGCCCGACGGCGTCGCCCGTGCCGGCATGCGCCGGCTGATCGCCTCCCGGCTCGACGCCCCCGAGGCCACGGACCCGGTCAAGCGCAACGATCACATGCGTGCGTTTCTCGACCGGGCCTCGTCCGGGCCGATCGCCCAGCACACCGCCGATGCCAACGCCCAGCACTACGAAGTGCCGCCGGCGTTCTTCAAGACCGTGCTGGGTGCGCATCTGAAATACAGCGGCTGTCTGTTCGAGGCGGGCGTCACCGATCTGGATACCGCCGAGCACGCCATGCTGGCGCTGACCGCCGACCGGGCGCGGATCCGCGACGGCCATCGTATCCTCGATCTGGGCTGCGGCTGGGGCTCGTTCTCGCTCTGGGCGGCCAAGCGTTACCCGCACGCCGAGATCCTGGCCGTGTCCAATTCCAACGGCCAGCGCGAATGGATCGAGACGACCGCGGCCGAGCGCGGGCTGACCAATCTCACCGTCCAGACCTGTGACATCAACACCTTCGAGCCGGGCGAAAAGCGCTTTGACCGGATCGTCTCGATCGAGATGTTCGAACACATGCGCAACTACCGCGCATTGTTCGCCCAGTGTGCCAAGTGGCTGGACGATCACGGCCGGCTGTTCGTGCATGTCTTTGCGCACAAGTTTCATGCCTATCCGTTCGTGGATGACGCCGACAACGACTGGATGGCGCGCTATTTCTTCACCGGCGGCATCATGCCCAGCGAGAACCTGTTCGCGCGGTTTCAGGATGATCTGATTCTGCGCGAAAGCTGGTGGCTGTCGGGCCAGCACTACGAGACGACCTCCAACGCCTGGCTGGCCAAGATGGACGCCGCCCGCGAGGACTTGATGCCGCTCATGGTCGAAACTTACGGCCAAGCTGATGCCGAGCGCTGGTTCAACCGATGGCGTATGTTCTTCATGGCAGTGGCCGAATTGTTCGGCTACGCCAGAGGCAACGAATGGGGCATTGCTCATTATCTGTTCACGCCGCGCCGCCCCGCCGCTGATTGAGGAGTCATCCCATGCCGTATAACAAGACGCGATACACCGCTGCCCTGCTGGCGACGCTGGCAGCCAGCCTGCCCGTAGCAGGCTTTGCCCAACCGGAAAACGAAGCCGGAGGCGACAGTGGCCAAAGCTGCTTCAACGGCTATGCCTATACGCTGGACGGCGGCGATTATCGCTACACCGAGCATCACGAACTCAGCCGCCAGGCTGGCAAAATCACCGACTGGGACGTCACCTATGTCGGGCGCGACGGTCAGGTCGTGGCGACCAAGCACATGGATTTTTCGGCCAGCCAGACCGTGCCGGTTTACGAGATGAAAATGCCGGAGTCCGGCTATCTCGAGGGCATCTCGCACGACGATGGCACCTGGACCATGTACAAGCGCGATAGCGCAAACGCCGAGCGCCAGACCGAGACCTTCACGATCGATCCGCCCATGGCCGCGGATTCGGGCTTCAACCAGCTCGTGCGCAACCGCTTCGACGCGCTACAAAGCGGTCAGACCGTCAAGTTCAAGTTCGCGGCCGCCGGGCGCCAGAGCGTGATCGACCTGAAGGCCTCCAAGACCGGCACCACCACGTTCGAGGATCAACCGGCCGTGGTTTTCACCGCCAAGCTGGATATGTTTCTCGTCAATCATCTGGTCCAGTCGCTCAAGCTGACCTATGACCCGGACACCCAACGCCTCGTGCAGTACGAAGGCATCGGCAACATCCATAACGATGCTGGCGAGGTCTATCCCGTGCGGGTGAGCTATTACGACAAGATGCCGGCCGTGGCCGCCGACAACGGCGCACCGGCGCCCGCCTGTGGCTCGATAAGCGCCTCGTAATACGCTCGGGCCTGTTACCGCTTCATACGAGCACCGCGTTGGAGACCGCAAATCGTGTCCTGCAAGGCGCGAGTCGCCGCATCGTGGCGTGCCACAATCAAGACTTGCCAGCGGCAGGCCGCGATTTGCGGCCCAACCCTTCGGGACAAGCGCTGTTTTGCGGCAATACAGTGTTCTAGCCCACTAGCGCAGAATGACTGCGCGGCGTGGGCTACGCCTCGTCTTGCCGCCCATAGTCGATTTTATGGAGCGCTTGGCGCGGACTCGTATGAAACGGCAACAGGCCCCAACAAAAAAAGCCCGCCGGATGAACCGAGCGGGCTTTTTTCACATCAGGCCGTCGTCTTATTTATAACGGGCCAGCTCCGGCTGACGATCCAGCCACGGCATCATCCGGGCAAAGGCTTCCTCGATATTCTCCATCGAGGTCGAGTAGCTGATGCGCAGCAGGTTGGAGGAGTGCTCGCCAAAGGCATCGCCCGGAATCACGCAGACACCGGTCTCTTCGAGCATGCGCATGGCAAGCCGGCCCCCGTCCACACCGTCGGGCAACGACGGGGCGATATAGAACGCCCCCTGCGGCCAGTAGCCGGTCAGCCCCGGCGTGTCGCCGATCAGCTCGACCACGCGATCCCGCCGCCGGGCATATTCGGTGACCATGTCGGTGATACACGACTGGTCGCCGTAGAGTGCGGCCACACCGGCCCACTGCGCCGGCGTGCTGGCGACCGTGGTCGTGAACATGTGATAACGGCGCAACGTGCGAATCGTGTTCTGGTCGGCCACGATCCAGCCCACGCGCAGGCCCGGCATGGCATAGGTCTTGGAAAAACTCGAAACGACCGAGATCCCGTCCATATCCGTGGCACAGGACAGCACGCTGGGAAAATCGATATCGTCAAGGATGAGGTTGTCATAAACCTCGTCCGACAGAATCTCGACGCCGCGATAAGCCGCTTCCTGGCACAGCCATTCGATGGTCTCGCGCGGATAGACCGTGCCGGTCGGGTTGGAGGGCGAGTTGAGCACAATGCAATGCGTGTTCGGCCCGATCATGTTGATGATGCGCTCGGCATCAATCTGATGACCTTCGCTGGCCTTGGTCGGCACGGTGCGCACCTGGCCGCCGTTCATGCGGATCAGCGGCGCATAGAGCAAAAACGTCGGGTCGGCGATGATGAACTCGCGCCCGGGGGCGGCCATGGCGGTGAGCAACAGATAGATGCCCTCGGTCGCGCCCGTGGTGACCAGAAAGTTGTCTTCATCCAGCGTGGAGCGGTACTTGGCGTTGTAGTACTCCTTGAGCGCGGTCAGCAGCTCCGGCAGGCCCGCATCCATGGTGTAGCCGGTCTGGCCGGCCTGTAGCGCATGGATATGCGCATCGATGATGTGCTTGGGCGTGCCGAAATCCGGCTGGCCGATCGACAGATGCACCACATCATCGAGCTCGGCCGCGCGGTTGACCATGCGACGAATCCCCGAAATCGGGATCGCGTGCATCGCCGGGTTCCAGACCATCTTGTCGCGCACATAGCGCTTGTCCGGCTCCGGCGGCAGCACGTTGGCGCTGGCATCCATATTCACAGCCATGGCTGACCTCTTCTCATCGATAGGCGGGGACAACGAGCGGGCAGCCGGACACCGGCCACGGGCTCATTCTGGCGAGCGTAGGCACCGCGGATCGCGCCGGTCAAGCATCCGCGCGCCGCGATCGCACGATCCGTGTTGACGCCTTGTCAGACGGGCGGATAACGTCGTCTGATCATTCGTCACCGCGCACCCCACGCGCCAATCGAGGATCGATGTCCCAACCCGGGCCAGACGCCCCGTCGCAGCCCCTGCGCATCACCGTACTCACCGACGGCGACACCCGGCCGCCGGGCCTGGAACGTATCGAAGCCGAGGCTGATGTCGTGCTGGCCCACGACGAGGCCAGCCTGCGCAAGGCGCTGCCCGGCAGCCAGGTGCTACTGGTCACCGATTTTCGTACCGCCGCGCTCGAAGCCGCCTGGGATGCCGCGGATTCGCTGGCCTGGATTCATGCCGCCAGTGCGGGCGTGGATCAGCTCATGTTCGATGCACTTGTTGAATCCGATATCCCGGTCACCAACGCCCAGGGCATTTTTGATCGTAATATCGCCGAGTACGTGCTGGGCATGATTCTGGCCTTTGCCAAGGACACGAAACAAAACGTGCGCTACCAGCAGGACAGGCGCTGGGTGCATCGCGATACCGAAACCATCGAACACAAACAGGCGTTGGTGGTGGGCGCAGGCTCCATCGGCCGGCGTATCGGCACGCTGTGTCGCGCGGTAGGCATGGATGTCGTCGGCGTGGCCCGACGCGAAAAACCGGGCGACGAGACGTTTTCAGCCATCCACGCCCAGAGCGATCTCGACACCCTGCTCCCGGCGGCCGACTACGTGATCATCGCCGCCCCGCTGACCGACGACACACAAGGCTTGTTCGACGCGGGCCGCTTCAAGGCCATGTCGCCCCATGCGCGCCTGATCAATATCGGTCGCGGGCCGATCGTCGTCACCGATGATCTGGTCGCGGCCCTGGACGCCGGCGAAATCGCGGGCGCGGCACTCGATGTCTTCGAAACCGAGCCGCTGCCGGCCGACCATGCCCTGTGGGGTTACGACAATGTCTTGATCTCGGCCCACATGGCCGGGGATTTCGTCGGCTGGCGCGATGCGCTCATCGAGCAGTTCGCCGCCAATCTGGCGCGCTGGCAGCGCGGCGAGACGCTGTTCAACCCGGTCAGCAAGCGTTTCGGCTATGCACCGAGTTCGCAGTAAGGTAAAGCTGTCTCGTTATCTGCATCGTCTGTTTGATTTGAAACCCGCGCCATGTGCCTCGATGCTCTACGCATGTCATTTGAAAGACGCCTGAGCCCGAGCGTGCATCGCGTCGAAAGGACCCGCATCTCATGATCGAATCATATCTGCTCAAGAACATTGCCGGTTATATCGACGGTCAATGGGTCGACAAGGCCGATTCCGGCGAAACCACCGAGGTGTTCAACCCGGCCAACGGCAAGACACTCGCCGAAATCCCCTATATGGCCGCCGACGAAACCCGTCGTGCCATCGACGCCGCCAAGGCCGCGCGCGCTAACGTGCCGGACGTCAAGACCCGCCGCGAATGGCTCGAAGACTGTGTTGAAGCACTGACGGAAGAAAAAGAGGAAATCGGCCGTATCCTCTGCCTGGAGCACGGCAAGCCGTGGAAAGAAGCCCAGGGCGAGGTCGACTACGCCGCCAGCTTCTTCCGCTACTACGCCGAGACGATGGAAGACGCGCTGGCCCCGCAGAAGCTCGAAGAAGAAGCCAAGAACTGCAAGTGGACGATCTACAAGCGCTCCATCGGCGTGGCCGGGTTGATCACGCCCTGGAACTTCCCGATCGGCATGATCGCCAAGAAGATCGCCCCCGCACTTGCGGCCGGCTGCCCCGTGGTCATCAAACCGGCCACGGAAACGCCGCTGACCATGATCGCCATGTTCCAGATCATGCACGAGCGCCTGGACCTGCCCAAGGGCATGATCAACCTGGTCATGGGCAGCTCCAAGGACATCGGCGGCGAGCTCATGTCCAACTTCGACGTGCCCGTGATCTCGTTCACCGGCTCCACCGGCGTCGGCCAGCTACTCGTCGAGCAGTCCAAGGACCACGTCAAGAAACTCAGCCTCGAGCTCGGCGGCAACGCGCCGTTCATCGTGCTGGACGACGCCGATCTGGAATCCGCGGCCGAAAACCTCATCGCCAACAAGTTCCGCGGCGGCGGCCAGACCTGTGTCTGTGCCAACCGGATCTTCGTGCAGTCCAAGATCTACGACAAGTTCTCGAAGATGGTCGTGGACAAGGTCAAGGCGCTGAAAGTCGGCGACGGCATGGACGAAGACATCGACGTCGGCCCGCTGATCAACAAGGCCGGCTTTGACAAGGTCCACGACCACGTCAAGGATGCCTTGTCCAAGGGCGCCGAACTCGTTGCCGGCAAGCATCCGGACGAGCTGGATTCCGACAAGAACCTCTTCTACCCGCCGACCGTCATCACCGGCGTCACGCACGACATGAAGTGCTGCCAGGAAGAAACCTTCGGCCCGCTCGTCCCGATGATCAAGTTCGAGACCGACGAAGACGCCCTCAAAATGGGCAACGACACCGTCTTCGGCCTGGCGTCCTACATCTTCGGCAAGGACGAAAAACGCGCCCACAAAATCATCAGCAACCTCCACTTCGGCCACTGCGGTTACAACACCGGCACCGGCCCTGCCGCCCACGCCCCGTTCGGCGGCATGCTGCACTCTGGCGTCGGCCGTGAAGGCGGCGAAGAAGGCCTGATGGAATTCGTCGAGGCACAGACCGTGCCCGATGGCAGCTGATTCATCAGCTTTGCTTGATTGAAGAGGCGGCCTTCGGGCCGCCTTTTTTGTGCTTGTTGTTTGTGGCTCGGGCGGCTTTCGAGAATGGATTAGATGCCAGTTTGGCCCTACCGCGCGAGTCGCCGAATACGAGGTTAGTCAGCTTTATTCCGAAGCGTTACCCGTGTTCATGTCCGTCGACAGCCTTACAAGGATTGTCTTCTAGCTCGTCGAGGGGCGCTAAGTTTCTGAGTTGAAACGTCTACGAGCAGCTTTAACCGGGCGTTTTCGCACTGATGTGCGAGCCACTTTTATTTGCTTGTCCAAATAAAAGTAGCCAAAACAAAAGACACCGTCCTCGGCGCCCGCTTCGCGGGTGCACTCCGATGCTCACGTCGACGGCACGCGCAAAAAACTCACATCGCTTTCGCGATGCTCAGACACCTTTGCGCGCCGGCGCAGTGCGCCGGACACCCGCCGCCGCTGCGCGTCTCCGTCACCTTCAGCAACGGACCGAATACAGCGCGGGCGGCTCGGGGTCGGGAGTTGGGCCAAAGCTATCGGTGTTCGTCGAGGGCTCCAGAACGACTCCGCTCTTGCCGCGCCGTGC
>NZ_AYKG01000016.1 GCF_003788585.1 Salinisphaera japonica YTM-1 | reverse complement strand
CTCGTCTTGCCGCAAAACAGCGCTTGGCGCGGACTCGCATGAAACGGCAACAGGCCCTAGCGTGGCCAGCGCGCGGGGCGGGTTATGACGCGATACCGAGCCGTTTGAGCAGCAGCGCCATCTGTGCGTGCAGGCGGTTCTCGGCCTCGTCCCAGACCACACTCTGGGTGCCGTCGATGACGCTGGCGCTGACTTCTTCGCCGCGATGGGCCGGCAGGCAGTGCATGAACAACGCATCGGCCTTGGCCTGACGCATCAAGGCATCGTTGACCTGATGCGCGGCGAAATCAGCCAGGCGTTTCTCGCGGCTCTGTTCATCGCCCATGCTGGCCCATACGTCGGTAACCACCAGATCGGCGTTGTCCGCGGCCTGGTGTGCCGAGTCGCAGACCACCACATGATCACCGCCGCGCGCCAGGATATCGGCGTCCGGGGCATAGCCTGCGGGGGTAGCGATTTTCAGCGTGAAGCCCAGAAGCCGCGCGGCATTGATATAGGAATGACACATGTTGTTGCCATCACCGATCCAGGCCACGGTCCGGCCGGTGATATCGCCGCGATGCTCGACGTAGGTCTGTAGATCGGCCAGCAGCTGGCAGGGATGCAGGCGATCGGTCAGCCCGTTGATGACCGGCACGCGCGAATACGCCGCAAACTCCTCGAGCACGGCGTGCGAGTGGTTACGAATCATGATTGCATCGCACATGCCGGACAAGACACGCGCCGTATCCGCGACCGGC
This sequence comes from Salinisphaera japonica YTM-1, assembly GCF_003788585.1. Lineage (GTDB taxonomy): Bacteria > Pseudomonadota > Gammaproteobacteria > Nevskiales > Salinisphaeraceae > Salinisphaera > Salinisphaera japonica. The sequence continues at coordinate 53,957 of NZ_AYKG01000016.1, read as the reverse complement.
TCCCCGCGCCCAATCTGGGTATCCCCGGGCGACAGAAAGATCGCATGGCCGCCCAGCCGGGTCATGCCCGCCTCGAACGACACGCGGGTACGGGTCGAGGCTTTTTCAAAGACCATCGCCAGCGTCTTGCCCACGAACGGGCGATCGGCTGGCGCGCGCTGCTTGCGGGCAATTGCGCTTTCGATGACAGAAAGAATACCCGAGCGACCGAGATCGTCGAGGCTTAGAAAATGTCGCGCGGTCATGAGCGTCGGATTGTGTAGGCGTGGGCCGCTCGTGGCCGGGCAGCGGTCTGGGCGGCTACGTCGGGGCACACGAGACAATCGGCTATCGTCCAATAAAAAAGGCCCCGTCGCAATGCGACGAGGCCTCGGACTGGCGACATGCGCGCTGGCTTAGCCGGCGGCGTCGAACTTCTTGGAGATGCCGTCCCAGTCGACCACACTCCACCAGGCTTCAACATAGTCCGGCTTCTTGTTCTGATACTTCAGATAGAAGGCGTGTTCCCACACGTCCAGACCCATGATCGGCTTGCCGGATTCCGAAACCACGTCCATGACCGGGTTGTCCTGGTTGGGCGTGGGCACGATCTTGAGCTTGCCGTTGTCCGGCACGAGCCAGACAAAGCCGGAGCCGAACAGGCCGGTGGCCTCACCGGTGAACTTCTCCTTGAAGTCGTCGAACGAGCCGAAACTGGAATCGATGGCATCCGCCAGCGCACCGCTGGGCTTGCCGCCACCGTTGGGGCTCATCGATTCCCAGAACAGAATGTGGTTGAAATAACCACCGCCCTGGTTGCGCACGCCGGAACCGTGCTGGCCGGCCTTGGCCAGAATCGTTTCCAGATCCTGGTCTTCGAGTTCCGTGCCTTCGATCGCTTTCTGGAACTTCGTCAGGTAAGCGTTGTGATGCTTCTGATGATGGATTTCCATCGTGCGCGCATCGATATAGGGCTCGAGCGCGTCGTAGTCATAGGGCAGGTCGGGCAGTTCAAATGCCATGTTGTCGTCCTTTTGATGACGCAAATGAATTGACGTCTCCTATTTATATAAGGTTTGACCGATATTTTTCAAAGCCTTTATCGCATTAGCGGCTGTTGCTGTTTGGTAGGAGTCCTTGCCGGGGGTTGATCATGGCGCGTTGGCACCTATATTCGGCCATTGATCACATATCTCCAGCCGATAAAGGATTCGCTGATGAGTGCCAAGGCCATGGAAGTCATCAAGAACGAAGTCGAGACCAACCCGGTCGTGCTGTACATGAAAGGCACGCCCGATTTCCCGCAGTGCGGCTTTTCCGCACGCAGCGCCGAAGCGCTCAAGGCCTGTGGCGTGGCTTTCAAGGCGGTCAACGTGTTCGACGACGAAGAAATCTATCGCCAGGGCGTGAAGGTCTATTCCAACTGGCCGACGATTCCGCAGCTGTTCGTGAGCGGCGAGCTGGTGGGTGGCTCGGATATCATCATCGACCTGTTCCAGTCGGGCGAGCTGAAGACCATGCTGGAAAACGCCAGCGCCGGCAGCGCCTCGTAAGCGACGCACCTCAAACGAAAAGGCCGGCTTCTCGCCGGCCTTTTTAATGAACGCGACGATCCCATGACACAAGATTCTCCGACGCCTCGTCTCGGTATCGTATTGATCGGTGATGAGCTGCTTTCCGGCAAACGCGCCGACAAGCACATGCCCGCCGTGATCGAGCGACTTTCAGCGCGCGGCATGGAATTGTCATGGGCGCGCATGGTCGGCGACGACGCCGATCTGTTGACACGCACGTTGCGTGAAACGCTGTCGAGCCCGGATATCGTGTTCAGCTTTGGCGGCATCGGCGCCACGCCCGATGACCGGACGCGCCAGTGCGCGGCGGCCGCGGCCGGTGTCGCACTCGAGTTCAACGCCGATGGCCGGGCGATTCTTGAAGAAAAATGGGGCGACAAGGCCTATCCCCAGCGTATTCATATGGTGGAGTGGCCAGTCGGGGCAAAGGTTATACCGAACCCGATCAATCAGGTGCCCGGCTTCTCGTTGGGCGATCATCATTTCGTGCCCGGCTTTCCCAACATGGCCTGGCCCATGATCGAGTGGGTGCTCGACACACATTACGCCGCACTACACAGCCACGAGCGGCGCGTTGAATATCTGGTCGAGGTGTTTGATACCCCGGAAAGCGCGTTGATCGAGTTGATGCAGTCGGTCATGAATGCCCATCCGGGCGCGCGCATTGCCTGCCTGCCGGCAGCCGACGGCCGTCGCGCCATCGAGTTCGGCGTGAGCGGCATGCCAGGCGTGGCCGCCGAGGCGTTCGATAGCCTGTACGAGGCCCTGGTGGCCAAGAGTGTGCCGCTCGGCGAAGCGCGCCAGCGTTAATCGGGGGCGCGCCGGTCCAAATCAATCGGTGCGCCGAATACCGGCACGATGAAACGCGTGGCCTGAGTCGTCGATAAGGCCGCCGCCAGATCGCGTGCCGGGGCCTCACGGGATTCGTCGGTCAATCGGAACGTGCCGAAATGAATCGCGATCGCCGATGCAGGCGCCAATGCTTCAAAGGCCTGTACCGCCTCGGCGGGGTTCATGTGCTGGGCGGCCATGAACACGCGTGGCTCATAGGCGCCGATGGGGAGCAGGGCACAGCCCAGGTCCGGAAAACGCGTGGCGATCGCCGCGAACAACGCAGCGTCATAGCCGGTATCTCCGGCAAAATAAACGTGTTGCCCGCCACAGGCGATGACATAGCCACACCACAGCACGCGGTTGCGATCAAACACACCGCGCCGAGACCAGTGCTTGGCCGGCGTGGCAGTGATCGTCAGCGCGCCGACATGGCCGGCCTGCCACCAGTCCAGCGTCGTGACCCGTGCGGCGCCGTGCTTCTCCAACCAGACATGAAGCCCCAGACCGGCCACAAAGCAGGGCGCATGGTCGCTAGCGAGTGCCCGAATCGTGGCGGCTTCGAGATGGTCATAGTGGGCGTGGCTTATGAGCACGACATCAATGGGCGGCAGATCGCCGTAGGCGATCCCCGGCGGATGGGCACGCTTTGGGCCGATCCCCGGCAACGGACTGACCGTGTCGGCGAACACCGGATCGGTGAGAACATTGACCCCGGCGATCTGGATAAGCGCCGTGGCGTGGCCGATCCAGGTGACACGTAAGCCCGCCACGCGCTCGGCAACGGGAACACGCGGCTGGCGTGGCGCGGGCGTCCAGGCCACCAGATTCGCCCGGCGCGTGATGAGCCAGCGCCACAGATCGCGCTGTCGGCACGGCGTCTCGGCGCGCCCCGGATAGAAGAAACGCCGACCGTCAAAATGATCGGTCGGCGTGCTCGGTAGATCCGGTCGTGGGGCGTCGCCCAACAGCTTGGCTGCGATATTCAGACTTTCTTGCCCGCGAGATACAGCCAGGTCGAGACCACCGTATCGGGGTTGAGCGACATGGACTCGATGCCTTGCTCCAGCAGCCACTTGGCCAGATCCGGATAGTCCGAGGGCCCCTGGCCACAGATGCCCACGTACTTGTTGTTGCGCTTGCAGGCCGAGATGGCTTTTTCCAGCATGATCTTGACCGCCGGGTCGCGCTCGTCGAACAGGTGGCTGATCAGCCCCGAGTCGCGATCCAGCCCCAGCGAGAGCTGGGTCATGTCGTTGGAGCCGATCGAGAAGCCGTCGAAGTATTCGAGGAACTCGTCGGCCAGCACGGCGTTACTGGGCAGCTCGCACATCATGATCACTTTGAGATCGTTTTCGCCGCGTACGAAGCCGTGGGACTCGAGTAGTTCGGAGACCCCCTTGGCCTCGCCCAGCGTGCGCACGAACGGGATCATGATCTGCACGTTGGTCAGGCCCATGTCGCCGCGTACGCGTTTCATGGCCTCCAGCTCCAGCTCGAAGCAGGCCTGGAAGTCCGCGGCCAGATAGCGCGAGGCGCCGCGCCAGCCGATCATGGGGTTTTCTTCTTCCGGTTCGTAGGCCGCGCCGCCCAGCAGGTTAGCGTATTCGTTGGACTTGAAATCCGACAGGCGCACGATCACCGGCTTGGGGTAGAAGGCCGCAGCCAGGGTCGAGATGCCCTCGACCAGCCGGTCGACATAGAACTCACGCGGGCTGTTGTAGCCGGCGATATGCGCATCGATCTGGCGCTTCAAGTCCTCGGGCTGCGCGTCGTATTCGAGAAGCGCTCTCGGATGCACGCCGATCTGGCGGTTGATGATGAACTCCAGCCGCGCCAGGCCGACGCCGGCGTTGGGGATACCGGCGAAATCGAAGGCCCGCTCGGGGTTGCCCACGTTCATCATGATCTTGGTGTCGATCTCGGGCATCTTGTCGAGCGAGACTTCATCGATATTGAAATCAATGATGCCGTCGTAGACATAGCCGGTATCGCCCTCGGCGCACGAGACGGTCACTTCGGCCTTGTCGGCCAGTTTTTCCGTGGCATCACCACAGCCCACGACCGCCGGAATACCCAGCTCGCGGGCGATGATGGCCGCGTGACAGGTGCGCCCCCCGCGATTGGTGACGATGGCCGCGGCCCGTTTCATCACCGGTTCCCAGTCGGGATCGGTCATGTCGGTGACCAGAATATCGCCGTCCTCGACCTTGTTCATCTCCTTGATCGAGGCGACGTTGCGCACGCGGCCCGCACCCACGCGCTGGCCGATCGAGCGGCCTTCGACCACGACGTCATGGCCGGCCGAATCCAGCTGATAGCGCTCAAGCGTCGTGGCGTTGGATTTCACGGTCTCGGGCCGGGCCTGAAGAATGAACAGCTGGCCGGTCTCGCCGTCCTTGCCCCACTCGATATCCATCGGCCGGCCATAGTGGCGCTCGATGATCAGGGCCTGGGCGGCCAGGGCTTCGGCGTCGGCGTCGGTGAGCGAGAATTTCGCCTGATCGGCGGCCGCCACGTCCACGAACTCGGTGGTCTTGCCGTGGCTGCGATCCGCGGTATAGACCATCTTGATGGCCTTGCCGCCTTTCACGCGGCGCAGGATCGCCGGGCGCCTCGCATCGATATTGTCCTTGTAGACATAGAACTCGTCGGGATTGACCGCGCCCTGAACCACGGCCTCGCCCAGGCCCCAGGAGCTGGTGATGAAAACCACCTTGTCGAAACCGGATTCGGTATCGATGGTGAACATCACGCCACTGGCCCCGGTATCGGCGCGCACCATGCGCTGGATACCGGCCGACAGGGCCACCTGGCTGTGCTCGAAGCCCTTGTGCACGCGATACGAGATCGCCCGGTCATTGAACAACGAGGCGAAGACATCCTTGATCGCCAGCATGATGTTATCCAGCCCGCGGACGTTGAGAAACGTCTCCTGCTGGCCGGCAAACGAGGCATCGGGCAGATCTTCGGCCGTGGCCGAGCTGCGCACCGCGACCGCGATATCATCATGACCGTCGGCGAGCTGCGCGAAGGCGTCACGAATCGCGTCTTCGAGTTCGGGCGGGAAGGGGTGTTCGATGACCCAGTTACGGATCTTTTCGCCCGTGGCAACCAGGGCATCGACGTCGTCGACATCCAGATCATCCAGCGCGGCATTGATCTTGTCGGCCAGGCCGTCGTGGGCCAGGAACGCGCGATAGGCATCGGCCGTGGTGGCAAAGCCGTCGGGCACAGAGACACCGGCATCAGCCAGATGACTGATCATCTCGCCCAGCGAGGCGTTCTTGCCGCCGACCGATTCGACGTCGTTCATACCAAGCTGGCTGAACCAGACCACTTGCGAGTTATTCACGCGTGACTTCCTCTGACTGGGCAAGTTGTAACGGCCCGCATTCTACACAGCCGGAATCATGTGCCCGCATGGGAACGATTCCGGCCCACGTAGCGCGCCGGGTGGCCGCGTCATGACAGGGCTGTCGTGTCATCGACGCGGTAAATGATTCACGGCACCATGCCACGATGACTACGACATCCGATAGCGGCCAGCGCCCGGTCTTCTTTGTCTCTGACCGGACCGGCATCACCGCCGAGACGCTGGGGGCAACGCTGCTCACCCAGTTCGATGAACGCCAGTTCCGACAATCCACGCTGCCGTTCATCAACTCGGCCGAGAAGGCCCGTCAGGCGCTGGAATACATCGAGCATACCGGGCGCTCGCTGGGCACCCGGCCCATCGTGTTCTCGACCACGGTTTCCGACGAGGTGCGCGAGGTGCTGCGCGGCGGCAACGTCGTGTTCCTGGACCTGTTCGATGCCTTCGTGCCGCAGCTGGAGGCCGCACTCGAGGCCAAGTCGTCGCATCAGATGGGCCGCGCCCACGGCATCGCCGACCAGGCGGTCTATGAATCACGAATTGATGCCATGAACTATGCCCTGACCCACGACGACGGCGTGGGCGAAAACGGCTACGCGCGGGCCGAGGTGATCCTCATGGCACCCTCGCGCTGTGGCAAGACACCGGTATGTATCTACATGGCCATGCAGCACGGCATCTTCGCCGCCAACTATCCGCTGACCGAAGACGAGTTCGAGTCTCGCCACCTGCCGGCGGCACTGGCCCCGCATCGCGATAAGCTCTACGGGCTGTATATCGGCGCCGATCGGCTGCATCAGATCCGCAGCGAGCGTCGCCGCGGCAGTCAGTATGCCGCCATGGGCCAGGTCAGCTACGAGCTGCGCCAGGCCGAATCGCTCTACAAGCGCCACCGTGTGCCTTACGTTGAGACCACCAACCGCTCGATTGAAGAGGTTGCGGCCGTGATCATGCAGGACCGTGGCCTGCGGCGGCGCTCGTTCTGATTTGAAAAGCGCCCACGCGGGCGTATATTCACGCGATGCCCAGACTCAAGCGAAATCACTGGCTGGCCGGCGCCGAGCCGCGCAGCTTTACCGGCCTCATGGGGCTCTACGAGAGTAACTTCCGGCGCTTCGAGCGCCTGGCCCCGGAGCTGGATCTGCCGTTTGATACGGCGCGCTCGCTCGGGGAAGAGGCCACGCTGTATCTTCGCGTGATCGAGCGGTGTCGCTATACGACCACGCTCAACCTGACCTACTGGTTCGGTGAAGGCGAGGCCGCGCGTGCCGATCCGGACATCACGCTGCGCGTGTACCGCGATGCCGAACTGGCCGAGGCGATCTATTGCGATGCACGCTCGCGCTATGCCGCGCTGGCCGGCGTACCGAATATCGATGAAGACGTGCTCTCCGAGCAATGGCCACGCAATCTGCTGCTCAACAAATGGCTGGCCTATTGCCTGGCCCAGGGCCACGGCTTCGGCGGTGCCAACCGGCCGCGCGACGATACGCGCTAGACGGTATCTAGCCGCGCGCCTCGCGTTCGGCTTCCGGCTCCACGAGTTGCAGGCCCAGCTCTGAAATCATGCCGTCGGCGATCTCGCGCACGATCAGGCGAGCGCTGCCCAGATAGATTTCATCGCCGGTGACCGGGCGCCGGCGCAGGCGTTGGCGCACCAGCCGGCCCAGCGTGAAATCGGCTTCCTCGCCGTTCAATGTAATGCCATAAAGCCGTGCGAATTCGCCAGCCGGCGCATCGGCATGAATCGTGAATGGGCCAAAGAAACGATTGGGCTGGGTGATCGGGTCCCGGGTTTCGCCCTGGAACAGCCGTGCCAGCTCGTGACGAGCCTGGTTGGGGGCGATCAGGTAGACCAGATCGTCAAAGGCGAAGGTGAATCCGGTCTTGGGCAGGATCAGCCGGCCACGACGCGCAACGGCGGCCACGCGAATATCGGCCAGCCGATGCAGGGGCGCGGCCCCGGCGCCCGACATGATCGATGCACTCTCGATGCGATATCCCAGCAGCTGATAGCCATCGCCGCGCTGGCCCTCCAGGGCAAAGGCGGCCACCGGCTCCGGCTCCGGCGGCACCTCCAGTTTAAGCAGGCGTGCCATGCCGCCCAGCGACGTGCCCTGGATGATCAACGACAGCAGCACCACGGCAAACGCGATGTCGAACAGAAACTGGGCATCCGGCAGCCCGGCCATCAAGGGAAACAGCGCCAGCACGATCGGCACCGCCCCGCGCAGGCCCACCCAGGCGATGAAACCCTGCTCGCGTATCGGAAATCGAAACGGCAAGAGGCTGACATATACCGCAGCCGGCCGCGCGATGAAGATCAGAAACAGGGCGATGAGAAACGCCGGTACGGCATCGGCCCAGATCTGGCTGGGATTGACCAGCAGGCCCAGCAGCAGGAACATCCCGGCCTGAGCCAGCCAGGCCAGTCCGTCCATGACGCGAAAGACATGCTCGGTGGCCTGATTGCGTCGGTTGCCGATCACGAGCCCCACGAGATAGATGCCGAGAAACCCGCTGCCGCCCAGCTGGTTGATCGCCGTGAAGGCCATCACCCCGCCGGATGCGATCAACAGCGCATACAGGCCCTCGACCAGCGGGATGCGCGCGACCAGCCAGGCCAGTGCCGTGCCGAGCGTCAGGCCGCCGATGATGCCAATGCCGAACTGCTGGATCAGCTCGATGGCCACCGTGCCGACCTGAAAGGGCGCGTCATTGCCGATGGCAGTCATCAAAAACGTGACCAGAAAGATCGCCATCGGATCGTTCGTGCCGGACTCGATTTCCAGCGTGGCCGATACACGCTCGTTCAATGCCACCCCGGTACTGCGCAGCTGCGAAAACACGGCCGCGGCATCCGTGCTGGCCACGATCGAGCCCAGCAGCAGCCCATAGCGCCAGTCCACCTCAAGCACGAAGGCGATGAAGGCACCGGCCAATGAGGCAGAGACCAGCACGCCGGCCGTCGCCAGAGATAACGCCGGTCGCAGGCCCACGCGAAACGACTTGAACGGGGTACGCAGCCCGCCGTCCAGCAGGATGATCGCCAATGCCAGATTGGCGATGAAATACGTCACCGGCACGTTTGAAAAGCCGATCTGGCCGATCCCGTCGTTGCCGGCCAGCATCCCGCAGACCAGAAAGATCAACAGCAGCGGCGGGCCGAAGCGCGATAGCGCACTGGCCATCACGCTCAGGAACAGAATCAGGCCCACCACGAACAGGATGATATTGGTTTCGGTCATTGCGCTGCGCTTAGAGGCCTTAGCCCATTATGGACATGCCGCCAAGCGATGGGTTCGTGTTGAGCCGTCATGTATCGGGCCGTACCCTGTAGTCAGCGCATAACCAAATAACCTTATCGCATGATAAATCCAGTATTCCTACAGATCGGGGTGTGCGCGTGCTGAGTATCGTCTTTGGCACGATCGTGGGCCTGGCGCTGGGTTTGACCGGCGGCGGTGGCTCGATCTTCGCGGTGCCGCTGTTGATCTATGGTCTTGGCGTGGCGCCACGCCAGGCGATCGGCCTGTCGCTGGTGGCCGTCGCACTCACCGCGGCTTCGGGCGTCGTGCAGGCCGCCCGCCGCGGCGTGATCGAATGGCGCGCGGGCGTTATATTCGCCTTGGCCGGCATGGTCGCCGCACCGGTCGGCGTCTGGATGGGCGATCGGGTCAGCGAAACCGCGACCCTTTTGGCCTTTGCGGTCCTGATGCTTGGCGTTGCCACGCGCATGCTCGTACGTGCGGCGCGTTCGCCGCAGGATGCCCGAGTCGTGCGGGCCCGTGTCGCTGAGCGCGCCGGCGACGATGCGGCCACGGTGTGTCGCTACGCCACCGATGGACGCCTGCGACTGAATGCCCCGTGCAGCGCCGCACTTGCCGGCGTTGGCTTGTTGGTGGGCGTGGGGTCGGGGTTTTTCGGTGTCGGCGGCGGCTTTCTCATCGTGCCGGCGCTTGTGTGGATCACCGAGATGGGCATTCATCGCGCGGTGGCCACGTCGCTTTTCGTAATCGTATTAATCGGGCTCTCGGGTGTCGTGTCCACGCTGGCGGCTGGGCGTGTCTTCGACCCGATCATCGCCGCCGGCTTCATCCTCGGCGGGCTGCTCGGCATGACGCTCGGTCGTTACGGCGCCGAGCGCCTGGCCGGGCAGCAGCTCCAACGGGTGTTCGCGATCGCGATGGTCGTGATCGCGATCTTCATGCTGGCCAAGCCGTTGATAACGGCATAGGCCGTGGGGCAGTGGGTCTTGGCCAGCCGGCCAGCGCCGAGATAGACAAGAGCGTCAGTATCTCAGCGTTGAGCGGTCAGCGACGGTGGTGCTTAACAGGCGCCACGCTTGCCCCGTAAACGCTGCAAGATGCTGCCGTCAGACAATGAAAAACCCCTGTCGGTTACCCGGCAGGGGTTTCAAATGGTGGAGGCGGCGGGAATCGAACCCGCGTCCGCGGATTCTCGACCCTTGGATCTACATGCTTATCTCGTCTTTGATTGTCGGCACAGGCTACCCGACGAAAAGGGACAACCTGCGCGTAGCTTCGTTTGTTCTTAACGGATCAGCCCGAAACGGGGCTTTACCGCGAGTCTATGTAATATGACATCCGTTGCTGGGAGCACAGACACTCACCAGGCGGACGCTAGCGGGGTTTAAGCCGCTAGTGCGTAGTTGTCGTCGTTCGCAACTAGCTTAAGTTGCAACCGGATTAACGAGGAAGATTGCAACCTCGGCATGCACCTTGGGTTTTGACATCCGCGTCGAAGCCATGTCGCCCCCGAAAACTAAGCGTTCAGTGTAACACCCTGAATGATGGAGCGGGTCGCCTGTTTTTCAACTAAATGGCATCTAGCCGTCGCTACGCATGATCTGGGCCTTGCGCCGCTGCCAGTCCTGGGTCTTTTTGGTCTGACGCTTGTCGTACTTGGCCTTGCCCTTGGCCAGGGCAATTTCCAGCTTGGCCTTGCCGCGGCGCCAATACATGGCGGTCGGCACGATGGTATAGCCTTTCTGCTCGGTCGCGCCGATCAGCGAGGCCAGTTCGCGGTCGTGCAGGAGCAGCTTGCGCGTGCGTGTGGCATCGGCCAGGACATGCGTCGAGGCGGATTCCAGCGGCTGGATATGGCTGCCCAGCAGAAACGCTTCGCCGTCCTTCATCAGGACATAGGCTTCGGCCACGCGGCCTTTGCCGGCGCGCAGGGATTTAACCTCCCAGCCTTCCAGCACGAGCCCGGCCTCGAACTTGTCTTCCAGGAAGTAGTCGTGGCGGGCGCGACGGTTCAGCGCGATGGTCGAGCCCTGCGGTGTCTTGTTGTCTTTAGCCTTGCTCATATGGACTTAGTATAGCGCTAGAGGCAAGCTGCGCGTCATGTCTGCGTACGCGTTTTTTCGTGGCCAGCTGATGGCGCCCGGTCGTTGGCTGGCGCTCGGGCTGGTCATGGCCGTGACCGGCATGGCCGGTATTTGGCGCCTGCCGTATCTGGCCGGCCAGCATGGCGGCATGTATTTCCTGGCCGTGTATGGCCTGGCGCTCATCGCGATGGGGTGGCCTTTACTGGCCGGCCAACTGCTCCTGACGCGCGGCCAGGGCGGTGATCTGGTGCGGCTGTTGGCCCATCGTACGCCTGAGCCGTGGGCGCCGGTCGCGCGCCTGGTGGGTGGCTGTCTGCTCGTGGCGATCGCGGCACTGCTGGCGGTGTACGCGGTGGTGACGAGTTGGGTGCTGGCTTATACCGCGCGTGCGCTGGGCGGTGATATCGCGGGTCAAACATCGGTTGCCCTGGGTAACGACTTCGCGCAGTTTCTGCGCGAGCCGGAACGTGGGCTGGGCTGGCTGTTGTTGTTCTGGATCGTGATCGCGCTTGTGGCCGCGTTGTTCAACGCCCGACAGGTATGGCGGGCGTTGGCGGGGCTGTTCGGCCTGGCGTTTTGCCTGGTCGTCGCGCTGGCCCTGCACGGCCACGGTTTCGATTCGGCGCGCTTCGGCGATCTGTTGGCGCCGGGCCCGATGCGCGTTGGGGACGGTCTGGTGGCGATCACGCAGGCGTTTTATGCGCTGGGCCTGGGCAGCGGGGTGGCGCTGGCGCTCGGGCAGACGATGACAGCCAATACGCCCGTGTTCCGATCTGCCGGGCTGGCGGTGTTGCTGGTGGCGGCGATTGGTCTGGCGAGTTGCCTCGCCTGGCCGATGATATTCGAGCCGGGGGCATTGGCCCAGCTGGCGAGCATAACGGCCGTGTTACAACACGCGCCGGCCGCGTTGGCTGATCGTCTGGATCTCGGCCTGTTTTACGCGCTGCTGACAATACTGGCGCTATCGAGCGCGATCGCGCTGTTTGAAGTGCTTTTACAGACGCTCGTGCTGGCAAGCGGGCTATCGCGAGCGCGTAGCGCGCTATCTCTGGCGGGCCTGTTGCTTATTCTGGGACTGTGCGTCCAGCATGATCTGGCGGTGGCCGTCGACGGCCAGCCGCGGTTTTTCGATCTGCTGACGATGCTGGCCGCCGATATCGTCTTCCCGTTGACCGCCCTCTGGCTGGTCTTTCTGCTTGGGGTTCTGATTCCGCCCGCCACGTTGTTCGGCGAGCCCGCACTGGCCGGCAGGCGCTTGCCCGGGGCCTCGCAGATATGGCAGGCCCTGTTGCGGCACCCGGCCCGTCTGGGCGTGATCATGGTGGGCTGTCAAACCCTGGGGCTGGTGGCGCTGGTGCGTCGTTTCTGGAGTGTTTCGTGAGCGAGTCGTTCTGTGTCGAAGTGATCCTGGCCTTGCCGGAAACGTGTCATCGCCGCTGGGTCTACGGCGACGCAGCGGCCACCGTGGGCCGGGCAGTCGCGGCCTCGGCGTTGGATCAGCTCTGTCATGACGTGGCCGGCGCGTGGCCATCGGCGTATGGCATTCATGGTCGGCGTGTGGGCGGTGACCATCTCACGAGTCACGGGGTGCGCATCGAGGTGTTGCGCGCGCTGACGATCGACCCGAAGGCCGCGCGCCATAACCGTGTTGCCAGCGCGCGCGCTGCGCGCCGGCGCGCGGGTGATCAGATACCGGACTGACCGGGTAGCGGCGGGGCGCCGCGGTCGTTACCCATGTCGCTTGGCTGCTGGTTGCGGGGCAGGGCACGCTCGGGGACATATTCGGCGTTGTCGGCATCGTCGTTGACGCCTTCGCTATCCAGACTCTGTGGCTGGTCGGCGTCTGGCGGCGCGTCGCTGGCGCCGCCGGCCGGGATTGGTACGCCCGGGATTGCGCCCACGCCCAGCAGGCTGCCGGTTGAGCTGGTGCCGCCGGGTAGCGGTGCGTCGTTGTTGCCGTCTTCTTGGTTGCCCATCTTGAGCATGGCCGCTTCATATTCCTGCTCACCGGTAAGATCGGCCAGCTTGTCATTGACGAAATAGACGGTCAGCTCGGATTGGCGCACATGCGCACGCGGATTCCGATAATAGAAGACATAATCCCAGCGATCGGTTTCGAACGGCGCCGAGATCAACGGCGTGCCCAGAACGTAGGCCACCTGTTTCTTGCTCATGCCGCGTTCAAGTTTTTCAACCTGATCGGCGGTCACGATATTGCCCTGAACCACGGGCACGCGGAAGAACACGGGCAGGCCGCAGCCGGCCAGGTTCAGCGTCAGCGCGACCACGGCCACTGTCTTGATCGAGAAGAGTCCGTGTCGGTTGGTTGCGGTCGGCAAATCGCGCTCCTTGTCGGTCGTGCGCCGCCGATCAACCCCTATGATCCGTCGCGGCATGGCAGGAGGTGTCTGCCCCCGTATCGCTTGGGCGCATGATACGGCAGGCGTTTTTACCCTGCCAAACGTATCGGCCCGAAACCAGGGATCAGGCGGTCTGCGCGCCGGCCCGCGCGATCATGTCGGCGGCATGGGCACGGGTCTGCTCGGTCAGCTCCACGCCGCCGAGCATGCGTGCCAATTCCTCGATGCGATCGGCATCGTCCAAGGCCTGGATACGGGTGCGCGTGGTGCCGTCGCGCACGTGCTTGGCGACATACAGATGATGCGCGGCCTGGGCCGCCACCTGCGGCAGGTGCGTGACGCACAGCGCCTGGCCGGCGTGGCCCAACCGGCGCAGCTGGCGGCCGACGATTTCGGCCACGCCGCCGCCGATGCCGGTATCGACCTCGTCGAAGACCAGCGTGGGCACACGGGTACGGCTGGCCGCGATCACCTCGATGGCCAGGCTGATGCGCGACAGCTCACCGCCCGAGGCTACCCGATCGAGCGGGCGTGCACTCTGGCCGGGGTTGGCGGCGATCAGGAACTCGATGTGATCGGTGCCGGCCTCGCTGATGCGATCGCTGGCCTGGGGGCGTACACGCACGCCGAACTCGCCCTCGGGCATGCCCAGCGTCTGGATGATGTCGGTGATCGCGGCGCCGAGTGTCTCGGCCGATGCTATGCGGGCCTGGCTCAGCGCATCCGCGGCCTCGCGGTAGGCGATTACCTGTGTTTGCTCGTCGTGCTTGAGCACGGCCAGCTGCTCGCCGGCGCCTTCAAGCTCGGCCAGCTCGCCGCGTAGGCGCTCGGCCAGGGCGGGTAGCTCGGCAGCGGCGACATGATGCTTGCGTGCCATGTCGCGAATCGTGCCCAGGCGTGTCTCGACCTCGTTGAAGCGCTCGGGATCGATATCCAGGTTCTCGATGTGACGTCGCAGCGTGTCCGCCGCCTCCTGGGTCTGGATGAGCGCGCTGGCCACCAGCTCCAGCGTGGCCTCGAAGCCCGGGTCGATGGCGTTTAGCTCGCCCACCAGGCGCTCGGCGGTGCCCAGGCGCTCGGCCGCGGCGCCGTCCTCGGCCTCGTAGAGCAGGGCCAGGGCGCGCTGGCCGTCGCCAATCAGGCGCTCGGCGCTGGCCAGGCGCTTGTGCTCGGCTTCCAGCGTTTCGAGCTCGTCGTCGCCCAGATCCAGCGCGTCCAGCTCGTTGACCTGATAACGCAACAGGTCAATGCGACTGTCGCCGTCACCGTCGCGCTGTTCGATCCGAGCGATCGCGCGTCGCGTGGCTTTCAGCGTGCCGGCGGCATGCGCGACCTGGGCCTGAAGTTCGGCGTGCTCGCCGTAGGCATCCAGCAGATCCCGCTGGGCATCGCGGCCGAGCAGTGATTGCTGGGCATGCTGGCCGTGAATATCGACCAGCAGGCGCCCGAGCGCCTTGAGCTCGCGTACGGGCATTGGTGTGCCGTTGACCCAACCGCGGCTGCGGCCTTCCTTGGCCACCACGCGACGAATAACGCATTCCTCGTCGCCGTCCAGCTCGTGCTCGGCCAGCCAGGCCGAGGCCGCCGGCGCATCCGCCAGGGTGAAACGGGCCGTGATGTCCGAGCGGGCCGCGCCTTCGCGTACGGCCGCGCCGTCGGCGCGTTCGCCCAGGATGAGGTTCAAGGCATCGATGAGAATGGATTTGCCGGCGCCGGTCTCGCCGGAAAGCACGGTCATGCCCGGGCCGAACTCGACCGATAGACGATCGATGATGGCGAAGTCGCGGATCGAGATTTCTGCCAGCATGGCGGTGCGCTCGCGATGAACAGGCCGTGACCTGTATGAACTGTATGAAGATACAGCTTACATCACGTCCACTGTTCGATGGCAAGTCGGGCGGGCGCGCAAGCCGGCGCCCCTTGATGGGCTATGGACTGGATACCGCCTGCCCGCGCCCCCAGTGGAGTTTATTGCGCAGGATGTTGAAGTAGTCGTAGCCGGGCGGGTGAATCAGCGCCAGATCATGATCGGCTCGGGAGATGACCACGCTATCGCCGGCATCCAGGGCGCGGCTGACCTGGCCATCGCTTGTGAACAGGGCATTGCCGTCCAGCGAGTCGGCCACGTGGATCTCGATCTCATGATCGCCGTCCACGATCAGGGGCCGATCCGACAGCGTGTGCGGGCAGATCGGCACCAGCGCCAGGGCGTTGAGGCCCGGATGCAAAACCGGCCCCCCGCCAGACAGGGCATAAGCGGTGGAGCCCGTAGGTGTGGCCACCACCATGCCATCAGCCCGGTGATGGCTGATGAAGTCGCCGTTCATGTAGGTATCGAAATCCAGAACACGGGCAAACGCCTGGTTACGAATGACGCACTCGTTGATCGCCAGAAGCGGGGCTTCATCCATGATCTGGCCGCCGCGCCTGACCCAGGCCGAAAGCATCAGCCGTGATTCGGCGATGTAGTTGCCGGCAAACACTTCGTCCAGTGTCTTTGTCATGTCCGATGGCAACACATCGACCATGAAACCGAGCCGCCCGAGATTGATGCCCAGAAGCGGCGTGCCCGATGCGGCGACGGCACGCCCGGCATCCAGCAGCGTGCCGTCGCCGCCGACCACGACGATCAGATCACACGCCGCGCCCAGGGCGTCGCGGGCACAAGGTGTGACCGGGTAGTTCGTCGTGTCGTGGTTGTCGTCGAGGAGAACGGTCTTACCGCGCGCGGTCAGATCGGCGGCCAGCGCAGCCAGCGTCTCGGCCACGCCGTCATCGTGCCGCTTGGCAAAAATACCGATGGTGTTGAAGGGCGCGTCCTGTGAACGTGCCTTGGAATGGGCCATGGGACACACGTCGGGCGCCGGATGAGTGGCACAAGCATTCACCCTCGCGCGCTCGATTTCAATGGCTGGCTGGTTCGGCGGCACCGACGAACGCCCACATCGTGACGCGGCTCTGCTTGAAAAGCCGAACGCGAGCCCAATTCTGGAACGTGTCGAGCGAGGCGTGGTGATGCGCCCACGCCGTATTCGCTGCAACACATCCAAAAGGTGGGGATTTCATGAGCCAGAAGGACAAGTCAGAGGCGCCCGACGACGCGAAGGACGTCGAGGACACCGCACAGGTCGAAGGCGAGATCGAGACGGCCGCCGAGGCCGATGCCGTGCTCGCCGGTGACCCGGATGTTGAAACGCTGGCGGCCGAGCTCGAAGCCGCTCGAGCCGATGCCGAAAAGTATCGCGACCAGGCGGTGCGTGCAGCTGCGGAAATGGAAAACATCCGCAAGCGCAGCCAGCGCGATGTAGAAGCCGCCAAGAAGTTCGCCATCGAAAAGTTCGCCACCGAGCTGCTCGGCGTGCGTGACAGCCTGGAGCTGGGCCTGAAAGCCGCCGAGGACAACGCCGGTGACTTCGACAAGCTCAAGGAAGGCATGGACATGACCCAGCGCATGCTGGCCTCCAGCATGGAAAAGGTGGGTATCGAAGCCATCAACCCGGAGGGCGAAACCTTCGACCCGGAGTTTCACGAGGCGGTGTCTACACAGCCCACTGACGAGCTGCCGGCCAACTCGGTGGCCGCCGTGATGCAGAAAGGCTACACCCTCAACGGGCGCGTGCTGCGCGCGGCCATGGTCACCGTGGCCAAGCCGGCTGACAAAGGCTAGGGCCTGTTGCCGTTTCGTATGAGCGCCGCGTTGGCGCCCAAAATCTGGCCAGGCAAGGCGCGAGTCGCAGGTCGTGGCGTGCCACGATCAAGGTGAGCAACGCCGCATGGCCAGATTTTGGGCCCAACCCTTCGGGACAAGCGCTGTTTTGAGGCAATCCAGCGTTCTAGCCCACTTGCGCAGAATGACTGCGCGGCGTGGGCTGCGCCTTGTCTTGCCTCAAAACAGCGCTTGGCGCGGACTCGTACGAAACGGCAACAGGCCCTAGCGCACGATCGCCGTCGGTTGAAAAACACCGGCCGGTGCCCCAAATCGACTTCCAGACATCATTTATCGGCCGCAATGCGGCAAAGACAGACTTCAAAGAGGGATAACAAGCCATGGGCAAGATTATCGGTATCGACCTTGGCACCACGAACTCGTGTGTCGCGGTGCTCGAAGGCGACAACCCCAAGGTCATCGAGAACGCCGAGGGCGAGCGCACCACGCCGTCCGTTGTTGCGTTCACTGACGACAACGAAACGCTGGTGGGCCGCCCGGCCAAGCGCCAGGCTGTCACCAACCCGACCAACACTCTGTACGCCATCAAGCGTCTGATCGGACGCACCTTTGATGATCCGACCACCAAGAAGGACATCGACACGGTCCCGTACCAGATCGTGAAGGCCGATAACGGTGATGCGTGGGTCCAGGTCGGCGACAACAAGATGGCGCCGCCGGAGATCTCGGCCAAGGTGCTGCAGAAGATGAAGGCCACCGCCGAGGATTATCTGGGCGAGAAGGTCACCGAAGCGGTCATCACCGTGCCGGCCTACTTCAACGACGCCCAGCGTCAGGCCACCAAGGACGCCGGCCGTATTGCCGGCCTCGACGTCAAGCGCATCATCAACGAGCCGACCGCGGCAGCCCTTGCTTATGGCATGGACAAGAAAGGCGGCGACAAGAAGATTGCCGTTTATGACCTGGGTGGTGGTACGTTTGATATCTCGATCATCGAAGTGGCCGAGATCGACGGCGAACACCAGTTCGAAGTGCACGCCACCAACGGCGACACCTTTCTGGGTGGTGAAGACTTCGACAACGCCATCATCGAGCACATCGCGGCCGAGTTCGAGAAAGAGCAGGGCGTCAATCTGCGCAAGGACAAGCTGGCACTCCAGCGTCTGAAGGAAGCCGCCGAGAAAGCCAAGATCGAGCTGTCCTCCACGCAGCAGACCGAAATCAATCTGCCGTACGTCACCGCCGATTCGTCGGGTCCGAAGCATCTCAACATGAAGATGACCCGCGCCAAGCTGGAAAGCCTGGTCGAGGATCTGGTCGCTCGTACGATCGACCCGTGCCGTACCGCGCTCAAGGATGCCGGCTTCAAGACATCCGACATCGACGACGTGATCCTGGTCGGTGGCCAGACGCGCATGCCGGCTGTACAGGAAGCGGTGAAGAGCTTCTTCGGCAAGGAAGCGCGCAAGGACGTCAACCCGGACGAAGCCGTGGCCGTGGGTGCCGCGATTCAGGGCTCGGTCCTGTCGGGCGACACCAAAGACGTGTTGTTGCTGGACGTCACCCCGCTGAGCCTCGGTATCGAGACCCTCGGCGGCAAGATGACCAAGCTCATCGACAAGAACACGACCATTCCGACCCGCAAGTCGGAGACCTTCTCGACCGCCGAGGACAACCAGCCGGCCGTGACCGTGCATGTCCTGCAGGGCGAGCGCGAGCAGGCGTCCGCCAACAAGTCGCTGGGACGCTTTGACTTGTCGGACATCCCGCCGGCACCGCGTGGCACGCCGCAGATCGAAGTCACCTTCGATATCGACGCCAACGGCATCCTCAACGTGTCGGCCAAGGACAAGGCCACGGGCAAGGAACAGTCGATCGAGATTCGTGCCTCCTCCGGTCTGTCCGACGACGAAGTCGAGCAGATGGTCAAGGACGCCGAAGCGCACGCTGAGGAAGACGCCAAGTTCAACGAGCTGATCACGGCGCGCAACCAGGCGGACGGCCTGATCCACGGCATCGAGAAGTCCATGAAGGATCTGGCTGACCAGATCTCCGAGGACGAGAAGAAGCCGGTGGATGACGCCATCGCCGAGCTGCGCACGGCACTCGAAGGCGACGACAAGGACGACATCGAAGCCAAGACCCAGAAGCTGTCGGAGGCCTCGGCCCCGATCATGCAGAAGGCTTACGGTCAGGGCGAAGAAGGCGCCGAGGGCGAGCAGGCCGCAGACGGCCAGCAGTCGTCGGCCAACAGCGATGACGACGTCGTCGATGCCGACTTCGAAGAAGTCAAGGACGACGACAAGAAGTCGGGTACCAACTCGTAAGACGAGGCGATAGCCCGCAAGGCGCCGGGGCGGTGAAAACCGCCCCGGCATTTTTGATTCAAGGAACACGAGATTTCTGATTAAGCCGGCTGGTCATGCCGGACGGTTCAATCAGGGATTTTGAAAGACGACGACCATGGCGAAACGCGATTATTACGAAGTGCTGGGCGTATCCAGAGGCGCGTCCAAGGACGATATCAAGAAGGCCTATCGACGTCTGGCCATGAAGAATCACCCGGACCGCAACCCGGGCGATGAAGACGCGGAAGCCCGCTTCAAGGAAGCCTCCGAGGCTTACGAAGTGCTCTCCGATGACCAGAAGAAAGCCACCTACGATCAGTTCGGCCACGCCGGCATGGGCGGTGCAGCCGGCGGTGGCGGCGGCTTCGGCGGCGGTGGTGCCGGCTTTGGCGACATCTTCGGCGATATCTTTTCCGATATCTTCGGCGGTGGTGGCATGGGCGGCGGCCGCTCGCGGGCGGCCCGCGGTGCCGATCTGCGCTATGACCTGGATCTGGACCTGGAAACCGCGATCGAGGGCGATACGATCGAAATTCGTATTCCGACCCTGGAGCAGTGTGAAACCTGTGGCGGCGACGGCGCCGAGCCGGGCTCGCCGGTCGATACCTGCGACACCTGCAAGGGCCAGGGCCAGGTGCGTATCCAGCAGGGCTTCCTCTCGATCCAGCAGGCTTGCCCGGACTGCCAGGGTGCCGGCAAGAAAGTACGTAACCCCTGCAAGAAATGTCACGGCGACGGGCGCGTGCAGTCGTCGAAGATGCTGTCGGTGAAAGTGCCGCCGGGCGTGGACAACGGTGATCGGATCCGTCTGTCCGGTGAAGGCGAAGCCGGCGAAATGGGCGGCCCGGCCGGTGATCTCTACGTACAGATCAACGTCAAGCCGCATGAATTCTTCGTGCGCGACGGCAACAACCTGCGTGCCAACGTGCCGGTCGACATGATCACCGCCGCACTTGGCGGCGACATCGACGTGCCGACCATGAAAGGCAAGGTGTCGCTGCGGGTGCCGGCCGAGACACAGTCCGGCAAGACCTTCCGGCTGCGCGGCAAGGGCGTGCAATCGGTGCGTACCTCCTCGCCGGGCGATCTGTTGGTCAAGGTCAGCGTCGAGACGCCGGTCAATCTCAATTCCAAGCAGAAGAAGATGCTGGAAGAGTTGCAGGAATCGCTGGATGAAAGCGGGCACAGCCACAGCCCGGCCACGACCAGCTGGCTGGACAAGGCCAAGCGTTTCTTCGGTGAGCGCCTGAACTGATCATGACCACCCGTCTTGCCATCAACGGGGCGTCCGGTCGCATGGGCCGGGAGCTGATTGTGGCCAGCCAGGCGCGCGACGATCTGGCGCTCGTGGCTGCCTTCGGCGCGCCGGGCAGCGGCCAGCTCGGCGTGGACGCCGGGCGTATCGCCGGCACCGATGAGCTGGGCGTGGCTCTGGTTTCGTCCGAAACGATGGCCGATACGGCTTTCGATGTGCTGGTCGATTTTTCCTTGCCGGGTCCGTCGATGGCTGCGCTGGCGGTGTGTCGCGCCCAAGGCGCGGCCATGGTGATCGGCACGACCGGCTACGACGATGCACAACAGGCCGAGATCGATGCTGGCGCTGACGAGATCGCGATCGTCCAGGCACCGAATTACAGTGCCGGGGTGAACCTGACACTGGACCTGGTCGGGCGTGCAGCCGCCGCACTCGGCGACGACGTGGATATCGAGATCATCGAGGCCCATCATCGCCACAAGGTCGATGCCCCCTCGGGCACGGCCTTGAAGCTTGGCGACGTTGCGGCCCATGCACGGGGCCAGAACCTGGCCGAGTCAGCGGTCTATACACGCGAAGGCCAGACCGGCGCACGCCCGCCGGCGGCGATCGGTTTTGCCACCGTGCGGGCCGGCGAGATCGTGGGCGAGCACACGGTGCTCTTTGCCGGGGCCGGTGAGCGCCTGGAAATCACGCATCGAGCGACCTCGCGCCAGACGTTTGCCGGCGGCGCGATGCGCGCGGCCGTCTGGGCCGCCGACCAGGGCGCCGGCCATTACGGCATGAACGACGTGCTGGGTCTGACCGACGCCCGTTGATTGTTTGTGCGGCCACGGCTGGCGAGCCGGGCGCCAAGCCGCTATACTCTCGCCGCCTCCGGGCAGCCCACTGGCATCCAGCGACTGGAGAGATGTATTGCGCGCCAAAGCCGTACTTGCGCTCGAAGACGGTAGTATCTTCCACGGCCGCGCCATTGGCGCTAACGGCCGGACCGTCGGCGAGGTGGTATTCAATACCGCCATGACCGGCTATCAGGAGATCCTGACCGATCCCTCCTACCAACAGCAGATGGTCACTCTGACCTATCCGCACGTCGGCAACACCGGCACCAACGATCAGGATATCGAATCCGATCGTATCCAGGCGGCCGGCCTGATCATCCGCGAAGTTCCGCGTGCGCCGAGCAACTGGCGATCCAACGACAGCCTGATCGGCTATCTCGAAGCCAACGGCATCGTGGGCATCGGTGATATCGACACCCGCCGTCTGACCCGTCTGCTGCGCGAAAAAGGTGCCCAGAACGGGGCCATCGTGGCCGGCGAGAACATCGACGAAGCCGCCGCCGTCGAGGCCGCTCGCGGCTTTGCCGGTCTGAAGGGCGCCGATCTGGCCGCCGATGCGGGTACGCGCGCGTCCTATGAGTGGACCGAGGGCACGTGGATCGGCCCGAATGATCGTCATGCGCCGGCCGAGCCGTCTTGTCACGTCGCGGTCTATGATTACGGTATCAAGTACAACATCCTGCGCCAGCTCGTGGACGCCGGCGCCAAGGTGACCGTCGTACCGGCCAAAACCTCGGTCGACGACGTGCTCGCACTGGGTGTGGACGGCGTGCTGCTGGGCAACGGCCCCGGTGACCCCGAGCCCCTGGATTACGCGATCGCCACCTGTCGTGAGCTGATCGAGCGTCGCGTGCCGACACTCGGTATCTGTCTGGGGCACCAGATTCTGGGCCTGGCCGCCGGTGCCAAGAGCCTGAAGATGAAGTTCGGCCATCACGGTGCCAATCATCCGGTCATCGACACGGCCAGCGGCGAAGTGATGATCTCGAGCCAGAACCACGGCTTTGCCATCGACGAGGCCAGCCTGCCGGACACGGTGCGGGTGACGCATCGCTCGTTGTTCGACCAGACCCTGCAGGGCATCGAAGTCGTCGACGCCCCGGTCTTTTCGTTCCAGGGCCACCCGGAGGCCAGCCCGGGCCCGCATGACGTCGCACCGATCTTTGCGCGCTTCATGGCTGTGATTCACGAAAGACAATAGTCCGCGAATGCACGCCAATGAGCGCAAATGAAAAGACAATTTCTGAGCGTGTCATTGGCTGTGCTTTTGCGGTCAGTAACACGTTAGGCGCCGGGTTCTTAGAAGCGGTTTACGAGAATGCGCTGGCGCTTGAGCTTGCCCAGGCTGGGCCGGCCTTCGAGCGGCAGAAGGCACTGGATGTAAGTTACAAAGGCGCGGTTGTCGGTCATTACATTGCTGATCTGGTTATCGAGCAAAGACTGATCGTGGAAATCAAAGCGCTTTCGAGTATTACAGCCGTACACGAAGCGCAATTGATGAATTATCTGCAAGCCACCGGTATTTCAGTGGGCTTGATATTGAATTTCGGGACGCCCCGTCTGGGCGTCAAACGTATCGTAAAATCTTACGACGACTCGTCGCGGATTTGATTGTGATCATTTGCGCGCATTTGCGTTCATTTGCGGACTATCTCCTATGCCCAAGCGCACAGATCTAAAAAGCATCCTGGTCATCGGCGCCGGGCCGATCGTGATCGGCCAGGCCTGCGAGTTCGACTATTCCGGCATGCAGGCCTGCAAGGCGCTCAAGGACGAGGGCTTTCGTGTGGTCTTGGTCAACTCGAACCCGGCCACGATCATGACCGATCCGGAAACAGCCGATGCGGTCTATATCGAGCCGATCGACTGGCAGACGGTGGCCAAGATCATCGACGTCGAAAAGCCGGACGCGTTGCTGCCCACGATGGGCGGCCAGACCGCTCTGAACTGTGCGCTGGATCTCTACTACAACGGTGTGCTGGAACAACACGGCGTGGAGATGATCGGCGCCTCGCGCGATGCCATCGATATGGCCGAGGACCGCACCGCGTTCCGTGAGGCGATGACCGAAATCGGGTTAAAGACCCCGGCCTCGAAGACCGTGAACACCATGGCCGAGGGCGAGACCGTGCAGGCCGGCATCGGTTTTCCGATCATCATGCGGCCGTCGTTCACGCTGGGCGGCACCGGCGGCGGCATCGCCTATAACAAGGAAGAGTTCGAGGATCTGCTCTCTCGTGGCCTGGAGCTCTCGCCGACCAACGAAGTACTGCTCGAGCAGAGCGTGTTGGGTTGGAAAGAATACGAGATGGAGGTCGTGCGGGATCACGCCGATAACTGCATCATCATCTGTGCCATCGAAAACGTCGATGCGATGGGCGTACACACCGGCGACTCGATCACCGTGGCCCCGGCCCAGACGCTGACCGATCGCGAGTATCAGGTCATGCGCGATGCCTCCATCGCCTGCCTGCGCAAGATCGGCGTGGATACCGGCGGCTCGAACGTCCAGTTCGCCATCGACCCGGACACGGGCGACATGATCGTCATCGAGATGAACCCGCGTGTTTCTCGATCCTCCGCGTTGGCCTCCAAGGCAACAGGCTTTCCGATCGCCAAGGTCGCGGCCAAGCTGGCCGTGGGCTATACGCTCGACGAGCTGGACAACGAGATCACCGGCGGCGCGACCCCTGCCTCGTTCGAGCCATCGATCGATTATGTCGTCACCAAGATGCCGCGCTTCACCTTCGAGAAGTTCCCGGCCGCGGATGATCGCCTGACCACCCAGATGAAATCGGTGGGCGAGGCGATGGCCATCGGGCGCAACTTCCAGGAGTCGCTGCACAAGGCCATGCGTAGCCTGGAGATCGGCTCGGACGGCTTTGAGCCGAAGCTCGATGATGTATCCACCGATGCGACCAAGGACACCCTGCGCGGCGAGCTGTCCACACCGCGCTATGACCGGATGTGGTACATCGGCGATGCGTTCCGGGCCGGATTCACGGTGGCCGATGTGCACGCGCTCACGCATGTCGACCCCTGGTTTCTCGATCAAATCGAAGAGCTGATCGAGATGGAAGGCGAGTTGGCCACCTCGACCATCGGCGATCTGGACAGCGACACCTTGCGGGCCTACAAGCGCAAGGGCTTTTCGGATCTACGCTTGGCAACCCTGCTCGGCTGCGACGAGTTCGCCGTACGCCGTGCGCGTCTGGCCCAGGGCATTGTGCCGGTTTACAAGCGCGTGGATTCCTGTGCGGCCGAGTTCCCGACGGCCACGGCCTATCAGTACTCGACCTATGACGACGAATGCGAGGCCGCGCCCAGTGATCGCGACAAGATCATGGTGCTGGGCGGCGGGCCCAATCGCATTGGCCAGGGTATCGAATTCGATTATTGCTGCGTGCATGCCGCGCTCGCCATGCGCGAGGACGGCTATGAAACCATCATGGTCAACTGCAACCCGGAAACCGTCTCGACCGACTACGACACCTCGGACCGGCTCTACTTCGAGCCGCTGACCTTCGAGGACGTGATGTCGATCATCGACATCGAAAAACCCAAGGGCGTGATCGTTCAGTACGGCGGCCAGACGCCGTTGAAACTCGCACGTCGTCTGGAAGCCGCCGGCGCGCCGATCATCGGCACCACACCGGATTCCATCGACCTGGCCGAGGATCGTGATCGTTTCCTCAACCTGGTCAACAAACTGGGCCTGAAACAGCCGGCCAACCGCTCGGCACGCTCCGAGGCCGAGGCCATGCGCCTGGCCGAAGAGGTCGGCTTTCCCATGGTCGTGCGTCCGTCGTATGTGCTGGGCGGCCGGGCCATGGAGATCGTCTACGGGCCGGAGGATCTGCAGCGCTATATGTCGGCCGCGGTGAAGGTTTCTCCGGACTCGCCGGTTTTGCTTGATCGTTTCCTCGAGGACGCGATCGAGCTGGACGTGGATGCCATCTGTGACGGCACCGATGTCTTTATCGGCGGCATCATGGAGCATATCGAACAGGCCGGCGTGCACTCGGGTGACTCGGCCTGCAGCCTGCCGCCGTATTCCCTGGACGACACGGTCCTCGACG
Organism: Salinisphaera japonica YTM-1; assembly: GCF_003788585.1. Classification (GTDB taxonomy): domain Bacteria; phylum Pseudomonadota; class Gammaproteobacteria; order Nevskiales; family Salinisphaeraceae; genus Salinisphaera; species Salinisphaera japonica. Next base: position 28,293 of record NZ_AYKG01000016.1, on the reverse strand, counting down.
AGGTCCGGCGACAGACCGGGGCATTGGCCCGTGGCCTGTCGGTGGTGGGCCTGATGAACGTACAGTTCGCCATCCGCGCGGGTGAAGTCTATCTGCTGGAAGTGAATCCGCGGGCCTCGCGCACGGTGCCCTTCGTGTCCAAGGCCACCGGCATGCCGCTGGCCAAGATCGCGGCGCGTTGCATGGCCGGCCAGAGCCTGGTGAGCCAGAACGCTGGCGATGAGCGTCGTATTCCGCACTACGCGGTCAAGGAGGCGGTGTTCCCGTTCTCCAAATTCCCGACCGTGGATCCGCTGCTCGGCCCGGAAATGAAATCCACCGGCGAGGTCATGGGCGTGGGCAAGACGTTCGGCGAAGCGTTTGCCAAGTCACAGCTGGCAAGCGGTGTCGGCCTGCCCACGCCGCCCGGCCTGGCGTTGATCACGGTTCGCGATGCCGACAAGCCGCTCGCGGTCAACATGGCGCGCGAACTGGTCGCGGCCGGGTTTTCACTTGCGGCTACCCGCGGTACGGCGCGCGTGATCACCGAGGCCGGCATCGAATGCCAGATCGCCAACAAGGTCAAGGAAGGCCGGCCGCATATCGTGGATATGATCAAGAACGGCGAATTTGCGCTGGTGGTCAATACCACCGAGGGCAAGCGGGCTATCGAGGAATCGCGCTCGATCCGCATGACCGCACTGCGCTACAAGGTGAGCTATTTCACGACGATCGCCGGCGGGCTCGCCAGCGCCACGGCGCTGTCCGACGAACGCGCGCTGGATGTCTATTCCCTGCAATCGATCCAGGCCGAAGTCAGCGCTTAGGGCATCTCACGGGTCGCGCGCGCAGCACGAGTACGCGCGACTCGTTATACTCGGGGCATCATTCGAATCAGAAAAGACCATTTCTAAATCGGATCACCCCTCGTCGGAAGACGTGATCTTTCGACCGCCGGGCAAGGAAGACGGGGCCGGCATCCTCACGCTTGTTCATCGCCTGGGCGTGCTTGATATCAACTCGGCCTATGCCTATATGCTCATCGGCGAACACCACGCCGGCACGAGCGTGGTCGCTGAAATCGACGGCGAGCTGGGCGGCTTTATCTCCGGCTATCTGTTGCCGGCCGATCCCGAGACGCTGTTTGTCTGGCAGGTCGGTGTGGCCCAGGCCGGGCGCGGCAAAGGGCTTGCCACGCGCATGCTCGCCGAGATCCTCAAGCGACCGGCCTGTGCCGATGTGCGCTATCTGGATACCACCGTCGGGCCGACTAACGAGCCTTCCCAAGGGCTGTTCCGTGGATTGGCGCGTCGTCTGAACGCCCGTATCGACGAAACCGAGTTGTTTTCGGCCGAGCTGTTCGATGCTTTCGACGAAGGCGAACCGCACGACCCCCACGAGCCGGAGATTCTGTTTCGTATCGGGCCATTTGACGCCGATGCCGTCAGCGCGCTTTCCTCTTAAATACGACGCACAGCCTGCGTAGTCAGGAGTTTTCTAATGGAAACAATCAATCGTTTGGAATCGGAAGTCCGCGGCTATGTCCGTTCATTTCCGAAAGTCTTTTCTACCGGTAAAGCCAACTGGCTGACCGCGGAAGACGGCACCCAATATCTGGATTTCTTCTCCGGCGCCGGGGCCATCAACTACGGCCATAACGACGACGTGATGAAGAAAGCGCTGTTGGACTACATCGAGTCCGACGGCATCACCCACGGCCTGGACATGGCCACGGACGCCAAGATCCGGTTCCTCGAAACCTTCGAGGACGTGATCATGAAGCCGCGCGGCATGGATTATAAGATCCAGTTTCCGGGGCCGACCGGTACCAACGCGGTCGAGGCCGCGCTCAAGATCGCGCGCAAGGTGAAAGGGCGTGACCGCGTGCTGTTCTTCACAAACGCTTACCACGGCATGACGCTCGGTGCGCTGGCCGTGACCGGCAACGCCTCCAAGCGGGCCGGTGCCGGCGTGTGCCTGTGTCACTCCTCGCCGGTGCCGTTCTCGGGCTATTTCGGCCCGGATCGCGATACCGCCGACGACCTGCGCATGCTGCTCGAAAACAGCTCCTCGGGCTACGAGAAGCCGGCCGCGATCATCGTCGAGACGGTGCAGGGCGAGGGCGGCATCAACGTCGCCGATTTCGACTGGCTGAAGAAGATCGAGACGCTCTGTCGTGATCACGACATGCTGCTGATCGTCGACGATATCCAGGCCGGCGTGGGTCGTACGGGCCCGTTCTTCTCCTTCGAGCCGGCCGGTATTTCGCCGGATATCATCACCGTGTCCAAGAGCTTGTCGGGCTACGGCACGCCGCTTGCGATCACGATGATCAAGCCGGAATACGATATCTGGGAGCCGGGCGAGCACAACGGCACGTTCCGTGGCTTCAACCATGCCTTCATCACCGCGATCGCCGCACTTGAGCACTACTGGAAAGACGATAAGCTCGAAAAAAACGTGCTGCGCATGAGCGATCGCATCAAGGAGCGTCTGGACGGCATTATTTCGCAGACGGGCTTCAAGGCCGAAGTGCGCGGCCGCGGATTTTTCATCGGCATCGACTGCGAGCAGCACGAGCTGGCCGATGAAATCGCCGCCGAGTGCTTCAAGCATCATCTGATTCTCGAGACCGCCGGTGCCGACGACAACGTGATCAAGGTCATGCCGCCGTTGATCAGCCCGGACGACGACATCGAGAAAGGCCTGGATACGCTCGAACAGGCGATTCATACCGTGCTCGACAAGCACGGCCTGCTCTCGAACGCGGCCTGATCGCATCCGGAAAACAAACCGTGCGACGTGGCGTCTGACCACGTCGCGCGGGTGTACGATGCAGTAGAACAACACCTCAAAGAGGACTGCTTATGAAGATCATCAAGACCGAAGACCTGCGTGGCACCGACCGTGAAGTCGTCAGCCCCGACGGCTGGACCAGCGTGCGCTGGCTGCTGGCCAAGGACGGCATGGGTTTTTCGTTCCACGAAACCACCTTCCCGCCGGGCCTGGAATTCGACATGTGGTACAAGTACCACTTCGAAGCCGTGTTCTGTTATCAGGGCGAAGGCACGATCGTGAACCGCGATACGAACGAAGAGTTCGAGATCAAGCCGGGCACGGTCTACGCGCTGGACAACCACGACAAGCACACCTTGAAAGCCAAGACCGAGATGAAGCTGGTCTGTGCCTTCAACCCGCCCGTCACCGGTCGTGAGATCCACGACGAAGACGGCGCGTACGTGCCGCCGAACGACTGATCCAACGCTTTTGCTAGCGGATCAGATGAAAAAAGGCCCCGGTCAGTGATCGGGGCCTTTCTTTTTGTTTATCCGCAAATGAACGCGAATAAGCGCGAAGGAATACAGGCATTTATCCGCAGATGAACGCCGATGGCCGCAGATGAAAAAGACGATCCGCTGGAATCAGAGACCGATTGAACAAGATTTTCATCCGCAGATTACGCAGATTTCACAGATTAGTTTTGTTTGATCATTAATCCAGTGAGCGCGATAACTCGGAGCTCGCCGTATCGACCAAGCAATCTGCGTCATCTGCGAAATCTGCGGATTGTCTTTTCTTTTACGTCGCGGACGAATAAAAGCTAGGCCATCAAGCCGCCGATGATGGCCCCGGCGATCAGCGGGATGAGCTGGATGGCGATGACCAGGAACAGGCTGATCGAGGCGATGACGCCGATTACGGGCAAGCCGGTCAGGGCGGTGCCCGCACCCAGCAGAATCAGGCACAGGATGACGGTGGGCAGGATCGCGGCCCAGATACCGCGGCCGACGCTGCCGGCGGTGCGCCCGCCAACAAAGCCTGCCAGTAACGGCCCGGCGACCGGCAGCCAGAACAGAACCAGCGATATGACGACCATCCAGACGATCGCGAGAGAAATACTGCCTTTCTGCATGAGAAACGCTGCCTTGAAGCCAAACATGGACGACGCCCGCTGCAATGCGGACAATACGCGCCATTATCGCATCGTTTAATTGACCCGGCAGGTCGCGCCATGAACCCGTACAAGCTCGACGATTACGAACGCCCTACGCTCGTGCCGCCCGAACCCGGCACAAAGCTGCTCATGCACTCATGCTGCGCGCCGTGTGCGGGCGAAGTACTGGCCGCGGTCAAGGCCTCGGGCATCGATGTGACGGTGTATTTCTATAACCCGAACATCCATCCGCAGGCCGAGTATGAAATGCGCAAGGCCGAGGACACGCGCTACTGCGAGGAACTGGGCATCCCGCATATCGACGGCGATTACGATACCGACAACTGGTTTGATCGTATCCGCGGCCTGGAGGATGCGCCCGAGCGTGGCCGGCGCTGCACGGTCTGTTTCGATATGCGCTTCGAGCGTACCGCGCTGTTTGCCGCTGAAAACGGCTATCACATGGTGTCATCCACGTTGGGCATCTCGCGCTGGAAGAACATGGAGCAGATCAACGAGGCCGGCGTGCGCGCGACTTCGCGTTATCCCGAGGTAACCTACTGGACGCTCAACTGGCGCAAGAAGGGCGGGGCCGCGCGCATGATCGAGATCGCCAAGCGCGAGTCGTTCTATCAGCAGGAATACTGCGGCTGTGTCTACAGCCTGCGCGACACCAATCGCCACCGTCAGGAGATGGGTCGCGAGCGGATCCAGAAAGGCATCAAGTTCTACGGCCGCGAAGCCGTCAAATCGCCGCTACCCAGCGCCGATGCCCGCGGCGAATATCCGTGGCTCAAGCGCGACTAAGTCAAACACTGTCCGCGAATCAACGCGAATAAGCGCAAATGAATACAGGCGAGAAGACAATCCGCAGATGAACGCCGATGGCCGCAGATGAAGAAGACAACCGTCTGAAATCGAACGCCGATTCAACAAGCTTTCCATCCGCAGATTACGCAGATTTCACAGATTAGGTTTTTGAGTATTGGGCTACTGAGCGGGTGGCTCGGAGCTCGCCGTATCGACCAAGCTCCGCGGACCGTCTTTCTCTTATTCGCGTTTATTTGCGTTCATTCGCGGACGATTAAAAAGACGCGCCCGCGGCTGAATACAGGCATTCATCCGCAGATGAAGAAGACGATCGTCTGAAATCAAAGACCGATTGAACAAGATATCCATCCGCAGATTACGCAGACTTTACCGATTAGGTTTTTGATTATTGGGCTACTGAGCGGGTGGCTCAAAGCTCGTTGTATCGGCCATGACCCACGGATCGTCTTTCTTTTATTCGCGTTTATTTGCGGACGATTAAAAAGACCTCCCCGCGAATGAATACAGGCATTTATCCGCAGATGAACGCCGATGGCCGCAGATGAAGAAGACGATCGTTTGAAATCAAAGACCGGTTCAACAAGATATGCATCCGCAGATTACGCAAATTTCACAGATTAGGTTTCTGATTATTGGGCTGCCGAGCGGGTGGCTCGGAGCTCGCCATATCGACCAAGGCCTGCGGATCATCTTTCTTTCATTCGCGTTTTTTGGCGTTCATTCGCGGACGATTGAAAAGACACGCCCGCGGCTGAATACGCGCATTCAGCCGCAGATGAAAAAGAAGATTCTCGACTGATTAGTCGTTAGCTGATCAAGCGTGCCGGTGCACGAACAACCCCTGCACAATCTGTCTTTCAATCTGCGGCCATCGGTGTCCATCTGCGGATTGCTTTTCTTTTATTCGCGCTTATTCGCGGACCATCGCCAAAAGACGCGCCCGCGGGCCGGATCAGTAGGCGAACTCGTGAAAGACCGGGTCCACGGATTGGTTCCAGCGGCCTTCGTAGAGCGATAGCAGGTGTTCGGCCGGGGTGATGCCGGTTTCGGCAATTTCGGCCAGCTGATCCAGGTACATGGCCTCGTCGCGGTCCTGGCCGTCCAGATTGGCGCGGCGCGAGAGACCGCGCTGGGCGATCGCCACGGCTTCGCGGGCGATACCACCCATCGTGGCGCCACGGAACGGGGTGGCCAAGCCGTGGATCGGGGCCTGGTCTCGCAGGTGGTTGCGTTCGGCGGGCGTGAAATCGGCGACCAGCGCCCAGGCTTCGTCCAGGGCGGTGCTGTCGTAGCACAGCCCGGCCCACAGCGCGGGCAGGGCACACAGACGGCGCCACGGGCCGCCGTCAGCGCCGCGCATTTCCATGAAACGCTTGAGGCGCACTTCGGGAAACAACGTGGTCAAATGGTCGTCCCAGTCGCTCATCACCGGGCGCTCACCGGGCAGGGCGGGCAGCTTGCCGGCCATGAAGTCTCGAAATGACTGGCCGGCGGCATCGATGTAATGGCCGTCGCGGTAGACGAAATACATCGGCACGTCGAGCGCGAAATCCTTGTACCGCTCGAATCCCATCTCGTCTTCGAACACCCAGTCGAGCATGCCGCAGCGATCGGGATCGGTATCGGTCCAGATCTGGCTGCGATACGAGACGAAACCGTTGGGCTTGCCCTCGGTGAACGGCGAGTTGGCAAACAGCGCGGTGGCGATCGGTTGAAGCGCCAGGCCGACCCGGAACTTCTTGATCATGTCACTTTCCGAGCCGTAGTCGATATTCACCTGTACGGTCGAGGTGCGCAGCATCATGTCCAGGCCGAGATTGCCGACCTTGGGCATGTAGTTGCCCATGATCTCGTAGCGTTCCTTGGGCATCCAGGGCGACTCGGCGCGCGACCACTTGGGCTGAAAGCCCAGGCCGATCAGGCCCACGTTCATGTCCGCGGCCACTTCCTTGACCTGGCGCAGATGGGTATGGATCTCGTCGCAGGTCTCGTGGATGGTATAGAGCGGCGCGCCCGCCAGCTCGAGCTGGCCGCCCGGCTCCAGCGTGATATGACAATCACCCATTTCCAGGGCAACCGTGCGTCCGTTTTCCTGCATCGGCGTCCAGCCAAAGCGGGTCAGCTTCTCGAGAAAGGCCGAGATGCTCTGGTCACCTTCATAGGGCAGCGGGCGTAGGGTCTCGCGATCGAAAACGAATTTTTCGTGTTCGGTACCCAAACGCCAGCGACTGGGCGGCTTGCAGGCGTTCTCGAAATATTCGACGAGTTGGCGTTCGTCGGTGATCGACGCGCCACCGGATTGCGAAGGAGCGGACATGTGGTCTCCGAAAAGCAGCCGGGCAAGAACGGCCCTGCCGCAACAATTTCGCGCATGGTACCGTTTCAAGCTCCCGAGGCGGTAGTTGGTAAAGCCACGGATATCGCCTTGTGTTGTCACATTACCGGAGCCCGTGCATGTCGAGTACCGCACAGCCGGCCAGCCGGCTCGACCGTTATCTGCGCCTGACACGCCTGAACAAGCCCATCGGCATCTTTCTGGTGGTTTGGCCGATGCTTTGGGCGCTTTGGCTGGCCGCCGACGGGGTGCCGGGTGCCTGGGTGCTTTTCGTGTTCGTGGCGGGTGCTGTGCTCATGCGCTCGGCCGGCTGCGTGATGAACGATTTCGCCGATCGCAAGATCGACGGTCATGTCGCGCGCACCAAGGCCCGCCCGTTGGCGACGGGCGAAGTGACGGCGCGCGAGGCGCTGGTCGTGTTCGCCGTACTGTGCCTCCTGGCGTTTGTACTCGTGCTCACCTTGAACGCGGCGACGATCGCCTTGTCGGTTATCGCCGTGTTCCTGGCTGTTCTTTACCCGTTTACCAAGCGGGCCACGCACTGGCCGCAGATGTTTCTTGGCGCGGCGTTCGGTTGGGCGGTACCAATGGCCTTCGCTGCAGAAACCGGGCATGTGCCGGCCGGGGCCTGGCTGCTGTTCGTGGCCACGCTGATCTGGGCGCTCATTTACGACACGTTCTATGCCATGGTCGATCGCGACGATGATCTGAAGATCGGCGTGAAATCGACCGCCGTGCTCTGGGGCCGATACGACCGCGCGATGATTGGCGGCTTCCAATGCCTGTTTTATGCGTTGCTCGTCGCGGTGGGCGCGCTATTCGGCCTGGGACTTGCCTATTATCTGGGGCTTGCCGCCGCCGTTGGCATGTCGATCTATCATCAATGGCTGACGCGCGGCCGTGACAGGGCCTCGTGTTTTTCTGCATTCATGCAACACAATTATCTCGGCGGTCTGATCTTCATCGGCCTCGTTGTCGATCTGGCGCTTGGTTGATCCGCGCCGCATCATCGTTCTATTTCAAGAGACAAGGCTTCATGAAGGCACGTATCGATCACAAGGGGTTGTTTGCCTGTTTCGAGCGCGATCTGTCCGACCCGACCGGCGACGCGGTCAACGTCGAGATATCGGCCGTGGCCTGGAACGGGCATCGCCTGGTTTTCGGCAGCGATAAGAACGTGCCCGGCGATCATCGCTCGCCGGTATTCGCGCTGGATATCGATGACCAGGCCGCACCCGTGGCCGAGTCGCTGTCCTACTACACGGCCGGCCTGATCACGTCGGCCGAGAAATATGAAGACTTCGCGCTGACCGATGGCGGCGACTATCTGATCGCCACGACCGGCTTCGACCGCGTGGATCGCCAGACCGCGGACCAGGATGTCTATAACCGCCTGCTGATCTGGCCCTGCGGCGAGCCGGACCGCGTCCAGCTCATCGCCGATCGCGACAACGACGGGGTGCTTAGCTCGCTCGGCCTGCGCGAGGATCTGGCCAGCGCGCTCGGCGCGCCGTATTTCAAGGTCGAGGGCCTGTCCAGCGTGCCGGGCGAAGCCGGCGGTGATCCGCTACTGTTATTCGGTGTTCGCGAAGTCGGTCAAAGCCACGAGGACTTCTCTTATGTGGCTCAGGTGGTGGCCGCACCGTATCGCGTGGACGCTGAGGGCATGCTGGCGTTCACCGGCCTGTTCGAGCTGGTCTATGAGTTCGAGCCGGCGGCCTGGCCGGGCGTGCGCTTCGAGGTCGGCCTGTCGAGTCTGGAATATGACCCGGCCACCCAGCGCCTGTATTTCCTGACCAGCTTCGAGGTTGACGACGGCCAGGGCGGTGACCGGCTGGGCGCTTATCTCTGGGCGCTGTCGTTCGACGATTTCCATGCCGGCCGGGCGCCGGTTCTGGTGGCTGATGACACGGGCGAGCCGCTGGAGTTCGCCAACAAGGCCGAAGGCTTGGCCGTGCTGGCCGACGGGCGGCTGTTCGTGGTTTATGATCCGGATCGCGTGCTGGCGCTGGAGGCCGATCATCATCGCGATGCCCGCGAGCCGCACGAGGCGCCTTATACGGTGCTCTCGATCGTGGAACACGGCTGATCCTGATGTTTAATCGCGGACTTCGCGACTCCAACCATAACGACGTTTCATGACCACCAATCAAGACATCATCGATCGTGATCTGGCCGTGCTCTGGCACCCCTGTACCCAGATGAAGGATCTGGCCTCGTTGCCCCCGGTACCCATGCGTCGCGGCGAGGGCGTGTGGCTGGAGGATTTCGACGGCAATCGGTATATCGATGCCGTGAGTTCCTGGTGGGTCAATATCTTTGGCCACGCCAATCCGGTGATCAACGCCGCGATCAAGACGCAGCTGGATCAGGTCGAGCACGTCATGATGGCGGGCTTCACCCACGAGCCGGCCGTGGCGCTGGCCGAGCGGCTGGTGCGTATCACGCCGCCCGGGCTGAACAAGGTCTTTTATTCTGATAACGGCTCGGCCGCGGTGGAGGTCGCGCTCAAGATGAGCTTTCACTACTGGCGTAATACCGGCCATGGTGAAAAGACCCGCTTCATCAATCTGACCAACAGCTATCACGGTGAAACCCTCGGCGCGCTGGCCGTGGGGGATGTCTCGCTCTACAAGAAAACCTACGAGCCGCTGTTGCTGAAGCCGCTGACCGCGCGCTCGCCGGATTGTTTTCACCGCGAGCCGGGTGTGTCCTGGGCCGAGCACAGCCGGGCGTGTTTCGCCGAGATGGAGGCCCTGCTCGCCGAGCACGCACACGAAACCTGTGCCGTCATCGTCGAGCCGCTGGTTCAGTGTGCCGGGACCATGCGCATGTATGACCCGGTGTATCTGGAGTTGTTGCGCGAGGCCTGCACGCGCTACGACGTGCATCTCATCGCCGACGAGATCGCCACCGGCTTTGGCCGTACCGGTACGATGTTTGCCTGTGAGCAGGCTGGCCCGAATGGGATCTCGCCGGATTTCATGTGTCTGTCCAAGGGCATCACGGCCGGCTATCTGCCGTTGTCGGTCACGCTGACCAGCGATACGGTCTACGACGCGTTCTACGACGACTATGAAAATCTGTCGGCGTTTCTGCACTCGCATTCCTACACGGGAAACCCGTTGGCCTGCGCGGCGGCCATTGCCACCATTGACGAGTTCGAGCGACGCGATCAGATCACCGCGAATCAGGCGCTGATCCAGCGCATGCGTGATGCCACTGCACACCTGGTGGATCATCCGCATGTCGCCGAGGTGCGCCAGACCGGCATGATCCTGGCCGTGGAGATGGTCAAGGACAAAGCGGCGCGCGAGCCTTTCGACTGGCGCGAGCGGCGCGGGCTTGCCGTCTACCGGCACGGGCTGACGCGCCAGGCGCTTCTGCGGCCGTTGGGCGATACGATGTATGTCATGCCGCCCTATGTGATCACGCCCGAGCAGATCGATCACTTGGCGGCCACGCTCAGCGAAGGCATCGATATCGCTGTCTCGACTTGATCGGGCTGGCTTGCTAGCCTGCTCGATTGGATCGATGCCGAAGGCATGGGTTCTACACATGGTTCGAGGTCGCCGCCTTCGGCGACCTTTTTGTTTCTAACTGATAGTGATTATCCGAGGTGGTTGTCATGGATCGCACGCCATTGACGCAGACCGGTGCCGATGCCTTGCGCGCCGAGCTGACACGGCTGAAGAAAACCGAACGTCCGCGCATCGTCGCGGCCATCGAAGAAGCCCGGGCGCATGGCGATCTCAAGGAGAACGCGGAATATCACGCGGCCAAGGAAGAGCAGGGCTTCAACGAAGGCCGTATCGCCGAGATCGAGGGCAAGATCGGCTCAGCCCAGATCATCGACGTGACCCAGGCCGGTGCCCAGGCCAACGGGCGCATCATCTTTGGCGCGACCGTGGATCTGGCCGATGAGGATTCGGGTGAAGAGCTGACCTATCAGATCGTCGGCGAGGACGAGGCCGATATCAAACAGGGCAAGCTCTCGTTCGCCTCGCCGATCGCCCGGGCCCTGATCGGCAAGAGCGAAGGCGATGTCGTCGACGTGGATGTACCCAGCGGCAAGCGCACCCTGGAGATTGTCGAGGTGCGCTATATCTAGCGCTGTCTAGTTCTTGTCCGGATTGGGCCGATAGATCGTTGCCATGCGGCCGATCTCCTGAACCGCGACAGCGCCCAGACGCTCGCACACCGTGGCGACATCGGCCTTGAAGGCCGGTTTGTCGTCGGCGACGAGCTTGATCTTGACCAGTTCGTGATCGGTCAGCGCCCGATCGATCTCGGCCAGTACGGGGTCGGTCACGCCGGCGGCCCCGCTTTGTACCACCGGTTTGAGATGATGCGCCTGTTTCTTGAGCGCCTGCCGGGTTTCCTTATCGAGTTGTAACGTCATGACCTATCGCGTAAGCGTTGAAAACGCGCCAGTATAAGCATCGTGAGCAAGCGCAGCGACACCAAACGATGGCTGGCCAAGCATCGGGCCGATCCTTACGTCAAGGCCGCACAGTCGGATAACTACCGCTCGCGGGCGGCTTACAAGCTCGCCGAGGTCGACGACAAGGATCATCTGCTGGCGCGCGCGCGCTGCGTGGTCGATCTGGGGGCGGCACCCGGTGGCTGGAGCCAGTACTGTCGACGCCAGGCCCCCGATGCCCATGTCGTGGCTATTGATCGTCTGGATATGACGCCGATCGACGGGGTCACCTTCGTCAAGGCCGACTTCGATGAACAAGCCGGTCTCGATGCTTTGCTGGCGGCAATCGGTGACCGGCCGGTCGATCTTGTACTTTCTGACATGGCCCCCAATCTCACGGGAGTGAAGGCAGCTGACCAAGCCCGCGTGATGCAGCTGGCCGAGCTGTCACTGGCGCTGTGCCAGGACGTTCTGGCGCCGGGCGGGCATTTGTTGATCAAGGTGTTTCAGGGCGAAGGCTTTCATGAGCTGTTCGCTGACATGAAACAGCGTTTCGACAAGGTGGCCTCGCGCAAGCCGAATGCATCGCGGGACGCCAGCCGTGAGATGTATCTGTTGGGGCGTGGCTGGCGTAATCCCTGATACAGGTGCGCTCAGGCCGGGCGAGCCTGTGTCGATGACCGATCGTTTATACTGGTCATTGACAACGTGTAACGCGACAACCAAACGATCGGGCCCACCTGATCGAGGACGACGATCTTGAACGAACTTGCCAAGAATCTGCTGCTATGGGTTGTGATCGCGCTCGTATTGATGAGCGTGTTCTCAAGCTTTGCGCCGTCCGGCTCAAGCGGTAACAGTATCGCTTACTCCGAGTTTCTGACCCGTGTGGACCAGGGCAACATCGCCCAGGTCAATATCGAGGATCATCAGATCTCCGGGCAGATGACGTCGGGCCAGAAGTTCAACACTTACAGCCCGGAATCGGATAACAAGGCCATGATCGGCACGCTGATGGATCACAACGTGACCATCACCGGTGAGCCGCCGAATCAAGGCTCGTTTCTCAAGCAGATTCTCATCTCCTGGTTCCCTTTCCTGCTGCTGATCGGTGTGTGGATCTATTTCATGCGCCAGATGCAGGGCGGTGGCAAGGGCGGCGGCGCGATGTCGTTCGGCAAGTCCAAGGCCAAGATGATGTCGGCCGATCAGGTCAAGCTGACGTTTGCCGACGTGGCCGGCGTGGAAGAAGCCAAGTCGGAAGTCCAGGAGCTGGTCGAGTTTCTCTCCGATCCGACCAAGTTCCAGAAGGTCGGTGGCAAGATTCCGCGCGGCGTGTTGATGGTGGGCTCGCCGGGTACCGGCAAGACGCTGTTGGCCAAGGCGATCGCCGGTGAGGCCGGCGTGCCGTTCTTCTCGATCTCGGGTTCCGATTTCGTCGAGATGTTCGTCGGCGTGGGTGCCTCGCGCGTTCGTGACATGTTCGAGCAGGCCAAGAAGCAGGCGCCCTGCATTATCTTCATCGACGAGATCGATGCGGTCGGCCGCCAGCGCGGCGCCGGTCTTGGCGGCGGGCACGACGAACGCGAACAGACGCTCAACCAGCTGCTGGTCGAAATGGACGGCTTCGAGGGCAGCGAAGGCGTGATCGTCATCGCGGCGACCAACCGTCCCGACGTGCTCGACCCGGCGCTGCTGCGCCCGGGCCGTTTCGACCGACAGGTGGTGGTGCCGCTGCCGGATGTGCGCGGTCGTGAGCAGATTCTTAAAGTGCACATGAAGAACGTGCCGATCCACGAGCGTGTACAGCCCAGTATCCTCGCGCGTGGCTGCCCGGGCTTCTCGGGCGCTGACCTGGCCAATCTCGTCAACGAGGCCGCGCTGTTCGCCGCCCGTGCCAATCGCCAGGAAGTCACCCACGATGACTTCGAGCGCGCCAAGGACAAGATCATGATGGGCGCCGAGCGCAAGTCCATGATCATGAACGAGGACGACAAGCGCATGACGGCCTATCACGAAGCCGGGCATGCGATCATCGGTCTGAGCGTGCCGCAGCATGATCCGGTGCATAAGGTCACCATCGTGCCGCGTGGGCGCGCGCTGGGTGTCACGATGTTCTTGCCGGAAGAAGATCGTTACAGCTATTCCAAGCAGCGGCTCAACAGCCAGATCTGTTCGTTGTTCGGCGGTCGCCTGGCCGAGGAAATCATCTACGGCGCCGATATGGTCACCACGGGTGCATCCAACGATATCGAGCGCGTCACCGAGATCGCTCGCAACATGGTCACGAAATGGGGCCTGTCCGAGCGCATGGGCCCGATCGCCTACAACACCGAGGACAGCGAGCCGTTTCTCGGTCGTTCTGCGGCCCAGGGCGGCGGCGTATCTGATGAAACCGTGCATGCCATCGACGAGGAAATGCGCGCGATTATCGACAGCTGCTATGAGCGCTCGCGCCAGATCCTCGAAGACAATATGGACAAGCTGCATCTGATGGCCGATGCGCTCATGAAATACGAGACCATCGATCGCAAGCAGATCGACGAGATCATGCAGGGCAACGAGCCCGGCCCGCCGGACAGCTGGAACGATTCGGACCCGTCCGGTAACAACGGTAGCGGGCCGAACGCCAGTGCCGATGAAGCCGAGGCCAAGCCGGACAATACCGATCGCGATACCTCGCGGGACCAGGTGCCGAGCCCGGCCCACAATCGCCAGTCCTGATCGGCGCGGATGATGCGCTTTTCGAGGCCGGCAGTCTTCGGGCTGTCGGCCTTTTTCATGCGCGGCGATATATTTGATCAACCGACAATCACCGACTCGAATGATGCCCAGCGCCACTAACGCCACCTCCATTCCGCCACGCCGGGCGTTGCAGGCGCCCGGCGGACAAATGCTTTCGTTAACGCCGACCGCGGTGATGGGCATTATCAACGTCACCCCGGATTCGTTTTCCGATGGCGGGCGCTACACGATGCCGGAACAGGCCAGCGCGCGGGCCGCGGCACTGGCCGCGGCCGGCGCATCCATCATCGATATTGGCGGTGAATCCACCCGGCCGGGGGCCACGCCCGTGACCACCGAGCAAGAACTGGCGCGGGTAATGCCGGTAATCAAGCGTATCCGCGCGGATCACCCCGATCTGATGCTATCGCTGGATACCAGCAACCCCGCCGTCATGCAGGCCGGGCTGGATGCCGGCGTGGCGATGATCAACGATGTGCGAGGCCTGGAGGCGCCGGGCGCGCTTGACGTGGTCGCGGCCACGGGCGCGCTGGTCTGTGTCATGCATCATCAAGGCGAGCCGGCGGTCATGCAGGCCGCGCCCAGCTACGTCGATATCGTCGCCGAGATTCGCGAATACCTGACACAGCGGGTCGACACCTCTATCGCTGCCGGGGTGCCAGCGCAACAGATCGTGGTTGATCCGGGGTTTGGTTTCGGCAAGAGCTTGTCGCACAACCTGTCGTTGCTGGGCGCGGTGGATACGATGAGTGTGGCCGGCTGCCCGGTGCTGATGGGCGTATCGCGCAAATCCATGTTCGCCAAACTCTACGCGCGCGATACACCAGAGGCCCGCCTGAACGGCAGCCTCGGGGCCGCGTTTTGGGCGGCCAGCCGCGGCGTGGGTATCATCCGCGCACATGACGTGCAGCAGACGGCCGACATGGTTACGCTTGCGCACGCACTGACCGACTGAACAAGACAACCACACGACAACGGGGGCGCCATGGCGCAACGCTATTTCGGTACGGACGGTATCCGGGGCACGGTCGGCGAGGCGCCGATGACACCGGATTTCGCGCTTCATCTGGGCTGGGCCGCCGGGCGCGTACTGCTCGATCAGCTGGCCCGCGGGCAGCGCGAGGCACACAACGCGGCTCGCCCTTGTGTGGTGATCGGCAAGGACACCCGCTTGTCGGGTTATATGTTCGAATCTGCCTTGGAGGCCGGTTTTGCTGCGGCCGGCGTCGATGTGCTGTTGGTCGGCCCGTTGCCCACGCCGGGTATCGCTTATCTCACCCGTACGTTCCGGGCATTGGCGGGTGTGGTCATCAGCGCATCGCACAATCCGTTCGCTGATAACGGCGTTAAGTTCTTCTCTCAGTACGGCCAGAAACTGGCCGATGCCGTGGAGGCCGATATCGAGGCCATGCTGGATCAGCCGCTGGTGACGGCCGGCGCTGATGCGCTGGGCCGTGCCAAGCGCGTGGAAAGCGCCTCCGGGCGCTATATCGAGTTCTGTAAATCCACGGCGCGCCTGCCCGAGGGCGGGTTGCGCGGCGTGCATCTGGTCGTTGACTGTGCCAACGGGGCGGCCTATCAGACCGCGCCCGAGGTCTTTCGAGAGCTGGGCGCGACCGTGCACACCATCGGCAACACGCCGGACGGGCTGAATATCAACCTCGACTGCGGCTCGACGCATCCCGAGCACCTGGCCGAAGAAGTCGTGCGGCGCGGTGCCGACGTTGGCGTTGCCCTCGACGGTGATGCCGATCGTTGCATCATGGTCGACGGCGCCGGGCAGATCGTGGACGGCGATCAGCTGCTGTTCGCGCTTGCCGAAGATCGCCAGCAGACCGGTACGCTCGCCGGCCCGGTGGTGGGCACCCTGATGAGCAATCTGGGTCTGGCGCTGGCCCTGGAAGCCCGCGATATCGTCTTCGAGCGCGCGAAGGTCGGTGACCGCTATGTCTTCGAGCGCCTCGTGGCGCTCGGCGGCATCGTGGGCGGCGAGTCCTCCGGGCATCTGCTGTGCCTGGACCGGGCCACGACCGGCGACGGCACGGTGTCCGCGCTGCAGGTACTGGCCGCCATGGCGCGTCGCGAACAGTCACTGGCCTCGCTGGTGGCACCTGTCGAGAAATGCCCGCAAACCCTGATCAACGTCCGTATCGGTCGCGGTGCGGCCACCACGCTCATGGCCGCCGCCGAAGTGCGCGAGGCCGTGCAGAAGGTCGAGCGGGATCTTGGCAGCAAGGGCCGCGTGCTCCTGCGCCCCTCCGGCACCGAGCCGTTGCTGCGCGTCATGGTCGAAGGCCTGGACGCCGATCGCGTCGATCGTCACGCTCGGGCGCTGGCTGACGTGGTCGAACGCTCGGCTGCGGCATGATGTCCAAGAACACGGCCACGGCCTGATTTTCAAACAAGGAACAGCTATGACCGATCGAGCATTCGTTGCCGGCAATTGGAAGATGAACGGCAGCCTGTCCGATATCGACACCTTTTCCAATGCGTTGACCGCGCGCGCCGCGGACATCTCCTGTGGCCTGGCCGTCTGCGTGCCGTTTGTCTACGTCGCACGCCTGGCCGAGCGCCTGAAGGGCAGTGATATCGCCACCGGCGGGCAGGACGTGGCCACGGAAATCGAGCCTGGGGCGTTCACCGGCGAAGTCAGCGGCACAATGCTCGCGGACTGTGGCGCCACCTTCACTGTGGTGGGTCACTCCGAGCGCCGTGCGATGTACGGCGAGACCGACGATATCGTTGTGGCCAAGACGCGTGCCGCCATCGCCTGCGGTATTCAGCCGATCGTCTGCGTGGGGGAAACCCTGGAAGAGCGCGAAGCCGATACGGTCGAAACCGTCCTCAAGCGCCAGCTGGGTGCGGTGCTCGATGGCTGCAGCGACGAGGAGCTGGGCCGAATTGTTCTCGCCTATGAGCCGGTCTGGGCGATCGGCACCGGGCGTTCGGCCACGCCCGAGCAGGCCCAGGAAATTCATGCGTTTCTGCGTTCCCAAATTGCCGAGCGAAGTGATACACTCTCGCGCTCGTTAAGCATCGTCTACGGCGGAAGTGTTAAGCCAGACAATGCAGAAGCGATTTTCGCGGGTGATGATGTCGACGGCGCGCTCGTTGGCGGCGCATCGCTCAAAGCCGATTCATTTGCCGATATAGCGCGTGCGATGCCCTCGCATGGCGCATGAGCTGACTGAATGATCTACACCATTCTGATCATCGTGCAGGTCGTCATTGCGTTGTCTCTCATCGCTTTGATCCTGCTACAGCACGGTAAGGGTGCCGACGCCGGCGCTGCCTTTGGCAGCGGGGCCTCGGGCACGGTTTTCGGTGCGAAAGGCTCGGCCAACTTCATGAGCCGCGCGACAGCCGGGCTGGCCACGCTGTTCTTCCTGAGCAGTCTGACGCTGGCTTATATCGTCAACGGTGCCGGACCCAGTACGGGCTCGGGCAGCGTGACCGATCAGCTGGGCCAAGCGCCAGCCGTGCAGCAGTCGGCCCAGCCAAAAGACGATGCGGGCGACGAGAAGCCGTCCGCTGATCAGGACAACGGGCCGAAAATCCCGGAGTGAGCTGATTAGAACACCGCCGACGTGGTGGAATTGGTAGACACGCTGTCTTGAGGGGGCAGTAGCGAGAGCTGTGCCGGTTCGAATCCGGCCGTCGGCACCAACCTGTCGATCTTAGATCGACACCAAAGCCGTATCCTATGGATGCGGCTTTTTTATGTCTGGCGCAAGCGCTTTGAATCGTGTTGATCATATGCCCAGCGCAGTGGGGCGCCTAGGGCGTTAAGATATGCCGTCGCATTGCCCGCGCCGGGCGTGTCAGGCAAGGCGCGGGCCGCCGAGCGTGGCCCGCCACGGTCAAGGCCCGTCAGCGGCATGGCGCGTCCGGCGCGGGCAACCCGAATGGGCCGGTGGCCAAGCCCCGGCAATCTGGCGCCATAGTCGATTTTTAGGGGCTCGTTTACGTGGAATAACCACGCCGCACTCGCGATGCCTTGTCTTGCCGCAGCTTGGCCGCCGGTGCGCCGACTTATCTTATGACGACACGCCCTAGAGATCTGAGCGTGGGCTTTGCCCTATTTTATTGCTGTTTTATTCGCGTTCATTTGCGGACAGGTTTTGCTCAAAACAGACCGACCACGCCTCGACTTTGAGAGCGATCAAGCACCGGCATTGCCGATAATCAGGAGCCGTCTCACGGGCTGAATTGCGCAATCATGGTGGCTGCGGAGCGCGCGGAACGGAGTTTTTGACGGCTTGAAATCGCGTCATCTCGGGCTTTCGCCCGGGCCCTGAAAAACTTTCATCGAAAAGACTTGCGTCGCTAAAACAACGTGTTAACTTATGCCCACGTTGAGCGGTTGGCACAGTCAACTGGCCAGACAAAAGCAGGCATAGACGAGCAGCTTGCAACCGTTCTGGTTACTATTTATAGTCTCGCGTTCATCGGGTGCGGGGTGGAGCAGTCTGGCAGCTCGTCGGGCTCATAACCCGAAGGTCGTAGGTTCGAATCCTACCCCCGCTACCACATATTGGTTATCGAAAAAGCCCCCGATGAGGGGCTTTTTTGTTGGTAACGAAAAATCGTCAGCGAGACGGTGTCATGACGCCACGTTTTCACTCTCTTATTGAGCCGATCGTTAGCGATCTCGGCTATGAGCTTTGGCATATCGAATCGGTCGGCCAGGGCAGAAACGCCGTGCTGCGCATTTATATCGATGCCGCGGAAGGCATCGATATCGAGGATTGTGAAGCCGTCAGTCGTGAAGTGAGCGCCGCGCTGGATGTCGAAGACGAGGGCGGTGCAGCCTATAGCCTCGAGGTGTCGTCGCCGGGCATGGATCGACCGTTGGTCAGTGCCGAGCACTTCGAGCGATTCGCCGGCGAACGGGCACGTGTGAATATGTTTGCCCCGGTCGAGGGCCAGCGTAAGTTCAAGGGTGAGATCGTGGCGGTTTCGGCCGATACGGTTGATCTGAACTGCGGTGACGCCATCTATCGTCTGCCGATTGGTGACATGGCGAAAGCGCGATTGGATCCGGTATTCGAAAAATAACGCGCACGATTGACCGTGACGCGAAAGGCCTTGCGGCCTGTTTTCCAGACATGCGGGTGGTTTTATGAGCAAGAACGTACTTTTGGTCGCCGAAGCGGTTTCCAACGAAAAAGGCGTCGACCAGGAAATCATTTTCGAGGCGATCGAAGCTGCCCTGGCCTCGGCCACCCGCAAGAAGAACGGCGGCGAGATCGCCGTGCGTGTGGAAGTCGATCGCAAGACCGGCGATTACGTTGCTTACCGCCGCTGGCTGATCATTGACCCGGGCGAGGAAGACGCCGACGGCGAGATGCGTTTCATCGAAGCGCCGGACCGTGAGCTTTCGCTGGAGCGTGCCCAGGAAAAGTACCCGGAGATCAGCTCGGGCGAGTACATCGAAGAGCAGATCAAGGCCGTGGAGTTTGGTCGGATTGCCGCCCAGGCTGCCAAACAGGTCATTGTGCAGAAAGTGCGCGAGGCCGAGCGTGCCCAGATCGTGGATGCCTACAAGCATCGCGTGGGTGAGCTGATCACCGGGCTGGTCAAACGCATGGAGCGCGGCGCCTGTATCATGGATTTGGGCGGTAACGCCGAGGCGATCATCCCGCGTGATCAGATGATCCCGCGCGAGCCGATGCGTCCGGGCGACCGGGTGCGTGGCTATCTGTATGACGTGCGCCCGGAACAACGCGGCCCACAGCTGTTCGTGTCCCGTAGCAAGCCGGAATTCCTGGTCGAGCTGTTCAAGCTCGAGGTGCCGGAAGTCGGTCAGGGGCTTATCGAGTTGCGCGGCGCCTCGCGCGATCCGGGCCTGCGTGCCAAGATCGCCGTGCTGGCCAAGGATCGTCGTATTGATCCGGTCGGGGCCTGCGTCGGCATGCGCGGCTCGCGCGTACAGAGTGTCTCGAACGAGCTTGCCGGCGAGCGCATCGATATCATCATGTGGAATGAAAACCCGGCCCAGTTCGTCATCAATGCGATGGCACCGGCCGATGTCGAATCCATTGTCCTGGACGAGGATTCGGGCAGCATGGATCTGGCCGTATCCGAGGATTCGCTGGCCAAGGCGATCGGCCGCGGCGGGCAGAATATTCGTCTGGCTTCGGAGTTGACCGGTTGGCAGCTCAACGTCATGACGCTGGAAGACGCTGAAGAAAAAAGCGAAGCCGAAACCGAAGAGCTTCAGGGCATGTTCCAGACCCAGCTCGACGTCGACGAGGAAGTGGCCGCGATTCTCGTCCAGGAAGGCTTCACCTCGACCGAGCAGATCGCTTACGTGCCGGACACAGAACTGCTCGAAATCGAGGAGTTCGACGAAGACGTGGTCGAGGAATTGCGTAATCGCGCACGCGATTATTTGCTCTCGAAAGCGATTTCGAGTGCCGAAGGCGGCGATGAAGAGTACGATGCCGACCTGCTCGAAGTGGACGGCGTGGATGAAACCCTCGCCGGCAAGCTGGCACAGGGCGGCGTGAAATCGCGTGACGACCTGGCCGAGTTGGGCGCTGATGAGCTTCTGGAGCTTATCGACATCGAAGAAGACAAGGCCGGCGAGATGATCATGGCAGCGCGGGCGCACTGGTTTGCCGACGAGCAAGCCTGATCAGCCAGAGCTAGAGCGTAACGAAACGTAAATTGGATCGCCCGCCGCATGCGCGGGCACCACGGAGTAGACAGAGTATGGCGCAAACGACAGTCAAGCAGCTGGCATCGGAAACAGGCATTCCGGTGGAGCGGCTCGTCTCGCGCTTGGCGGAAGCGGGCGTCGAAGCGCGCTCGGCCGAAGATCAAATCAGCGACGAAGACAAGCTAAAGCTGTTGAGTCACTTGCGTAACGCCGAGAGCGCACGCTCGGGCGGCAAGCTCGGTGCCAAACGCTCCTCGGTGTCGCTGCGACGCCGCTCGACGTCCGAATTGAAGGTCAACACCGGGCGCGGCAGCACGTCGGGGCGCACCGTCAATGTCGAGGTGCGCAAGCGTCGTACGTTCGACAAGGGCAACGAGCAGACCGACGAAGAGCCGGTTGCCGAGGAGGTGTCCGAGGCACGTACCGAGCAGCTCGAACAAGAGCGCGCCGAAGCCGAGGCGGCCGAGAACGCCAAGCGCGAGGAAGAGCAGCGCAAGGCTGCGGCCGAGCAGGCTCAGCGCGACGAGGAAGAGCGTCAGCGTGCCGAGAACGAGGCCAAGCGGCAGGCCGATATCGCGGCTCAGAAAGAGGCCGAGGACAAGGCGCGTCGCGAGGCCATGGAGCGCGAGCGTGCCAAGCACGGCAAGCAGGCGGTCCAGACCGACACAACGCGTTCACGGGTTCAGGAGAACCTGCGTCGTGCCGCCGAGAGCCACGGGCGTACCGACGACGACATCAAGCGCGAAAAAGAGCGCGAGCAGGGCGAAAAAGCCGCCAAGCGCAAGGAGCTGCACGTTGCCGAGGGCAAGCAGGGCCGGCGTAAGGACAAGAAGAAGCGTGGTGGCGGTGGCCGACGTCAGAAGAACGTCAACGTGGCCACCGAGCACACCTTCGAGCGCCCGACCGCGCCGGTCATCCGGGATATCGAAATCCCCGAGCTGATCACGGTTGCCGATTTGGCGCAGAAGATGGCCGTCAAGGGCGGCGAAGTCCTCAAGCGCATGATGAAGCTTGGCGTCATGGCGACCATCAACCAGACGGTCGACCAGGACACCGCCACCATCATCGTCGAGGAGATGGGCCACAACCCGAAACCGGTGGCCGCCGAATCCGCGGAAGAAGCGCTCGAGCAGGAAGTGCACGCCGAGGAAGAGCAGGTCGAGGGTGTGACCCGTGCCCCGGTCGTGACCATCATGGGCCACGTCGACCACGGCAAGACCTCGTTGCTCGATTATATCCGTCGCACCAAGGTGCAGGCAGGCGAAGCCGGCGGCATCACGCAGCATATCGGCGCGTACCACGTCATCCACGACAAGGGTGCGGTGACCTTCATCGACACGCCGGGCCACGCGGCTTTCACCCGCATGCGTGCCCGCGGTGCCGAAATCACCGATATCGCCATTCTGATCGTGGCTGCCGACGACGGCGTCATGCCACAGACCAAGGAATCCATCCAGCATGCCAAGGCGGCCGGTGTGCCGATCGTCGTGGCCGTAACCAAGATGGACGTGCCCAGCGCGGATCTGGAAAAGGTACGTGCCGGGTTGGCAGCCGAGGATCTCATTCCCGAAAGCTGGGGTGGCGATATTCAGGTGGTGCCTGTCTCGTCGAAAACTGGCGAAGGCGTGGATGATCTGCTGGATGCTTTGCTGCTCCAGGCCGAGGTCAGCGAGTTCAAGGCGCCGATCGATGTGCCGGCACGCGGTGTCGTCATCGAATCCAGCCTGGAGAAGGGTCGCGGGCCGGTGGCCACGATCCTGGTCAAGGCCGGTCGTTTGAAGCGTGGCGACACGATTCTGGCGGGGCCACACCACGGCCGCGTGCGTGCCATGTTCAACGAGCTGGGCGAGCAGGTGAAAGAAGCCGGCCCGTCGATCCCGGTCGAGGTGCTGGGCTTGTCGGGCACACCGGAAGCCGGCGATTCGGCTTTTGTCGTGGCCAACGAGCGCAAGGCCAAGGAAATTGCGGCCCAGCGCGAGGAACAGCAGCGCGATACCAAGCTGGCGCAGCAACAGGCAGCCCGCCTGGAAGAGGTCTTTTCGGCGATGGGCGAAAACGGCCCGGCCGAGACCAAGGATCTCAATCTGCTGGTCAAGGGCGATGTGCAGGGCAGTGTGGAAGCGCTGGTCGAATCGTTGCGCAAGATCCCGTCGCAAGAGGTCAAGATCCGGATCATCTCCAGCGGCGTTGGCGGTATCTCCGAATCCGACGTGGAACTGGCGATGGCCTCGCAGGCGATCATCATCGGTTTCAACGTGCGTGCCGACAACAAGGCGCGCAAGTCGATCAGCGAATCGGGTACGGATGTGCGCTATTACAGCGTGATCTACGAAGCCATCGAGGACGTGACCAACGCGGTCAACGGCCTGCTGGGCACGGAGTTGCGCGAAGAGATCATCGGCCTGGCCGAAGTGCGCGATGTGTTCCGCTCGTCCAAGCTGGGGGCTGTTGCCGGCTGTCTGGTCGCCGATGGTGCGGTGGTTCGTGGCCAACCGATTCGTGTGTTGCGCGACAACGTGGTCGTCTACGAAGGCGAGCTCGAGTCGCTGCGTCGTCACCGCGATGACGTCAACCGCGTGCCGGCCGGCACCGAGTGCGGTATCGGCGTGAAGAACTACAACGACATCAAGCCGGGCGATCAGATCGAGGTCTATGAACGGACTGAGATCCAGCGCAAGGTCGATGTGGCCGAGACGGCCTAGCTCATGGCGCGCGAGTTTTCACGCCGACACCGCGTGGCCGAAGAGCTCCAGCGAGAGCTGGGGCTCCTCATCACCAGTGAGGTGAAGGATCCACGGGTACAGTTCGTCTCGATTTCCGAGGTCGAGCTCTCTGCGGATCTTCAGCACGCCAAGGTCTATGTGGCCAACTTTGACGTGACGGCCGACGACGATCGGGCGGCACGAGCCATCGAGGGTTTGAAGGCGGCCGAGGGGTTCTTGAAAAAGAAACTCGGCCAACGTCTTCGGCTGCGTGTGATGCCAGAGCTGCGTTTCATCGAGGACACCACCGAGCGTGACGCCCAGAAGATGGACCGGCTGATCGAGTCGGCGGTTGCCTCCGACGAAGCGGTCTCGGGTGAGGCGACCGACACGGATGACGGGCAGCCGCCCGAGGATCGTGGCGCGTCGTAAAAAAGGCCGCGCCCTGGACGGCGTCGTGCTGCTCGATAAACCTTATGGCGTGTCGTCCAATGATGCGCTGCAACAGGTTCGGCGTTTGTTGAACGCCCAGAAAGCCGGCCATACGGGCAGCCTGGATCCGTTGGCGACCGGCTTGCTCCCGCTGTGTTTCGGTGAAGCGACAAAGCTGTCGTCTTATCTGCTTTCGGCAGACAAGCATTACCGTGTAACCGCTTCGCTCGCCCATGAAACCGAAACCGGGGATATCGAGGGTCAGGCCACCGAATACGCCAACGTGGCGTTGCCCAGCCCTGAGTGGTTGCATGATCTATTGACCGGCTTCGTTGGTCAGCTCGAGCAGATCCCGCCGATGTATTCGGCGCTGAAGGTTGATGGCAAACCGCTGTATGCCTATGCACGAGCGGGCGAGACCGTCGAGCGTGCCCCGCGGCCTGTTACCGTGCACGCACTGGATCTTGTGTCCTTTGATGAAAACACGGCCACCATGACGCTTGATGTGTCGGTCAGCGGCGGCACCTATGTCCGCACCCTGGTCGAGGATATCGCACGATCCTGGGGCGGGCGGGCCCATGTGACAGCCCTGCGGCGCACGGGCGTAGGTCATCTGTTCGCGGCTGGCCAGACGGTTGCGCTTTCACAGATTGCCTCAGATTGTCACGATCCGGATGTGCCGGACGGCACGGCCTTGCCGGCCTGGCTGCTTCCGGTCTCGCAGCTCTTGGCCGGTTGGGTGCATATCGATCTGGACGAGGCGCAGGCCAGCCGGATTGGTATGGGCCAGACACTTGGCGGTTACCCGGATCTGCCGGCCGGCTCGATTCGCTTGAACGGCCCCGATGGTCGCGTGATCGGGCTTGGGCAACACAAGCCGCCGAACGGTCTCTCGCCGCTGCGCCTGTTCTCGCGTCCATTGGCCTAGATGTTCGGCCCCGGTATCTGATCGCTTGACGCGTGTTGCTGGCGCGCGGCGCCGTGTGCGTTGCGGCACGGTGGCACGCGGCGTAGAATACGCGGCTCTTAACAGGTCGTCCCCGCGGCATTCGCCAGACGCGCTACATGCGTCATGCCATGTCGATTCGCTGCACGCGGCCCACGTCCCCAAGGAGTCAATCATGGCACTATCCAACGAAGAAAAAGCAGACGTCGTCGCCAAATTCGGCCGCGGCCCCGGTGATACCGGTTCGCCCGACGTGCAGATCGCGCTGTTGACCACGCGCATCGTGCAGCTCGGTGACCACTTCAACTTTCACAAGGCGGATCATCATTCGCGTCGTGGCCTGTTGAAGATGGTCAACCGTCGGCGCAAGCTGCTCGACTATGTCAAGAAGCACGACGCAGAACGCTACAAGTCGCTCATCCAGGATCTGGGCCTGCGCCGCTAAGCGCAGCCCGGCCACGGTCGATCGCGACAAGCGCCCCTCGGTATGATCCGGGTCGGGCGCTTTTTTGTTTCCGAAAAGTAAGCAGGCAGAGATAAAGAGTGAGTAACGTAGAAGTAAGCAGCCGCCAGACGTTTGCGTACGGGGCACACAATGTGACCCTGGAAACCGGCGAGATCGCCCGTCAGGCCGATGGTGCCGTCAAGGTCAGCATGGGCGACACCGTGGTGCTGGTCACCGCCGTGGGCCAGAAAGAAGCCAAGCCCGATGCCAACTTCTTTCCGCTGACGGTCAACTATCAGGAACGCACCTATGCCGGTGGCAAGATTCCGGGCGGGTTTTTCAAGCGCGAAGGCCGTCCGGGCGAGAAAGAAACGCTGACCTGTCGGCTGATCGATCGCCCGCTGCGTCCGCTGTTCCCCAAGGGCTTCTATAACGAGGTCCAGATCATTGCCACGGTGATGTCGGTCGATCCGGAAATTGATGCCGATATCCCGGCCATGCTGGGCGCCTCGGCCGCACTTGCCTTGTCCGGTCTGCCATTCGACGGCCCGATCGGCGGCGTGCGCGTCGGCTATGCCGACGGTGATTATCTGCTGAACCCGGCCGCCAGCCAGCTCAAGGAAAGCGAGCTGAATCTGGTGGTGGCCGGCACGACAGATGCCGTGCTGATGGTCGAATCCGAAGCCAAGCAGCTTTCCGAGGAAGTGATGCTGGGCGCAGTGCTGTTCGGTCACGAACAGCTCCAGGCCGCCATCAAGGCGATCGAGGCCCTGGCGGCAGACGCCGGCAAGCCGGCCTGGGACTGGCAGGCCAGCGCCAAGGACGAGACTCTGGCCGATGCGGTCAAGCGTATCGCCGAAACCGACGTCGTCGCGGCCTATCAGATCGCCGACAAACAGGAGCGCCAGGCTCGTCTGTCCGAGATCAAGGACAAGGTCGTGGCCGAGCTCGTCGGCGGCGACGAGGACGCGGGTTATGCCAAGGGCGACGTAAAAGACGCGCTGGCGGGTCTGGAAAAGACCACCGTGCGCTCGCGTATTCTCGAAGGCCAGCCACGTATCGACGGCCGCGACACGCGTACCGTGCGCGATCTTTCGATCCGTACCGGTGTATTGCCGCGTACCCACGGTTCGGCGCTGTTCACCCGCGGTGAGACCCAGGCACTGGCCGTGGCCACGCTTGGCACGGGCCGCGACGCCCAGCTCATCGATGCCGTCGAGGGCAAGTATGAAGAGCCCTTCATGCTGCACTACAACTTCCCGCCGTACAGCGTGGGCGAGACCGGCTTCGTGGGCAGCCCCAAGCGCCGCGAGATCGGCCACGGCAAGCTCGCCAAGCGCGGGATTCAGGGCGTGATGCCGGATCTGGAAAAAGAGTTCCCCTACGTCATGCGCGTGGTCTCGGAAGTGACCGAATCCAACGGCTCGTCCTCGATGGCCTCGGTCTGTGGCACCAGCCTCGCGCTGATGGATGCCGGCGTACCGATCAAGGCCCCGGTGGCCGGCGTGGCTATGGGCTTGATCAAGGAGGGCGACAAGTTCGCCGTGTTGACCGATATCCTCGGTGATGAGGATCATCTGGGCGACATGGATTTCAAGGTCGCCGGTTCGGCCAACGGCATCACTGCGCTGCAGATGGATATCAAGATCGGCGGCATCACCCGTGAGATCATGGAAGTCGCGCTCGGCCAGGCCAAGGACGGTCGCATGACCATTCTCTCGGCCATGAACGATGCGATCGCCGCCCCGCGCGAGGAAGTCTCCGAATGGGCGCCGCGTATCTTCACCATCAAGATCAACTCGGACAAGATCCGTGACGTGATCGGCAAGGGTGGGGCGACGATCCGCTCGATCACCGAAGAAAGCGGTGCGGGCATCGATATCGAAGACGATGGCACCATCCATGTCTCGGCGGTCGATAAAACAGCCGCCGATATGGCGATCAAGCGTATCGAAGACATCACCCGCGATATCGAGGCGGGGCAGATCTTCGAGGGCAAGATCGTGCGTATCGTGGACTTCGGGGCGTTCGTGAATCTGGCGCCGGGCCGTGACGGTCTGGTGCATATCTCGCAGATCGCCGCGCATCGCGTCGAGAACGTCACCGACGAGCTCAGCGAGGGCCAGGTCGTGCGCGTCAAGGTGCTGGAAGTCGATCGCCAAGGCCGTGTGCGCCTGTCGATCAAGGCACTGGCCGAAGACGAAGCCGGCGGCGAAGACACCACGCCCGCCGACGAATAGCTTCGGCGCTATTCCCGGCGGATAGAAAAGGCACCTCTTCGGAGGTGCTTTTTTTCGTCTTCGTCTTCGTTTTCGGGAAGGGGCCTCGTTCTTTCAGGCAATCCGCAGATGGACGCAGATTACGCAGATGGCGGTCGTGTTATCGGGTACCCGTTGAGACCCGGGCGCCACAGTTGGCGAGTCGTTACGCCACGATGATTAACCCAGGATCAAGAGCCGTGTATCTCTTTGCCGATAGCTCCAGGGGCTATCTTGAGCGCTTGAATGGGTGATTAAGAGTCGTGGCGCCACAATTCCCAAAACATCGACGCGCAGCGTTTTCGCCATCGGCGTAATCTGCGTGCATCTGCGGATAGTCTTCCAGAGAACGCAGCCGCAAACCATGCGACGCCCGCACCTGAATTCAGACAAAAAAAAGCCCCCTAGAAACTAGGAGGCCAAGTGCGAGAAAGGCCAGAGGCCTTTCGGAGGAGATAAGCAAATCGCCCGCCGGCGATATGAAAAGAAGTATAGTACGACTTTCGTATGAGTCAATACGATGAAGCAAGATTTTGGTACCGGTCCCATCATGACGCTAAAAAAACCCGCAGCGTCTTTTGACATTGCGGGTTTGAGCG
>NZ_AYKG01000015.1 GCF_003788585.1 Salinisphaera japonica YTM-1 | reverse complement strand
CCTTCGGGACAAGCGCTGTTTTGCGGCAATACAGCGTTCTAGCCCACTAGCGCAGAGTGACTGCGCGGCGTGGGCTACGCCTCATCTTGCCGTAAAACAGCGCTTGGCGCGGGCCCGCATGAAACGGCAACAGGCCCTAATCGGGCATCGGCTTATTGGCTATCGTTGCCTGTCATCGCCAGGGCCGCGGCATAGGCGCTTTTCTTCGGCGTGCCGGTCAGACGGGCCGCGATCGTGGAGGCCTTCTTGGTGCCGAGTGCCGGCACGAGCTCGTTCAACACCGCCTCCAGCGAGACCGCGCTGTCTGGCATATCGCGTGCCGGCGCCCCGGCGATGACAAGCACGAATTCGCCGCGTGTTCGGTTGGCGTCATCGGCCAGCCACGCCGCCAGATCACAGGCTTTCAGACAGACGCTTTGTTCATGACGCTTGGTCAACTCGCGCGCCAGTGTTACGGCCCGCTCGCCGAGCACCGCACCCAAGTCGGCCGCACAGGCGGCGATACGATGGGATGACTCGTAGCAGACCAGCGTGCGTGGTTCATCGGCCAAAGCCTGGAGACGCTTGCGCCGGGCGCCGGGCTTGGTCGGCAGAAACCCCTCGAACACGAACCGATCCGTGGGCAGGCCCGAGATCGATAGTGCCGCGATCACCGCGGACGCGCCGGGTACGGTTTGTACACAAAGTCCGGCCGCGCGTACGTGCGAGACCAGACGATAGCCGGGATCGCTGATCAGCGGCGTGCCCGCATCGCTGACCAGCGCAATCGACTGCCCGTCGCGCAGACGCGCGATCAACCCCTGGGCACGCGCGTCCTCGTTGTGTTCGTGCAGCGACAGCGTCCGTGTGGCGAGCCCCAGATGATCGAGTAGACGCCGGGTGTGACGCGTATCTTCGGCCGCGATCAGATCGACCTCGCCCAGGATCGCAGCGCCTCGCGTCGACAGATCACCGAGGTTGCCGATGGGCGTGGCCACGATCCATAGAATGCCGGGCGTCGATGCTTGATTCATAAGAGACTCGAGATAAAGAATCGCTTTCAGGGGTGGCGAATCGACGTGGCCACGCGATGGCGGCGCGGTCGTAGGCAACCGCAGTCGAACAGCCCCAGGCCGGCGGGCTGGCACGACCACACGGTGGCACTGCTATGATGCGCGCATAGTGGCCTAGACGGGGGCGATCTGCCAGGCCACGTCTTCGGGAGTTTGATCATGATGATCCGATTGAATGGCGGCGCCGGCACACGCGCCGGTCTTTTTTGTATCGGCCTGCTGATGCTGTTTGTCGCCGGCTGTGCCAGCCAGAACGCCGGCCCGGGCACCGCCGGGGGCGAGGCGCGACTGTCACCGGCCGATGCCGCGCAGCGCGCCGCCGACCAGGGCGATTACGCCGAGGCGGCCGCGCGCTACGGCGAAGCCGCTGGCCGAACCACGAACGCCGATACCCAACGCATGTATCGACTCGAGGCCGGCCTGGCCGCCGCTCAGGCGGGTGATGTACAGACCGCGCGTCAGATGCTGGCCAGCCTGGATCCGTCAACGCTCGGCCCGGTCGATCACGCCCGCTACAACCTGGCGCAGCGTGAAATCGCGATCGCGGACATGGCACCCGGCAAGGCACTGGCCAACCTGCCACCGCCGGCCAAGAACACGGCACCGGCCGTGGCTGAGCGCGTGTGGGAAAAACGCGCCCAAATCCAGTTTTCGGCCAACCGGCCGGTCGAGGGCATCGCGGCCCTTGTCCAGCGAGGCGCCTGGCTCGAACGCCAGACCGCGGTTCAAGCCAACGACGAGCGCACTTATGATGCGGCCGCCGACGCCATCGGCCTGGGGATCGGCCCGGACAGCACGGATGCCGCCAATGCCGACGACACCGTGCGCGGCTGGCTGGCCCTGGCCGATATCGGCCAGCGCGCGTTTTCTGATCGCAGCCAGCGCGACGACGCCCTGGCCGAGTGGCAGCAGACCTATCGCGGCCACCCCGCCAATCGCTTCGTGCTGGCCGATCAGTTCGATTATCAAGGCACGATGGCAGTACAGCCGGTCACGCGCGGCGGCGTGAACACCGCCGGCAGCGCCGCGGCCAAGCCCAGCAGCGATCAGGTCGCGTTGGCGCTGCCGATGAGCGGTGCATTCAAGAATGCCGCCGGGGCGATTCGTGATGGCTTTACCTTTGCCTATCGCAACAACACCGGCGGCCTGCCGAGCCCGATCTCTTATGATTCGAGCAACCTGAACGCCCAGGCCCTCGCCCAGCGCGCCGAAAACGACGGTATCGGCATCCTCGTCGGCCCGCTGGACAAGGACAAGGTCGCGGCCATGGCACGTCAGCAGCTGCCCATGCCGGAAATCGGGCTGAACACGATCGATGAGCCGGTTCGTCGGGACGGTTTTTATCAGTTCGGCCTGGATCCGGCGGACGAGGCGGCTTCGGCGGCTCGTCATGCCGTCGATGAGGGGGATCGTAACGCCATCGCCCTGGTGCCCCAGGGCGACTGGGGCGATCGCGTGCTCGACGGTTTTCGCGATGCACTCAACGCCGAAAGCGGCCAGCTCGTCGATTACCGCACCTACAACAGCGATACCCACGATCACAGCCAGGCCATCCAGGCCGTGCTGGGGCGTGGCAACCAGGCCAACGCCGACGTCATCTTCGTGGCCGGTCAGCCCACGCAGGCACGTCTGATCCGCAGCCAGCTCAAGTATTACCACGCCGGCGACCTGCCCATGGTCACCACCTCGCATGCCTACGCCGGCCAGCCGGATCCGGACAGCGATATCGATCTCAACGGCGTCAACTTCGTGGACATGCCCTGGGTGCTGGGCAATGGCGGCACCATCGCACGCCTGCGCCAAGAGGCAGCCAGCACGTATGGCAGTAGCGCGACCGATTATGCGCGTCTGTTTGCCATGGGTATGGATGCCTGGGTACTGGCTCGCCGGGTGGCCAAAGCCGAGCTGAGCGCCGACGAACCGCTGGAAGGCATGACCGGCGTGCTGGCCCCGCGCAGCGACGGGCACATCACGCGCTATCTGGGCTGGGCCGTGTTCCGAAACGGCCGGCCACAGACGCTCTCGATGCCGTCGACCGCGGACGTGCGAGCCATGCCCAGCTCGCGCGCCCCGAGTCGCGGCAGCGATTACCGCACCAACACAGCGCCTACCCAAGGTAACGTCGGCGCCGGTCTGAACTAGCCTGAAGTAGCCGCATGTTGTCCCGCACGCGACGCCAGCGCCTCGGTGATGCCGCCGAGGCGCGCGTGGACGCGGCAGCAAAAAAACGGGGCTGGCGGCTGATCACCGCCAACTATCAGGTGCGTGGCGGCGAGCTGGACCGCGTCTATCAAGGCCCGGACAGCGTGATCGTCGTCGAGGTGCGGTATCGCTCGCGGGCCGACTACGGCACGGCCGCGGCCAGCGTCACCCACCACAAGCAGCGCCGCGTGGTGTTGGCCACGCGCCACCTGCTGGCCGAACGCCCGCGCCTGGCCCGCCAGCCGATACGTTTTGATGTGGTCGGCGTGGATGCCAACGATGAGATCGACTGGATCGAGAATGCCTTCTATGCCGAATGACACCGACCCACGCCGGGCGCTCATCGCTGACCTGTTTGCCGAGTCCCGGCAGGCCAACGAAAACGCGCTGGCGGCCAATCAGGCCGGGCTGATCGCCGCCGCCGACCGGATCCTGGCCAGCTGTAACGCCGGCGGCCATGTGCTGGCCTGTGGCAACGGCGGCTCGGCGGGCGATGCCCAGCACTTCGCCTCCGAGCTGGTCAATCGCTTCGAACGTAACCGGCGCGCCCTGCCCGCCATGGGGCTGGTCTCGGAATCATCGACACTCACCGCGATCGCCAACGACGCCGGCTATCAGGCCGTGTTTTCGCGCCAGGTCGAGGCGTTCGGGCGCCCGGGCGACATACTCATGGCCATCTCGACGAGTGGCCAATCGGCCAGTGTGGTCGAGGCCATACGCGCGGCCCACGCACACGACATGACCGTACTGGCACTCACCGGCCGCGACGGCGGCACAATGGCCACCCGGCTCGGGCCCGAGGATATCGAGCTACGGGTCGCCGATCCCGTGACCGCAAGAATCCAGGAGATCCACCTGCTGTTCATCCACTGCATCTGTCGGCTGATCGAGGATCGCATCGCCTCGGAAGACTGATCGAGCCGCTGGGCGCGCGTTCGACTGAAGACAATCCGCAGATTACACGGATGACACAGATTGGTTGGGCGATGCCGCAAGCCCGGAGTCATCGCGCTCGCCAGGGCAATCAATCAATAAGCCTAGGCTTTGAAACCGCGCACGAGCAAAGCATCGTCCGCGAATGAACGCGGATAAGCGCAAATGAACACAGGCGGGACGACGATCCGCAGATGACGCAGATTGATTGGGCGATGCCGCGAGCCTGGCGTCGTCGAACTTACCGGATCAATCGACTTGAAAGCCTAATCTTTCAATCTGTGAAATCTGCGGATAAACATCCTGCACGGTCGGCCTCGAAGTTCAGACCACCGTAGTCTTCATCTACAGCCATCGGCGTTAATCGGCGGATTGTCTTCTGCCTGTATTCATTCGCGCTTATTCGCAGACAGCCTTATGCGAACTGCCCGCAAACCGACGAATCGCTATTTGACGACCTTCAGATGCGAGCGTTTCTTCTTGGCGGCTTCTTCGGCGCTTTCCTCGGCGGCTGGCTCGTCACCGCTCTCGCCGTCGGCGATGGCGACATCTTCGCTCTCCTCGACTTCCCCGAAGAGCATGCCCTCGCCGTTTTCACGCGCATACAGGGCCAGCACCGCACCGGGCGGAACGACGACGTTGTAGTTGGCACCGGAGAAACGCGCCGAAAAGCGGATGATGTCGTTTTCCAGCGCGAGCGCACGCACCGCACCCGGGGCGACGTTAACCGTGATCTTGCCGTCTTCGGTGACGAACTGGCGCGGCACATCCACGCCCGGGGCGTCAGCGGCCACCAGAAGATGCGGCGTCAAATCGTTATCCAGCACCCAGTCGTACAGGGCACGAATGAGATACGGACGGCGCGAGGTGAGTTTCTGCTCGTCGGCCATGGGATTGCCTCGAATGCGTTGAATCAGTGCGTGGCAAGCGACGGGCGCATCTCGGCTTCGATCGCGGACAGGCTCCGCTTGAACGCGTCGCGCGCGAACAGGCGCGCGGCGTATTTTTCGAGTCGTTCGCCGTGACGCTCGCCCAGCTTCACTTGGTAATGCTCCAGCCTCCAAAGTATGGGCGCGAGCGTGCAATCCAACAGCGAGAACTCTTCGCCGATCCATTTTTTCGGCGCGAAATCGGCAGCCAGCGTGGTGAGCAGTTCGGTCATGCGGGCACGGGCCTTCTTGGCCACGGCCGGCGTAGATTCCAGGTCATCGAATAACGGGTACAGATCGCTTTCCATGCGATAGATCGCCAGACGATACTGGGCGCGCAACACCGGATCGACCGGCATCAGCGGCGGATGCGGATAACGCTCGTCGACGTATTCGATGATGATGCGCGGGTCATAGACCACCAGCTCGCGCTCGACCAGCGTGGGCACCGTGTTGTACGGGTTCAGATCAAGCAGGTCTTCGCTTTCCTCACCCTCGCGCAGCTCGACGATATCGTAGTTGGCAACACCTTTTTCTTCCATCACCAGACGAACACGATGGCTGTGCACACAGGCCGGACGGCTGTAGAGGGTGATGGATGCGCGGCGATTGGCCATAGACGATTTCCCGTAACGCGACGCAAACAACGCGCGCCGAACGATCATCGACTATAGCACGCGGCCTGCGGGCTTCGGTCGGCGTTTGGAGAACGCTTGGTTGGTTATCCGCGCATGAATACAGGCAGGAAGACAATCCGCAGATTGCGCAGATGACGCAGATTGGCTGGGCGATGCCACGAGCCCGGAGTCATCGCGCTCACCAAGTCAATCAATCAAGAAGCCTTGGCTTTGAAAGCGCGCACTAGCAAAGCATCGTCCGCGAATGAACGCTAATACGCGCAAATGAATACAGGCAGGAAGATAATCCGCAGATTTCGCAGATGACGCAGATTGGCTGGGCGGTGTCACGGGCCCGGAGTCATCGCACTCACCGGGTCAATCAGCTCATAAACCTAGTCTTTTAATCTGTGAAATCTGCGGATAAACATCTTGCACGATCAGCCACTAAGTTCAGGCCATCGTAATCTTCATCTGCGGCCATCGGCATTCATCGGCGGATTGTCTTCCTGTCTTTATTCATTCGCGGCCAGACTTACGAGTCGCGCGCCCGAGCCTCGGCCGACGCCGCATGCGCAAACAAGCCTTCGCCGCGCGCCAGGCGCGAGGCGATGGGGGCCAGATGGGCCGCGCCGTCGGCGCTGGCTTCGACCACGGAGATACGTTTCTGGAAGTCGTAGACGCCCAGCGCCGATGAAAAGCGTGCCGTGCGCCCGGTGGGCAGCACATGGTTCGGCCCGGCGCAGTAGTCGCCGAAAGCCTCCGGCGTGCGGTGGCCACAGAAGATGGCACCGGCATGCACGATATCCTCGACCAGTGCCCAGGGCGCATCGACGGCAAGCTCGAGATGCTCGGGGGCGATCCGATTGGACAACGCCACGCATTCGGCCATGTCGCGGGTGGCAATCAGCGCGCCCTGGCCGGACAGCGACGCCCGGATGATATCGGCCCGGGGCTGGGTCTCGATCATCGCCTCGACCGCGGCGGCTACCCGATCCAGAAAATCAGCGTCGGGCGAGACGACCATGGCGCGTGCCATTTCGTCGTGCTCGGCCTGGGCGAACAGATCCAGCGCGGTCCACTCGGGCTCGCCGGTGCCGTCGGCAATGATCAACACCTCCGACGGCCCGGCCACGGATTCGATGCCCACCCGGCCAAAGACCTGTCGCTTGGCCGAGGCCACATAGGCATTGCCCGGCCCCACGATCTTGTCCACCTCGGGGATGGTTTCGGTGCCATAGGCCAGCGCGGCCACCGCCTGTGCCCCGCCGATGGTGAACAGCCGATCCACCCCGGCCACGGCAGCGGCCGCCAATACCCAGGGGTTGCGCAGGCCGTCAGGCGTGGGCGAGACCATGATGATCTCGGAAACACCGGCGACTTTCGCCGGCACCGTGTTCATCAGCACACTCGAGGGATAAGCTGCCTTGCCACCGGGCGCATACACCCCCGCGCGCTCGATCGGGCGCACCACCTGGCCGAGACGATTGCCGTGGTCATCCTCATACGAATGGTCAACCAGCTTTTGCGAGCGGGCATAGTCGGCGATCCGCTCAGCCGCGGCTTCGAGGGCTGCGCGATCCTCGGTGGCCAGACCGTCCAGCGCAGCCTGCATATCGGCCTGAGACACCTCGAGCGCGGCCTGGTCGGCCTCGGGCCGGCGATCGAGCGTGCGGGTGTATTCCAGCACGGCCGCGTCGCCGCGCTGGCGCACATCGGCGATGATCTGGCTCACGCGGGTGTCAATTTCCGCCAGGCCCGGGGCATCACGATCGATCAGACGCTCGAAGATCGCCTGGAAATCGGCGTCGGTGGTACTGATCCGCTGCATCACGCGGCCTCGGTCTGGCCGAACAACGACACCAGCTCGCCGATCTGGGCGTGCTTCATCTTCTGCGCGGCCTTGTTGACCACCAGCCGCGCGCTGATGTCCTCGATCAGATCGAACGGCTCCAGGCCGTTGGCATAGAGCGTGTTGCCCGTATCCACCAGATCCACGATAACATCGGCCAGGCCAACGATCGGGGCCAGCTCCATCGAGCCATAGAGCTTGATGATCTCGACCTGTCGCCCGATGCGGGCGAAGTGCGCCCGCGTGGTCTCGACATACTTGGTGGCCACGCGCAGCGGGCGATGCTTGGCGGCGTCCATGGCACCCGGCAGGCCCGCGGTCATCAGCCGGCACTTGGCGATGCCCAGATCCACCGGCTCATAGAGATCGGCCCCGCCGTGCTCGATGAGTACATCCTTGCCGGCCACGCCGATATCGGCCGCGCCGTAGGAGACAAACGTCGGCACGTCCGAGGCACGAATCACCAACAGGCGCAGACCGGGCTTGTTGGTCTCGAACACCAGCTTGCGCGACGTCTCGGGATCATCTTGCAGCGTGATACCGGCCGAGGCCAGCAGCGGCAGCGTGGCCTCGAGGATACGGCCCTTGGACAGGGCCAGCGTCAGCGTATCGGGGCTTTGATTCATGGGGTGACCTCACGCGCATTGACCGGTGCCTTGTCCGGCACGCGCTGGATGATACCGCCGAGCTGGGCCATCTTTTCCTCGATGCATTCATAGCCGCGATCGATGTGATAGATGCGACGCACCTCGGTCACACCGTCGGCGATCAGCCCGGCGATGACCAGGCTGGCCGAGGCCCGTAGATCGGTGGCCATCACCGGCGCACCGGTGAGCTTTTCCACACCGGTGACCCGAACGGTATGGCCTTCCTGACGGATACGCGCGCCCATGCGCTCGAGCTCGGAGACGTGCATGAAGCGGTTCTCGAACACCGTCTCGGTGACCATGCCGACGCCGTCGGCCACGGCGTTCAGGACACAGAACTGGGCCTGCATATCCGTGGGAAAGCCCGGATGCGGGGCAGTACGCACATCGATCGATGTCGGGCGCCGCCCCTTCATGTCCACGCTGACCCAGTCGTTGCCCTGCTCGACCTGAGCACCAGCCACTTCCAGCTTGGCCAGCACTACATCAATGAGCGCGGGTTCGGTGTGCGTGACCGTGACCTTGCCGCGACTGGCCGCACCGGCCACCAGATAAGTGCCGGTCTCGATCCGGTCGGGCACCACGCGATGCGTCGCCCCGTGCAGGGCTTTCTTGCCGCGGATCTTGATCGTCGACGTACCGGCCCCCTCGATGTCTGCGCCCATGGCCGTCAAGCAGTTGGCCAGGTCGACGATCTCGGGCTCGCGGGCGGCGTTTTCGAGAATCGTGACGCCGTCGGCCAGCGTGGCCGCCATCATCAGGTTCTCGGTACCGGTGACCGTAACCATGTCCATGGCGATATGCGCGCCCTGCAAGCGGCTGCAACGTGCCTTGACATAGCCGTTCTCGACGCGAATCTCGGCCCCCATGGCTTCCAGGCCACGCAGATGGATATCCACCGGCCGCGCACCGATGGCACAGCCGCCGGGCAAGGACACCTCAGCCTCCCCGCGCTTGGCCAGCAGCGGGCCAAGCACCAGGATCGAGGCGCGCATGGTCTTGACCAGATCATACGGCGCCACACAGCGGGTGATGGTCGAGGCATCGGCCTCGATGACCATGTAGTCGCCCACCGTGACCGATACCCCCATATGCGCCAGCAGCACGTTGGTGGTGGTCACATCCTCGAGATGCGGCACGTTTTCCACGAACAGCGGCTCATCGATGAGCAACGCCGCTGTCATGATCGGCAACGTGGCGTTTTTCGCCCCGCTGGCCCGTACGGTGCCCGTCAACGGGCCACCGCCCTGGATACGCAACAGATCCATGTTTCGCTTCCGGTTACGAGGCCAGGCCGGCCTGGCTGGCCTGCTTGGGCGTCATCGTCTTGAGCGACAGCGCATGGATCTCGCCGCCCATGCGATCACCCAGGGTGGCATAGACCATACGGTGCTGTTCGACGATGCCCTTGCCTTCGAAGCTGGCGCTGATCACGCGGGCTGCGAAATGAGTGCCGTCGTCGCCCATCACCTCGACACTGGCGTCCGGCAGGCCGGTTTCGATGAGTTCGCGAATAGCGTCTGGGCTGTACATGACGTGTTCCTTCTAAAAACTGACGCGAAATGCTACGCGATCAACCACGGATCTTGTAGCCGCGCGAGAGCATGGTGATGGCCACGGCCGATACGGCCACGAAGAAGAGCGCGGCCACGATCAGGCTGACCAGCGGGTTGGCATCCCCCACGCCGAAAAAGCCGTGGCGAAACCCGTCGATCATGTAGAAGAACGGGTTGAAATAAGACAGCTGCTGCCAGAACGGCGGCAGGTTCTGGATCGAGTAGAACACGCCGGAGAGAAAACTCATCGGCAGGATGAAGAAATTCTGAAACGCCGCCAGATGATCGAACTTGTTGGCCACGATACCGGCAATCAGCCCCATCACGGCCAGCGTGCCGCCGGAGAAGATCAACATCACCAGCATCAGCAGCGGCTCGTGGATCGGCACACTCACGAAGAACTGGGTCACCAGATACAGCACGATCGCCACCAGCACCGCGCGCACCAACGAGGCCGCGATATAAGCCAGATAGATCTCGAAGGCCGACAACGGCGACATCAACAGAAAGACCAGGTTGCCCATGATCTTGGACTGCGTGATCGATGACGACGTGTTGGCGAACGAGTTCTGGATGATCGACATCATCATCAGCCCGGGCACCAGAAACTCCACCGCACGCACGCCTTCGATGGTCTGGCCTTGGAGCACCTGACCAAAGACCAGCATATACAAGAGCGCCGTGATCACCGGCGCGCCCACGGTCTGCAGGATCACGCTGTAGAAACGCCGGATCTCCTTGACGAACAGGGTGTAGCAGCCGCGCCAGTTCATGCCGTCACCTCGTTATCGGTGTTCTGATCCTTATCCATCGTCAGCTCGACGAAAATATTCTCCAGCGACGGCTCGCGGGTATGCACATCCACGATGCGATAGCCCGCCCCGCGTACGCCCTCGATCACTTCGCCGATAAAGTCCTCGCCCTGGCGCAGCTTCAGATCCAGCGTGTCGCCGCGGCGGGCCTCGACCAAGCGCTCGACGTGGTCGGGCAGGGCCTGTGTTTCACCCTGGGCCGACAGCTCGAGCGACAGGAAGCGATACGGATGGCGCCCCAGCAGGGCCGCCTTGTCCTCGAGCACCTGCAGCTCGCCGTGGTTGAGGATACCGATGCGATCACACAGCTCCTCGGCCTCTTCGAGATAATGTGTGGTCAATACGATGGTATGGCCGGCCGCGTTCAGATCCCGGGTGAACTTCCACAGCGTGCGCCGCAGCTCGACGTCTACGCCGGCGGTCGGCTCGTCCAGAATCACGACCTCGGGCTTGTGCACCAGGGCCTGGGCGATCAGTACACGCCGCTTCATGCCACCGGAGAGCTGACGGATCGAGTTCGCGCCCTTGTCCTCGAGCTCCAGGCGCTCCAGCAGCTCGTCGATCCACGGCCAGACCTCTTTGCCACAGCCTTGATAGCCCGCCTGCAGGCGCAGCATCTCGCGCACCGAGAAGAACGGGTCATAGACCAGCTCCTGGGGCACCACGCCCAGCGCCCGACGGGCCGCGCGATAGTCGGTCACGACATCGTGGCCCAGCACAGCTACGCTGCCGCCGCTGGCCTGGGCCAGGCCCGCGGTGATCGAGATCAACGTGGACTTGCCGGCGCCGTTGGGCCCCAGCAGGCCGAAGTATTCGCCGCGTTTGATATCGAAGGACACGCCCTTCAACGCATGCGTGGTGGCATAGCGTTTCTGGACGTTTTTGAAAGAGATCGCCGGTTCCGTCATGCAAGGCTCGATGATCGGGCAAGGCGGCGGAGTATACGCCTCGTGCCCCGCCGCTCCCAGCGATCCGCCGCCTCATCGCCCGACCGGCCTCGTTGTGGCATCGATGTTGCACGCGAGCCCGGCCAGCTGCGATAGACTGGCGCGTCATGGACACTGCGACTCTCATGGCCACCGGCCGACGCGTGATCGGCATCGAGGCCGCGGCAGCGGCCGCCCTGGCTGATCGCATCGATGAAACCTTCGCCGGGGCGACCCGCACGCTTCTGGGCTGCACCGGGCGCGTCATCGTCACCGGCATGGGCAAATCCGGGCATGTGGGCAACAAGATCGCGGCCACACTGGCCTCGACCGGCACCCCCGCGTTTTTCGTGCACCCCGGTGAGGCCAGCCACGGCGATCTGGGCATGATCACCGCGGCTGACGTGGTCATCGCCCTGTCTTATTCCGGCGAGACCGCCGAGGTATTGACCCTGCTGGCCCCGTTGGCTCGCATCGGCACGCCGATCATCGCCTTGACCGGGCGCCCGACTTCGACACTGGCCCGCCACGCCGAGGTGCATCTGGATGTCTCGGTCAGCCAAGAGGCTTGCCCGCTGGAACTGGCCCCCACGGCCTCGACCACGGCCACACTGGTCATGGGCGATGCCCTGGCGATCGCCCTGCTCGAGGCACGAGAGTTCACGGTCGAGGATTTCGCGCGCAGCCATCCCGGCGGCTCGCTGGGCCGTCGGCTGCTGCTGACCGTGGCCGATCTGATGCACACCGGCGATGCCCTGCCCCTGGTGCCTCACGACGCCGGCCTGCGCGCCGCACTGCTGGAGATGACGGCCAAGGGC
This sequence comes from Salinisphaera japonica YTM-1, assembly GCF_003788585.1. GTDB lineage: Bacteria > Pseudomonadota > Gammaproteobacteria > Nevskiales > Salinisphaeraceae > Salinisphaera > Salinisphaera japonica. The sequence goes on along the minus strand of NZ_AYKG01000015.1, from coordinate 45,293 downwards.
CTGGGCATGACCGGCGTGGTGGACGGCGACGGCGCCCTGCTCGGTGTATTCACCGACGGCGATCTACGGCGTACGCTCGATCGTGATATCGATATCAAACAGGCCGTCATCGCGGATCATATGACCGTATCGCCCAAGACCGTCACTGCCGACATACTGGCCGCCGAGGCGGTGCATGTTCTCGAGACACATCGTATCGGCGGTGGCGGGCTGATCGTGGTGGACGACGCGCATCGCCCGGTGGGCGCGCTGAACATGCAGGACCTGCTGCGGGCCGGTGTGCTATGACCTTTCTGGATAGCGACAACGGCGCCCACGATATCCAGACCCGGGCGGCCGCCATCCGCCTGGCGGTCTTTGATGTCGATGGCGTGATGACCGATGGCCGGCTGTATCTCGACGCCCACGGCGGCGAAATCAAGACCATGCACGTACGCGACGGCCTGGGCCTGAAACGCCTGCAGGCCGCCGGTATCGAGATCGCCGTGATCAGTGGCCGGCCCTCCGAGGCCGTGGCCCGTCGTATGGCGGAACTGGGCATCGAGCGTGTCCATCTGGCCTGCCAGGACAAGGCCGGCGCCCTGGCCGGCATCCGCGATGCGCTGGGCCTGGCCCCACGCGATATCGCCGTGATGGGCGATGATCTGCCCGACCTGGCCCTGGCGGACAGCCTGACCGGCGGGCCCGGGCTTTTACTGGCTGTCGCCGACGCCGTGGTCGAGCTGCGCCGAGCCGCGGACTGGATCAGTGCGGCCCCTGGCGGCGCCGGTGCCGTGCGCGAGGCCTGTGAACTCTTGATTGGCGCCCGCGCGGCCGGGCGCAGCTGAGCCATGTGGCGCTATGCGATTGCGCTGGTTGTGGCGCTCGTCATTATCATAGGGGTCGGGCGCTGGCTCGGTGGCCAGCGTAGCGCCGCCGACCCGGCGCGTGATGTCGTCACCACGCCGGACAACAGCGACTATTATCTCGAAGACGCCACGCTCTATCAGCTGGACAAGGACGGCGCGCTGGCCTACAGGGCCCACACCGTTCAGGCGCTTCATTTTCCCGACGAGGCCGCGCGCCTGCAGGATATAACCGTGCACTACGTGCGCGAACTGGCTGCCCCGTGGGATATCGATGCCAAACGCGCACGCATGCCGCCCGGCGCCCACGATATCTATCTCTATGACGGCATCGTGGCCACCCATGAACAGGCCAACGGCGAGGTCGTGCATGTCACCACCGATCACGCCTGGATCCGGCCCGATCAGGATCAGATCGACTCCGACGCCCACGTTGTGGCGCGCCAGCCGGGCGAACAGGTCGAAGGCGACGGCATGCGCGCCGATCTGGCCAGCGACACGATCTATCTCTTAAGCAACGTACAGGCCCGCTATGCGCCGTAACACTCTTCGTCTGACCTGTCTGTCGCGCCTGGGCGCCGCCGGGCTGCTGGCCGGTGTCTCGCTGGCCGCCATCGCCCAAAGCAACTCGAACCTGCCGATCCAGATCGAATCCAACAGCGCGGATTTCGCCCAGAAAACCGGGGTATCGACCTACACGGGCAACGTGCATCTCACCCGCGGCGGGCTGACGCTGACCGGCGCCCGGCTGGTGATCACCCGTATCAATGACCGCGGTAACGTCAAAGCAGTATTGACCGGCAACCCCGCCCATATCGACAAGCAGCCGGACAGCACGAGCCCCGAGCGCATCACCGGCCACGCCGACCAGCTCGAATACACCAATGCCAACGCCACGCTGACCCTGCGCGGCGACGCTGTGCTCAACCGTGCCGGGGGTGACACGATCAACTCGCCGGTGATCACGCGCAATCTGGACACGGGCCAGACCCAGGCCCAGGGCAGTGGCGGCGCCGGGGCCAACAACGATGGCCGGGTACGCATCACGATCCAGCCCGACAGCGCCGGCGAGGCAGGCTCGTAATGGCGGATTCCAAAGCCGAACGCCAGGCCCGAGCCACTCGGGCGGATGAACACGCCGAATTGGTGGCCACGGGCCTGCGCAAGCGTTTCAAGGCCCGCGAAGTGGTCGCCGGGGTGGATCTGCGCGTTGCCCGCGGTGAGGTCGTGGGCCTGCTGGGGCCCAACGGCGCAGGCAAGACCACCTCGTTTTACATGATCGTGGGCCTGGTGGCCCCGGATGCCGGCCAGATCCGGCTGGGCGAGACCGATCTCGTGGGCCTGCCCATGCATCGACGCGCCCGGCTCGGAATCGGCTATCTGCCGCAGGAAGCCTCGGTGTTTCGCAAACTCACCGTCGCCGACAATATCCGCGCGATCCTGCAGGTTCGGCCCGGCCTGTCCAGGGCCGATATTCAATCCGAGCTCACCAAGCTGCTCGACGAGCTGTCGATCGGGCATATCGCGGATTCGACCGGCCTGTCGTTGTCGGGCGGCGAGCGGCGCCGGGTCGAGATCGCCCGTGCCCTGGCGGCCGAGCCCACCTTCATGCTGCTGGACGAGCCCTTTGCCGGGATCGACCCGATCTCGATCGGCGATATCCGCGCGATCATCCGCCACCTGCAGAATCGCGGCATCGGCGTGTTGATCACCGATCACAACGTGCGCGAAACGCTGTCGATCTGTGACCGGGCCTATATCCTGGCCGACGGCGAGGTGATCGCTGAAGGTGCAGGCGACAAGATCCTGTCCGATCAGAAGGTGCGCGACGTGTATCTCGGCGAAGATTTCCGGCTATGAGCCGTGTTTGCAACGCCACGACGGGCGGTGCCTGAGCCCAATGAGCATGAAACAGTCACTGGGCCTCAACCTCGGCCAGACGCTGACCATGACGCCGGCCCTGCAGCAGGCCATCCGCATGCTGCAGCTGTCCACGCTCGACCTGAAGACCGAGATCCAGGAAGCGCTGGAAACCAACGTCATGCTCGAGGCCGACGACGGCACACAGGAAGTTGATGCCAAGACGCGCCAGGCCGAGCCGGACGCCTCGGGCGGCGACAGCCCCGATATTCCGGAAAACCTGCCCGTGGACGCCGACTGGAACGACATCTACGCCAGTGCGCCCGCCCCGACCAGCAGCGCGCCCGCCGGTGACGACGACGACTACTGGGCCTATCGCCAGGCCAATCTGTCGAGCACCCCGGATCTGGCCACGCACCTGATCTGGCAGGCCGACATGGCCGGTTTTTCACCCGCCGAGCGGGCGGCGGCCGAAATCATCATCGATGCCATCGATGGCAACGGTTTGATCGACGATTGGGACGAGCTGGCCACCACCGTCGCGCGCGACACCACGCTGGATCATGCCGAGACCGAGGCCGTGCTGGCCGCGATCCAGGCGTTTGACCCGCCGGGCGTGGCCGCGCGCTCGCTGGGCGAATGTTTGCAGATTCAATGGGCCGGCCTGGATTCGAGCCTGCCCGGCCATGCCCTGGCCGGCCGCCTGCTCAGCGATGAATGGCTGGCCGTGCTCGCCGAGGGCGAGCACGCGGATCTGGCGGGCCAGCTGGGCGTGGACGCCGACGATCTGGCGGCCGCCCGGCGCGTGGTGCGCTCACTTACGCCCTATCCGGGGGATGCGTTTTCGGCCCAGGCCGCCGACTACGTCGTGCCTGAGGTTCACGTCACGCGCAGTGCGGCCGGCTGGCAGGTGGCGCTGAACCCGGAGATCGCGCCGAAACTGCGTATCAACGCGCACTACCTGTCGTTGATCAAGCGCGCGGACAAGTCGGCCGACCAGAGCACGCTGCGCTCGCATCTGCAGGAGGCCCGGTTCTTTCTCAACAGCCTCAAGTCGCGCAACGACACCCTGCTCGAGGTCGCCCACGCCATAGTTGAAGCCCAGCGCGGTTTTCTGGAATATGGCGAGGAGGCCATGAAGCCGCTGGTGCTGCGTGATGTTGCCGAACGACTGGACATACATGAATCGACCGTCTCCCGGGCGACGGCGAACAAATACATGCAGACGCCGCGCGGCGTGTTCGAGCTCAAGTATTTCTTTTCCAGCCATGTATCGACCACCGACGGCGGAAGCGCCTCGGCCACGGCGATTCAGGCCATGATCAAGCGCATGGTGGCCGGCGAAGCCGCGGACAAGCCGCTATCCGACAGCAAGCTCGCCGAGCGGCTGCTGGATAACGGCATCCGTGTCGCCCGGCGTACCGTGGCCAAGTATCGCGAGGCGCTATCGATCGCGCCCTCGCACGAACGACGCAGAAAGACATAGATTCGGATCCGACCGGCGCGGGTCTTGTCGCCGCACCGGTCGCAGCGTTTACCCACTGCTGCCAAGGAGCACGCAATGAACCTCAATGTCTCTGGTCATCATCTGGATATGACCCATGCCCTGCGAGACTACGTCGGCTCGAAGATGGAGCGCATCGAGCGCCATTTCGATCACGTGCTGGATGCCGAGGTCGTTCTGGAAGTGGAAAAGCTGCGTCACAAGGCCGAGGCCACCATGCAGATCCGTGGGGCCAAGCTGCATGCCGAGGCCACCAAGGACGACATGTACGCCGCGATCGACGCCATGGTGGACAAGCTCGATCGCCAGACCGTCAAGCACAAGGAAAAAGCCTGCGATCATCACAATCGCGAGGCCCGTCATATCGACATGAGCACCGACTAGACAGTCTCCGGCTCGGCCCGTTGCCCGGGTCGGGCCGTCGGTGATCATCACCTGCCGGCCGGATCTATCTGATTCGGCCGGCCTTATTCGTCCATTGATACCGGTGTCGCATGAACAGTCTTTTCGGTTTGTCTCGTTTCGTGCCCGCGGGCTGTTCGGCATGACCATCGCCGATATCGTTGCCCCCGAGCGCGTGCGTCGCGTGCCGGATGTTCAATCCAAGAAACGCGCGCTCGAACAGCTGGCCGAGATCCTGGCCGAGGGCACCCCGTATCTGACGGCGGCCGATGTCTTCAACGGCCTGATCGGGCGCGAGAAACTGGGCAGCACGGCCGTCGGCGACGGCGTGGCCCTGCCGCATGCCCGCATGAAAGGCACCGATGACTGTATCGGCGCGTTCATCCGTCTGCCCCAGGGCGTGGATTTCCAGGCCAGCGACAATATGCCGGTCGATCTGATCTTCGGCATGCTGGTCCCCGAGGCCGCGACCGACGAGCACCTGAAACTGCTGCGCGCCCTGGCCGAGTTGTTTTCCAACGAGGCCGTGATCATCGAGCTGCGCGATGCCGACGATGACGCCGCGCTTTATCGCACCCTGTTGGCAAACGACGTCGTGCTCAGCTGATGCACGAAGACCTGTCCGAACACGTGGCCCAGAGCGCTGAAGCCCATGCCAGCGAACGGCGGGTGGCTATCGAGACCGTCCATGAACAGCTGGCGGCCTCGCTGGCGCTGGCCTGGCCCGATCGCGATATCGGCGCGGGCCAGACGATTGGGCCGACCGAACATCGCGGCTGGCGCGTGCCAACGGTCGGCTATCTCAATTTCATTCACCCGCCCCAGGTACAGATCGTCGGTGAGCCCGAGATCGCCTACCTGGCCGGGCTGTCGCCGGAGCTGGCCGCTCATGTCAGCGAACAGCTGTCCACGGCGCGTACCAAACTGGTGATCCTGGCCGACGACTGTCAGCTTGAATCACGCCTGCACGACGCCCTGCGCCGCGCCGATATCGCGGTATTCACGACTGCGGCCAGCGGCCATCGCGTGGCGTATCGGCTACGTCATTTCCTCGGCGAAAGCCTGGCGCGTCAGATCACCCTGCACGGCGTGTTTCTTGAAGTGCTCTCGATCGGGCTGTTGTTGATCGGTGATCCGGGCGTGGGCAAGTCCGAGCTGGCTCTGGAGCTGATCAATCGCGGGCATCGCCTGGTTGCCGACGATGCGCCGGAGTTCGTGCTGCTCGGCCCGGACGATCTCAACGGCGGCAGCCCGCCCCTGCTCCAGGATTTTCTGGAAGTGCGCGGCCTGGGTATTCTCAATATCCGTGCCATGTTCGGTGAGGCCGCGATCAAACGCCGCAAGCAGCTCGGCCTGATCATCCGGCTGGTACGCCCCGACGCCGAGGTGCCGCTGGAGCCGGATCGGCTGACCGGGGCACGCACGACGCGCGATATTCTGGATACCCGGATTCCCGAGATCTGTCTGCCCGTGGCCGTTGGGCATAATCTGTCGGTGTTGGTCGAGGCCGCGGCCCGCGATCATCTGCTGCGCATGCAGGGCCAGCACTCCGACGAGCAGTTTGCCGCCCGTCAAGCACAGGCGATCGGGAGAAACGAATGCGACTGACCGTCGTGAGCGGGCTGGCCGGCGCCGGCAAGTCCGTCGCGCTCAACATGCTCGAGGATCTGGGTTATTACTGTATCGATAACCTGCCGCTGGGCCTGCTCGGCGAGGTCTCGGCCGAGACGTTGCACCGCCAGGGCCTGGATTTCGATCGTCTGGCCGTGGGGGTGGATGCACGGGCGCGCGAGGCCGAAATCGGCCATTTCGCCGAGCGCATCGATACCCTGCGCGCCGCCGGCATCGATCTGCACGTGCTCTATCTCTACGCCGACGAGAAGACGATTCTACGGCGTTATTCCGAGACACGACGACGGCATCCGCTGACCGGCGACAACCGCACGCTCGTGGATGCGGTGGCCGCAGATATCGCGCTGACCCGGCCTATCGCCGAAAAAGCCGATGTCTCGATCGATACCAGCCGGCTCAATATCCATCAGCTGCGCGATCTGGTGCGCAACGAGGTCGAGGGCCGCGTGGCCGGCGAATTGGCGATCCTGGTGCAGTCGTTCGGGTTCAAATACGGCCTGCCGCCGGCGGTCGATTTCGTCTTTGACGTGCGCTGTCTGCCCAACCCGCACTGGGTGCCCGAGCTGCGCGCGCTGACCGGCCGGGATCAACCCGTCATCGATCACCTGGACGCCCAGCCGGCATTGCCGGAAATGCGTGATCATATCGCCGGCTTTCTGACCCGCTGGCTGCCGGATTTCGCCGCCCAGGACCGCACTTACATCACCGTGGCGATCGGCTGTACCGGCGGCAAGCATCGCTCGGTCTATCTGGCCGAGGCGGTGGCGGCCTGTCTGCGCGCGGATAACGACCATGTCCTGGTCCGCCACAACGAGCTATGAGCCCGCGTCTGGTACTGGTCGCTCACGCCCCGCTGGCCTCGGCGCTGGCCACAGCGGCCAAGACGATTCTCGGCCCGCCGATGCTGTCGACCGTGGCCATCGATTTCGACCACGCTCGCGCCGAGGGCGGCGCCGCGCGCGAGATCGTAGCCGCTCTGGCCCCTTCAGCGCATGCCAATACGCTGGTACTGGTCGATGTCGCCGGCGCCTCGCCGTGTAATAGTGTCCTGCGCGCGGCCGGAGACCGTCGCGATATCGAGATCGTGGCGGGCCTCAGCCTGGCCATGCTCTTGCGGGTTTATAATTACCACGACAGCGATCTGGCGACATTGGCCACGCTGGCCGCCGAGGCCGGCAGCCGCAGCACCGCTCGACTGACGCCGCCGGCCTGACCGCCGTCTTGAAACAAGGAACGACCTATGCCCACGCGTGATCTGCCTATCGTCAACAAGCTTGGCCTGCATGCACGGGCGGCCAGCAAGTTCGTGACCGTGGCCTCGCGCTATGAGTCACGGATCACCGTGGTCAAGGACGGGCGCGAGGTGTCGGGCAAGTCGATCATGGGCGTGATGATGCTGGCAGCAGCACGCGGCAGCCATATCTCGGTCACCGCCGAAGGCCCGGACGCCGAAGAAGCCCTGGACGGTATCGCCGATCTGGTGGCGGATCGCTTCGGCGAATCCCAATAGGCACGCCATGAGTCTCTGGCTATCAGGAATCGGGATCTCGCGCGGTGTCGCCATCGGACGGTGTCATCGCATGCACGGCACGGATCTGGATATTCCGGAATACCGGATCGAGGCCAGCGATGTCGACACCGAGATCGCTCGCTTCAAACAGGCCGCACGCGACGGGCGCGAGCAGTTGGCGGCCGTGCGCGAACAGATACCGGCCAACGCGCCCTCGGAAATCGGCGCCTTCATCGAGACCCATCTTTTGATGATGGACGATGCGGCCCTGATCGATACCGTGGCCGCCCGGATCACCAACGATCTGTGCAACGCCGAATGGGCACTCAAGCTCCAGTCCGAAGAGCTGATCGATGTCTTCGATCAGATGGACGACAGCTACCTGCGCACCCGGCGCGACGATATCGCGCATGTGACCGCGCGCCTGCAGCGGGTGCTGCTCAACCAGGAGCAGCCCGTACGCCCGGCCGACCCAGACACGGATACACCGCCGCCGATCGTGGTCGCCGACGAGCTGGCCCCGGCCGATATCATCCTGTTGCACCAGCAGGGCATTGCCGGTTTCGTGACCGAGCACGGCGGGCCGCTGTCGCATACCGCGATTCTGGCGCGCAGCCTGCGTATCCCGGCACTCGTGGGCGTACGCGGCGTGCGGCGTATTCTGGCCGATGACGAAACGCTGATCATCGACGGCGAGGCCGGGCATCTGCTGGCCACCCCGGACGAGGGCGCGCTGGCGTTCTTCCGGCATCGCCAGGCCGCCAATGCACGCTATCAACGCATGCTGGCGGTTCTGAAAGACGAGCCGGCAGTCTCGGCCGACGGCGTACACGTGACCATGCTGGCCAACGTCGAGCTGCCCACCGATACCGAAGAAGCCGGCCAGGTCGGCGCTGAAGGCGTCGGCCTGTATCGCACCGAGTTTCTGTTCATGAATCGCGAGGAGTCCCCCAGCGAGGAAGAACAACTCGAGGCTTATCGACAGGTTCTGGCCGCCGTCGACGGGCCGATCACGATCCGTACCCTGGATGCCGGCGCCGACAAGCAGCTGGGCCGTACCAGCAAGATCGCGACCAACCCCGCGCTCGGCCTGCGCGCGATTCGTCTGTGCCTGAAGGAAACCGGCCTGTTTCGGACCCAGCTACGGGCCCTGCTGCGGGCTTCGGCCGAAGGCCCCATGCGCATCATGCTGCCCATGATTTCCACCGTGGGTGAAATGCGCCAGGCCCGTCATCTCATCGACGAAGTCGGCAAGGAGTTGAAGCGCGAGAACATCCCCTTCGACGAGAATCTGGCCGTGGGGGCGATGATCGAAGTGCCGGCCGCCGCACTGGCCGCACCCACGCTGGCACGCTACTGCGATTTCTTCTCGCTGGGCACCAACGATCTGATCCAGTACACCCTGGCCATCGACCGGATCGACGACGAGATCAACTATCTCTATGACCCGCTCCACCCGGCCGTGCTTACGCTGATCCGCATGACCATCGAGGCCGGCAAGGCCGCCGGTATCAGTGTTTCGATGTGCGGTGAGATGGCCTCGGACAAACGCTATACCGCGCTCCTGCTCGGCCTGGGGCTGACCGAGTTCTCGATGCACCCGGCCAGCGTGCTCGAGGTCAAACGCGCCGTGATGGGGGCCGATGTCGCCCGCCTGCGCCAGCGTGCCAGCGAGATCCTTGCGCTGACCGATGTCGCGGCCTATCGCGAAGCACTCGACGCCCTGGGCCGCGAGATCGCGGCCTGAGTTCAGCCGGTCTGGCGTAGGCTATGCCTCGTGGCCGCGTCTGATCGCGGCGCCACCCCTGCCAGGCAAGCTGCCGGGCCGCAGGGCAACGTGGCATGTTGATCGTATGACGATACGGTAATCCACCCGGGGCCAGCCCCGGCCAGCGAGAGCGCGCATGACCGATCAAAAAGCACTTGAAGAGCGATTGGAAAAGCTCGATTCGGCTGTCGCCTCGGGCCGCATGCGTCGCCTGAAACCGATGCTGGCCTCGATGCATCCGGCCGAAACCGCGCTGCTGCTGGAATCGATCCCGCGCGACAAGCGCGAGGTGGTCTGGAACCTCGTGCCCGAGGCCGACCACGGCGAGACACTGCTCCACGTCAACGACGAAGTCCGCGCCGAGCTGATCGACGCGCTCGAGCACGATACGCTGCTGGCCGCCACCGAAGGCCTGGCCATCGATGACCTGGCCGATCTGATCGAGGATCTGCCCGAACAGGTCACCCGCGAAATGCTGCGGGCGATGGATATCGAGAACCGGGAACGCCTCAAAGTCGTCCTGTCGTATGACCCGGCCTCGGCCGGCGGTCTGATGAACAACGACACAGTCACGGTCCGCCCCGACGTGTCGCTGGATGTCGTCTCGCGTTATCTCAAGCAGCGCGCCAGCCTGCCCGAAGACACCGAGGCATTGTTCGTGGTCAGCCGCTACGGCCGCTATCTGGGCATGTTGCCCTTGTCCAAGCTGGTCACGCTGGATCCCGAGCGTGACGTATCCGAGATCATGGATACCGATATCGATGCCCTGGCCGTGGACATGCCGGCCTCTCAGGTGGCCAAGCGATTTCAGGATCTTGACCTGATCTCGGCCCCCGTGGTCAACGCCGACGGTATTTTGCTGGGCCGCATCACCATCGATGACGTCGTGGACGTGATTCGCGACGAGGCCGAGCACAGCATCATGAGTCTGGCCGGCCTGGATGAAGAAGAAGACGTTTTCGCCCCGATTACGCGTAGCGCCCGGCGCCGCGCGGTCTGGCTGGGTGCCAATCTGGCCACCGCGTTTCTGGCCTCTCAGGTCGTGGGGCTGTTCTCCGAGGCCCTGTCGCAGGTCGTCGCCCTGGCCGTGCTGATGCCGATCGTGGCCAGCATGGGCGGCATCGGCGGTTCACAGACGCTGACCCTGATGATCCGTGGCCTGTCGCTGGGCCAGATCGGCTTTGCCAACGCCCGTGCGCTGCTGGCCAAGGAACTGGCCGTGGCCCTGATCAACGGCATCCTGTGGGGCGTCGTGGTTGGCGGCATCGCCCTCGTCTGGTTCGGCAACTTCACCCTCGGCCTGATCATGGCCGCCGCGCTGGTGCTCAACCAGCTCAACGCCGCGATCACGGGCGTGGCGGTGCCGCTGGCCATGAAAAAGATGGGCATCGATCCGGCCCTGGCCGGCTCCGTGGTGCTCACAACCTTCACCGACGTCGTCGGCTTCGGGACCTTTCTGGGTCTGGGCACCCTGTTCCTCATGCACTGATTGGCCTGGCGCGAGCGAAGTTCTGAAAACAATCCGCCGATGCGCGCCGATAAGCGCCGATGGCGGATTTTGTCATGAGACATTGCCGGTTTTTCCGCGCCGCTGTCTTTTGGGGCTTCGTTCTTTAAGAACTATCCGCAGATTTCACAGATTGCGCAGATTGTGGCGGTCGATCACGAGATGTTTCGAGAGCGTGGCGCCATCGCTTTTCGGGGCGCTGTCCTTGACTTAACTTAATCCGCAGATGGCCGCCGATGTGCATTGGGTGGTCCTCCGCGATCACGACGGCTTTCGCTCGGGCTTGGCGATGCCGGCAATCCATCAAAATAAAACAATCCGCTTCTTGATTATCCATCAAGTTCAGGCCAACGCTTGAAACCTGGGCATTGGCGTTTGACCTGTCTTCTACTGCCTTATTCGTGCTTATCTGCGTTCATCGGCGCCCATCTGCGGATTGCCTTAAAGAACGAAGCCGAGACGACGAAATGGCGCCTCCAAAGCATTCGAAGCCGTGGCAATCGTCCGCCAAATCTGCGCAATCCGTGAAATCTGTGGATCGTTTCCAAAGAATCAGTCTCACAAAACCAGAAAACGCCTAGCCGGCGACGGTCATGCGCTCGATACGTACGCTGGGGGTGGCCAGTGCCGCGGTGCGATCGACGTCGTTACCCAGTGTGATACCGCGATACATATCCGCCAGGTTGCCGGCGATGGTGGCGTTTTCAACTGGATAGGCCAGTTGGCCGTTTTCGACCCACCAGCCGGCGGCTCCACGCGAGTAGTCACCGTTGACGAGGTTGACGCCCTGGCCCATGAGTTCGGTCACGACCAGACCCGTGCCCATATTGGCCACGAGTGCCTCAAAAGAGTCCGCGCCGGGTGCAATATCGATATTGAACACGCCGCCGGCATTGCCGGTCGGCGGCAGGCCCAGCCGACGCGCGGAATAAGCTGAAAGCACATAGCCGCGCAAAATGCCGTCAGCGACCAGCGTGCGATCACGCGTGGCCACACCGTCGCCGTCGAAGCCGGCACTGGCCAGGCCATGACGTCGGTGCGGGTGCTGGGTGATTGTCAGCGCGGGATTGGCAATCTGGGTATCAATCGCGTCCTTGAGAAAACTGGCGTCGCGATAGAGCGGCCCGCCCGAGATCGCCCCCAGCAGATGGCCCCACAAGCCCCGTGCCACGCGCGGCGTGAACACCACGCTATAGCTGCCGGTGGTGGCTGAGCGCGCGCCCAGCCGGTCGATGGCGCGTTGGCTGGCCAAACGCCCGATGGCGGCACTGGCCTCGAGATCCTGTGCCCGGCGTGCCTGGGAAAACGCGATCTCGCGCTGCATGCCGCCATCGGCATCACGGGCGATCGCGCTGCACGACAGCACGTGCCGGCTGGCCTGTTCGATCCCGATGAAACCGTGGCTGTTGGCATAGGCCGAGATTGCGTCCTGGGTGGCCACGGTCGCGCCCTCGGTCTGGGTGATCCGCTCGTCGTAACCCAGCGCGGCCTGCTCGATCTCGCCGGCCATCGCCTCTGCCTCGGCCGCTGTGATCGGCCAGGGGTTGTAGAGGCCCATATCCGGCGGCTCACCGGCCATGAGATCGGCATCGGCCAGCCCGGCATAGGGATCGGCCTCGGTGAAGCGGGCGATCGTGAAAGCCGATTCCAGCGCTTGGGTCAGGCCGGCGCTGGAGAGATCCGTGGTGGAGGCCGAGCCGCTGGCCTGGCCTTTGCTTTGGCCATCGCCCGTCGCCCGATAGACCGTGATCGAGGCCGTGCGATCGCCCTCGAAGTCCAGTGCCTCACGCCTGCCGTCGCGCACCGAGACCGACAGGGCGCGCGAGGCGCTCAGGCTGGCTTCGGCGGCATCCGCCCCCAGGCGTTTGGCTTGCGCGAGCATGTCGCAGATCGAGGCCTCGAGCGTGTCGCGCTCGGGCAGATCACGCCAGGCCGCGGTCAGTTCGGTATCGGTGGCCATACGCAGGCGGCTCGTTCGGGAAAGCAGGCCAAAATAACGGGGTGGGGCCTGCGGCGCAATCCGGGCCGGTGCCGGTTATGATGCGGCCATGCAACCTCCAGCCGATATCGCTCGCGACCGTCGTGGTTACTTTCGACCGCGCTCGATCATCGGCCTGGTGCTCGCGGCCTTTGCCATCGTGGCCCTGCCCTTGATCGTGGCGATCGGCACGGGGCTGTTTTATGTCGATAGCCTGTATCAACAAAGCGAGCGCCTGGTGATTCAGGGCGTGACCGTGACGCGCCAGTCGCGTCACCTGGCTTCGCTGGTCGTGGATATGGAACGCAGCGCGCGTCAGTATCGCGTGCTGGGCGATCCGGCCCTGATCGATCGCTTCGCCGGCCAGGCCGAGGCCGTGACCGCAACCCTGAACGATCTCGCAGACCTTGATATTACCGGCCTGCCGGATCGTCGCCTGGCCACGCTGGCCCGGCGCACCCGGGCCATGACGTCACATCTGCGTGCCGATCCGGCCGATGTCGGCCGGGTCATCGCCGATCTGGATACCAGTCGCACGGTCATCGAGAATCTCGCGGCACACGGGCGGCGTTTCGTGCGCGAGCGTCTGACCGCGCTGCGTGCGACCGCGGCCACCGCGCGCCATGTGATGCTCGTCTGTCTGTTTGCGCTCGTGCCGATCGTGATCGCCCTGGCTGTGTTTCTGGGCTTTCTCATTGCCCGGCCGATGCGCGAAATCGTGGCCGCAATCCGCACCCTGGGCGAAGGCGATATGCGTTCGCCGATCGAGATCGGGGCGCCGGTGGCCGAATTCGATCGCATCGGTGAGCGTCTGGACTGGATGCGCGCCCGCCTGGTCGATCAGGAAGCCCAGAAGCAACAGTTTCTACGACATATGTCGCACGAGCTGAAAACACCGCTGGCCTCGATACGCGAAGGCTCGGCGCTTCTGGTGGATGGTTCGCTGGGCCACTTGAGCACGCCTCAGACCGAGGTTGCCCGCCTGGTGGATGCCAATACTCAGGAACTGACCAGCCTGATCGATAACCTGTTGAACTTCGCCAGCTGGCAGGATGCCCAGGTTCGTCTGGATATCGCCGAGTGTGATGTCTCGGGCTTGATCGAGGCCCAGGTCAGGCGGCATCGTCTTGTCCAGCAGGCACGCGGCCTGACCGTCCACACACCGGCCGAAAGCATCATTTTCGCACTCGATATCGACCGAATGCAGTTGATTGTCGACAATCTGTTGACCAACGCGTTGAAATACGCGCCCGATAACAGCGATATTCGTATTACGCTGAGTCGCGACGACAACGGCCTGGATTTCCATGTGATCGACCAAGGCGCCGGCGTGCCCGAAGCCGATCGGCGCCGCATCTTCCAGGCGTTCGAACGCGGTGAACGCCCCGCGGCCGGTCGAGCCCATGTCACCGGGACCGGCATCGGCCTGTCCGTGGTTCGCGAGTGTGCCGAGGCACATGGCGGGTATGCCGAGGTCGCAGCTCACTCTGTTCATTCAAGTGTCTTTCATGTCCATATCCCGCATCCGACAAATCGCGCTGGTTAATCTCGTGGCTTTCATCGCCGCGCTGACGGCTGTCGGCTGTGCCCATCGGCCGTCGACCGGTTCGTCGGCCCCGGATCGCGTGGCCAGCCCTCGTGTTTCACCGGTGGTGGGCCTGCTGGAGTACAGCGATATGCTGGATCGGGCCAATCCCGAAGTCAGACAAAAAGCCGTGCATCAGATGCGCCGCGGGGTACGCGCTCATCCCACGGCGGCCAACTATGCGCGGCTGTCGATCGCGCTGGGGATGCCGCGTCAGCGGCTGTATACCCCCGACGAAGCCGCGCGCTATGCGCGCAAGGCACTGGCCACGACACCCAACGACTGGGACCGGATCAGCCGTCGGTTTCTGATCGATCAGGCACGCCACATGGATCGCATCAGCAGCAAAGCGGCGCGCCATAACAACGTAACGCCAGCGCCCGCACGCGACCGCGCACGAATCGCCGACCTCGAGCAGGAATTGGCCGCGGCCCGGGCCAAGATATCCGCGCTTTCGAATATTGAGCGCCAGATCGAACGCGACCGGGGCGGACAATGACGTCAAGCCCGCGCACCGGTCATATCCTGCTCGTCGACGATGATCCGAGCCTGCGCCGGCTTCTGACACTTCGCCTGGAAAGCGTGGGCCATACGGTCACCGACGTGGACAATGCACAGGCCGCGCTGGTCGTCGCCAACGAGCAACCCGTTGAATGCGTGATCACCGATCTGCGCATGGCCGGTATCGACGGCATGGGCCTGCTGACACGCCTGTGTGCCGAGCACGCCGATCTACCGGTGATTCTCATCACCGCGCACGGCACGATTCCCGAAGCCGTGGCGGCCACCCAGTCCGGCGCACTCGATTTTCTGACCAAACCCATCGACAAGACCGAGCTGCTTGCGCGCGTGGATCAGGCGCTGGCCCAGGGCGGCACCACGCGCGGCGGCTGGCGACGGGTATGGCAGAAACGCCTGATCACCCGCTCGCCGCTCATGGCCGAGCGCCTGGAAGAGGCCCGGCTCGTGGCGGCCACCCAGTCCAGCGTGTTGATCACCGGCGACTCTGGCACCGGCAAGGAAGTCATGGCGCGCGTGATTCACGAGGCCAGCCCGCGAGCCGACGGGCCGTTCGTGGCCATCAACTGTGGCGCGCTGGCCGAGTCGCTGCTGGAATCCGAGCTTTTCGGGCATGAAAAAGGCGCATTCACCGACGCCAAGACCGACAAGCCCGGCCTGCTACGCACCGCGCGTGGCGGCACGATCCTGCTCGACGAAATCGGCGATATGCCGCTGTCGTTACAGGTCAAACTGCTGCGCGTGCTGCAAGAACGCGAGGTGCAGCCCGTCGGGGCCAGCCAGACGGTTCCCATCGACGTGCGCGTGCTGTCGGCCACCCATCGCCAGCTCGATACCGCGATCGCCGAGGGCCGTTTTCGCCAGGATCTGTACTACCGCCTGGCGGTCGTCACGCTGGCGCTGCCTCCGCTGGCCCAGCGCCCGGAAGATATCGCCCCGCTGGCACGGCATTTTCTCGAGCGTTTCAGCGCGGTCGATGGCAGCCGGGCCAAGGTGTATTCACCCAACGCCATGGAGCGCCTTGTGGCTTATGGCTGGCCCGGCAATATTCGCCAGCTGTCCAACCTGGTCGAACACAATATCGCGCTCTCGCGCGGGCCGGTGATCAATCGACAGACCGTGGACAAGGCGCTGGCACAATACGGCGATGCACACGCCGAAGCCACGCTGGTACGCCCACTGGCCGAGGCGCGTGACGAGTTCGTGCGCGATTATCTGATCCACCTGTTGCGTTTGACCCAGGGCAACGTCTCGCGCGCCGCACGTCTGGCCGAGCGCAACCGCACCGAGTTCTACAAACTGTTGTCGAAACACGGCGTGGACGCCGGCCGCTACAAGCCGGATGCCGGCTCGCTGTAGCCGATCAACGACAGTATCTGCGACGACACGGCCCATATGTCGCCTATCGACGACAGTCACTGTCTTCCTCTAATCAAGGCTTTGGCCGAATTCGGCCATGATGTGTCGCCGTCAGGCAACGTTTCGTCGCCCACACGCCGCACTCAGCGTATCCGTGACCACGATGTTTGATCGATTGCTTTTCAAGCCACTGATTAATAACTGTTTTTAAGTTGGCACGCGGCTTGCTTAGGTATAGATCAACACCAACAGAAACGCGGGTGCGATCGCGTTTTAGACCGTGACACAACACCGTTCAAGGCCGAGCCGCAACGGCGTGCTCGGTCCCGGTTTCGCCTGGTCGGGCCATGAACCCTCGGTCCCCCCTCGTGCCTCGGCAACGTGGCCCGATCAAGGCGAATTAAGAAGCGATCTTCGAGATCGCCAGATGTTTCGTTGATCGTGCCGGCGTCTCCCGGTCCCCCCTCGTGCCTCGGCGTCGTCGGCTCGGCTCAACGGATCTGAAATATAAAAGCTGTTGAAACAGCTCTTTTACTGTCGCTGAATCAGCGATCCAAGGCCGCGCAAGCGGCCTTTTTTTTGGTTGTTCGCAGATCGCCGGGATTCGACAATGACAGTCCGCAAATAGACGCAAATAAAGACCACAGGCCATAGCGGTTACGGTCTATTCATGCGGATCAAGTGGGCGATGAAGGCCCATGAAAGACGTCTTTCGGAATAACTCCCTTTCAGCGCGCACGCGTTCGGGCTGCCCGAGTCGCTTCGATGCCACATCGCACGTTATTTGCGCTCATTTGCGTTCTTTGCGGACGATTCGCTTGCGCGGCGTGGCGTCCCGCTAATCTGCGATGATCCGTTTTTGTGTCTATAAAGCCTGCTCTAGGCGTGCGATGAGGCGCTCGTGAATACCGCCAAACCCGCCGTTGCTCATGATCACGATCGTATCCCCGGCCTGTACGACCGCCGCGATATCGTCGATGAGGGTTTCGATATCGGTGGCACTGGCCACGCCCGTCTTGTGCTCGGCAAAGACGGTTTCCGGCGACCAGTCCAGCCCGTCGGCATAGACAAACACGCGATCAGCACTGGCAAAGCTGGCCGCCAGGGTGGCGGCGTGTACCCCGGCACGCATGGTGTTCGAACGCGGCTCAAACACCGCGACAAGCCGGCCGGCGGTGGCACCGGCCAGCCCGTCGAGCGTGGCCGCGATGGCCGTCGGGTGGTGGGCGAAATCGTCAAACACCGCGATACCGCCCGGTGTCCCTCGCAGCTCCAGGCGTCGCTTGACACCGCGAAAGACCGACAGCGCGGCCAAGCCCTCGCCGGGCGCCACGCCTACCGCATCCAGAGCAGCCAGCGCGGCACAGGCGTTGGCGATGTTATGGGCCCCGCGCTGTCGCCACTCAAGCTCGCCAAGCGTTTGTGCCCCGCGTACCAGTGTCCAGTGCTGGCCATCGGCACTCGCCTGCTGGCTGTGCCAGCCGGAGGCGCTGTTGAACTCGGTGACCGGTGTCCAACATCCCTGGGCCAATACGTCGGCCAGTGCCGGCTCGGCGCCGTTAACCACCAGCTGCCCGGCCGCGGGCACCGTACGAATCAAGTGATGAACCTGGCGCTGAATGGCGGCCAGATCATCAAAGATATCGGCGTGATCGAACTCGAGATTGTTCAACACCAGCATGCGCGGCCGGTAATGGACGAACTTCGAGCGCTTGTCGAAAAACGCGGTGTCGTACTCGTCGGCCTCGACAACGAAGACTTCGTCGGCATCGCCGAGCGCGGCGGACACACCCAGATCCTGGGCGATGCCGCCGATCAGAAACCCGGGGCGGCGCCCGGAATGGGTCAGCGCGTGGGCGATCATGCTCGTGGTCGTGGTCTTGCCGTGGGTGCCGGCCACGGCGATCACATGACGCCCGGCCAGCACGTTCTCGGCCAGCCATTGCGGGCCCGAGACATAGGCCAGGCCGGCATCGAGAACATATTCCACGCAGGCGTTGCCACGGCTCATGGCGTTGCCGATGATCACCTGATCCGGGTGCGGGCAAAGATCGGCCGGATCATAACCCTGGCAGACCGCGATACCGGCCTCGGCCAGCTGTGTGCTCATCGGCGGATAGACATTGGCATCCGAGCCGGTCACGCGATGGCCGGCCGCGCGGGCCAGCATGGCCACACCGGCCATGAACGTGCCGCCGATGCCCAGAATATGAACGTGCATCAGCACTCCTTGGAAACACGACGACAGCCTGTCGCCGACAATTCAGGTCGTTTTGGTGCCCGCCGGCAGCCGGGCGCTACCCGCCTACCCCAGAACCGAAAACACCACGAGCACGAGCGCTTCGAAGCCGATGGTCACACCGATCGCCAGGGCGATCGATACATCCAGGGCATGACGATAGATATGGCTGTAGACCGCCAGGCCCCAGATGCCGATGATCACGTAGGCCAATGCGGCAAGCGGCGAGTTGAGGGTGATATCACTGGCGCGCTGAGCCTGGGCAATACTTTCCAGATACGGCAACAAGGCCCAGGTCGCCGGCAGCATGGCCAGCGTGAGCAAGCTGCCCGTGCCGAACAGCGCCGTACCGGTCTGGTGAAGCCGGTTCGACAGTTTACGAATACGCAGCACCGCCGCGGCATACAGGCCGAGCAGGATCGTCGCCAGGATCGCCTGGACGAATGCAGCCGTCGGCGCCCCCAGCAAGCCGATCTGGGCGAATTGAGCGATACAATAAGCGACGGCCGTCGCGATCAGCGTCGACTGGTTGCCCGGCAGGTCCTGTGGACCGCAGCGGAAAAGCACCAGATCGATGAGTCGGCGGACAATTCCTATGTTCAAGGCGCGTCCTATGCAGTCCAAGCGCGAGTTGGCGAACCCGATGATACCCGAGCCACCGGCCCAAGCGACAACGATAACCACCACAGCTGAGCTTGTACGCTTCATTGATGCCGTGGCGCATCGGGCGTGGGTCGCGATCGACACCGAGTTCCTGCGGGAAAAAACCTATTACCCGAAGCTCTGCCTGGTCCAGATTGCCGACGCCGACATATCGGGCGTCATCGACGTGCTGGCGATCGATGACTTATCCGCGCTCGTGGCACTGCTGGTCGATGCCGAGACGATCAAGGTCTTTCATTCGGCCGAGCAGGATCTGGAAGTCCTGTTGCATACCTTCGGCGTCATGCCCGCGCCCTTGTTCGATACCCAGCTGGCCGCCCCGCTCGTCGGCCTGGATGATCAGATGGGCTATGCCCGCATGATCGCGGCACTGCTGGATGTCTCGTTGTCCAAGGCCCATACCCGCACCGACTGGAGTCGGCGTCCGCTGCCCGCCGGCGCCATCGATTACGCCGCGGACGACGTGCGGTATCTGGCCGTGGCCTATCCGCGGCTGGTCGCGGCTCTGAACGCACGTGATCGCCTGGGCTGGGTGATGGACGACACGGCCCGCATGACTGACCCCGCCCGCTTTGCCCCCGCGCCGGAAACCGCCTGGCGACGCGTGAAAGGCTGGTTCCATCTGCCCGCAGGCGCCCAGCAAATACTGGCCGAGCTTGCCGCCTGGCGTGAGCGGGTGGCGATCGAGGCTGACCGGCCGCGGCGATGGATCGTCAGCGATACGGCCCTGATGACGCTGGCCGAACAGGGCCCGGCTGATGACATGGCCCTGGCCGACACCGTCGAGCTGTCTGACAAGATGCTGGCCCGCCACGCCGATGAGCTGCTGGCCGCCATCAAGCGCGGCAAGGCCGCCCCGGCCACCGTGCTGGATCCGGATGCCGGCCCGCCCGATGGCCCCACCAAGCGCGCCATCAAGCACGGCATGCAGGCCCTGGAGCAGGCCGCAAAGACGGCCGAGCTGCCCGCGGCCACGCTTGGCAGCCGCGCCGAGATCGCGCGTCTTGTCGCCGGCCGGCGCGATACGCGCCTGCTGACCGGCTGGCGAGAGGAAATCGCCGGGCGCGATGTGCTCGCCGCCATCCAGGCCCATCAGGCGGCCAACTAGCCCCACAAAAAAGCCCGGTCGCGCGAACGCGTACCGGGCCCTTGGCCTGTTTATGAGTCGACGCTAGACGTCTTCGAGCGCAGCCTCGATACGCGCAAAGATCTCATCGACCTCGCCCATGCCGTGCACTTCCTTGAGCAGGCCCTGCTTGCGATAGTGCTCGGCAAGTGGCGCGGTCTGCTCAGAAAACACCGACAGACGATTACGGATCGTGTCCTCGTTGTCGTCCGAGCGCCCGCGGGCCATCAGCCGGCCCACGATCTCTTCGTTGTCGACCTGCAGATGCACCACGGCCTGGAGCGGGCGATCCAGCTCGGCAAGCAGCTCATCGAGTGCCTCGGCCTGAGCGGCAGTCCGCGGAAAGCCATCCAGAATGAAACCGTTCTCGGTATCGGCCTGGGTCAGGCGCTCGCGCATCATGCCCACCACGATATCGTCGGAGACGAGCTCGCCGGCATCCATGGCCGCCTTGGCCTTCTGGCCCAGCTCGGTCTGTTCGGCCACCGCGTTTCGCAGCAGATCACCGGTCGAAACCTGAGGCACGCCGTAGCGCTCCACGAGCTTGGCACTCTGTGTTCCCTTGCCCGAGCCGGGCGCGCCCAGCAGCACGATTTTCAGCATGTCATCTCCGCCAAAAGACCTTGGTATAAAACATTTTTGCGGTCATCTGCGCACGAGCGTTCCTGCCCGTCACCGACCGACCCAGCAACTTAGCGGTGCGCCTGCGGCAAGTCAATTGTCGGCGCCAGAAGCGCTCGCGTATGCTCTGGCCCCTGATCGATGCATCACCGGCTGGCCCGCCCGTCGCCGGACCGCAAAAGTACAACCACTCGGCAAGGGGAAAACTCGATGACGAAGAAGAACGCGTTCTATGCCCAAAGCGGTGGCGTGACCGCCGTAATCAACGCATCGGCCGCCGGCGTCATCGAGGCCGCACGACAACACCACGACACCATCGGCACGGTCTATGCCGGGCGCGACGGCATCGTGGGCGCGCTGACCGAGGACCTGATCGATACCTCGGCCGAAACCGACGAGACCATCGCGGCCCTGCGCCATACCCCGGCGGGCGCCTTTGGCTCGGCCCGCTACAAGCTCAAGAGCCTGGAAGAGAACCGGGCCCAGTACGAGCGGCTGATCGAGGTCTTCAAGGCCCACAACATCGGTTATTTCTTCTACAACGGCGGCGGCGACTCGGCCGATACCTGCGAAAAGATCAGCCATCTGTCCGACGAGATGGGCTATCCGATCCAGGCCATCCATATCCCCAAGACCATGGACAACGACCTGCCGCACACCGACTGTTCGCCGGGCTTTGGCAGCGTGGCCAAGTACACGGCCGTGTCGATCCGTGAGGCCGGCTTTGATCTACACAGCATGTGCAAGACCTCGACCAAAGTCTTCATTCTCGAAGTGATGGGCCGGCACGCCGGCTGGACGGCCGCGGCCGGCGGCCTGGCCGCCGAGGTCGAGGGCGATGCCCCGCATATCCTGCTGTTCCCGGAAATCGAGTTCGACCGGGCCAAGTTTCTGGCCAAGGTCGATGCCACGGTCAAGGCCCACGGTTTCTGTACGATCGTGGCCTCGGAGGGCGTCGAGGTGGCCAACGATCGTGACGACCGCGATATCGATGCCTTCGGCCATGTTCAGCTCGGCGGTGTCGCGCCCACGCTGGCCGAGCTGATCAAGAAAGAGCTAGGCTACAAATACCACTATGCGATCGCCGACTATCTGATGCGCGCGGCCCGGCATATCGCCTCGGCCACCGACGTCGAGCAGGCCTATGCCGTGGGTCGGGCCGCGGTCGAATACGCCGTGGCCGGCAAATCCGGCGTGATGGTCACCATCGATCGCCAAAACGACGCCCCCTATGAGTGGACGATCGGCGAGGCCCCGCTTTCGGAAGTGGCCAACGTCGAGAAGTTCATGCCGCGTAACTTCATCAGCGACGACGGCTTTCATATCACCGACGCCGCGCGACGCTATCTCAAGCCGTTGATCGCCGGAGAAAGCTACCCGCCCTATGTTGACGGGCTGCCGGACTATGCGCGGCTCACACTGGCGCCGGTTGCGAAAAAACTCGGCACCTCTTTCGAGGTTTGAGACACTCAACACCCGTTTTCACATTCATGCACAAAAGGACAGCTCATGGGCTATGAAGCACTGACCCCGGGCGATAAGGCGCCCGAGGAAATCACCGTCATCATCGAGATCGTCGAAGGCGCATCCTCGGTCAAGTACGAGGTCGACAAGGACAGCAACTGTCTGATGGTCGATCGTTTCATGAACGTCGCCATGCACTACCCGGCCAACTACGGCTTCGTACCCAAGACCCTGTACGACGACGGCGACCCGGTCGACGTGCTGGTGCTCACCCCCGAGCCGATCGTACCCGGCTCGGTGATCGAATGCCGCCCCGTGGCCGTGCTGGGCACCGAAGACGAATCCGGCCTGGATGCCAAGATCCTGGCCGTGCCGAAAGACAAGGTCGCCACGGACTATTACAAGGACGTGCGGGATCTAGACGACGTGGACGAGCGCTTGAAGAACAAGATCGCCCACTTCTTCGAGCACTACAAAGACCACGAGAAAGGCAAGTGGTCCAAGATTTCCGGTTGGGAAGGCGCCGAGAAAGCCAAGGCCGAAATCCAGAAATCGATCGACGCTTATAACAACGCCTGATCGAAGCCGGTATCGCGCTTCAAAGCCTTCGATGCTGTATGCATCGGAGGCTTTTTTGATTTTAGGCTTTGTTCTTTCAAGACTATCCGCAGATTACACAGATTGCGCCGATGTGGGCTTGGCGTGGCTTGTAGATCACGGCTGCGGGCGCTGGGGGGGGCGGGCGCGTATTCGTTTGTTAGCCGGTGACGAATGGCCAAAAAAAGAGCCACCTTATTGGGTGGCGGCTCCTGTCATCGGTCATCCCGCGTCGCTAGAACTCATAGCTTACGCGACCGAATACGGTGCGCCCCAGGGGATCGGAATACGACGCGTTGTAGCCCCGAAATCCGACCGAGGGCTGGTTGGAAAACACTGGATCCTGGTCAAAGATATTTCGCGAGCCCAGCAACAGCTCGATGCCGCTGTCAAAGCGATAGCCGGTGGACACGTCAAAAGTCGTGTAATCGTTGACCTCGGGGTTGAGCGTCGGGTCAAAATCATCGTAGCCGGAAAAGAAATTATTCGTAACGTTAGCGAACACAGGCCCGCGTACCCACGATAGACGAATCAAATGTTTCCAGTCGGGCACCACCTGGTCAGTGGCAACGGCATAACGCCCTTCGGCCGATATATATTCGCCGTCGGGAATGCTCTGGAACTCGTACTTGTTGGTCAACGTGCCGTTAAATTGCAGTGCAAAACTACCGAAGGACTTTGTCGGCAGAACGTAATCGAACGTGAAATCTACCCCGTTGGTATAGGTGCTGCCCAAATTGAAGTTCGGCGTACGAATCAAATCGATCGCATCGGTATCCGGGTTGCGCACGATGTTGTCGGCAAACTGGCCGGCATTGTCCAACACATACGAGGGCGAAAGCGCAGATACCTGGTCCTTGATCTGTATCCACCAGAAGCTGACGCCGATATCCATGCGTTCGATCGGCGTGGCCACGAGGCCCAGTGTCCAGCTTTTCGAAGTTTGCGGGTCGAGATCCGCATTGCCGCCGTTCTGACGATTGAACTGGAAGTTACAGCTATTGGCCGGTGCGCCGCCCAGCGGGTTGCCTTGCTCGTCACAGTAACGCGGATCGTTGAGTACGGTCGTGAACGTGGTAGAGGCCGGGTCATAGAGATCGCTAAGCGTGGGCGCTGCAAACCCTTCGGCGTAGGAGCCGCGTAGAACGAGCTGCTCGAACGGCTGATAGCGCAATGTGACCTTGGGGTTCACGGTGTCCCCAACGTCGTCATAGTTATCGTAACGAAACGAGCCGGTGACCTCGAGCGAATCGATGAGTGGCACGTTCAGCTCGCTGTAGAGACTGCCGATATCACGTGTTTCCGACACCGGATCGGCCGGCGACAGCCCGCCGCCGGAACCGGCGACCTGGGTCAGCAAGCCGCCGTTGCGGCTAACCTCGAACAGCTGATGACGATACTGACTGCCCAGCGCCATCGCGACCTGGCCGCCACCGAACCAATCCCCGAGTTCGCGCGAGAGTTGGCCATCCCAGACATATTCACGAAAGCGGTTATCGGTCACCGTACCTGTGGACTGCGTATCCCCAATGGCGCTGCGTTCGGCTTGTGTCAGATCGTCAAAGCGTGTGAACGGGTTGACCGTGCCGTTGTTGAACAAGGCGCCGAGCTGGCCGGGATTGAAATACCCGCCGGCATAGGCGATTTCGGTATCGCCCTGGTTGAAGGTGAAGGCCGTATTGTAATCAACGCGCTCGAAACGGCCATCGAATGTCAGCACGGCATGATGATAGCGATTTTCGTTCTCCGTGACTCGCGGTCCCAGCCCGGCGTTTCGGTAGTACAAGGGCACCTCGTTATCCGGGTCGAACATGTCGGCATCAGGCACCGCCGGACCCTGGGCGTTCCCCGGAAAAAACGGTGACTGTGGCGACAAGCCCACGGTGTTGGAGGTCAGCCCTGGCGCGCCGATATCCGTGCTGTCGTTGGCCGAGTACAGATACGACAACGAAACCTCGTGGTTGTCCGCGATCTTGTAAGTACCATCGGTATACAACGAGAACTGGTCACTGGGCGTGACGATATTGCCGTATTGTTGATAATTGAACCGGCAGTTGTCGCCTGACGCACTCAACAAGCGGCCGCCACAGTCCGGGGCGGCCGGGTTATACAGATTCTGTCCCACCCGATAACTTGCCGGAATCGGAAAGCTGGACGTGGCATCAATGCCACGGCGCAGGTCCCGGTCGACGACGAAATCCTGACCCCGGGCACTCACGGCATCCTGTCGGCGATAATTGAATGTGGCCAGGATGTTGTAGCGATCCTCTTCCAGATCACCCTTGCCCCAGGTGCCACTCAGAAAACGCTGATTGCCGCCGCCATCTTCAGGACGGATACCGTACTGCAGCGCCACATCGCCGCCTTGCAGATTCTTCTTTGTGATGAAGTTGATCACACCGGCGACCGCATCAGAACCATAAAGCGCCGAAGCACCGTCTCGAAGCACCTCGACGCGCTCGATCGCCGCGAAAGGGATCTGGTTGATATCGACCGCCGCGCCGCCGTTGAACGGCTCGAGCGGCAGACGCTTGCCGTTGAGCAATACGAGCGTGAAATCCGAGGGTAAGCTGCGCAGTGATGCAAACCGTGCCCCGCCCAGAATAGCTGTACCCGTTGCCGCCCCGGCCCCGGTCGACGTACTGAGTGCCGGAATCTGGGCCAGTGCCTGCTCGGTGGACGTAATGCCCTGCTGAACGAGCTGTTCCTTGGAGTAGCGGCTTACCGGCAACGCGGTCGCCGATGTCGTGCCGGCCAGTGCACTACCGGTGACCGCAATATCACTGAGTTGGCGCGTGGTGGTGCCCGACACGGGCGCAGCGGCAGCAGCAGGCGCGGCAGCAGCAGGCGCGGCAGCAGCAGGCGCGGCGGCGGCTGCCGGTGCTGCCGGTGTCGCAGGCGCTGCCGGCGCAGGTTCGGCAGGCGCCGGTGCGGCTGGATCCGTGTCTTCCGATGCCGCATTCGTTTGCGCTATGTAGCGCATATCGCCCTGGAGCTCTTCCGGCTGGGCCCAGGCGCCGGAGAATGGCGCCAAGACCGATACTAAGGTGAGGCCTAGTGAACTGGCCGAAGCATACCGTCGTTTACGGCGCGAAAGCGCTGCAACGGCGGCCCCGTTGGTTTCTACCGTCATGCGAAATTCCCCTGTACTGACGTTTGCGACACCGATCAACTTCGGCGTCCCCCACGACAAGCGATAGTCGCTGGCTTGTCGTAATCAAGCAAAAGCACAGGGCGTGCCAGTTTTTAATAAAACTGTTTATTAAACAAAAAAACAAAATTATTTATCTAGAAAAACATCTAGCACGACCGAACGGTATTTTTTCCGTTCCTGTAAATACATTCATTAATGAATGGCTATAACGATGACGATGCCGTCGAATCAAAAGAATTTTTTGGTCCAATCAGACGCTACGGGCCAAGACCGGCATGATGTGACTCCAAGCAACTAGAGGCCCTATGGCCGCTCTGGCTGTTGTCCGGGGCGCCGTCAACGAGACATCTTTCACCGTGACGACACACCTCAAAGCCGAGCAGCCGGTGCGAAGCCAATGCACCGCCACGGCACCCGGCCATTCACTGCGGGCTGGAGAGCACCGCGATCTTCTGTATTCCGTTGGCCTGTAACGCGGCCATGACTTTCCCGACCTTACCGTAGGGAACGCCTTCATCAGCCTGCAGCTGCGCGGCTACTTTCGGATTCTGTTGATGTGCTGCTGCCAGCTTCTGCTTGAGCGTGTCCAGATCCATCGCCTTGTCATCAAGGAAATACTGCCCGGATTTATCAACCGCGATAACGAGCGGTTCCTTGGTATCCGGCGGCGCCACGGCATCGGTTTTGGGCAAATTAACGTGTACCGACGTGGTCACAGCCGACGCCGTCACGATAAACATGACCAACAGCACGAGCATTACGTCCACGAGCGGGGTTACGTTCATTTCGCTCAGGACTTCGTCGTCTTCTCCACCACCACCTGACATGGCCATAGTCAATTCTCCGAGTCGTTGGAATCGATCAAACGCGATCGAGATTCAGGCCGTTGCATGGGTTTTTTGACCGACAGTCGCGTTGGCTTTCGGCGTCTCACGTCGCGAGCCCAGCGTTGCCCCCTCGATACGAAAGCCGCCTTGCTGACACAAGGCATAGAAATCCGAGGCGAAATCATTCATTGAGTGCGTGCCGACCTTGAGTCGACGCACCAGAAAGTTATAAATAAGAACGGCCGGCACCGCCACGGCAATACCCAGCCCCGTGGCGATCAATGCATGTCCGACCGGCCCAGCGACCGCTTCGAGGCCTGTCGCCCCGCTTTCACCGATATTGACCAACGCTTCCATGATGCCCCAGACCGTGCCGAACAAGCCGATGAAGGGCGCTGTACTGCCGAAGCTGGCCAGAATAGCCAAACCGCCTTCCAGCGAGCGCCGCTCGCGCTCAATCTGTTGTTTGAGGGTGCGCTCGAGCCGCTCCCCCTTGTCGATCTGGTGGGCAAGATCCCGATTGCCGGGCGCGATATCCCGGCCGGTGATTACCGCAAAGCCGGCTTTGGCGATTTCGGCCATTGGCCCACTGGCGGTGTCGCTCACCGACTCGCCTTGCTCAAGGCTGTCTGCGGCCCAGAAATTACGGCGGAAACGACCGTCGAGCGCACGCGCGCGGCCATATTGGATCAACTTGATGACCAGCAGCGCCCAGGTCACCACCGACAACAGGATCAGGCACCACAGAACACCGGGTACCACGAAGGATGAAATAGACGTACTCAACATGATGGCGTGCTCCTGGAACGCTTAAAAAAAAATGCGCGTGGCGATATCAATTCGGCGGCGTGAAACTGATGTTTTGCAGGGCATAACCGGCAATCGGCTGATCGCCGCGATGAGCCGGCTCAAAGTGCCATTTGCGAACCGTTTCGACCGCGGCCTGGTCCAGCTCGGAATAGCCGCTGGACGACACGACGGTCACGGTCTTGGCGCTACCGTCCGGACTGACCAGAATCTTGAGCTGGACCGTGCCGCCGTGCCCACGACGCAACGCACGAGACGGATATGTCGGATGCGGGTTTCCGGCCACGCCGCCGGGCCCGAATGACTTCGCCGGCGTGACTTTTTCTGGGGCCGGTGCCGGAGCGGGTTCCGGCGCCGGCTCTGGCTCCGGTGCCGGCTTGGGCGCTGGTTCGGGTTTCGGTTCCGGTTTCGGTTCGGGTTTCGGTTCGGGTTCAGGCTTTGGCTTTGGTTCCGGTTTGGGTTTGGGTTTGGGTTTGGGCTCCGGCTCCGGTTCGGGTTCCGGCTCGGGTTTCTTTTCTTCCGGCGGCTTGACCGCATGCTTGTCCACGACCGGCGCCTTTGGCTTCGGCGGTGTCGGCTGGCTCAGAGTTACCTGTACCGGCGGCGGGCTGGCGATCTTCAGCGGTTCGGGCTGTTCTATCGGCGCTTTCTGGTACAGCGTCCACAGCCCGAAATGAATCAGGCCCGACAGCAAAATGACGCCGCCGATCTCGAGCGTGCCCAGGCCGCGCCGACGAGCCCGGGGCGGCCGCGAGTCGTTGATCTCGAAATCCTCGGTCATACGTGTAGGGCTGCTTCGAAATAGAAAACCACGACCCGGCTGTCAGCCGTGCCGGCCAGCGACAGGGTTGAAGCAAACAACGTGCCATGCCGCCCCGAAGCTGGAGCACGACACCTGGCGCGCCGAGATGGCATATCTCGTGCAGATAGAGCAGCTGGTTGGCCGCGCCGACCAAACCCGCAAACATGGATATTGGATATATCGACTGCTTTGGTACGGGCCCAGCGTTTGCCCCATCGCCACGCGCGCCCGGCGGCGGTCTTCTCAAAGGACATACCGACTATGAAACCTTTCGACAACCGCCAGCGGTGTGTGCAGCCCCGCGCGCTGCTTATATGTCTGGCCGCTCTGGGCAGTACGACGGGGCTTGCCCAGGCTGCGGATACGCCGGAGCCGGGCGACGTTGAGACGACCGAAAAAACCCAAGCCAAGCAACAGACACCACCGGCTACCGAATCCGCCTTCACCGCCGATAATCCGTTCGCTCAACCGAGCGGACTGGCCTTCCAGGCCCCGGCATTCGACACGATCGACGATGCTGATTTCATGCCGGCGATCGACGAAGGCATGCGCCGCCAGGCCCGGCAAATCACTGCGATAGCGCAGAACGAGGCGGCCCCAACGTTCGAGAACACGATCGTTGCACTTGAAAAGAGCGGCCGACTTCTCGAGCGAACCACGAACGTTTTTCATGCCCTGACCGGCGCCGACACCAACGACGCCCTGCAGCACGTTGAACAGGTCGAGGCGCCGCGCCTTGCCGCCCATCAGGATGGGATCTATCTGAACTCGGCCCTGTTCAAACGTGTGGCCCGGCTCTACGAGCAGCGCGACTCACTCGACCTGTCCGCCGAGGCACAGCGTTTACTACGCCATTACTACAAGACGTTCGTGCACCGCGGCGCCAAACTCTCCGACGCTGACCAGGCCCAGCTGCGCGAGATCAACAAGCAGCTGTCCAGCCTAGCCACCGAATTTACGCAGAAGCTGTTGGCCGCAAACAAGGCGCAAGCACCGATCTTCAAACACGCCAAGGCTTTGGAAGGGCTTTCTGAAAGCGATATCGCCGCAGCCAAGCGCTCAGCGGCCGACAACGACCAAGAGGATGCGTATCGCCTGGCACTACAGAACACCACGCAGCAGCCACCGCTGGCAGATCTTAAAAACCGCGAAACCCGCAAGACGCTGTTCCAGGCTTCCTGGACACGAACCGCCCAGGGCGGTGACGAAGACACCCGCGATGTGATCGAAACCATGGCCGGATTGCGCGCTGACAAGGCGGCACTGCTGGGCTATGACACCTACGCCGATTACAAACTCTATGACCAGATGGCTCGAACGCCGCAGACTGCCCTGGGTTTCATGCACCGCTTGGCTAAACCGGCGGTCGAGCGCGCCAACGCTGAGGCCGCTGATCTTCAGGCCGAGATCGAAGCTGATGACAAGTCGTTCAAGCTTGAGCCCTGGGATTGGAACTACTACGCCGAAAAGCTCCGCAAGAAGCGCTACGATCTCGATCAGGCCGCCGTCAAACCGTATTTCGCACTGGATAACGTCCTACAAAAAGGCGTTTTCTATGCCGCACATCAGCTTTACGGCCTGACATTCAAAGAACGAAAAGACCTGCCGGTCTATCAACCCGATGTTCGTGTCTTCACGGTATACGACGCCGACGGCAGCGAACTCGGCCTGTTCTACGCCGACTATTTCAAGCGCGAGAACAAACGCGGCGGCGCATGGATGTCCAGCCTTGTCGGCCAGAGCACACTCTTCGGCACAAAACCGGTGATCTACAACGTCTGCAACTTCGCCAAACCGGCGCCGGGTGAGCCTGCGCTGCTGGGCTATGACGATGTGATCACGATGTTCCATGAATTCGGCCATGCCCTGCACGGTTTTTTCGCCAATACGACCTACCCCACACTATCCGGGACCGCGACGCCCCGGGATTTCGTCGAATTCCCGTCACAGTTCAATGAGCACTGGGCAATGGCGCCCCAAGTCTTCGACCACTACGCGCTGCACTACAAGACCGGCGCGCCCATGCCCGAGACGCTCAAGACCAAGCTGAAAGCCGCACGCGATTTCAATCAGGGCTATCGCATGACCGAGCTGATCAGCGCGGCCCTGCTCGACATGGCCTGGCACACCATCTCTGCCGGCGCGGCCAACAAAGATACGGCCATCTTTCAGAAACGGGCGCTCAAGAGCGCGAATATCTATCTACCGCACAAGGTACCGCCGCGCTATAGCTCCAGTTATTTCCAGCACATCTGGGGCAACGGCTATGCTGCGGGTTACTACGCCTATCTCTGGACCCAGATGCTGGCCGACAACGGCTTTGAATGGTTCAAGGCCCACGGCGGACTGACCCGAGATAATGGGGATCGGTTTCGTCGAATGATCCTGTCAATCGGCAACACCCGAGATCTGCATGATGCTTATCTCGCATGGCTGGGCCACGACCCTACCGTGGGCCCAATGCTTGAATATCGCGGCCTGGCCGACGAACAACCGTTTGATGATCGGCACGAAGAAAACCGGGCGGCACCCCACAACAACGCCGACGACACGACAACGACGGCCGGCACCGCCTCGACAAAAGACGATGCAACGCCGAAGCCGTGACCCGTCGGTTGCGACTTTGTCAGACGCGGCTTTCGATCAGTCCAGGCCCTGATGAATGCGCGTGAGGCGTCGCATCCAGGGCAGGACTGCCAGGGCAAGTACGGTACAAATCACCGCGGCACAGCCGAGATTGAAAAACAGTCGGGTATAGATCGGCAGCGTCTGTAGCGGGTTCGTGATGCCTTCGGGCACGCTGGCGAAATTGGCGACGATACCGCCCAGATACTGCGAGCAGCCCGAGGAGACGAAATAAGCGCCCATCATGAAGCCGCCCATCCGGGCCGGCACATAACGCGCGATCATGGCCAATCCCAGACCGCTGACCAACAGCTCGCCCAGCGAGTAGAAACCATAGCCCCAGATCATGATCCAGGACGAGGTCTTGCCTTGGGTCGCGAATTGCGCGGCAAAGCCATAGATAAAAAAGCCAACGGCCACGACCGCGAACCCCAGCGCGAATTTCGCGGCGATCGGCAGATCCCGGCCCTGGCTACCGGCTCGGGCATAGATCGTGGCCAGAATCGGCGACAACACCATGATCCAGATCGGGTTGAGAGCCTGGAACTGTGCCGGCGACCATGTCCACAAATGAGTACCGAACAGCGTGAAATCCCAGTCCACGTTACGCAGCGCAAACAAGGCCAGCGAGCTGGACATCTGCTGATAGAAGATAAAGAAAAACACGGTCTGAACGATCAGCACGAGTGCGGCGATCAAACCGGCGCGCTCACGCCGATCCCCTTTGTTGATCAGAAACAAAAAGATCGCGAGCACGCTGAGCCCTGCAACAATCACGAACAGGCGGGCCAACCATTCGTATTGCAGGATCGCGGCCGACAGCCCGACCAGCGCCACCGCCCCGGCGACAACCGCGAAAAACCGGCCCCACTGGATCGGCCGGTAATCCGGCTCGGAGCCGATATGCCGCATGGATTGACGCATGAGGAAATAGTTGACCAGCCCGAACAACAGGCCGATACAACACACCGCAAACGCCGCGTGCCAGCCATACCCGTGGCCGTAGACCACGTTGACGTAATCCTTGACCCAGGGCGTGAACAGCTGGGAGACAGCCGCCCCGACATTGACCGCCATGTAATAGATCGTGAACGCGCTATCCAGCTTCGAATCATCGCCCTCGAAGATTTTGCGCACCAGATTACCGGCATTGGCCTTGAACAGGCCGTTGCCGACCACGATCACGCCCAGCGCTGAAAACAGCAGCCAGCTGTTCACCGTGGGCATGGTCATGCACGCATAGCCCAATGAAAGCACCGCCGCACCGAGCAACATCGTGCGCCGCGTGCCCAGTATCTTGTCGCCGATCCAGCCGCCGATCGCGGGCGAGACATAAATCAATGCTGCACAGGCCCCCCAGACCAAATTGGCTCGCCGATCATCAAAGCCCAACTGCTGGACCATGAAATAGACGATGAGCGCCTGCATGCCGTAATAGCCAAAGCGCTCCCAGAGTTCGATCAGGCAGACCGTCGAAAACGATCGACCTTTAGCTACAAGCGGTCCCGAAGTGGTTGTCATGCCCTGCCCCTGTCGTGCTCGGCCGCGTACGCGCGGGCCGAGCACGGCCAAGCAAGATCCACGCCGGATGATCGGCGAAGCCGCGGGTATGCATGGATGCCAGGGCGTGTCGTCATGAAATATGACGTCGCATCGCTCGCGCCGGGCGTGCCGAGCAAGGCGCGGGCCGCCGAGCGTGGCGTATCAGGTTAAAGTCCGTCAGCAGCATGGCGCGTCCGGCGCGAGCACCCCCAAAAGGGGCCGGTGGCCAAGCCGCAGCAATCCGGCGTTATCGTCATCCGCCTGGCTCGCTTACACGGCGCAGCCACGCCGCACTCGCGATGCCTTGTCTTGCCACGGCGTGGCCGCCGGTGCGCCCCCTTATCTTATGTCAACACGCCCTAGAACACGATCTGCGCGCGGGCGTTGACGGTGTTGCCGTCATCGTGGCCGTTGTAGCCATCGGTCGGCGCGCCCACCAGGGTCGACTGCTTGTTGTTGGTGGTCCAGATCGTGTCGGCGAGAATCAAGCGCGCGAAGCGGTTGAGATACCAGTTCACCCCGAACGTGGTGCCGTGGCCACTGCCGCCGCCAAAGCGGGTGTCGTCGCTATTGATCGCGCCGTAACGAGCCATAATCTCCCAGTGCCCCATGCCGCCACTGGTAACCGGATTCTCGATCTCGGGCAGTGTCCACACACCCTGCTTGGTGGAATAGCCGAACTGCTCACCGGTGATCGACCAGCCGACCTGTGCGGAGTAAGCCTCCAGGTGGGCGTCGCCGCCGCTACGCGAGTTGACGTTGAGCGAGCCGTATTCCGCGCCTGCGGCGAACGGCCCGGCCAGGCCCGCCAGTTCCAGCCCCCAGGAGGTACTGTCCTTGGCATCCACCACCGGACCGGTCACCCGCAGATTGTCGTTATAAGCGCCGGCAATGACTGAGCGATCCACGAAGTTGGGCTCGCGCTCACGATCAAAGTCCTTGTAATAACCGTTAGCCCCCAGATGCAGGATCACGTCGCCCGTGTTGATCGGGTTCCAATGCGCCCGCGAGCGCACCAGGAAATTGTTTGACGAGGTCTGGCTTTCGTTGGTCGAGCCCTTGCTCACGGCAAACGAGATATGATCGTCGTGGTTGCCGTAGAACGCGGTGGTCAAGCCTACGTTGTAGGACCCGGGCACGCCGTCGATATCGTTGGAGACAACGTTACGATCCGTGAACCAGGTCCACTTCGACGAGGTACGCCCGTCAAGCCCCGAGTCGGCGAACTTGCTGCCCAGATAAACGATGCCCTGGCCCAGCTCAAAGCGGCGCTGACCGGCGAGATAGACATCACGCAGGCCGATGGTGCTGTTGGCCAGCTCCATCTCGATCTTGTAGAGAATCGGGTCGGTGATCTGGCCTTCGACATCCAGACGCACCCGCCGAAACTCGGTACCGGCAATATTGCGCGAGTTCAGATCACCGGACTCGCCGTCAAAGCGCGAACCGCTCGTGGTCGAGCCGTCGTACTGGATTCGCCCCCCGAAACCGAACGTGAACCGCCCGTCGGGGCTCGAAAACTCGGGCGTGCCCGATGACCAGTCAACTTTGACCCCGGTTTCCTTGAGCGTATTGATATCGTTTTGCATTGCAGCCAAGCGATCATTGCCGGTCGCCTGGTTACCCACGGCCGGTGCAGTCGCCTCGTCGGCGCCCGGCTCGATCTGGTTCTGGCGAGACGGCTCGCTGGCGGGTTCGCGCCGCCCGGGCGTGGCCGGCGAGCGAGCCTTGTCGTTGGCGGCGATCCGTGACGATTGCGGTGCCTGATTGGCCTCGACCGTGTCGAGACGCTGCTTGAGGCGCGCGATCTGTGCGGCCTGTTGCTGAACCAGCGCCGCCAGCTCTTCGTTGGTCGGGCCGTCTGCCGCCAGACTTACCGGCACATAAGCCGTCGCGATCGTCATACCCAACGTGGCCGACCCGATGAGTCGACATACCACCGATGTCATATTAATGCCCCCTTATCCAGCGATTAAAGCGAGCACAGACTAGCGATTTTATAGGTGGATGTCGCATACACCTTTAGGCGTATTATTCTGCGCAATCAACGCATTGGCGACTGACACATCAGTGCGTGACAGATTTTTTTATCGGTTTTACCGTGGGTTGATCAACGCTCGGTCAAGCGCGGCAGCAGGTCGTGCAAATTACAGGGGCGGGTCCGACAATCGATCTGCGCGGCGATCAACTTGTCCCAGGCATCGAGCACCGCGCCGGACGATCCCGGCAGGCAGAAAATGAACGTGGCCTTGGCCACGCCGGCGATTGCCCGCGATTGCAGCGTGGAGGTGCCGATCGTTTCATAAGATAGATAGCGAAACATCTCACCGAAGCCGTCGATCTCGCGGTCGAACAGGATCGACAGCGCCTGCGGCGTCACATCGCGCCCGGTCAACCCCGTGCCACCGGTCGTAATGACAACATCCGGCGCCTCATCGGCGATCCAACGCGAAACGATCGCCCGCAGCTCGTAGATATCGTCACGACAGATCCGCTTGTCGTGTAGCACATGGCCGGCGTTTTCCAGGCGCGCCACGAGTGCGGCACCGGATTTGTCCGATTGGCTGTCTCGTGTATCCGAGACGGTGAGAACAGCAATACGAAGAGCAACGAATGCGTCGGCCATGGGCGATGATCGGGATGGCAACAAGCGACTAGCCTGCCATAGCCGCATGCCGATCGGCACGCCCTGCTATACTTGCCTGTCGATCGCGGCTTGCGATCGACTCACTCTCGGCCGACCCCATGACATCCCGTTCATGTGACCCGCTCGGCCCTTCCATCGATCAGGACCGATCAGGACACCTATGTCATTCGACAGCTTGGGCCTGTCGCCGCATCTATTGGCGACCATCGAGAACGCCGGCTATACCCAGCCGACGCCGATTCAATCACAGGCAATCCCGCCGATCATCAAGGGCGCTGACGTGCTGGGTGCGGCCCAGACCGGCACCGGCAAGACCGCAGCCTTCGTACTGCCGATTCTGGAGCGCCTGGGCACCGGCCATCAGAAAAAACCACGCGTGCTCGTCCTGGCCCCGACACGTGAACTGGCGGCCCAGGTCGCCGAGTCGGTGGCCACTTATGCCGGCGATACCAAGCTCAAGCACACCGTAGTCTTTGGCGGCGTGGGCTATCAGCCCCAGATTTCGGCCTTCAAGCGTGGCGTGGATATCGTGGTGGCCACGCCGGGCCGGCTGATCGATCATCTCGATGAAGGCCGTCTCGATCTGTCGGATCTGACCACACTGGTGCTCGACGAAGCGGATCGCATGCTCGACATGGGCTTCATCCACGACATCAAGCGCGTGTTGAAATATCTGCCCAAATCGCGCCAGACGCTGCTTTTTTCGGCCACTTTCTCCAAGGAAATCCGCAAGCTGGCCGGTTCGTTGCTCACCGACCCGGTGGAAATCGATGTCGCCCCGCGCAACGCCACGGCCGAACGCGTCAGCCACCGCGCCGTTCTGGTCGAAAAATCAGCCAAACGGGCGGTGCTGTCGCACCTGATCCGCAGCGGCGACTGGAGCCAGGTGCTCGTGTTCACGCGCACCAAGCACGGCGCCAACCGCCTGGTTAAACAGCTGGAAACCGACGGCATCACCGCGGCCGCCCTGCACGGCAACAAATCACAGAATGCGCGCACCAAGGCGCTGTCCGGTTTCAAGGACGGCACCGTGACCGCGCTCGTCGCCACCGATATCGCCGCCCGCGGCATCGATATCGACGGCCTGCCGCACGTGGTCAACTACGAGCTGCCCAACGTCGCCGAGGATTATGTCCATCGTATCGGGCGGACCGGCCGCGCCGGCGCGGCCGGTGAAGCCATCTCGTTGGTGGCCAAGGACGAGCGCAGCTATCTCAAAGCCATCGAGAAGCTCATCGACCAGAGCGTCGAGCGCATGGAAGTCGAGGGCATGGACCCCGAAATCATCAAGGCCGCCGCCGCACGCGACGCCGAGGCGGCCAAGAACGAGCCACAGCAGACACCCGGCAATCGGGGCGGCCGCGGTGGCAACAAACCGTCGCGCCGCGGCGGCGGGAACAATTCCGGCGGCGGCGACAAGCCCCAGAATAACCCGGGCAACCGCGGGCGCCGACGTTCGGGCAGCGACGGCGGCGCCAACGAGGCCGGCCACGCACGCCCCAAACGCGGTAATCGTCGCGGCGGGCGACGCTCTGGCGGCGGTGGCAACAAGCCACAGAGCTAAACCGCTCCGGCAGCAGAAAGACGAGCCACGGCTCGTCTTTTTGTATCAATCAGCCATTTTGACCGGGCTCGCCATCAAACGTTGCCCGTGCCGGAAGCCTTCGCCCGACGGATAGCGGTCCTTATGTGTACCCAAGACGCGCAAGCGTTGGCCCTGCTACGCGCATCACGTCAGCTTGTTGTGCCGCAGTCAATCGCTCAGCGTAGCCGCCGACGCTAGCGCCGTGAATTTTTTCATCCGCGCCTTCAAAACCGGCCGGATCGATGTTCAGATACGCAGCGACTCGCGCAAGCTCTGACAAAGGCTCGGCCACCAGGCGCTCGTAACGAAGCACCAGCAATTTGTCGGCCTGGCGTTCGACCGCTTCCACAGCCTCTACCCAACGACCGGCGATCGAGGCAGCGTCTTGCCACGCGCCAAATACGGGAAGATCCGCCCACCCACCGGACAGGCGCGCCAGATACGAGGCTACGACGTCGCGCCCATCGCGTTCTATAACGATGGTTTTCATTGTCGGCGCGTCCACGAGCGGGCCGAGATTGAACACATAATCCGGAAACTTGTCGCCGACGATGCGTGCATGCGGCCACGCTCGGTGCAAGGCTGCCCCGATATCATCCGCGCTTACCAGCCCTTTTTGACGCCCCGCGACGTCGCGCGCGATGCCGGCCATGAACCGGTGGCTCTGCAGGCGTTGCCAACGCGTCCTGTTGTTCTGATCGAGCCGGAAGACCGTTTCGTGTCGTCGGGCGATCGAACGCCCCAGCATTGAAAGTTGAAACAACGACGCCGGCACGCCCAGGCAACGAAAAACGCCGGATTCCAGCGTCAACTCAATATCGGGATGAGCGCTACAGAGCTCGAAGAGCAGCTCGGTGCCCGAACGCGGGTGGCCAGTCAGTATCAGCATAAGCGCGAGTATAACCGTCGCTTTTCGTGTTCGTATCGGCCCGCGCGTCTCGCTTGCAGCTTAAGTCCTCTACAATGCGTGCATGATCGCGTTCAAACACCTCACCCTGCGTCGCGGGCCGCGCAAGCTGCTCGAAGACGTGGATCTGCGGATTCAGGCCGGCCAGCGGGTCGGCATCGTCGGGGCCAACGGCACCGGCAAGTCCTCGCTGCTTTCGATGATGCTCGGCGAGCTGACGCCGGATGCCGGCGATATCGAGATCCCCACGCATCTGGATATCGCCACCGTGCGCCAGCATGCCCCGGCCGGCAGCCAGCCCGCCATCGAGTATGTGCTGGACGGCGATAGCGAGCTGCGCGGCGTCGAAGCCAAACTGGCCACGGCCGA
This sequence comes from Salinisphaera japonica YTM-1, assembly GCF_003788585.1. Taxonomy (GTDB): domain Bacteria; phylum Pseudomonadota; class Gammaproteobacteria; order Nevskiales; family Salinisphaeraceae; genus Salinisphaera; species Salinisphaera japonica. The sequence goes on along the minus strand of NZ_AYKG01000015.1, from coordinate 6,849 downwards.
GGCCGATGGCGACGGCAACGCCATGGCCGAACTGCACGGCCGCCTGGCCGAGATCGACGGCTACGCCGCACGCGCCCGGGCGGCGCGCCTGCTGCACGGCCTGGGCTTCGCGCCCAGTGCGCACGATGCGCCGATCGATGATTTCTCCGGTGGCTGGCGCATGCGCCTGAACCTGGCCGCCGCCCTCATGCATCGCTGTGATCTGCTCTTGCTCGATGAGCCGACCAACCATCTGGACATGGATGCGGTGTTCTGGCTACAGGAATATCTGGCGGCCCATCCGGCCACGCTCGTGGTCATATCCCACGACCGGGATTTTCTGGATGCCCTGGTCACCCATACCCTGCATCTGGAGCACGGCGGCGCCACCCTGTATACCGGCAACTATTCCACCTTCGAGCTGATGCGCGCCGAGGCCAAGGCCCAGCAACAGGCGGCGTATGAAAACCAGCAGAAGAAGCTGGCCCAGCTGCAAGGCTTTGTCGATCGGTTTCGTGCCCAGGCGACCAAGGCGCGTCAGGCCCAGTCCAAGCTCAAGCAGATGGAGCGGATGGAAAAAGTCGAGGCCGCCCACTGGGACACACCGTTTTCTTTCCAGTTCTTGAAGCCCGAACGGCTGCCGGAAACTCTGCTGCGTATCGACGACGCGGATATCGGTTATGACGGCAACCCGTTGGTCGGCGATATCAAGCTGCGGCTCGTACCCGGCGACCGGCTGGCCATTCTGGGCCGCAACGGGGCCGGCAAGTCCACGGTGATGAAGCTGCTGGCCGGCGAGCTGGCCCCGATGACCGGCGAGGCCCAGCCGGACAAGTATCTGAAGATCGGCTATTTCGCCCAGCATCAGCTCGAAGTGCTGGACGACACGGCCAGTGCGGCCCAGCACCTGCAGCGCCAGGACCCCAAGGCCAGCGAGCAGCATATCCGCGACTTCCTCGGCGGCTTCGATTTCCGCGGCGACAAGGCGCTGGAGCCCATCGCCCCGTTCTCCGGCGGCGAAAAAGCCCGTCTGGCGCTGGCGCTGGTGGTGCACGAAAAACCCAATCTGCTGCTGCTCGACGAGCCGACCAACCATCTCGACCTGGACATGCGCCACGCCCTGGAAACCGCGCTGGCCGGTTATACGGGTGCTGTAGTGATGATCGCCCATGATCGCCATCTGATCGATGCCACCTGTGACCAGCTCTGGCGCGTGGCCGACGGTGCGCTGGAACCCTTCGACGGCGATCTGGACGACTACGCCAAGTGGCTGTCGCGCCAGAACGCTGCCAAGGAAGGCAAGGAAACGGCCAAACCCAAGGTCAGCGACAACAAGACCGCGCGTAAAAGCTCGGCCGAACAGCGTGCGGCCGAAAAGCCGCTCAAGAACCAGATCAAAAAAGCCGACGAGGAAATGGCGCGGCTGACGAAAAAGATCGAGGCCCTGGACGCCGAGCTGGCCAAGCCCAGCGTCTATGGCAACCCGGTGGATGCGGCCCGCGTGACCCAGGAGCGCGCCACCCTGTCGCGCCAGCTCGACACGGCCGAAGCCCGCTGGATGGCCGCCGCCGAAGAGCTCGAAGCGCTGTCCAATCCGAGCGCGGCATGAGCCGGTCATGAGCGAGTTCTCTTACTTCTGGCACGATTACGAAACCTTCGGCGCCGACCCCAAGCGCGACAAGCCGGCCCAGTTCGCCGGTATTCGCACGGATGCCGATTTCAATATCATCGGCGAGCCGGTCACGCTCTACTGCCAGCCACCGGCCGATATGCTGGGCCACCCCGAGGCCACACTGATCACCGGCATCACGCCGCAGTACGCCCTGAAACACGGCGTGCCCGAGCCGCAGTTCATCGCCACGATTCTCGCCGAGATGGCCGTGCCCGGCACGTGCAGCGTGGGCTACAACTCCCTGGCTTTCGACGACGAGATCACGCGCCACGCGCTGTGGCGCAATTTCCATGACCCGTACGAACGCGAATACAAGAACGGCTGTTCGCGTTGGGACATCATCAACATGGTGCGCCTGGCCTATGCGCTACGTCCGGACGGCATCGAGTGGCCCACGCGCGATGACGGCACGCCGAGCTTCAAGCTCGAACACCTGGCCCAGGCCAACGGCCTCATGCAGGAGACGGCCCACGACGCCCTGTCCGACGTACACGCCACGATCGACCTGGCCCGGCTGATTCGTGACAAGCAGCCCAAGCTGTTCGAGTGGGTCACCGGCCATCGCGACAAGCAAAGCGCGCGCGCCCTGCTGGACATGAACAGCCGCAAGCCCGCCCTGCACGTCTCGGCCAAGTTCGGCGCGGCCAACGGCTGTCTGTCGCCGGTGATGCCGATCGCGGCCCACCCGGTCAACAAGAACTGCATCATCACCTACGACCTGCGCCACGATCCGGCCCCGCTGCTGGAACTGGAAGCCGACGAGATCTTCGACCGGATCTTCACGCCGAGCGAAGACTTGCCCGAGGATGCCCCGCGCGTTGCGCTCAAGGGCGTTCACGTGAACAAGTGCCCGGTGCTGGCCCCCTTCGAGATGATGCGCGACAACGAAGCCACCCGGCTCAACCTGGATATCAACCAGTGCCGACGTCACTGGAAAGCTATCCATGACCGCATGGGCGAGGTCGAGGCCAAGGCGATCGCCGTGTTCGAGGCACGTGTGTTCGACGCTGAAACCGACGCCGAGGCCGCGCTCTACGACGGCTTCGTCTCCAACGACGATCGCGCCAGGGCCCGCGACGTGCATACCACTCACGCCGATCGGCTGGCCGAGGGCGATATCGTGTTTTCCGATAACCGCCTGAACGAGCTTCTGTTTCGTTGGCGCGCCCGGCACCATCCAGACAGCCTGGCCGAGGCCGAAAAAGACGATTGGAACAATTGGGTGGCCAAACGTCTGGAATTCGCCCCCGACGGCGGCCTGACGCTCGACGAATACGACGAGGTCGTGGCCACGCTCATGGAGCGTGTGAAAGGCCAGCCCAAACAGCTGCAACTACTGCTGGAACTCAAAGCCTGGGGCGACCGACAGCGCGCCTTCCTCTGAGTCGTGGCCGGCCACGAGATACGGCCGGCTTTTTATCCGCAGATTACGCAGATTTCACAGATTGGCGGTTGAACTGTCGAAACGTCTTTCGCTCAAGGCGCTGCCAGGTTCCGGGCCTCGTTTTAGTCCTCGAAGGCATTGATCCGCCGATGGACGCAGATGACGGGCGGCCTGGGTGTCGGCTCGGCTGAACGGGCGCCCCGTTTTTCGGCGCTATCGGTTCTGACTCACTCGAAAAATAGGTCTCTATTTCTTCGCAACGAAGCGCACCTTTGAACCAAGGCGCCCCTGAATCGTTCACAGCCCCGCGGCCTAACCGCCATCTGCGTAATCTGCGTCATCTGCGTCATCTGCGGATAAACAAAAGAACGAAGCCGCCGAGCGCTGAAACGGCCGCCATCTGCGGATAAAAGCCAGCAACGCGTTAGCATGAGCGCAAAGCCTCAATACGACGCGCCATGCTCCCGAACCTGTCTGAAACCGAAGCCCGCCTGATCGGCTGTCTGATGGAAAAATCCGTGACGACACCCGATCAGATGCCGCTGACGTTGAACACGCTGACCAACGCGGCCAATCAGAAATCGGCGCGTGATCCGGTGATGGCGCTCACCCAGGCGGAGGTGCAGCGGGCCATGCGCGCCCTGGCCGATCGGCGCTTGGTTCAGGTCGACGAGAACTTCAAGACCGGCGTGGCCAAGTATCGCCAGCGGCTATGCGGGGCGACCAGTTTCGTGGATATCCAGCTTACGTCGGCCCAGTTTGCCATCGTCACCCTATTGTTGTTACGCGGCGCGCAGACGCCGGGCGAACTGCGGGCCCGCGCCGGGCGCCTATATACGTTTGCCGATAACAATGATGTGGCGACCGCGGCCGGCGCGTTGATCGATGACGACACGCCCGAGACGAGCCTTGTTGTGCGTCTGCCGCGTGCCAAGGGCCGCAAGGAGGCGCAGTTCATGCACCAGCTGGCCGGCGAGGTCGATCGCAGCGTGCCGGTCGGCGCCGAAGCCGGCCCGCATGAGGCCGATGAAGACATCGCGGCACTCAAGGCTCGCGTCGCCGAACTCGAGGCCGAAAACGCCGAACTACGCGCCCTGCTCGACGACGCCTGATCGCGCCATCGTGGCGGCGTCTGAAAGCTGAACCCGGGCTGCATCGATAGACCGGCGGCGCGCGACGTTCGCATGTACATTAGAGGCGCCGAGCGCAGCGTCATGTTGCAAGCGGCCTCACTTGAACCCGTGCCTGTCTATGTCCGCACCCGCCGCTGCTGTCAGCCCTGCCGTCAAACAACTCGATCAGGCGATCATGGCGCTGGGCCAGGCGCGCCAGGCCCAGCCCGATGCCAGCAATATCCAGGTGCTGGCGGCTGCCGGTCAGGTGCTGCTCGAGGACGGCGGGCCGGCCGCGCTCTATCAGCGTGTCAAACGGCTGGAATCGGTGCGGGTGTTTGCAGGCACCGACTGGGATCAGCCCGCGATCCTGCAGGCCGATATCGCCAAGATATCGCTGCGCACCGGCGAGTTGGCGATCACCACGATCGAGGCATTGTCTCAACTGCGCCTGCTGGCCGTGGCCGTGGGTGATTACGAACATCCACGCATCACCCGACGGCGCGCGCATCAGTTCATGACACAGGTCATGGCGCTCAACCTGGATCTGATGGGCGGGCGGCTCAACGAGTCCGATCGTGAACGCGCGCATGGCCTGGGCGAGGCCGTGGCCGCGCTTTATGCCTTTGAGCTGGCCACGATGGGCTACGAAAGCATTCTGGACAGCCTGGTGCGTGAGGTCTGGCGGATTCTCGATCAGCGCCCGATCGATATCGACCAGGCGCGTGGCATGGTCATCCAGATCGCGCACTGTCTGTACGACCCGTCGATCGATACCGACAATACCGGGGCGGCGGCCCTGGTGAACTGTCTGTTCTCGCCCACCCCGGGCTGTGCCGAGGATCCCGGCATCGTGACCTATGCCACCCGGCTGACGGAAATGATGCCCGGCGCCCTGACCGACGAGGCCGAAGGCTTCGCGCGTGCGATTCACCAGACGGGCCTGGTGTCGGATTATCACGCGGTATTCTTGCGGCATCTGCGCGCGCTGGGCGCCGAGGGTGACGCGCTGATCCCGGTCGCCCTGGGCCTGTCGACCACCGGGCGCGATGCCCTGGGCTGTTATCAGCTGTTGGTACATACGCTGATCGATGAATGTATTCACGTCGAGACCGCACAGGCGGTCTACGGTCTGGCCTGTCTGCTCGAGCGCGGGGTGCTCTACAGCAGCCCGGTCTCGGCCGGGCTGTGGCGCCAGATTCAGCTGCCCCTGTCCGCCGAGACTCAGGCGACGCTTGCCAGCGCTTTTGGCACGGCATTGGCACCGCGGCAATTCCTGCTGGCCGGCGTGTTGTCGCTACTGGGCCAACCCCTGGGCGTGGGCCAGGGCAACAACCCGACCTGTCAGTCGGTGATCGGGGTCTCGATGTGGGCCGCCAACGATCCGGATTACCTGCTTCAGCTACTGGCCTGGGCCGCGCGCGACGAGGAGATTCTCTTTCGCTTCGAGGGCCAGACCGTATCCTCGAAAGGCCTGGCCGACGGGCTGGCCAAGACACGGCCATTGGACGTCGACCCGGTGTCGATGATTCTGGTGCCGCATCTGGACCGGATCTATATCGAGATGGGCCGGCTGTGCGGGCCACGCGACGATGATCTACACCGCTGGATTCACCCCGAGTTCTACGGCTGGTGGGTCGGCCAGGGGTTTCGTGTCGTGGCGGACCCGGCGACCGACAGGATCGTCGATCATGCGGATTTCGTGCGTCAGTTCTATGCCAGCTATCACCCGGATTACAACAACAACCTGCCGGTGGTTCATCCGCAACCGGCCGGCATCGCGGCCACCGACAGCGCGGCGCGTTATATCGGGCGCCATGCCATTACCATCCTGCGTATCGGGCGTGACCCCACCGGCGTGATGCGGGTCTATTTCTTCAACCCGAACAACGACAGCGGCCAGGACTGGGGCAAGGGTGTGGTCACCTCCACCGAAGGCCACGGCGAGTTCTTCGGCGAGGCCAGTCTGCCGTTTTCCGCTTTCGCCTCGCGTCTGTTTGTCTATCACTATGACCCGTTGGAAAAAGGTGACCCCTCGGCCATTCCCGACGCCGATATCGCGCGCACGGTCGAGATCGCCGAAGACAGCTGGGCAGTGGCTTTTCACTAGCGACAACCCAGGCGCCGGGCAGTGTTAGATTGCACGCAAGACGGTATGCTCGATTAGTCCCTCTCACACGTTGGCTTTCATGTACGACACTTCCGATCACCAGATTCCGACACGCAGCCTGGTACTGGGTTATCTGCCGATGGCACCGCTGGTGATCGCAGGCATTCTGGTGTGGTTCGTCGGGCCGCTGACGCTGGCGTTTCTTGTGACGGCCGCCATCTACTGGTCGGCAATCCTGTTCTTCTTCCTGGCCGGCGTGCGACGCGGTTTGAGCTTTTTCACCGAGGGCGGGCCGCAGCCGGCTCAGCTGCTGACGATGGGACTGTTGTTCGCGCTGGGGCTGGTGATCTTCATCATGCCCTATGCCATTATCGCCGTCCTGCTGTGTGGATTGGGCTTTGCCGGTATCGCGGTACTGGATCCACGCGCGGCGCGGCGCGGCGAGGTGCCGGGCTTCTTCGCGGCTCTGCGCCCGCCACAGATGGGCGTGGCGGCCGCCTCGATGGTGTCGCTGTTCTTCGCGCTCTTGTTCTAGGGCGTGTCGTCATAAGATATGTTTGAATATCACCGAGATTTCGGCAAGCGTTTTATT